>UCCS01000023.1 GCA_900470965.1 Hyphomicrobiales bacterium
CAGAACGTCGATCGGTCGCCCGAGAAGCGCGTTGATCGCGCTCGCCTTTTGAACATCACGCTCGGTCGCCGCCACCGGGCCGCAGCTCTCAGACCAGGGCTTATCCATCATTCCTCCGAAATGCCGTTCTTGCCGCTCGGGTGGCATATGATCTTGACGAGCGCATGAATAACCCGGGCTCGCGTCGCGACATATTGACTATGCGTGCGCGAGCCAGAGTCAATTGCGTCAAAGCGAACAATATTTGCTGTCATGTCCAGGGGGCGATCCTTCAATCCCTGCCGGTCTTCAGACGTTCGGTGGCCGTAAGCAGGACGACCGCCGCGCCAAGTCACTGGGTACGGCAACTGCTCATCGATCCGCTTTCAAGCGCCGGCTGGTTACAGGGTCAAACAAAAAGCGTCTGCGAAGAATGCAATTACGACCTTTTGCCGCGGCGCTTACTCCTGATTGCATAATTGATAACCGTTAACCTTTCATTAACCATGGCCCCTTAGCGTCGGGATAGCGATGCAATACTATCCGGCTATTTTCGAGGAGGGTGCCATGTCGCTCGTAACCTTGCCTGGTAAAATTCGCCTCTATGGCGGTCACGCTCTCCTGGTCATGACTGAAGGAAACCTCCATCAGGCCGTGTGCATCACCGACGATGCCATGCCATCCGGCGAAGGCGACGTCATGGAAGGGCTCCTTCAGTGTCTTCATGTTTACGAGGGTATTGCCGATCGCAAATTCTCAGACGGCGAACTGGCCTATGATGGACGGGTTTGGATTACATCCTCTGACATTAACCCGCACTGAGCAAAGGAACCGATTTCGATCTCGCAATCGAACCCCAAGGGGCATCGAAAAGACGGTGGCACGCGAGCCGATCGCGTAGCGGTCCCCGGTCGCAAGATTATCTTTGGCCGATCGACCGATCATCCCGTCCGCGCTAGGACACAACCTTGCGACAGGTATCGATTCCGGCACCAGGAGAGGAAACTTCATTAACATCTGAGATTTGGAAATCAGAATCGGCGGCGATGATCATCGAAATCGATCATGCGCCGGTGATGGTTTTTCGTCGAAAGCATCGACGCCATGCTCATTTCGACTTTGAGTCGACATCAAATCGAGGGAGACCGATCGGGACTTTCCCTCACTGCGGCCTCAGCAAGACCGCAGGTCCATGCGCAAGCTGGGGCAGTCGATCCTCATGTAGCTCTGCCCGTTCAAGGAATCTGGGCCAGCTCGCTGCGGAATTGAATCTTCGACAACCGCATCTTCATTTCCACCATGATCCCGGCCGGGTCATACTCGAGCCCGACGTCGCCGTAGCTCTTCAAACTCGAGAGAATGAGACGCGTTCCGAATCCTTTGCGAGACGGATTCGTCACCTTAGGACCGCCGAACTCGCGCCAGGAGCATACGAGCATGTCCTCGCCATCAATCCGTTCGACCTTCCAAGTGGTGTCGATGTGACCGGCCGAATTTGACAGCGCGCCATATTTTGTTGCGTTGGTGAGAAGCTCATGAAGAACAAGAGAGATGGAAAGCGCGGCCTGTGGGCCGAGTTCGACGTCGGGACCGCGAATGAGGATTCGCTCGCTTCCCTCCATGCCGATATTGACCTTCGCCGCCTCGACAATGTTTCGAAGCGTTGCGCCGGTCCAGTTTTTCTGAAGGAGGATGTCATGTGCCGTAGAATAGGCTGCTATGCGGGAGCGCAGCTTTTCTGAGGCGTCTTCAAGTGATGCGGCATTACGGAGTGATTGCGTCGCGATCGATTGAACGACCGAGAGGGTGTTTTTGAGACGATGTCCGAGTTCGTGCATCAGGAGTCGCTGCCTGTCGGCCTGATCGCGCTCGCTCGTCCGGTCACGCAGAATCTTGACGAAACCGATGACTGTCTCGTCGTCTGCGCGCAGTGCCATCATCTCGCCAGACGCCCAGAACGTCGTCCCATCCTTTTTTAGGTGCCAGCGTTCATCGCTACCCCTGCCCGCGCTCAAAGCCGCCGTCATCTCGCGTTGCGGCACGCCCTGCTCGCGGTCGGTCTGCACGAAGAAGACGCTCGCGGGTTTGCCAACCATTTCCTCGGCACTCCAGCCGAGGATTCGACGTGCACCCTCGTTCCAGCTCGTCACGAGGCCGTCAAGGTCCAACGAAATGATCGCGTAGTCGATCGCACTCTGAACGATCGCCTCGAGAAAGCGCTCTCGCGTGGAAATCTTGGGAGTATCTATCTCGATTTTCATGAGCCTTATCCCTCGCTGGTCAAGACCATATGGCATTTGGCAAACGCTGTCTGAGAAAAGAGCGCACACCGTATCAACGGGCTGTCCGGTACTCGCTCAGCGCTTTGACACGGCATTGAGACGAGCAACTCTGAGACTGAGATCGTAGGGCTTGGAGAAGAATTCGGCGTCGGGCGGCAGCTCCAAATCTTGCGACGCCAGCCTTCCTGAAGCGACGACGATACTGCATCGGGGAACCGCCGTGCGACATTGTGGGCAAGATCGTACCCTTTCAGGTTGCCTGGCATCTGTATGTCGGTGAAGATGAGGTGGATGGAATGATCACCGAGGAGATCAAACGCTTCATCGCCATAGGCTGCTTCGATGACATCGAATCCAGCCTCCTCCAGGAAATCGATAACCTTGAGACGGATGAGCGGCTCGACTTCGACCACAAGGACCGTGCCCATCACACCCGTCTTGAAGGCGCACGCCAATACGCCGGACGAGGTTATGTTCTGTATCTTCTGAAAGACCTCTCAACTGTGTGGTTCCTGGAGCTCGACAGGCTGAACATGCCGGCTTTAAATGTCTGACCCCTCCCCTCGATCGCGCCTGCTTGGGAACCGTGGCTGCTATCGGCTCAAACCACGTCAGAGGTGTCGTCTGGCGAATGAAGACCTAGCAATCCCGCGATAGAAGTCAAATCTTGAGCCATGGCTGGAGCCATCGGACAAATCGGCTGGTGAACTTCAGAGGTGCGTCTGTGATAGCCAGGCATATGCAATCCTTTCCCGGATCTGCGCGCGGTGTATGAAGGATTTCCGCGTCCGCCATTTCGACGTCACCTCGCTTGAAGCTTGATAGTTCATCGCTGAAGCTACCGTCCAGGACAAGCGTCAGTTCCGTTCCGCCATGCGAATGTTCCGGTACAGGTTTTCCTGCAGGGATTTTTAGCAGCCTGACGGTGGTCGTGGAATCGTCCGTCGGTACGATCATCTGCGCCGCCCCGCCGCCAAGGCGGCGCCATTTCAAGCCGCCCGCTCTGTCCACATACGCTTGCAAGGGCTCTGGAATGAGGCCGTCGCCATGTCGTTTGGGCTTGAGTTGGACGACAGTGCCCGTTTCGTCAGCAGATATCAGTCTTCTCATCTTTTGCCACTCATCGTCACTCACATCTTCAACAATTTCGCTTTCAAGGAAATGGCCACCCAATGCTTCAAACATCTGCAGGCGACCACGGCATTCGGGGCAAAGGGCCAAATGTGTCGCCACGCCTATGCTCCAGCCCTCTTCGAGAGAGCCTGCTGCGTATCGCACTAGAATATCATCATCCAAATGATGCCGGATCATCTGAGGTCTCCAAGTGCCTGGCGGAGTTTGCCACAGGCCATTCTAATCCTTGATTTCACTGTGCCGAGAGGTATTCCCAACGTTTGCGCGATCGCCGAATGAGGGATCTCCTCGAAATACGACATCTTGAGGATCTCAACCTGATCCGGCCGTAATGACATAAGTGCCTTGCCAAGCGTTCTCGCTTCCTGCTCCCTTATCATGAGGATATCCGCCGAGGGGCCTTCATCGGGGACAAAGGCCGGATCGTTCTCGTCGAATTCGGGGTGTGATCCGCGACGATATTTGTCTATGTGAAGGTTTCGCGCGATCCGAAAGATCCAGGTTGACGCCTGCCCTTTGGCTGGATCGAATTGTCCGGCCTTGCGCCAGACCGCAACGAGCGTCTCTTGGGAGAGTTCTTCAGCGAGCGCAGTGTCTTTGGTCAACCTCTTCATGTAGGAACGAAGTCTCGGGATGAAGTGGCGATACAATTGCTCGAAAGCGTCCTTGTCCCGTTCGTTCCCCACCGCCACCAGCAGGCGGCTCAAGAGAATTGGGGTGGGTGCATCGTCATTCATCGGTCGATTGACCTTCTCCAATGAAAAGCGCGGTCTCTGCAGGCTTTGCGCGGCGAAAGGCATTTTGATGATCCGTGGTTTCGACGACGCTGTCTACGCAGCAATGCGCCTGTGGATCTTCAAATTTTCAATATCCTCTTTTCGATCGCCTCGCTCGCAAGCAGGAGCGAAAATCGGGAGATAACAAAATGGATCAGCTTGTCGAGGAGGCAGCTTCTGGCGCCCGACGACCGAGCCGCGGAGAAGCAGAGGCGGCGGTCAGGGTCCTCATATCCTTGGCAGGCGACAATCCTGATCGCGAGGGCCTTCTCGATACGCCGGCCCACGTCGTTGAGGCTTTCGGAGAAATATTTGCCGGATATGATGAAACACTGCGGCGATACTGGCACAGACGTTCGCAGACGTAGGCGGCTACGACGATCTGATCGTCGTGCGAGACATAGCCTTCTTCTCCCATTGCGAACACATATGGTCCCATTCGTCGGCAAAGCGCACGTCGGGTACCTGCCAGGTTCAGGCGTCGTTGGGCTGTCAAAGATCGCCAGGCTTGCTCACGGATCGGCGCTTGCCCTCGATATTGAGGGGCAGCTTTGATCCATTGGGCCGGCGAAACACTGGCCGCTCATTCGACTCCGAAAAAGCCGGTACGTCAACGTGCGGGGTTTCGGTGAGGGATCAATGTCTACGTCGCAGGACGCGGCTGGATCTGTGTATCTGGAACTCACCTGGATCGGAATCACTTGGTGAGTTCGCAAGAAGCTGTGCGGGGATGATCAGTCGAAGTGGACGATGCGAATAGCAAACGTTTCCCCATCGAAATCCGGTTGGCCGAAGCGCCTGCTGCGATGAGCAACGCTAACCTTTGAATTCCGCCTGGCACTTTTTTCGTCGGGGTGTCGCGTAGAGAAAGCGCCGCCGAGCGCGAGGTGAATGGACTGGAACAGCTCTGTTCGAGCGCCGCCGATATCGACAGTGCGGCCTACGCCACGCAAGATCTGGGCGGATAAGCCTAGTTTGGCGATGGCACGTTATCAAAGGACTGTAGTTACTGCCTCTCCCACTCGCATGTCATCTCGGGGTGACTCAATAACATAGCGTGCGTAACATTCCCTCGTAGTTGGGCTTACTCGTGCAATTCCTCGCGTTCGCCGGACGAGTTGGCTGATGTTTTTGGTAGGCAGCGCTCTGAGACAGGGCGCGCGGTGACGTGGAACATCCCGTGCAGAAAACCCCGCTTGCCACCGCCAGGACGAATAACAGTTTCATTCTTCAATCTCCATGACGTTTGACGTGACAACCACGCTCTTCATATCTCGCCAAGAGTTCCGACAAGGCGCTGGGTTATCCAAACGCTTGCGCCGGCTGAGACTGCCGATAGCGCGCAACCCCAGAGCAAGTCCGCTATGGTCAGAGTCGTCGACCAATTCTTGAGCGTTGACTGATTGGTCAAGTCGTAGGTGGCGTAGGCGGTCAAGCCGACGACGGCGCCGTAACCGGCGGCCGCTGCGAGCGAACCAGATGTCAGGCCTGGTTTGACGGCAAGAAACGTCAATCCGGCCGCATAGAGTAGATAAAACGCCATGGCCGGAGCCAGCCGGAATTCGGGTGTCAGCATGTCGCCCAAGGTCGGGCGATAAAGACGATCAGCCATGGTACTCAGCCAGACGAAATCGATCGCCACGAAGACGATCAGCGTGGCAAGGTACGAGACGACATTCGTTCTCACATAGGTCTCCCCGAGGTTTTTGATGCAAGCGTCAGTTGACGCGTGTCCAATCGACGCCTTTGCAAAGCAGACCAGCGACCACGCAACCTTTCGTGGTCATCTTGTTCCCGCTCACGGTCACCGTCAGCCTGTAACTCATGTCACGCTGCGGATCGAAAGCGGTGCCGGAATAGCGACCCTCGGCATCCTGTTTGATCGACATCACAAGCTTGTCGCCTTCCTTCTCCTTCGGCGTGCCCGGCTTGATCCAGGTGTTGACCGCGCAGATATCCGACCCGCATGGCGCAATCTGAACCCTTGCATTTCCGTCTCCTCGTGCCCACTGACCACTAATGTCCCCAGCTTCGGCCACGCCGGCTAGCACAAGAGCAACGACCGCGAACGTCGGCATCAAAGGTCTCATTCCGCTTCTCCTTTTGAAGCAAATTTACGCATGCTCGAGCGTGTAAAATCCAACATTGATGCTTCCCTCCTCAAAGCCCGCCTCGCAGTAACAGAGGTAATAGTGCCAAAGCCGTTTGAAGCGCTCGTCGAACCCTTGGGCGGCGATCGCGGGCCAACGCGCGTGAAAGCGTGCCCTCCATTCGCGGAGCGTTCGAGCATAGGATTTGCCGAAGTGCTCTATCGCGGTAAGCTTCAGGCCAGCTGTAGTTATTGCGCGCCCAAGCGCTGCGTCCGATGGCAGAAATCCGCCTGGAAAGACATATTTCTGAATAAAGTCGATGCTGCCGCGATAGGCCTCGAACCGACCTTCCTCAATGGAGATGATCTGCAGCACGGTACGGCCGTCATCCTTCATGCAGCGCTTCAGCATGTCGAAATAGCTCGGCCAATAGGCTTCGCCGACGGCCTCGAACATCTCGATCGACACGATACGATCGAACTGACCGTCCGTGTCGCGATAGTCCAGAAGGCGCAGATCGACTTGGCCGGTTTTGCCGGAGGCGGCGACCACATCTTTCGCCCAAGCGAATTGGGAAGGCGACAGCGTGATGGCGACGACCCTGGCATCCGAATTCGCTGCAAGATCGAGCGCCAACGCGCCCCAACCGCAACCGATCTCCAAAACACGTTCGCCACCTGAAAGCACAAGCTTTCCCCGAATTTGATTCAGACGGTTCTGCTGTGCAGCCTCAAGTGTCGGCGTGGTCTTGTCGAAGATAGCCGAGGAATACAGCATCTTATGGTCGAGCCATTCCTTGTAGAAATCGTTGCCGAGATCGTAATGCGCTTCGATATTTCGACGACTACCGCGCCTCGTGTTGGCGTTGAGAAGGTGGCGTGTGCGGTTCAAAAGCCGCATGAGCTGGCTGCCCTCGATCGCCGGAGACAGGGCGTCGCCATTTCTGGCCGCCAGCCGTATCAATGCGGTCAAATCCGGGGTCGTCCAATCCTCCTCCAGGAAGCCCTCCGCAAAGCCGATATCGCCGGCTGTGACCATGCGTCTGAGAGCGCGCCAGCGCCATATAACAATAGTCGCGTCAGGCCCGGGTTCAGCTCCCACCTCGTGGATCACCGCCCCGGAGGGCAACACGATTTTAAGCGTGCCAATTCGAATGTTGCGGACCATATGCGCCATGAGGCGACCGCCGAGGCCAGGCTTTCGGGTCGCGGTGGTCACGAATGGTACGTCGGAAAATTCCCCAAGCTGGCTCATGCATTTCGCCCGATAGATGAGGCCGACTGGTGTCGCTGAACGACATGCGAACAAACAGTATCGGCGCTTGCGGCAGGCCAAGAAGCACACAAAAGCGAATCCCTTTCAGGCTTCGGCCGCGCACTGATCGTCAGATGACCGCAAAACGGGGTCGCGCGAGGTTCAGCTGTCACGCCAGCACCTCCTGTCCGATCTGCGCTTCGATCGGTCGTGCGATAGACCTGCGAACGATGCGGGCACTTTCCTGCCCCACCTGCCATGGACGACGGATGCCTGCTAGATCTTCGGCCACCGCGAGCCCGGCCTGGATTCCGTCCTCATGGAAGCCCGAGCCGAAATGGGCGCCGCAGAACCAGGTATTCTGCGCGCCCTGAAGAGACCATATCTCCTGCTGCGCCCTGTCTGTTGCAAGGTCGAAGACCGGGTGTTCGTAGATATAGGTGCTGATGATAGTGTCTTCGCGCGGAGCTCGGTTGGGATTGAGCGTGACGAAGGTCGGCGGTGCGCCACCGAGAGGCTGAAGCCGGTTCATCCAATAGGTGATCGAGGGCTGCGTTTGTCCCTCTTTTGAAAGGGTTCGCGTATCTGCCGAATAGTTCCAGCTCGACCAGGCGGCTCGACGCCTGGGCATCAAGGCCGCATCGCGATGCAGCACCGCCACGTTGCGGGAATAGCGGAAACCACCAAGAATGCGGCGCTCGTCGTCGGTGGCGTCCGCCAGCATACGAAGCGCCTGATCCGCATGCGTTGCGACAACGACATGGTCAAACAGCTGCCGTCCGCCGAGAGCATCACGGATCTCAATATCCCCGCCCAGCCGACGCACCGTCCTTACTGGTGTCGAAAGGCGTATCCTGTCGGCAAAGCCGACCGTCATACGCGCCACATATTCGCGGCTGCCACCTTTGACCGTGCGCCACTTCGGACGATCCCAAATCTCGAGGAGGCCGTGATTGCAGCAGAATTTCACAAAACTGGCGGCCGGATAGGCGCCAACCTCCATGGAGGGCGTGGACCAGATTGCCGCGGCCATCGGATACAGGTGATCGTCACGAAAAGCACGCCCATAGCCGTTGCGCGAAAGATAGTCATCGAGCGAAATGCCCGCCATGATTGCCAGATCGCGCGGCGCCTTGCGATAAAACCGAAAAAGATCACACATCATGGACCAGAATCGCGGGCTGACGACGTTGGACCACTGGGCAAACAAGCCAAGACCATTGCCTCCGGAATATTCGAATGCGCCGTCGTTTAACGATACCGCAAAGGACATGTCGGAGGCGGCGGTCGGCACGTTGAGAGTGTGGAAGAGGGCCGTGAGGTTGGGATAGGTAACTTGATTGTAGACGATAAAGCCGGTGTCGACTGCCACGTCGTCGCCATTTGTCTGAAAAGTCACCGTATTGCTGTGACCGCCGATCCTGTCCGACGCTTCAAATACGGTAACGTCATGGCGCTGCGACAACAGCCAGGCCGCCGAAAGGCCTGAAATGCCACTTCCGACCACTGCGATATTAAGGCGCCGTGTACCCGCAACCCGATCATGAAATGCCATAAGGTCCTCTCGTTTCGAGCAATTGTCGGATCTCAATGCGATTGCTTCCAACCTGTCTCTACGAAGGGAATTCGGTCCGGTTTCATAGGCGGCACAAATTTTCCGAATTTTTCATGCTCGACGCGAGAACTGAAACGCGCCGACTAGCGTAAGACCCGTCGTGACCATTCAAGGCCGACGGGAAATACGATGGACGCGCATCTTCCAGTCATCATCGCAATCGGACTGTCGCTGGCAATGGCAGGCGCCTGGGCCATTCAGCGTACCACGGGGCTCAGCGGCTGGATCGACACGATTTGGTCCTTTGCCGTTGGGCTCGGCGGGATCATCGCGGCGGTCTTTGCCGNNGCTTTGATCGCCGCATGACCGTCCTTGTCCTCATCAGCCTTTGGGCCTTGCGGCTCGGCAGCCACATCGGATCGCGCACCAAGGGGGGCACCGAGGATCCGCGCTATGCGAAATTCATCGAGGATTGGGGCGATCGCGCCGCCACGCGGTTATTTGTTTTCCTGCAGATCCAGGCGATCGTCGCCTTCGTTCTCGTGCTCGCCGTCCACCTCGCGGCAGGCAATGACGCGGCCTTCCCCCGCCTTGTCGATGTCGTCGCCATCATCGTTGGCATTGTGGCGATCGGCGGCGAGGCACTGTCCGACGCCCAACTTGCCCGCTTTCGCAAGACACCGCAGGCAAAGACGGAGGTCTGCGAAGTCGGTTTGTGGCGCTATTCCCGCCATCCCAATTATTTTTTCGAATGGCTCTTCTGGTGCTGCTTTCCGCTTTTTGCGCTGGCCCAGCCGATTTGGAGCTGGCTTTCGCTACTTGCGCCGCTGCTGATGTATTGGCTCCTGGTGCATATCTCCGGCATTCCGCCGCTCGAAGAGCATATGCTTCGTTCGCGCGGCGAAAAATTCCGAGCCTTGCAAAGACGCGTCAACGCCTTCTTTCCAGGCCCCCGTAAATCCACATCCCCTCTTCCTGGAGAGCCCTGATGAACATGCTCGCCTTCGCCATCAATGCGGCCGAGCGCGCACCGATCGCCGACGGCCTGTCGCTCGCAGGCATCGATCTGCTCTGCGGCCGTATGCAACGACGATTGGCTACCCTGCCGCAGGAGGTCGAACAGAGATTTGTCGAGACGATGGACGGGTTTCCTGTCGCCACCCATACGGAGGATGCCAACCGCCAGCATTACGAGGTGCCGGCCGGCTTTTTTGCGCAGACGCTCGGCCCGCAGCGGAAATACTCCTGTTGCCTCTATCCGACGACCGAAACGACGCTTGCAGAAGCGGAAACCCTGGCGCTTGTTGAAACCGTCAAACATGCAGGGATCGAAGACGGCATGAGCATCCTAGAACTTGGCTGCGGTTGGGGCTCGCTCTCGCTTCATATCGCCCAGCATTTCCCGAACGCGCGTATCATTTCTGTCTCGAACTCAGCCTCTCAACGCGCCTACATCCTGGGCGTTGCAGAAGCGCGCGAGCTGGCCAATCTCACTGTGATCACCGCGGATATGAACGATTTTTCGACTGATGTGCGCTATGATCGTGTCGTCTCAGTGGAAATGTTCGAGCATATGTCGAACTGGCGCGCGCTCCTCCAGCGCATCAGCGGCTGGATGAAACCGGGGGGCAGGCTGTTCCTGCATGTCTTCACTCACAAGAATCGATCCTATCGATTCGACCGCGCCGACCCCGCCGACTGGATCGCGCAGCACTTCTTCACCGGTGGTATAATGCCGGCCCATGATCTGCCGCATCGTTTTAGCGATCTGTTCCGGGTCGAGGACGAATGGCGGTGGTCCGGCATCCATTATCGCCGCACCGCGCTCGACTGGCTTGCCAACTTCGATCGCGAGATCGATCGAATCCAGCCGATCTTAAGGCAGGTTTACGGCCGGCACGCATCGCTGTGGCAACGCCGATGGCGGCTATTCTTTCTCTCGACGGCCGGCATGTTCGGTTATGATGAAGGCGAGGTTTGGGGCGTCGGCCACTATCTGTTGGCACCGGCAGCGTGATGAACGAAAAAACGCGACCCTCGCTCGATCCTCTGACCCAAGCTACGGTAGCTGTTGCCTTGGTCATTGTCGTCAACAAGCCGTTCTATCCGGTCTATGTCTGGTACTTCGTCGGAAATGGTGTGGCGGCTTCGCTTGGTACTCTGATCGCTGCCCCTTTCTTCCTGGCGATCCCGTTACTGGCGCAAAGTTCTCCACTGGCAGCTCGCATCGCCCTGCCACTGGCCGGCACCGTCGATACTTTTTTTGAGACGAAACTATTCGGCCAGAGCTCTGGTACAGAACTGTTTTTCGCCGCCTGCATGCTGCTGGTTTCATTGTCGTTCCGCGAAAACGAGAAACGGTGGCAACGTGGCATGGCCGTTGTGGTCTTTGCCCTATTCATCTTATCGCGCCGCTATATCGGTTCGCCACTGCACATCTGGGCGGATGCTGATCTGGCAATCCTCTTCAATCTAAATGCATTCGCGGTCGCCAGCCTGATGGCCTTCGTAACGCTGCGATATGCAGGAGTTTCCCGGCATCCCGGAAATTGAAAACACAGCCTCTTCCAACGCACCGAACAAACGGAGGTATTCATGGAAATCTATCACAATCGCACGGGTCCTTCCCTGCTCATCGCGCTGTTCCTCTTTGGCGGCACCGCCACTGCGTGGGCGGCGCCCAAGGTGGTGAAAGTCGAGCGGGATCATTATAGCGGGACATGGCTCGAGATCGGGCGCACCCCGATGTTCCTGACCGACGGCTGCGTTGCGGGATATTCGACCTATCGACGAGGCAAATCGCCAGATGAAATCTCCGTCGAAGACGGCTGCCGCGTCGATACGCCTAAGGGTCGCCTGAAAACTGTCCGCGGTACCGGGACGATCCAGGATTTCGGAACGACAAATGCGAAGATGCGGGTGCGCTACCCCTTTCTCATCACTTTCAACTACTGGATATTATACAAATCGCCCGATAGATCATGGTTTATAAGCGCGGACCCGTCGATGAAGGACCTGTGGATCTATTCCCGGACCGTTCCCTCCACGGCCAAGCTCCGGCGCATGATAAGGATGGCGAGCGAACTCGGCTACGACGTACGCAAACTCGAATTTCCACCACAGTGACTTATTAGAACAAGTTAGCCGCTCAACTGAGCAGTAACAGGCGGCAATGCGCTGATTCCGCTATTCTACTCGCCGTTGTGGAAGGGGCGAAACTCGTTCCGAAGGAGATCGAACCAAACACGCCTTGCGCAGATGGGAGGCTAACACACGAGCACTATCAGCGTGTGGGCGAAACGACCCAACGCGAGCCGCGATGTCGCGGATGTCGCTTCGCACGTATACCCCTCGGGCAAACCGACGCATCGGACGAGGCCGAAACCGAACTTGAAGTCGTCCAAGGCGAGGCCTTTGCAACGCCTTAGTTGAACGCGGTGATGTCGCGAGGGACTCTCATCGGCAGAAGTCACTGGTCGACCCAAGGATCCCTATCATGACAGAAACTTCAGCGCGTTCGCTGATGGCGCGGCAAGCGTATTGCATCCTCCGCAAGCACGAGGTTTGGTGGAGGTAGGCCATTGTTGTCGCCTGCAACCACCGCCGACAGATAGGCTAGCGCATTCGCCATACCGTTCATTGTGTACGGCTTTTCTATCGCACCGATGGCTCCCGCAAAATCGTTCGGAAGCTTCTTGATGTTACCGCTGACGAACACATAGGGGATATTCTGTGCGGCGAGAGACCGGCCGACGTCTATCCCGGTCGGACCGTCCTGCAGGTGAATGTCGACGAATGCAAATTCCGGTTTCTCTTCACGGGCGAGTTCCAGGGCTTGGGCGCTGGTGGCCGCAAGACCAACGACCGCATGGCCGGCTGTTTCTACTTCGCTCTCGAGTGCCATCGCGAGCAACATCTCGTCTTCGACAATCATGACCTTCAATAGCGTAGATCCTTCTCGTTTTCGATGAGCAGCGTGACGTCCACGACCGTCCGCCTTCCGTTTTGAGTTCGTTCGATTTTTGCATCAACCTGCCGGGCGGACGCCTCCAGCAGCATCCGGCCAAGCTCGGCACTTGTCTCGTCTGGTTCGACCGGCTTAGAGGTATCCTCCACCCTGATCAGGAAGTGGCCGTTGAGCCCTTTGACGACAATATGGATTGCGCCTCCGCCGGCGCCGAGACCTCGGCGAACTGCGTCGGCGACGAGCTCATTGACGATCAGTGACAGTGGCGAGGCTTTCACCGCCGGTACGTAGACTGGCTCAAGATCAAGGGTCAGACGGATGTCGTCCCGCTTAATGGCGCCGACCAGTTCGGTAGCAAGTTCGCGCGCGAAGTCAGCAATGTCGAACCGGGCGACATCGTTCGTCGTGAACAGTTTTCGCTGTACCGTGCTGAGCGCCTCGATCCGATTGAGCACGGAGGTCAAGGCCTGCCGCTGGCCCTCATCTTTGGTTAGTCTTGCCTGCATTTTGACGATAGACGCCATGGTCAGAAGGTTGTTCTTCACGCGATGGTCGACCTCGTGGATCAGCAGGCTCCTCGCAGCAAGCGCGGCCCGCAGGTCGCTGGTGCGTTCGGCCACAGCTTCTTCGGCCAGATGACGGGCAGCAGCGAGCTCGGCTTCCCTGCTCTTAACGTTGGTGAAGTCGAGTTGCGATGCGAAGAAGTAGACGATCCGGCCGTCATCGTCCCGCACGGGGCTGATGAACAACGCGTTCCAGAAGGTGCTGCCGTCCTTTCTATAGTTGAGGTTATCGGCCGCGATGTCGCGGCCCGCAGCGATGGCGTCGCGGATGCTAGCGACTGTGGCCGCGCTCGTGTCCGGCCCCTGCAGTAGCCTGCAGTTAACGCCGATCATTTCATCTTTTGAGTACCCGGTTAGCCGTTCGAAGGCGGCGTTGCAGAAGATGACGGGATTGTCGGGCTGGTTGGGGTCGGTAACGATCATCGGCATGCGCGTGGCCTTGAAGGCCGCCGCGAAAGGGTCTTCGCGCACGTGCTCAGCCACGAGGCGCTCTCCCGCCCTGCGCGCATCCGTATGATGTTGATCGTCTTTTGTCATTATCCGTCCCGTCAGTCACGTTGGGAAATGGGTTATTGCCCGGTTGGTTCCGGTAGATGAACTCATTTGTCGAAGAACATGAAGGGAGCGTGCCGTCGGCAGTAGATCATCCCGTCCCCGTCGTCGGGCTATTGGCCCGCGTATCCGCGTCAATGCCGACTTCGTGGGATGGACAAGGCGCAAAAGCCCTTGAAGGCGGTTAGAGTGGTACCTGTTGTGTCCATTCTCGTCGCCGATCATCCGGGCGAGCTGATGTAGGGGCACGTCGATTTCATGCTGGATCATCGCGGTACTGGCGGTGCTGCTTCCACGAACGGGATCCCGGCGATCGTCCCTCCAGCATGGTTCCGTTTGATTGGTCGCGCAATCGGGCGATCGAGCAGGAGCGAAGAACTAGCTGCTGCTATGGCTCCGGACTGTTTTTACCTCTCTCGAACGCGCCGCCCTTCTTGCAGGCCGAAGCTCATCGATCGTCGGTGTCCACCACTGCGCGCGTTCCGGCCGCGCCGTCTTCGATGGCCAAGTGCGCACGAGTTCGTCGAAAGTGGGCTTCCGCCACAATCCCCACACATGATCTTCGGTGACGCCGGGATAGAATTCCGCGACCGCCGCGGGCTCGACGAGCTCGCCGGTAATGTCGGTGAACACGACGAGACCGTAGGAGATGGCGACAACGCGGCCGATAGGCGGCAGGTCGCCGCTCACAAGAGGATAGCGTCGACGCCTCCGTTCCATCGAGCGAAGCTTCGACCTCATGTCCTCTTCGCTACCCTTTCGTTCTGCGGCACGACGTCGCCGTTCCTCCGGCTCGTTGCGGCGAGCTGCCGCTTCGATCTGTGGCCAGCGTTGGCGCAGTTCCTCGAAGGATCGGTAGGGGACATGCCAGATCTTCAAGTCACCGTCCCACCGCGAGAACGGAACCTCGCGTAGCGTGTCGACCACCGTCTTCGAGTACGGTGTCTTGATCCGGAAACCTGCCTTGCCAAGCTCCAAATAGCTGCTGTCGATCGGATCGAAATCGAAGGCGTCCCTCCCCTTCGCATCGGCATGCGCGTCGGCTTCTGCCTCCCGTTCGGCCAGCCATTTTCCGAACCGACGGGACGCAGTCCGACCGGGAATGAACCATGCCTTGCGAATATCGCTCCACCGTGCGCGGGGGAACTTGCGGCGAAACTGTTCGACGGTCATCCGGTCGAAAGGAAAGTTGACGTTCGCGCCCGGCTTGGCCTCGTCCGGTTCGTTTGCATTGCCCGAGATTGCCGAAATTTCGTCTTGCATCTCGCGATAACGCTTCTCGAGACCGGCAGTTCAACGCAGACGTTTCAAGAGTGCACGCAATCCCGATTGCGAAACGTCGCGGATCGCAACCTCTATCGGAAACCACTTTTGTCTTCGGATCGTCTTTTCGGGAAAGTCCGTGGCGATCCCTGAGACTTCGAGAAGATGGACAGCGACATGGTAACGATGAGGCGTGCTGTCCTTCTGATAGGAAAATGACCCGAAGACTTCCGGGTCGATCTCTCCCACCACGCCAGCCTCTTCGAACGCTTCCCGCAAAGCAGCGACAAAGCTGGTTTCACCCGGATCGAGATGCCCTTTTGGGACACCCCATCGGCCGTTCCGCAGGCTTCCGACCAGAAGCACCCGCAGCCGGCCACTTTCGTTGCGACGATAGCAGATGGCTCCAGCCTGCTGTAGGTCGTGGCCGGCATTGCCGGAACGCGATGATTTGAGGTCCTTGGCAAGCATAAAGGTTGTCGATTTTCGATTTTGTTTCATGAAATCGCTGTATCATCGCACTATGACAGCACGCTCAGCGTTGAGGACCGCCCTCTCACAGCCGGAGTCATCTTGTCGTCGGAAATCGAAATCAAGCTCGATTGTCAACGGAAGCCGCGAACGCTGTTCTTGGTTCCGATCTTCTTGGGAAACCCGACAAAGTTTTAAATCAAAAGTCGACTTACTTCGATACGGTCGATCGCACCCTATGCGGAACGGATACACGCTGCGCATCCGGCAGGTTGGGGCGGCGCGGACCCAGACGGTAAAGGCCAGCGGCCCCAGCAGATCGCTGTTTGCCCGTTCGGAATGGGAAACGCCCCTCGAGGGAGAAGAACCCATCCTTGATCACACGAGCCCGCTGATTGGAGAGTTCGGCTGCGACCTGAGCCTCGAACCGGTGTTCGACGTCACAGTCGAGCGGCGATTGTGGAACGTCGAGGAGAACGGTTCCCGGATCGAGGTCGTCATCGATGCCGGCGAGGCGAATTCCGGCGACCGGAGTTCGCCGATCCGCGAAGCCGAGCTGGAGCTGAAGGACGGTGATCCAAGCGATCTCTTCGTCCTTGCCCGCAGGATCGACGCGGTTGCCGCATTCAGGTTCGGTGTCCGAAACCGGCTTCGTTCTCATCGAAGCGCAGAAACCGGCTTACAAGGCGAAAGTCTTCACCTTGACCGCGACATGACGGCCATTGCTGCTTTCCAGGCCATCGCGAGTTCCTGCCGGCATTTCCGTCTGAATGAAGACGCGCTCCTTGACAAGCGCAAGCCCGAAGCCCTGCACCAGGCTCGGGTAGCCCTGCGGCGTCTCCGCTCGGCGTTCTCTCTCTTCAAGTCGATCGTCTCCGGCGACGAACCTGTGCGTCTCAACGGCGAACTGCGCTGGCTGGCTACGGTGCTGGGCGAGGCCCGCACCGACCATCTTGCAAATAGCGGGCTACTTGGGTCGGCACTGCCGCGTGCGCAAAATTTTGCTGCACGGGTGCTGGAGAAGAAACGCAAACGGCTGAAAAAGGACGGAAAGGCGCTTCGACGATTGACGGCGACCATCGGCACGAAGTTTCGCAAGGACACCAAGAAATTCAGGTATGCGGCGGAGTTCTCCCGCTCGCTCTTCGCTGACACGCGGAGCACGCCGGCACAAGAAACTTCTGAACGCGATGGAGACGCTCCAGGACGATTTGGGTGGTCTGAACGACCTGGGCAACTGGTGCTTGCGCCCTGGAAAAGCACGGTCTGGCCGGACATCCGGCTAGAGAAGTGTCATTGCGCAAGCGGGCATGCAATTTCTCGTCGAAAAGGCTCAGGGATTCGCTCGATGTCGTGCTGGACACGAGGTGCTTCTGGCGATGATCCGCATCCAGCCGCCATCAATTTGTGGAACGCCGCCCGTCGTTTCGAGAACGCGACCGCATCGCACTCGAACTGAGGCATGTTCATATTCGAGGCTTCTGTTATGGTAGCGGAATCGAGTTGGAGTAACGTACATGTCAAATACGTGTCTAGTGCCGGGCGCCCTTTACTGGGCGAGGTCCCCGAAACATTTTGACGGGAACGTTACCGTCGTGCAAGTCTCCACCATATTCGGCGACGATCCGGATTATTGGACATTGGCCGTCATAGGATCAGACCAGCATTTCATGCCAAGCGAGTTCGAGATCCTGGCCATCGCGGAATTTTCCGTGGATGATTCTCTACGCCAAGCCGCGGAATGAGCAAACCAAAGAGCGGAGCCGCCGCATCTGTGGTCGCGGACATGGTCCCAGTCGACAGATAAGGCTTCAAATGCAGACCTTCTACTAGTTCGCCGGAGGCGAATGCCGCGGCATGTCCCCTGTCGCGTCGTTTCTGGCTTCTTGCATCATCGGGCCGGGTTGATCGTCGGGTTCGGGCAGTGGTTGGTCGTCAGGAACGCGATCGGGATCCTGTGGCGGGCTATCGACCGGCGGTACGGGCGCCGGCGGCACGATGGGTTCGTTTGGAACTGACATTTGAAATCCTCCTCATCGTTCCACAACGTCGGAGGCACCATCAAGTTCCTGCCCAGGTGCGCACTCCGTCATGTCGGTTTCGGCCCGCTGCGGCAGCGGGTGCGGAGTCACGGCCGGCCATGCAGCAAGTTGCGCGACATCTCTCCCAGGCCTTCATCCATCATCACCCTCTCTGATCCCCGACGCGACAACGTCGGCGTGGCCATCCTTTCCTTCGACCTTGAAGGTCGTCATCACGCGTAACGTCGCGAACGTGGCGATCGAAAGCACGATCGCAGTCTCATATGCTCCGAGACCGTCTGCCGTTCCAATCGGGCCTGTCGCCCAAAGGCTTGCACCCGTGGCCGTCCCGCGGATGCTCGCCTTGCCGACGAGGATCGCACCGACCCCGATCCTCGCCTCGAGCGGGTCCTTGTCAGCCGTGCCGGCTGCCATCATCATTATACTATCGCTCTTCCCCTGGATATTGAGCATGCTTCAGAAGCCTGGCGAGATGGGCGGTATTTCGGGCAAGCGTGGAAATCATCGTCTGAACCGCCTTCGGGGTCTTTTTCAGATCAACGAAGTTCGTCGATCCCATGGCCTCACCGACCCAATAGGCGACGGCGTTAGCAGGGATTGTAAAACCGACGTCGTTAAGGGCCTGGAAGACCTCTCCCGAAACGTGGTGAGCCCCGTCTTCGTTTCCTACCACGGCAACCGCGGCGACCTTGCCATACGAGACCATGCGGCCCTGTTCATCGGTCTCTTCCAAAAACGCGTCCATCCGCTCCAGTGCCCGTTTGCAAACACTTCCTGGCTGCCCGAGCCAAATTGGCGTTCCTACAAGAAGGATATCGGCGTCAAGCACCATCTTGCGAATATTCGGCCAAGCGTCGCCTTCGCCCTCATCAGACGTCACGCCTGGCTTGACGTTGTGATCAGCAAGCCGGATGGTTTTGGTTTCGACGCCATGCTTCTTGAATTCTTCGGTGATGAGCTCGAGCAATTTGCCGGTGGAGGACGCCTCAGAGGAATCGGAGGACTTGAGGGTGCCGTTCAAGGCAAGGGCTTTAAGAGACACGATAACTCCTGTTGTGCGGGGCTCGGGATGATACGGGTAGCGGCTGGCGACTTGCGGCAGCGCCAAGTGTCCAAGACGTTTGAGCTTTCTCGATCTTCAACCGAAAACGGGCGTTCAAGCACTGCGCGTGACCGCGAAGTTCCACTGCCTCAGCTAAGATATCGCCTTGTTGCACACGAAACCGATCATCGGCCGAGTTGTTCCCTCCAGGCCGCCTACAGGAAGCAATCGCTTCACGGTGCTGTTTTCAATGAGCGCAAGGCAGGCGCCTTAAGCATGGAGGAGTTTCACTATGCGAGCTATCGGATAGATATACCCGACGAGCGATCGCGGCAAATATCCCTACGAGAAGGGCCCCGCAGAAAAGTCTGTCCAAACTGACGTATGGGGAAGCCGAATCGAGGAGATTTCAGGTGCGGCTCGTCGCCCGTCGTGGGCTTGGCTGAGCCTCATCAGCGTCGATAACTTCGCCGCTGGCGCGGAGTTCCAGGATCCCAAGTTGGACGACCTTGATTAGATCCGCCATCCGTTTGCCGTGGCTATTCTGGTACTCTTCCAAGGTAGGCGTGCTAAGCGTCACGTTTCTGAGCGCAGATATACGATTGTCTTTCACTGCTTTGGCGCCAAGAGCCCAAACCCGGTCAAACAATTTTCGATCTGATTCTTTAATCGCCATGACATTTACCAAGGCTGGTCGGATCCCACGGTGAGATCGGGCCCGGGGAAGGGTGGAGCTCCATCTTCACTCGGATCAAGGGCCAGAAATCCGCGATTTGCTGAGGCCTCCGGCTGTTGGATCTGCACAAAAACCCTGGCCTGCCGATGGCTCCCGGCGTTCGACATCAGAAGCAGGACAATCCCGACCATCGCCAGCAGAATGGCGATGATTGGCAAGGCAAGACGGCTGGTCCTTGGTTCTTCGTAGACCATGCATCACTCCATCGATAACCGCCCGATCCGGCCGTGATAACGTAGACGATCGGGTATTCGTTCGGATCCACCATCACCATCTGGCCATCTTATGAAGCAATAATGAAAGTGATGACTTCTCTTCTTTGAGGCCGCACCGTTGTGGCGGCATATGGGTGCGGCCGTCTTCATTTCTCCAAGAGCTGACGCCGTTAAAAGGCGGCGTCTTAACCCCGTCAGTTAATGACCTGGATCACCTTTCGCGACGACGGTTCGACGATGACGCGCTCGTCGTTCACGATCGCATACGAGTATTTCGGATTTTCCGGAACGGGCGTCACAACGACGGTTTCGGGGAGCGGCTGACCGACGACCACCTTCTCCTTTACCACGACGCGGGTCGACGGCGCAGGCGCTTCACGAACATAAGTAACGACCTTTTCCGGCGGCGGATCGATCGCCGTACCGACGATGGCGCCGGCAACGCCACCAACGGCCGCGCCAACCGGGCCGCCCACGATGGCGCCAGTGACTGCGCCGCCTGCAGCGCCGTTAACCGTTGAAGACTGGGCAAACGCTATGCCCGACATCAGGGCGGCGGCGGCGGCCGTGCCTAGAATAAGCTTGGCAAACATCTGATTTTCCTTTTGTTCGACGCGGCCTTCCTGACCGCTGCCCAACCAACGACGGAAATGCTTTGCTGTTCCCAGGATGCGACCTCAGTCCGGGTGTGCCTCCGACCAAAGTCCGAAATCAAAGGAGGAGGCTGCGCATTGGAAAATGGCAAGGCACTCAGGTCGCAGACGCCTCGCCATGCGCTTACCTTCAGGAGCTGCACTTCCCATCGACCTTATCAACGACCCCATTGGATCGGTGCTTTTCGACTTCAGAAAGATTTCCGGACGGCTTCGGTGCTCCGGAACCTGCTGACTGCACCCGCGTTTTATGGCGAAGGCAACCGCTGAACCGAACTGACATGAACAGTCCGAATTTAGTGAAAATCAGCGTAAGCGTTCTTTGCTTGGTCGCGGCAGGTTGCTCCTCTTCCGACGCGGATCAGATAAAGGAGCACTCCAGAATTGTTTCGTCATGCTCGAATTCGGCGCGCATGGCGCTTGATGGCTGGCGCATGAATCAACTCCCGGCGCCTTTTGTACAGCAGACCCTGCGGTCGACGCGGCGCAATGTCCAAAATGCAGCCTCTAAAATCGAAGCCCTTCGCCACGCCGACAGGACGCAGCGCGAATTGGTGAGCAGGTCGCTAAGCGAGATCATCGATCTTCTCGCACAAGCGCAAAACCAGGTCGCGCTTGGAGATCACGACACCGTGCAAACGGCAACCAAGCTAAGTGATGCGATAGAGCGTCTCAACCTAACGTCAGGTATGCGACGATCCACATGAAAAAAATATTAGAAATATCGCTTGGAATTGTCACAAGCGTTGGCGGTTTTCTTGAAATCGGATCGCTGGCGACGGCCGCACAAGCGGGATCAGCATTTGGCTTTCAACTCATCTGGGCGATCGTGCTCGGCACTATCTGCATCATTTTCCTTGTCGAAATGGCTGGCCGTTTCGCCGCGGTAAGTGGCCACACGATTTCGGACGGCATCCGAGAGCGGTTCGGTTTGACATTTTTCTTGCTGCCTTTTCTCTCCACGCTGTTGCTCAATCTGATGGTTCTTGCCGCTGAAATAGGAGGAGGTGCCATTGCTCTCGAGCTTGCGACAGGTATTACCTTTCAGTGGTGGGCACCGGCTGTTGCCTTTCTAGCCTGGTTATTACTATGGAAGGGCACTTTCGGCTTCATCGAGAAAGGCGTTTCCATCCTCGGATTGGTGACCTTTTGTTTCGTCATTGCGGCGGTATTGCTTAAACCTAATGTGAAGTTGCTCGCCCTCGGTGCTTTGCCAAGTATGCCGCAGCACGACCATGCCAGCTACTGGTTTACGGCCGTGAGCATTCTCGGCGCATCGATATCGCCATACCTATTCTTGTTCTATTCTTCTGGCGCGGTCGAGGATGCGTGGGATGAAACCTATCTTGGAACTAATCGTGCAATCGCGGGGCTGGGCATGAGTTTCGGCGGCACGATATCAATCGCAGTGTTGATCGTGGCCGCTCTTGTGCTCGCTCGGAATGGGGTTGATCAAGTCACGGATTATCACCAGTTGCCGACCATGCTCGTCCCTGTATTTGGTCGCTCGGGGTACTGGTTGTTTGTTGCTTCCCTAGGGATCGCCTGTTTCGGCGCAATCCTGGAACTCGGGTTGCAGCAAGCCTACCTGATTGCTCAAGGACTGGGTTGGAACTGGGGCGAAGACCGCAAACCAAGTGAAGACCCGGGTTTTAGCGCCGCTTATACGCTGGCACTTTTGTTCGCGGCCATTCCGATCATTTTAGGCTTCGATCCGCTAAAGCTGACGATCCTGTCCATGGCATTGACCGCAGCAACCCTCCCGCTAACTGTCGTCCCTTTTCTATTCCTGATGAATGATGAGCGATATGTCGGAAAACATGGCAACGGAACCGTATCCAATTCGGCCGTCGTCTTGATCATCCTGCTGGGTTCTATCTTGGCGATTGTGACGATCCCGCTCGAGTTATTTGGAGGTACGTGATGGATCTGCTGCGTGATGTTCTCGATAAGCAACTGGTCGATCGAAATGGCGTAAAGATGGGCAAGGTTGACGGCATCGTCGCCGAACTTCGGCGCGACGGCCCGCCACGGGTCATCGCGATAGAGGTCGGCGCTATCGTAATGGCCCGGCGGCTTGGCCGACAGCCACAGCAATGGATGACGTGGGTCGCGTCCCAACTCGGTGGAGACCGACACTCCCGACCCCATCGCGTCGCGTGGACGGCCGTGCGCCGCATTGGGGTTGACATCGAGGTGGACGTGGCGGTGAGCGACACCACCATATTTGCTTGGCAAGATTGGTTGAGAGACCATGTGGTAAACAAAATTCCCGGAGCATAAATTGGTTGAGATTAATGTCGAATTGTTGGTGGGGCGAGCCGTCTTATCGAGGGCAGGCAAAACAATTGGCCATATTGAAGAGGTACGGGCGCAACAAGACGGGCCAGATCTTATAATCACCGAATTCCATGTCGGCCTGTACGCAGCCATGGAGAGAATATCTGCATCGCCAATCGGCACAGAGCTCTTAGGTCTTTTCCGCCTGCGCCGCAGACACCGCGGCTATCGCATACGCTGGAACCAAATCGAACTCGGCAAGAGCGAGCTCCAACTCCTCTGCGACGAAAAGGAACTCGCTCCGCTGTTTGCAAACCATTTGGAGCGTTAGCCCGTGCCGTGTCGGCGCGGACCTTTGCGCAACAAATTGATGCTTGCAGTCCAACGGCGTGCTCCAATGGCAGGTCTTAAACGAACGTTGTGCCGGCGCCTTAGGTTGGCCTTATATCAATGGTGCGGGGAACTAAAGACAGCCCGGTCCATTTTCCTTCTGAACAATCTTAAAGGACATGGTCATGCGCAGGTTCATTGCAGCAACGACATCGATCATTCTTCTCGGACTTAGCGTTCCCGCTTTATCGCAGGCTCTCGGCGACATGGATTCCAGTGGCCGGTTTGGCGGCATGCCTCCTGGCACTGATCGTTATCGCCAGGACTATGACCAGGGCGGGGTTTCCATCCCGCTTGATGTCGCCACCGGCAGCATTGCTGTCGACCGGCGTTCGACGCCGGTCTGCCCGAAGCCCGGTACGCGCGAGTGGCGCGCTGAAGCGCGGGACGGCACGTTGAGAGAAGATTGTCGCTGACGACATGGCGCGATCGACTATGACTTACGGAAAACTTGATGGTATCAGGTGACAAGCATTGCATATGGCCGGAAGGCTCGCGTCACCCCCAGGCAAGCGAAAATATGTCGGAAGTGAGAGAAATTCCGTGTAACGTCCGGAGGGATCTTCTCGGCCACCCTATTTCTTTTTGACCGTTCGGTTCGTGAAATGTGCATTGCCGAGACCAGTGCCGATCGTCAGCGCCGCCCAGCTCGAAACGTCCCTCACCTGCGGCATCTGCGAAAGCCCCTGCACCACTGCGTCATTATGCATAATGATGAAAATGTCATCGCCACCGATATTTGGGATGGCCTTTTTCAGCTCGCGCGGAAGGTTAAAATGGTCGCTTTCCCAGTTTCCGCCCGGCAGATTTTGTCCGCCACGTGTGATTGAGCCATCGGCTTCAATGACACCTGGGCATCCGATACCGATGAGGGGGGCAAGCCTAAGACGAGCGGCCTTTGCCTTTTCGACAAGTTCCCCAAGCATGGCGGCAAGCCTGGAAATCGTTGCAGTGCGGCTCGGCTCGTCGTCGGCATGGCGCCAGAGTATAGAATCGGTGACACGTGTCTCATCAAGGTTTCGCTTCTTCCCCTTGCCGAATTCGACAATGCCCGCCCTGACGTTGGTACCGCCGATGTCAACCGCCAAGATCGCTTCATGGCCATTGAGCATCCAGTCGGGCATGAGATAGACCGCCCCAATCAAGCCGGCCTCATCAGCGTGATGAATCGTGGGCAGCAGCTTGATATCCATCCCCGACGCGTTCAGCAAAATTTGTGTCCGGGCAATTGTGAGCTCTCCCACACGCCCCTGTCTGAACCCTCCGCCGATGACGATGCGCTCGGTCTTAGACCATACGCTGTCTTGAACAAATTTCTCGATTACCCCAGCAAAATCGTGAGCGAAACCTTCGATCGCTCCCATCACAACGGCGACCGCCTCCACATCTTCGCCCACCAGCAGGGCATCGATCTTTTTCTTCGAAAGTTTGTCAGCTGGCATGTCTTTCAACGGATCCATTCCGTGCGTCCGCTGGACCTTTCTCAGCTCCTCGAGCTTCGAGATGAATGTCGCTTTGTTCGCGTCATCGCCAAGAAAGCCATTCCTGCCACGTAGTTTGCTGCTGTAATCGTCAACGGTCACAGACGACAGTTCCGCTGCGCCATGGATTAGAGGAGCGGTCTCAAGCTGCTTTTGCGATTTTGTTTTTGCCATCGAAGCCTCAAATGTCGGCAGCAAGCCGTGGAATGGGAGGAGGTAACGCAATGCGAAGACGAGATGTTCCATGAATAAACGTCCTTGCAACTCAAGTCCCAGCGGCTGATCACGACATGCAAAAGCGGACCACTTCTGGAACCCTATCGTCATTCATGGATTTCCCATCACCAAGTGTGAAACGGAGTGGACAACAATGACCGTGAGCCATGCTGACACAGACAAATCGGGATCCTTGTCATTGCTCTCATTCTTCGATGATCGCACTGGCGCCGAGCAAGCGGCCGAATTGCTGGTGGCGGCTGGCATTCAACGTGCGAACATTAGTCTCATTGCCGATGTGCAGAACTCACGAACAGACATTGATGAACACGACGGCCTCTGGAGTAAGATCGAAGATTTCCTATTTCCCAAAGAGGATCACGCCGTCTACAGCGAGGGTATTCGGCGAGGCGGCCATGTGCTCGCGGTCTCCGGCCTTTCAGAGCGCAATTACGAGCTGGCGTTCAGCATTCTCGATGAGGCGGGATCCGTGGATCTTGATGAGCGGATCGTGACATGGCGCTCCGAAGGCTGGAATGATACCCAAGGATTTCTGGATCAGCTGCAGCACCCACCCGCCGTCATCGACCGCGACGTCGCTGCCTCGCTCATCGGGAAGGGCCGAGGCGACGAGGTCGCCCCGGTGATCACCGAGAAGATCAAATTCGGGCAGAAGAGCGATCGGAGCCGACCCCGCGTTCGGGTCTACACTGTTGAGTACATTTTGAAGGATGCCGGCAAAGATCCAACCGGCTCTCCTCGATGACCGCACGACCTTTCTCCCAGGTCGTGGCACATTTTCAAGCAGAGTTCAAAGCGTGGGTCCTTTGACTGGGCTTTACCCAGGCGTCAGCACGATCACAGGCGAACCCGTCGGCCGTTGCCTGAACATCAGTCGCTCACCCGTTGAGTGCACATGGCGGGCTCTGCCCAGAGGTCATAGATCAAAATGCGCCGCGCCTTAACTCAACGACACTTTATGTCGCAGCGCCCTTGTTCTTTAAACCATCCACTTCATCGATGATGCGGCCCTTTGCTGCATCGTGGAGATCCGCCGTCACCGAGAGTGCTTTGTCGAACACAGCGGAAGCTGCATCCTTGCCGTATTCGAGTGCGTCTTCCGCTTCCGAAGCAGCCTTGGCCCTGACCGCGTCGGCTGCCTCGCCAAGGATCTCATCCTCCTGTTCTGAGTGCGGAAGTGCTGCCCCGATCGCCGCTCCGACTGCGAAGGCGAGAGCGCCACCAACCAGCGGCTGGTCACGGAAATGCGACAGAATAGCTTCATTCAACCGGTTCGACTGATTCATGAGGGTCGTTCCGGTCGAGCCGGCAGCGCTGGAAACGGATCCCGCGGCCTCGCCGATCTTCTGAGTCGCGCCGCCGACCGCACCCTTGACACTGTCCCAAGTGTCGGATGCCCACCCCAGCGAAGCATCGAGAGCAGCGCCCGCTTCATCGCTGATGGAAGAGATGCGCTGGCCGGCCGCGTCCGAAAAGCCGCGATAGGCTTTGCCGGTTGAATCAAGGAAATCGCCGGCCCGACGTCCCGTCTCATCGGTAAGAGCCTTGAAGCGTTCGCCAGCCTCGTCCGTAAAGTGGCTGTAACGAAGACCGCCGATGTCTTCTGGCGGGCCAACGCGTTTGATTGTCCCCCGCGCGGGATAGAACGGAAGAACCTCCCGGTCGTCCGGCGCCGGCAAGCCTTGAGACCCGGAGGCGCCCTGTTTAGCCACCAGCCACGCAAGGCTCACGCCCATTAACGCTACCGGCAGTGGGTTGGCCTTCACGGCTCTTCCAAGGTTGGTCAAATAATCAGCGCCGCCACTTCCCTTGGCATAGGCAAGGACCTCATCAACGAGCTGCCCGGGGGACATCCGTTCCTGGATAGCATCGATCCGCGCTTCGATCCTCTGGCGATCGTCGTCGATCTCGCGCTGTAAATCGGCGGAGGATTTTTCAGAAGATTGCGTCATCACATTTTCTCCTTGACAACGTCCACATCACGGCGAAGCGACGCGGTCGTTCGATTAAGTTTGAATCGCGTACCCCGCAAGGCAGCAATTCCTCTCGACACAAGCGCCCAGGCAATGGCGGCAATGACGACACCGACAATCACGGCTGCTAGCGCCTGCGCGCTGGTTTCGCTCATGCCGTTCTGCACAAGCGCGGCCGCAAGTCCGCCGACCAAGGCGCTGAGGAGCACGCCGACGGCGCCGATCGCGAGCACGACACCAATTAAAAGAACCTCCACGCCGCTCAGGGCGCTACTGAGTTTTTCCGAAGCCTCAGTCTTGGCGAGATCGATTTCCTTGCGTAGCAGCCCTGTAACGTCCGCGAGAAGCCCACCGACCAATTCAGCCAAAGGTGTGTTGTCTCCTAGCTTAGCCATTGTTCGTTCCTCCGGTGCGATCGGACGAATCCTGTGCATGTGATGTCCCGTCAGGCGACCCCTGTGAGGGGCGTGACGCCGGGCGTTTTGCCGAGGCGGTTAGGAACCGGCTTGCTACCAGACCGGCCAGTGCCGCGGCACCGAGAAAAGCGACAGGCTGACGACGGCCGAATGCCTCCGCCATGCCGGCGATTTCGCCGAGATCGCGCCCCTCCATATCCTTTGCAATTGCCTGAATGTCGTGACCTATGCGTCGGGCAAGTCTGCCCACGTCCCGCTGGTCACCGGCTTCCAGTTCGCTGCCGACCTTTTCGAGGGCAGTAGCCACACCGCCGACCTGGCGTGCCGCGAAATTCTTTTGCTCGGCAGCTTTGTCCTGGACCTTGGTCATAACAGTTGCAGCACTTGCCTCGACGGCATCCGCAGCCTGTGTGAGGTCGCCTGAAACCCTGTCCTTGAGATCGCTGAGCGTGGGGGCCGGGTGTGCGGACGGTGAAGCATCATTGCTCCTTGACGACAAGCCGGATGGACTGAATGGTCCCGGGCGGAATTCTTCGGGCATCTCTGCCTCCCTGAGGTTGACGAATCTGTTCAGATGCCTCCCAACTTCGCTGCAGCGGGTTTGTTCCTGGGACAACCGGTCCTGTTGCGGCAGAAACTTGCTAGGACATGTTCCCCAGGTTCGCCCTTGACTAAAGCAATCGTTTTTCCGGTTCCTGGCCGGGTCCCTTGTTACCTGCGGCCGAACGGCCACGCTTCGGAAGCCACAATGCGAAGATGGCCGAGAGAGCTGCTGATGACAGAAAGCGTACAAGCGCTGGATCGGACCCCTAAGGGGGGGGTGGTGGAACACGATTGTGATCTCAGCCCATCCGGATAGTCACCACCAGGAATTTGGTCGACTGGTTTAATTTCGCTAGTGAGTTGTCGCGGCCTTTGCGAGATGATTTATCCCATCGGGGATTTGATCGAGCGCAAAATGAGCGCTTACTTGGCGGACCAGAGAGACACGGCTTCAGACCGGCCAACCGGGCCGTCGAGCAAGAATTTGACAAAGCGACTTAGCGTTCTTGGTCGCATTTGCGTCTCTGTCATTGTTGAAATACGCCCATACGCGCTTGGCTCCACTCCTTCTTATACGATCAGCCCAATGTTCCAGCTCGTCGTCGCTGTAGTCGTGACGATACCATTGTGACGTGCCATGGAAGCGCACGTATATGTCGTCTGTCGTTTTGATGAGATCATCGGGAAGACGTGGTCCACTGGTCGAACAGAAGGTAATTCCTGCTGCTTTGAATTTCTCGAAAACGTCATCTTCCCACCAACTCTTATGACGAAATTCGACGACATTTCGACGGCTCGGATCAAGCTGGCACAAGATCAGGTCTAAAGTCCGGGGCGAGTAGCGGACGCTCGGGGGTAGCTGAAACAGGAAGCATCCCATGCGATTTCCCAGCAAATCTGCAATATAGTAGAAATCCTGGATCAGCCCCTCGGTACCTTCGAAGCGCTTGATATGGGTTATCAGTTCACAGACCTTGACAGTGTAAATGAATTCTTCCTCGGCTTGGCGAAGCCAGGTCTTTACCGAGGCGACCGTTGGCCAAGAATAAAACGGGGCGTTTAGTTCGACGGTTTGAAATTGCGTTTGATAAAAAGAAAACCATTTGTTCCGCGGTAGATCCCTGGCGTAGAAGCGACCGTTCCAGTGCCAATAGTACCACCCAGAACAACCGACATGGACGCTGGCATCACGCGGGATATCGGCGAGCCTTGGCTGTTGCTGTTCCAATCTGGCATCGTGCATCTTGGAAGCACGTACTTCGTTTGCAGCGCGCTGCAATTGGCGCCGTTCGGCCCGCCGGGCTTTGCGCATAGCAAGTTCTTCTGTGGTTTTGACCGGCAAATGACACCTGCAGATTAAGATGCTAGGCCAACGGAATCTTGACAGCTGCGAGGAACGTCGATGGGAGCGCTCTTGATTGCCTCGGGACGTCTTCCCCCTGTCCCTCGACGACCCCCCCGTGGCGACGCGGCTCGGATTGATCACGGCCCCATGAAAGTATGCGCAGTCGTTCAAATGGAGACGACGCGCTCGCCAGAAGTGGTCGACTTCACCGAACCTTCTCTGTCCCGCTGGGAGTGGTAATCATCGTGGGGCCACCGCCGTTACCTGTCGGTGTGGGGTCACGGTCAGTCGCTTCCGGCGGCCTGCTTGCACCGCTTGCCGGATCGTTATCGAACGCTGTCGGACTGGAAGGTTGTGCGTTGATAGGATCCGGTTTCGTCGACGCCGTAGCCTGCGGATCTTTATCGATGCTTTCACCCCAGAATTCCGAAGCTCCCCAGGCGACCGCAGCAAGCACCAGCCCGCTTAAGAGTACCAGTAGGACCGGCCTGCCACGGCTTCCCTGTCTCGCCTCGGTCGCGCTTTCCGTTACCTGCTCCGTGCGATTATTCAAGCGTACCATCGTGTCAACTCCATCCAATCTGATGTGTGACCAACTTTCGTCAAGCCTACATGTTCCGTCCGCGTGGTCCGTCGCCTCTGCTCCTGTTCCAGACGCATTTTCGCTGCGGGCGGTTATGAAGTTTCGGCGAACTCCCCAATGTCTTGAGCTTAATCCTCGGCAAGCCCAGCTCGTGTCTCGTCCACCGCAAGACGGCACTCTGTCCTCGGCATGCCGGAAAGGATGGCCGCTCGCAGCCGACGGCGTGGTTGTTTTGGCGGTCGCAGCCGGGGCGATCTGATGCGTCGCCATCCTTGGGCCGCTCTCAGAATGGTTCCTGCTGTCGAAAAGATTCGGCAAATTCATCGGTTCTGCTGGTGATGCAGCATTTTCACAAACGAGACATCCACGTATTTCAGGGGCGGTCGACGTCCTATCGGTTCAAGCGGCGTCGGCAACCACAGACCGGTACCGAGATAGCGACACAGACGAGTTGATGGGCCTGACCCGGGGTCAGAATTCACTACTTTGATGGTTCTAAATTCTCGACCTTCTCGTCCGCCATGACTTCGACGCACTCGGCCTTTTCCGCTAGTCGCTCGCTCATCTCGCGCAGCTGGCGCTCGTCGAGCTTTTCGATGCCGACGAACTTATTCTGGGCTTGAGAGGTAAGAATGAGTTCGTCGAGCTTGGCTTGAAGCGCCCTGCCGTCGCGGTTCTGGGAGTTCTGCAGGACGAAGACCATAAGGAAGGTGATGATCGTTGTGCCGGTGTTTATGACAAGCTGCCAAGTCTCGGAGTAGTCGAAGAATGGCCCCGACGCTCCCCATATGATCACGAGCGCGACCGCGGAGGCGAAGGCCACAGGTCGCCCGGACCAGTCGGCGATCGTGGTGGCGAATTTCGAAAAGAAGTTGGACGTCGCATTTTTCATGATGATGACCTATCCTTCCCGGCTCATTGGAACGCAAACACTTGGCACGAGGTTCCTTGCCACGGACTTAGGTCTGATGGTCGTACTCGGTCCGGAGAGCGGCGGCTTATCGCAGAAACCAGAACATAATCCTGACCCACTCGAAATTCCTCCTCCTGACTGATGACATTTTGGACGGCAGTTCCTTTAAAAGAGGGGCTCCTGTCAGTGCACTGAAGCCGAGCTTAGGGCATTCACCCCTGTCGCCCCCACAGACCGACATAGTTTCCGATCAGCATCGTGGCGATATCGTCGGCGCTACGATATCCGTTATTGAACAGGTCAGTGGCGGCGCTAAAAGAATGGGGTGGAGGCACACCCGTCAGTGGGCACTTCATAGAACGCGAACCACTATTGCGCGACTTGAGGCAAGTAATCAGGGCCTTGCATAGCGATTTCCTCCGCATGCGAGATAGCGTAGATGCTTCGGGTCAAGAACGCCCGCTCTATCCAATGCCGCTGCCATCGAGTGATTTGGTTTGCTCAGACTGAGCCTGAGATCGAGCAGCGAGATCCGGCAACCCGAAAATTGCGGAATTGTCCACCAACCCTATACGCTCTTTCCTCCGCGCTTGAGTGCGCCGTTTCCATCGCACGAAGTCGCAATCACGAGTTACACGAGAATGCCGGCTCCAGGCGGCCAGCTATTTAAGATTTCGATCTTGCCGATGGTCGAACCGCACTTGATTCTATCGCCGCGCTTCATTTCGCGCGCTCGACACGAGGCGCCTGAAGTTTTCGAGATGCGACTAATACGAGCGCCGGAACGCGCTATCGCCCCACGCGTCGCAATGAAGAGGCGAGCTCGTCCTCTGATAATCGCGCAAATTTTTGTCACTTCCTCCGCGGGTCCCCCAGGTTTCCAGCCGACGCAATTTCTGCGGCGGAACGAATCTCGCAGTCGCGCCGCTGACCCTCGTATGGCTGATAAGTATTGTCCTGCTCCCTATAAGACTGATAGTGGGCGGCACACCACGCGGCCTTGGAATTTCCACCGCGGGCTTCTGAGACCACAGTCACATCCGCCTCAGTCGGCTGTGGCGTAGTATATGGCGATATGCAAGTGCGGATCTGTCCGCTGTAGGTGCGGTAGTTGTTGGTCGCGCGATCGAATGAGCGATAGCGCCCCGCGCACCAGTTCAGATGCGCCGCCGATAAAACCGGGAGTTTGCCAGCCGTCGCCTCGGGATTGCGGTTCGGCTTGCGGGTGGCAAGCACTACTTTCGGTGCATCGGTGACATAGCTCGAATAGGCGGGTGGTAGACGCTGGTAGTCCTGCTTGCTGCGATCGATGCGAACCGGGTTTGTGGTCCAGAGGTCCGGGGCCGACAGCCGACCGAACGAGTGGCCCTCAGAGTGGGCCATGACGATAGAGGCGACTGAGGCGGCGCTGATGCAGGCGCCGAGGGAGCTCACGATACCGAATGCCAGCGTTGCAATGGCCTTCATGTCAAGGTCCTGTTTTTCTTGAGGAGGCGGGGGCTTCGGGCATGCCCCCGTCCGTCACTTGAAGATCTGGATGACTTTTCTGGATGAGCGCTCGACGATCGCCCGCCCGCCGGGCACCAGCGGATGGCGTTGGCCGGGTCGTGCCGGATCGTAACCTTGCGAGGCATTTGGTCTTCCTTCTCAATCGAACGAGCATCTCAGCCGCCGGGACAACGGACAAATTCACAGCGCGTTCCATTGGGTAGGACCTTGGTCGGACATGCCCCGGACCAAGGTTGTAGCCGGGGAACAATCGCCATCGACCTTCATTTGCGAGACAGTCGCCGCCCCGCAGTTACAAACATTTGGAGAAATTACACGATGGAATCCGCGCGCATCGCATTCGCGTTAAGAACGGCCGTGACGGCGCTCGCCCAGTCGTTCAAGGACGGTCTGCACAGAGGCTCGGCAGAGGTGGCGCAACTCCGAGCAGTGAAGCCTCGCGCAGTTCACCAGCGCCGTCGAAAACCGGCGCGAGCCCTGCCGACTCCTCACAGGAGAACCCCTTGAAAGACGGGCAGCGTTCGCGGCAGATTAAGAAGAGTGGGTGGCGGCTGCAGCCGTCCCTGCTGAAGCGACAGGCCGGCGTCGCGAGCCATTAGAACGATGCGTGGGCACTACCTTACCTGCGCAAACCGATAGGGCTCCGGAATGTCGCGCCCTTCAAATGCTGGTAGCGCGTAGGTCGCCGCAATGGCGAGCAGGACAACGGCAAGCGAGGTCGAAATCAATGCGATCTTCATCTGATGCCTCCTTAATTCCCAAAAACACAACCTGCTAGGCGACGGATGGTTCCGCGACCCGTTTGTCTGCGCGGCAAGGAAATCTCAGATCGAGTCGCGAGTGACCCAAAGGAACGCTGCTTTCAGTAACGTCTGAAAGAGCAATATTTGTATTGCCCTGAGCGTCGGATGAAGCGCAAATGCGATATCGCATTTACCGGGGCCTCCTCCTTTTGGGCCCCGTGGTCAGAATTTCGGGCCGATCGAGCCACACCGCATAGCGATTGATTGTAGTTGGAGGTTCCTCCGAAACTCCTGCGTGGGCATGAAAGCAGACGGGTCCGTTCCAACCCAACATTCACTGTTCCAATTATTGAACACCGTCTCCTGAACGCTACCGAGAGTGGGACTTTGTAGGCGTGTTCGGCTATAAAAGAAACCAAATGCCGACGAGGATCAGGAACCCGGCCAGCAAAGCAACCGCCCATGCGGATTTGGCAACCCCTCCTTTGGGTGGGGGATTGTGCTGTCCTTCGTAGGGCGTGCTCGGATCGGTGGAACCGTAGGAATCGCTGCCATCATCTGCCATTGGACCCTCTCCACTATGCAGATCCAACCTCAATTGCGGATACTTGTTCCAGCTTCCTGTGAAGCAATTCTCAAGGTCTGCGTCATCCTACAGTCGCTACTGCGCATCAAATCGCCGTCCAGCCCGACCGTCGCTTGTTGCCGCATGGATAAGACGTCAGCTCTCTTGCCGGGCTACTTCTGTTTGCCGCATCGTCAAAGCAAGATCATGCAGTCGGCCTACTTGGCAAGCGTTCCCCGAACTTGATCGACACGCATTTCTGGACAGCGAGCGCCCATCGGCGATAAAGGACGCCACTATGATCCTGCTGGAGGGTGCCGGTCAGACGGCCGGGAAGGGCATAGAATTAGCGCGAGCCAAGCGCTGTAAGCGATCTGATGTGGAGGGTGTCGCGTCCAACGGTAAGCTAAGCCTTTCGAACGCACACGGGTCGCCATCGAGCCTGCCCTTGGCCGAACTCTTGTACAGAGACTTCGATTAAAACTTGTACCCGACCTGCAGCCCTGCGCGTGTCATCCCATCGTTGGGGCTGCAGAGGTTTGCGTTCGATGAATGCGCGATTTGAGCCAGCAAGTTCCAGTGTTCTGTGAAACGATAGCCGGCACCAATATATTCGTGGAACAGGACACGACAGCCGAGATTGGGGCCGTCCTCGTTGCCATCCAGATTCCCCGTATGGATAACGCCGCCGAATCCAGCTTCGGCAAAGACCTTGCTGGTCAAATCAATCGTCCAACTAAATCCCGTAAAAAATTGCGTTGCTTCACCCGCGGTTCCGATGGACGTCCCAAGGTGCACGCGCGGACGCATGAGCTGATCTCTCCAGTTCGAGGCAGATTCATACCCGAATGGATCGAAAAAAGCAGTTATTTCGGGAAAGACGCCATCTTCGGCAGAGCCGCCGCCTTGGACGGACGTTGATGTGCCGAAACGCAGTTCATCAAAGACCTGATCCCCCGCTGACGCATGACCACAAAGGAAGGTCGCCGCTATGAGAGAAAGTACAAATGACAGCTGGGCGTTCAGTCGATTTCTGCTCATTGCACGTTGATTCCCTCGCAAACCGATTGGCCAATTGCTAGCATGCCCGGGAACAATGGAAAGTATTTGTTTCGACGCTTCCGATAAAGGCGCAAGACAGACGCGTTTGGATCACACATCACGAGTGCAACAGGAGTCGACGGATCGTCGTACCAACTCGTTTTGGGGCCTTGGCCCCCACGCTCGACCCGGGTGTCGGCCACCTGCCCATTTCGAGCGCATGTCGGACGTGGCGGCCTATAGTCGCCTAATGCGATGAATAGGTTTTCTCCGACGGAATGCCATTCCTGACGACGCGGCTTAAAGAAGGACGTGCTCAAGCCTTCTGCGGAGCACGTTGCATGCAAGAAATGATTAGCGCATCCGTCCTTCGTTCGAGCTGTCGGGATCGTAGTTAATGTCCCAATCCTTCGCCGGCTCTTGACCGGGAGGGATCTTGTGTACGGTCGCATCTTCGGAACCGGTGATCACCGTCGGCTTGGCACTATGAACGCCGGACGCTTTTCGATCGGCTTTCGATTTGGCGAACTGACCCTCGGCATCCTTCTCGACGTCTGCCATTTTACTCGCCTTTCTGCTTGTAACCGTCCGATACAGTCTTGACCTTGGGATCGGCATTCGTCTCCCCATTTGCATCCTCCGCGTGATCCGGATTGTCCTTGGCGCGCAGATAGCCACGCGGGGTGTTCTCCTGCGGGCCCTCCCAGCGGGGTGACTGATCGGTAGTGCCGGCGGCGCCATCTTTCGGTTTATTCATTCCCATGACAAATCTCCTTTCACTGGGAGCTTAACTTTTGCTGCAGCTCAAGGTTCCCCGTGGATGCGCCGCTTTCTCGGTAAACCATTCCATTTGCTCGACAGCGCAGTCGTGCCGCAGCGCACGCGACGGGACGGGTCAACTGACTTGTCAAACGGTCGCATACCGGGCCCGAGCTTGCGGAACCCGCGACAAGGATTATTCGTTGCTACAGCGAGAAAAGACACAGCGCTGGTTGGAGCGTGATGAACAAAGAGAGCGAGTTTGCCGCCCAATTAACATCATCCGCCGATGGCAGCCGCCCTTGGCCGATATTGGCATGTCTGGGAACAGTAATCGTCTTGTCCGGTCTGTTGATCGGTTGGAAGGTTACCGAGGCTGTTCCCGCATTTCGGCCGAATGATGAGCGCCTCGAAGGCGGCAACGCAGCGCGTGGCAAGGCGGTATTTGACGCAAGCGACTGCGCATCGTGCCACGCAAGCCCTGGTCAGCCTGACCGGCTTCGCTTGGGAGGCGGGCTGCTGCTGGCGTCTCCCTTCGGCTCCTTTCGCGTACCCAACATCTCGCCCGATCGCCGCGACGGCATCGGCGCTTGGTCGGCATCTGATCTGGCGAACGCATTGGTTGCCGGCATCTCACCCCAACGCCAGCATTATTATCCGGCCTTCCCATATCCGAGCTATACGGCGATATCCGTCGACGACATCAGTGACCTCTACGCATACCTTAAGACATTGCAACCTGTTGCCGGCAAACAGCCGCCGCACGAAGTTCCCCTGATTTTCAGATACCGTCGTGTGCTTGCCTTCTGGAAGATGCTGTTTTTCAGGCAGGGGCAGTCCGAAGCCACCCTCAACGGCGACCCGCTTCACGATCGCGGCGGCTATCTCGTGGAGACCCTCGGCCACTGCGCCGACTGTCATTCCACACGAAACAGGCTAGGTGCCATCAAATCATCGACCCGATTTGCCGGCGGACCCGACCCGGAAGGGACAGGCTTTGTGCCGAACATCACGCCGGAGCGCATCGGCACGTGGAGGGAAGCCGACATCGTTGTAATGCTGGAGACCGGGGAAACCCCGCAACATGGACGGGTGGGCTCATCAATGGTGGACGTGGTAACGAACACCAGGCAACTGCCACCGGGTGACCGTCAAGCCATAGCCCGTTATATCAAATCGCTACCGCCGCGACCGACGCCGGAGCCTTGATCAGTGAGAATAAAGATAGGCCGCAACGTCACGCGCTTCTGCTTCGGAAATACCGGTAGCAGGCATTGCCGAAGTCGGTGAAAATAGCTGTGGCGCAACGATCCAAGCCGTGAGGTTCTGCGGCGTGTTTGTCACCACACCTCCGATGTAGACCTGTTGGCGAAGATCTGACAGGCGCCCACCCACTTTTCCGTCAGCACCAGCTATTCCAGCGATCGTGTGGCATCCGCCGCAACCGTATCGGCGAAGCGCGGCTGGAGCTCGTGTCACATCTCCCCCAGTAAGCGCTTCGGCGACGTCTCGAGCCATGGCCCTTTTCCTGATCAGATCAGCAGCGAAAGCGACCGCTCCAGCCGCCAGCAAAAATAGCATGAAGCCAAGGACAGGTTTAGACAGTGTGGAAGCGGTCGGCACGCTTGCCTCCCTGGCTGGAGGAAAGGATCCAGGTAGCCACGGAACAGAGTGCTGCGGCCGCATAAATGACCCCGCCCGGTACCCACATGATGAGACCAGCCATTTGCTGGTCTTCCAGCGGTGTCAGGCCCCATTGATCGGAATAGCGGGTTTGGTCCGGGAAGATGACGTTTGGTGCGAGCGTGATCAACGCTCCGAGAACGCCAGTATGAATCATTGTTACGAAAAGATGCCAGGCAGCGGTCCCGTAGTCGCAACGCCAGGTAATCGCCCACCAGAAGAGGAGACCCGTCAGGAAAAAGCTTAGGTGTTGGAGCCTGTGCAACAGGACGTCCGTCACGCTTGCGTCGAAGAGGGTCGGCGCGTGCCAGACCCAAATTGCCAGACCGTGCAAAAGCGTCGCCACAAGGGGAAGCGAAACAACACCCCAAGCCACACGTGCGGCACGGTGCCTTATCGCAGCCGCAACTTGATGCCTCGCTTTTTTCGGCAGACCCCAAAGAAGCAGGCCGACCGGGCGTGCCAACGCAAGAAGCGGCGCCGCCACGATCATGACCAGTTCATGCTCGATCATGTGCACCGTAAACATATGCTCGCCGAGTTCGTGCAAAGGTGAGACAAGGGCGATCACCATCACCGCCACGCCCAACCAGAACAGGCCGACCGAAGCGATCAAGCGAGCGCTGAACCGCTTGCGCCGTTGCCACAGTCGAAGCGTGCCGGCACCGTGCAGAACGGCAATGATGAGGATTGGCGTGACGATCCACGGATCGATCGTCCAATCAAGCTCGGCATGAGGTTCCCCGCCATGAGCGGCTGCCGGCCCGACACGGAGGAGCAAGAGCAGCAAAGCTATCAGCGTGCGCATGGGTTCACCAAGACTGTCGCCGCAACCTGCAGAATGAGCGCGAAAGAAACCGCCAGGCCGAATAGGAGCGAAAGCTTGCCGACAAACGACCCGGTTTGAGACGGCTGGGCGGTTAACGCATTGTAGCAGAAAAGGACCCCGGCAGCGGCGATCGCAGCGGCGGCGAATGCTCCGATCAACGTCCAGGATACACCACCGTTGCAATCCGCGTAGGGCAGGATCTGCCCCAACTGCGTGTTGATTGCCCAGGCTGTCGGCGGCAGCACTAGGCCGGCATATCGTCCAAGCAGAAAGCTCATAAGCGTGGGACCCAATAGATGCAGATGTAGAGCGGCAACCATGTGATGATCACAAAATGCCAATAAAGGGCATTGTCCTCGACATCCCCGAAACGCCTGGGGTTGTCGGCATGACGGGAAAACATCAGGGCGGTCAAAACGAGCGTTTCCACCAGGTCGGTCAGGATATGCGTGGTGTGGAGCCCGAGAAGGGTCCAGACAATCGAGCCATATGCATTTGCGTCCCAATTGATGTGCAGAGCCGCAAACTCGAAAGCGCGAAATGCCATGGGAATGACACCGCAGACCGTCATGACGACAAGCCCGAGCCGGACCTTGCGAAGGTCTTTCTGACGTGCCCATCTGGAGATAAGAATGTTGGGAATAGCGCTGGTAACGAGGACTGCGGTCAGCCAGGTACCGGCCCACAAGTCGGGCGGGGGAGCCTCGATTGGCCATGCGTGCGCAAGACTCATCAGATAGAAGTAGACAGCAATCGCCAGGCCAAATCCGCTGCCCTCGATCAACATGAAGGCCAAGGTCGCCCACCAGGTTGGGCTTTTGGAGCCTCTGCCATGAAGCGGCAGCGCGGCGACGTCCAGAACGACGCGGTCTTTCACGATTCGTCCTCCGGTGTGCCCTTCGGCCAGAACCAGCCGATCAAGGCGATAGCGACTGGAATAGATCCCCAGATCACGGCCCAGGGCGAGAAAATCGACCAGATCAGCATGATCGAGGTAGCGATCGCCGACCAGAATGGCCAGACCGAGTCCCGTGGTGAGGATTCCCTCGCCTCAGGTAAGGCTTCGACGACACTTGTCACCAAAAGCTCCCGGCGATCCGTGCGCAAGCCTGCAGCGGTCGAAAGATCCTTAACATCGTCCGACAGCGGATTTCGCGAGCGAACGACCGGGATGCGCCTGAAGTTGTATGGTGGCGGGGGTGAGGTTGTCGCCCATTCGAGTGTCGAGGCACCCCAGGGGTTCGGTCCGGCCGCCGGTCCAGACCGAAAACTGCGCAGGGCATCAATGAAGAAGACCACAAAGCCCAATGCCAATATGATCGAACTCAAGCTGACAAACAGGTTCAAGCCGCTCCACGGCAATTCCGGCTGGTAGGTATAGATCCTGCGTGGCATGCCCCACAGGCCTAGAATGTGCATTGGAAAGAACGTCAGGTGAAAGCCTACGAAAATCAGCCAGAACGCCAGTTGTCCGAGCCGCTCGCTCATCATTCGCCCGGTCATTTTGGGAAACCAATAATAGATCGCGCCGACCAATGGAAAGACTGCCCCGCCGATCAGGACATAGTGAAAATGCGCAACAACGAAATAGGTATCGTGAACCTGTGTATCGAAGGGGACCGATGCGACCATAACCCCGGTTAAGCCTCCCATCACAAAAGTGACGATGAATCCGAGTACGAAGAGAAGTGGCGTCTTGAACACCGGCCGCCCGGACCAAAGTGTCGCCAGCCAACAAAAAATCTGGGTGCCGGCCGGCACGGCGATCGACATGCTGGATGCGGTGAAGAAGCTCTCGCCTACGCGGGGAAGGCCGACCACAAACATGTGATGGACCCACAGTCCGAAGGAGAGCACGCCGGTTGTGATCAGCGCCATCACCAGCCACAAATAGCCGAAAAGCGGGCGCCCGACAAATGTTGGCAAGATGGTTGACACCATGCCTACGGCAGGCAGGAAGATGATGTAAACCTCCGGGTGGCCAAAAAACCAGAACAAGTGCTGCCACAAAAGCGCGTCACCACCTTTCGCCGGGTTATAAAATTGGGTGCCGACCAGCCGGTCGAGGATCAGCGTCGAGCTACCAAACATGATCGCTGGCATTGCCAGGATGACAAGGAACGACATGACCAACATCGCCCACACAAGCACGGGGATACGGTCGAGTGACATGCCGGGTGCCCTTTGCTTGAAGACGGTCACAACAACTTCCACTGCTACGGCGAGGGCTGCGACCTCCGTAAACGTGATCATCTGGGCCCAGAGATCAGTCCGCTTGCCTGGGCCGTATTGCGGTCCGGCAAGGGGGACATAGGCGAACCAGCCCACATCCGGAGCGGTATCTAGCGCGAAGGCCAGCCAGAGAAGGATGCCGCCGAACAGGTAAATCCAGTAGGAGAACGCATTGAGACGCGGGAATGCGATGTTGCGTGTTCCCACCATCAGGGGCACGAGATAGACAGCCATTGCTTCCATGACCGGTACCGCAAACAGGAACATCATGTTTGTGCCGTGCATTGTGAAAATCTGATTGTAGCGATCGGCACTGATGAAACGTGCTTCCGGCTGGGAAAGCTGCAGGCGCATCGCCAGCGCGAGCACGCCGCCGAGGACGAGAAAGATGAAAGCTGTGGAGACGTAGCGTTGCGCAATCGTCTTGTGATCGACGGTGGCCACGCCACCCCAGAACCCCGATCGCGCGCACCAGGTGACTGCCAGCCGCCGCTCGATCTCTCCATCGGCAAAATCGCTATCGATGGGCCGGTGCGCCTGTCGATCCATGGTCATTTCAGGCCTTCCATATAGGCTGAGATCTGCCGGAGCTCGTCGCTCGTCAGCGGTATCAGCGGCATATTGTTGCCAGGCTTCAAGGTCTGAGGATCGGCAATCCAGGCCGCCAGCGAGCCGCGGGTCCGATCAAAAAGTCCTGCTGCAATCGTTGCGCGGCTGCCGACATGCGTCAGATCCGGGCCCGAGGTCCCACCTGCCATTGTTCCGCGGATGGTATGGCAGGCCGCGCAAGGCTTGCTCATGAATGCTGTCTTTCCAAGGGCTGCCTCGGGATTGGAAGGCTCAATCGCGCTCTGGTGTTGCGCGAACTGCCAACTTCGATAGTCCCGCTCCTCCTGTGCCACCACCAGAAACGCCATATGGCTGTGCTGGAGCCCACAAAACTCGGCACACTGCCCTCGATAAATGCCAGGGTTCTTTGCGTTCAGCGTCAGGGTGTTCAACCGGCCCGGGATCATGTCGAGTTTGCCGGCAAGGCTCGGGACCCAAAATGAATGGATGACGTCGATCGATTCCAGTTGCAGGCGCACATTCTGACCAACCGGGATGTGGAGTTCGTTTGCGGTCTGAAAGATTTGCGTTCCATCCGGATATTCGTAGATGAACTGCCACCACCATTGCTGCGCCTTCACCCGGACGGTGACAGCTGCATCTAAGCTGTTGTAGAGCGCCCGGGTCGTGTAAAAACTTGCCACGGTCAGTGCGCTTATGACCAGGACGGTTCCTGTCACCGCGGCGCTGACGATCCTCGTTATGGTCTGCTCCGATCGATCATGCTCGACAATCGGCCGGTTTCTCCCATGCAACAGCGACCAGGCCATGAAAGCGACAACAAGCAGCCAGACAGCCGTACATACGACGACGACAAGGGTGATCAAATCCTTCAGCGCGCCGGCTGACGTGCCATGGGTATCAAGTGCCGACTGAGGACCAGTGCATCCCGCAAGCACGGACAAAAGCGATATGGCCAGGCAGTTTCTCATCAGGGCGACGGCCCCTGTTCCGCATGGATAGGATTTGGTCCTTCGTCAAAGAGTATCGACGCCGGACCGCGATTTTCGGCCGGTCGATCAGTTTTATCATCATTGCGACTTGGTGCCACCACGCTCGTCGAGTAAGCGCCGAGTGACTTGACGTAGCCGGCCAACTGCCAGATCTCGTCACTGGTCATCCTGTCCTTGAAGGCAGGCATTCCGTGGGGTCGCCCATCTCTGATCGAGGCGACGATCGACACCATGGATGGCCCGTAATACCACCAGCCATCAATGAAAGATGGGCCGGTCCCGCCCCGCCCGTCACCGTGGCAGGCCGAACAGCCGAACCAGGAATATAGCCGCTTGCCCTGGCTGAGATCATAACCGGTTTTTTCGTAGGACTGGCCAAGCGCAAAATATACCTCCGTGGGTGCCCCGCTGATGCGGTTTGGCATCAGCCGGAACTGGTCAAGCGCGGCAGATACCGGAGGATCGGTCCGGTAAACTCGCGGCTCCCTGAAATAGCCGATCGCTGCGGCTGACATGAGACCAAGCGACACGAGCAGGACCTTCGCAATCGAGCACCGGAACACGAGGCCTCACTCTACGGACAATTGATCGGATCGACGGAACCGGACCGGCAAGAGCTTATAGGATGGTGTCTTGGCTTTCGGGTCATGATGGCTCAAAGGAAAGAGCCGGTTCACCTCCGGATAATATGCTGCGCAGCAGCCCCTCGGAATATTGTAGGCGACGAGGCGGAAGCCTCGCACATTGCGGTCGGTTTGACCGTCGATCGCCGTGATTACGTCGACCAGGTCACCGGCAGCGAACCCGAGCGCGGCAATGTCATCCCGGTTGACGAAGAGGACATGCCTCGTACCGTCGACGCCCCTGAAACGGTCGCTGTAACCATAGATCGTCGTGTTGAACTGATCATTCGAGCGCAGACTTGCGAGATTGAGCACGTCGGGACGAACCGCAGCCTCGCCAAAGTCGGGAAACAGTCGAGCCGGAGTGATGAAGTTTGCCTTTTGATTGGCCGTTACCCATTTGCGCTCGCGCGCCGGAACCGGCCGGGTCAGTCCGCCCGGCTGAAAAAGACGTGCGTTAAAATCCTTAAAGGTCTCGGGATAGGTCTCCTCGATTGCCGCCCTGATAAGCGAGTAGTCCGCAACCCATGCATCCCATGGCACCTGCCCTTTGGTTAATGTCGCCTTGGCCATTCCCGCAATAATCGCCGGCTCGGAAAGAAGATGGGGACTTGCAGGCTCCACTCTGCCCCGGGAGCCATGGAAATGGGCAACCGAGCTTTCGATCGAGACCGCCTGCGGCCCGCTTGCCTGCCGGTCGATCTCCAGGCGGCCGAGGCATGGCAGGAGATAGGCGATTTCCCCGTGAATAAGGTGACTGCGGTTGAGCTTCGTTGCGATCTGGACAGTGAGGCGCAGCTTCGGCCAGGCGGCCTCCATAGCAGCCGTTTCCGGGATCGCGCGAATGAAATTGCCGCCGAGGCTTAGGAAAGCACGTGTCTGGCCCGATAGGATGGACCGGCAGGTGTCGACCGTGGAATGCCCCTCCCACCTCGGCGGTTCGAACTTGTAGAGTTCCGCAAGCTTGTCGAGGGGAACGAGGGCGGGTTTTTCGGTAATGCCAACAGTTCTTTGTCCCTGAACATTGGAGTGACCACGCACGGCACAGATATTGGCCCCTGGTTTGCCGATATTGCCCCGCAAGAGCGCAAGGTTAGCCACCATGTGAACGTTGTCGACACCCATTAGCTGCTGGGTCAGTCCCATACCGTAGACAAGCAGAACCGCATTCGCATCGGCGTAGGTGCGCGCGGCCTGTGTCATCTGCTCGCGGCTCAGGCCGGAAACTCTCTCCAGCTCCTCCCACGTATGTTTGCGCGCCACGGCCGCAAACTCTTGGAAACCGGCGGTGTGCTCGGCGATGAAGTCGTGATCAAGCACATGCTTCTTATCGACAGCTCCAACGGAGGCGGCAAACGCAACCGCTGCAGCGCTATCGCTTCTCGGCTCCGCGTCGGCTCCCGAGACCTTGCTGACATGCAGTTCGTTTTTGGCGTCATCGGCCTCGATCAATGCTTTGCATACGCCAAAAAGCGCAGCGACGTCTCCGCCGTTCCGCACCTGATAATATTCGCTGGAGATCTGCGTCTCCTTCCCGCTCAACATTTCTCCCGGTGCCTGCGGATTGACGAAACGCTCTAGGCCCGGCTCTTTCAGGAGGTTGAAGGTAACAATCTTGACGCCACGATCGACGGCATCCTGTAGATCGTGAAGCATTCGCGGCGACGACGTCGACACGTTCTGCGCGATATAGAAAATGCAGTCGCAGTTTTGAAAATCCGAAAGGATCGCAGTCCCGACGGTCGCTCCGATGCTTTCCGGAAGGCCAACGGAAGTGCTCTCATGGCACATGTTCGACGAATCTGGGAGGTTATTGGTGCCGAACATGCGGGCAAATAGCTGATACATATAGGACGTTTCGAGTGATGCACGCCCTGAAGTATAAAACTCAGCCTGCTCTGGAGCGACCTGTCGCAGTTCGCGCCCGATCTCGTCGAAGGCAGCCTCCCAACTGACGGGGAGGTATTTGTCGGATAGAGGATCCCAGCGCATGGGGTGGGTCAAACGGCCCTGTTCTTCCAGGTCATGGTCCAGCCAATTCGCAAGTTCCGTCAGCGTGTGGTTTGCAAAGAACGCCTCGTCGGCACGACGTTTTGTGATTTCCCAAGCCGTTGCTTTTGCGCCATTTTCACAAAACTCCAATGGGTGCGTTTTCGCCGGCTTGGCCCAGGCACAGCTGACGCACATATATCCGTCTGGCTTGTTCTGGTGGGAAAGCAGAGAGGGTCCGGTCAGCGGAATGTGTTCGCGCAATATGATTTCGCCAACAGACTTCGCCGACCCCCAGCCTCCGGCGGGGCCGCTATCAAATCCAATCTTTGGGTTTTTCGGTCTTGAGGACATCTGGCTGACCTTGGGGGAAAGGGAAATCGTGCCCACTGGGCGGGAATCGAGCCCGAGTGCTTTCTAGAAACCAAAGCGGTTCGGGCAACGAAGAAGTGACAACGACTATGGCAAATGCCAGCTCTGCCAGCTACCGACTGCACGCCAGCCAATGGTGTTCGAGGACGGATGGTCGATCGAGTTTGCGGACCCAACAACCTGCCGGCCTATGTGAGTCTGTATGAACGTCATCGGGCGAAGATCTGTCTCTGTATTGCCCGAGCGCCTGCTCTTGGTTATCTGATGATGGTTGTCTTGCATCTAAGGTCTGCCAGGCATGGCTGGTTATCTGTAGTCGGCGTGCAAATGAGCCACAACAGGTCTAGAACGACGTTGGGCCCGCCGAGTTCCTCCGTCATGCATTGTGTCCGCTACCGTACAGCTACCGGGTGGAAGGACTGGAGAGCGGGTTCCACTTTGTCTCGTGATCAGTTTTCATCAACATCGCAACACTCTCTTCTCCGTGCAAAACGGGACCCGGGTTTCTTCCGCGCAGCGGAGGAAATGAAGAGAGTGGCTTGATCCATGGCGGCTCATCCTCCTCGTCGCCATCGCGGCAACTGTTCGCCTGAGCGCGGCTGCCTTTAACTCGAAAAGCAGCGGATCCCAGGCACGACCAATATCTCCTTTCAAAAGTCGTCGCCCAGACCGAGACGTTGAGGGTCATCAATCACGTAAGGAGCGACAGACCGCCAAATAGCACTCCACGCGATCGCATTTCTGCCGCCAGCCAGTGCGGACCACGTCGCCGACGACCCGATCGGTCCATTCCGGTCCCGCAAAAACGCCGATCCGATTCCTCGATCAAGCGGTTCGCCTAACCATGCGTACAAGCGCGATAAGAATGCAGGCCCCGATAAAACCAGCCACGAGATAGCCCAGCCACCCCCCGAGGACGACCCCGAAAAGGGACAGGAGGAAATTCGCGACGATAGCGCCGACAATTCCGAGCAGGATGTTCATCAAAACGCCCATGTTGCTCTTCATGAACATTTCGGCGAGCCAACCTGCAATGCCGCCGATAATAATTGCGGCGATCCAGCCGATACCTGCGTTTTCCATGAGAATTCTCCCTACTGTGTTGAAGCTGAATTGTGACGCGGTGGCCGCCCGAATGATTCACTGGCCGTCGAAATCTTTGCGAACGATCAAGGCCGTAACACCGGCACGAGCAATTGGTTCCTTTCGTCACCTATGCGGTTGATCGATCTCGCGGGATGAGGTCAGCTCTGAGCGCCGCGGACGGCGGTTGTCGAAGGCGTCGAAATCGTGACCCTGTTCGTCATGTCTAGCAATGTCAAAAACGTGGACGTGAAATCCTCGTTCCATGCCCTCACCCCAATAAAGCAATTCCGCATGTCGCTTTTGGATTTATGAAGGGCCTTTGCGGTCTAGCGATCAAAAATCGCACCACTCCGGAACGAAGTCGTCACCAGGAAGTTCAACAGGCTCCACCAACCGGCCAATGGAGTTCCCTCATGAAAACTACCTATGTTCTCGCGAGCCTCGCCGTCATGCTTACCTCCCCTGCTCTAGCGCAGTCTGCCGCCGAAAAGACCGGTGTCAACTCGGTGATGGGCGTTGCACCCAAGACAGAGGATTTCGTCACCGAAGCGGCTACAAGCGACATATTCGAGATCGAATCGAGCAAGCTTGCGCTGGAGCGTTCTTCGGACCCCGCGACGAAAACCTTCGCCCAGCAGATGATCAACGACCACACCAAGACGTCTGAAGAATTGAAGGCATTCGTGTCGGGCGGGAAGGTCAAGGCGACCATTCCAGCAGCCATGAGCTCCTCTCAGCAAAGCATGCTCGATGACCTCAAGAAGCTGCAAGGCGATGATTTTACCAAGAAGTATCATTCGGATCAGGAGGACGTGCACGAGGATGCGGTCGATCTTTTCAAACGATACGGCGACGAGGGTGACGATGCCGAACTGAAGGCTTGGGCAGCAAAGACCAGACCCGCCCTCGAGCATCATTTGCAGATGGCGACAGAAATGAACAAGTAGAAGATCGGGACGCCTTCCGGGAGCTTTGCCTCGACGCCTGAGCTGGTATTGAACGCGGGACAGTGCCGGGCGGTTTCGATTGCATTGATCCTCTACCGCGAGCCCAATCTAATCGAGCGGTTCTTCTCCAAGCTGAAGCACTTCCGCCGGGTTGCCACGCGCTACGACAACCTCGTCGCAAACTTGCTTGCTGTGGTCAAACTCGCCTCAATGCGGCTGGGGCTGCGCGCTTATGAGTCTACGACATAGCTGCCCCAAATCTTAGATCATGATCTCGCCGCCGGTGACAGGAACGATGGCGCCGGTCATGAAGCTTCCGAGATCGGACGCCAGTAATACATAGGCGCCCGCGAGCTCCGCCGGTTGCCCGGCTCGCCCGATCAAAGTCTGCTGTCCGAACTTCGCGGCCTTTTCTGCGGGCATGGTCGAGGGTATAAGAGGCGTCCAAATTGGGCCCGGCGCTACCGCATTCACGCGGATGCCTTTCTCCGCGACCATTTCTGCAAGTCCTGCCGTAAAATTGGAGATAGCGCCTTTCGTCGACGCGTAGGCAAGAAGCTGAGGCGATGGTTGACGCGACTGTATGGACGTTGTGTTGATGATCGAGCTGCCAGGTCGCATGTGCGGGATCGCAGCCTTCGACAGGAAGAAAGGTGCATAGATATTTGTGCGGAAGGTTTTATCCCACTCTTCCACCGGAATGTCGGAAATGTCCGCGTAGGTGCGCTGGAAGGCAGCATTATTGACGAGAATGTCGATCGCCCCGAGCTCTCGAATTGCCCGCTGAACCAGGTTCTCGCAATGACCTTCGGAGGTGATATCGCCCGGCGCGACGATAGCTTTTTGACCTGCTTCTTTCACCCATCGAGCGGTATCTTCCGCGTCGTCAATTTCATCAAGAAACGATATAAGAATATCAGCGCCTTCGCGAGCAAAGGCGATCGCGACTGCCTTGCCGATTCCGGAATCTGCGCCGGTGATGAGAGCCACCTTGCCCTTCAATCTGCCGTTTCCTTCATACGAATGCTCCCCGTGATCGGGGATAGGCTCCATCCTAGCTGTCTTGCCAGGCGGCTCCTGCTTTTGCTTCGGGTACGGCGGGATCGGGCGTCGTTCTTCGCTCATTGGAACCTCCTGTTCTTAGCGTCGACTCAACCTCCACGAGGCGTAACAGTTCCGTTGCTCGGTGGCTTCTGCAGCCTTAAAGTTTCGGGCCGGCGCCCGCGGCGATAGGGAAGCACTGTCGCCATGCGATCATTGCAGATCGTCCTGAAAGATCCGTCCTCCGCGCAGCGGCAAGAAACAATTGAAGCACTTTGTCGCTCAAGCCACCGAATTCGGAGAGGAAAGTGATGCGGTTGTCGGTGACGTTTCTTCCAGCCCTTCAACGCGAACTTCTGCGAGCGCTTCGACTGACGATCCAGCGTCTTCGACTGCGTCGAGGCTGAAGGTCGCAACCTGGACCATCATTTCCTTCGCGCGCTGCACGGCTGCAGCATCCTCCAATCCATCGGAGGCCAGCACGACGGAAATGAGCTCGCCGCCTTCGCCTTTGAATTCAACTGTGGTCTTGCCGTCGGATTGACCGACGACATTCGTTCCAATGATCTGCATATCAATCTCCTTCAACGTCCGGTGAATGCGGCCACCAGCGATTGGTTCCGCCACAGTTGGATTTCATACGCGACCCGCTACCCTCAAACGCTGGCAAAACAAGGCAAAACCCCTTTCGCCACTCGCGGACGGGCGCCGTAAGAAAGCTGAAGCGCCTGACGCCCAAGTTGCGTGCACCTGATGCGCGCGGTCTAATGAATGCGGATTGAAGTCATTCGCTGGGGGGCGCGACCCTCGCCAGGAAGGATTACGTCTATCATGAACCGTGCCGAGGGATATCGCCTTCGTTTTTGACAAAGCATGATCGACTGCACGGCCTTGCCGACAATTGGCAAGGCCGCTTTGCAGGGATGACACCGAGTTTGGTCCACCCTTTATTTTAGGCGCCGGCGACCATGCTGGTCGACGATCAGGAAAATTCATCCACTGCGATGGCGTACCCTGCCGTATAGAGTGCCAAGATCATCCAGCATGCGCTCGTAGCGCGACCGAGGCGGGGGCGACCTCAGCCCAGCAATGGCGAAAGCGACCGCACCGACAAGCACAGCGACGGTCATCAGGCTGGAGACAGGATAGAGCTTCACGGTGGCTTCAGTCTGTCGCGCCGCCTGACGGGCTCCCCCTTTGATCTTACCGGAGGCCTCCGCGACCTGTTTGCGAAGGGCGTCCAATTGCTTGCGCAGGGCTCCGATTTCCTCCTCGGCATTGAACCCAGGCTGCGGCGGGATGCCGACCGATCCCACATTCGTATCGATGATAGCACGCGGCACGGGCTCGCCGAGTTTCGCGCCCCCCGAGATAAGGGAGGCCGTTTGGTTTTTTTGGGCTGGCATGATGTCATCTCCTTACTTGCGGGTGCAATCGATTAGCGCACCCTTGCATCGAACAAAGACGCCGCTTCACAGCTGTTTGTTCCATCGTCCGCGATTCCGGGTGCGAACAGTCCTGGGGCCCTCTCACCGGCTTGTCTTTGTCGAGGCCACGACAGCATTTCATGCGAGCCGTTCACCCGGCATCGGAGAACAGCGTTTATCTGCGAGAGAAATGACAAAAGCCCCCGCAAGGGCGTGCGGGGGCTTTTAGGTCTTTATGACCTGTCACCCTCGTACAGATTGGGGGCGTGCGTTTGAGTGACGGATATCAACTTTCTCCGCCGCGGTCGGTTCCGCGTCTTGCAGATATTTTCGTGAGGGTAGTGTCGAAAGGGCGGTAGTAAGGGATGAAGGTCATCGGGTGGCACGTCGTGGTCAGCCTTGCTTGCGTGGAAAACATGAACTCGACGCCAGCCGGATCCCAACCCGCCAATGCAGAGATCGCCTGCCGACGATCGCTAAAATCGCATATTGGATACGATTTTTTCCTCCTAAAGGGGCATGTCGGCTGCGGTGCCATGAAACACCGCCTCGATGTTATTGCCATCAGGATCAAAGACGAAGGCTGCAAAATATCCTTGATGGTAATGCCGAAAGCCTGGACCTCCGTTGTCCTTGCCACCAGCTTCGAGCGCGATCGAATGGAAACGAACAACACTTGCCATATCTGTTGCACGAAATGCGAGATGCAACCGCGAAACGTGGGTATTGGCCTTGTCCACCCACAGTTCTTCACAGGCAAAATGTGTCTTGCTCTCCGAACTGAACCTTCGCCCCAATGCAGCAAGCGCTGCGCGATAAAAACGGCGGCTCGCTTCAAGGTCCGCGACCCGCATATGGACATGGTCGATCAGGGCGATTTGCAGGGTTTGCATCGGCGCGGCCTCCTTCGCGGGACATGGGCCAGAACGCCGTTTCGTCAATCGCGGTTCCCTTAGCCCGCGATCGGTCCGGGGCAACGCTGGATCATAGATCGGTATCAGCTTCGAGATCGGAACGACTATCGGGCAATGGCGTTCATGTTTACCGACAGGGATGGAACCAGATGACAACATATTACTTCGCGGTGCAGGACCTCGATGAGGAATTCGACGCCGACATAGGGTTGGATCTGCCCGACCTTCCCTGCGCAATCAACTATGCACGGCGCGCGTTGTCCGACATGGCACTGGACGGTATTCCTACCGTCCCCGGAGCTCGGCAGGCCGTGACAGTTCTCGGCCCGGATCGAATTCCCATTGCCATCGTCAGCTTGTGCATTTCAATTGATTGGTGCGATGCAAAGGGTTCTGTGATGCCAGGCCCAGAGTGAATTCTTGCGCCAACGAACGCTCAAGCCATGGTGGGGACCCTAGAACTGCCGTTCGTCTGGCCCGCACGCAACTATCGCTGACCGATTTCAATACGAAGATTGCGCCCGGGCGGAAATGCGCAGGATTCGATTCAAAGTGCTTACAGCGACGGTCTAACAGCAAGCGACGTTGTTCATCTTTTCCCCTAAGCGAAATTAGGATTTTGCTCCGGCAGCGTCTCCACTACCTCCCGTTCGGTCGCGTTCTCGGACCACGCAAACGGAGGCGGTGCCTGCTCTACCAACAGGCATAGCCGGCGTCCTGGCCCGACAGGATGCAGTTTTCAGGCCACGGCGGCCCTGTCCATGAACGCTCGTTCAATCGCCGTCTGGAGTTGTTCTTGGGTAAATGGTTTGGTCATCCGTATCATGCCATGATATGCGGAATCCTCTGGAAGATCGGCGTAGCCTGACGCAAGAATGACCGGGATTCCGGGATAGGACGTAAAAATGCGACGCGCCAAATCGGCCCCTGTCATTCCGGGCATAGCGTGATCGGTAACTATTAAATCGCACCCGTCCCCTCTTTCCAGCACGAGCATTGCCTGTGAAGCTGAAGCTGCCTCGACAGTGACGTGACCCAGGTCCTCCAGCATTGCGACGGTGCCCATCCTGACCAGCATGTCGTCGTCGACCACAAGAACCCTGTGCTGTGCGAAGGTGGAGTGGGCCGTATCAGACATAACGGCTTCAGGCGCCCGGGCACCCTCCTCGATCTGCTCTGCCACAGGCAGCCAAAGGGAAACGGTTGTTCCTGATCCTTTGCTGCTGAAGATCTGGAGGACACCCCCCGACTGCGCAGCCAGTCCATGCACCATCGATAGGCCGAGCCCGGTCCCCTTGCCGATTCCTTTGGTTGTGAAGAAAGGTTCTGCGGCGCGGGCAAGCGTCGCCTCGTCCATGCCCTCACCGGTATCGACGACGGAAATGCGCAGAAACCGGCCGCCTTTAAGTGTCGCGGGTGGGTCTTCGTCCGCTGCGGCTTCTATTGTGACGCTCCCACCATCTTCCATGGCATCTCGGGCATTGACGAACAGGTTGAGCAACGCAAGCTCAAGCTGATTTCGATCAATCAGGACCGGCGGAAGTCCTGCCGGAATTTTTGTTTCAAAGGAGATCCGCGGTCCCACTGCCTTACCCAACAGATCTTCGACGTCATCGAACAGCCTTGCAAAATCGATTGCCTGGGGTTTCAAATCCTGGCGCCGGGCGAACGCCAGTAGCCTTTGTGTCAAAGCCGATCCCCGCTCCGCGGCCTGCAGGGCATTCATGATGAGACGTTCGCTCCGCTCATCGTCCGGCAAGCGTTTCTTCAACAAGTTCAGGCTGCCGAGGATCGCCATAAGCAGATTGTTGAAATCATGTGCAACCCCACCTGTCAACTGTCCAATCGTGTCAAGCTTCTGGGCTTCAAAAAGCTGCGCGAGGGCGTCTTCCCGCTCGCGGGTCTTTTGCTCGATGCGCTGCTCTAGCTCTTCATTGAGTTGACGCAGCTGTGCCGACGATGCTTCGAGTTCGGCCGTCCTTTGAAGGACCCGCGCCTCGAGGTCGGAATTCAGCCCCTCCAGCTCCCGGGTTTTGCGATGGAGATCGGCAAATACCCGGACCTTGGCGCGCAGCACTTCAGGAACGATTGGAACCGACACATAATCGACGGCTCCAGCCTCGTATCCACGCAGACGGTCCGGCTCCGCCATCATTACGGCCGAGACGAATATGATAGCGGTGTTTTGATAGCGAGGATGTTCCCTGATCATGCTAACGAGCTCGAAACCGTCCTGTTCAGGCATGCAGACATCGACCAGGATCACGGCGATTTCGGATCGCAACAGATGTTCGAGCGCCTCGCGGCCCGATTGCGCCTTAATAAGGTTCTCGCCGAGGTCCTGGAGGATGACCTCGTAGCTGAGTAGTTTCGCGGGCTGATCATCCACCAAAAGGATGTTCACGGGCTTCATGGCGAACTCCTCAACGGTGTAGCCACATGCGGAGCGCCGAGAGGAGCTGCTCCGTATTGACCGGCTTGGCCAGATAGTCCGATGCACCAGCCTCAAGACACTTCTCACGGTCCCCCTTCATTGCCTTTGCCGTTAAGGCCACAATTGGAAGTCGCCGGAAAGTGGGGTCCGCGCGGATGACCTGCATTGTCTCATAACCATCCATACCCGGCATCATGATGTCCATCAGCACGATGGCCACTGACGGCTCGCCATTGATCACCTCGATCGCTTCGCTGCCGGTGGTCGCCGTCAGGACCCTCATGCCACGGCGCTCAAGCACGCTACTGAGCGCAAAGATATTGCGCGCGTCATCGTCGACGAGCAAAACGGTTTCACCAAATAGGTCCTCATCGGAACTATGCAGGTCTTCCAGCATGGCCTGTTTGGATGCCGGCATGTCCGCAACGACGCGGTGAAGGAAGAGCGCCGTTTCATCCAGAAGCCGCTCGGGCGATTCAACGCCCTTGACGACCACGCTTCGGGCCATGCTGTGAAGCCGAGCGTCCTCCTCGGGAGAGAGTTCGCGGCCCGTGAAGACAACGACAGGAATTTCGCCAATGTCGGTATCGTCACGCATTTTTTCCAGCACTTCGAAGCCCGACATATCGGGAAGCGTCAAATCGAGGACGACACAATCGGCAGGGTCGTTCCTGAGCGCGGCAAGAGCCTCCGATCCCGAGCCGACGCTGGCGATGTCTATGTCGTCATGGCCAAGGAGCGCCATCACACTGATCCGCTCAGCCTCGTTGTCTTCCACCAAAAGCAGGCGCTTGCGCCTCGGCTCCGTATAGGATCGCAGCCGCGATAGAGCCTTGACTAGTCCGTCGGGCGTTGTCGGCTTGCTCATGAACGCGAAGGCGCCCCGGGTCAGTCCGTGTTGGCGATCCTCATCGAGACTGATGATCTGCACCGGAATGTGGCGGGTCTGGGCGTTCTGTTTGAGCTGGCTCAACACCGTCCATCCCAGCATGTCGGGAAGGAAGATATCAAGGGATATCGCAGCCGGCTTATATTCCTGCGCCAGAGCCAGGGCATCGGCGCCGCGCATCGCCACCAGAACCTTGAAGCCGGTGTCGTGCGCCAAGTCCAGCAGAACTCGGGCGTAATGGGGATCATCCTCCACGACAAGCAGAACCGTGTCGCCAGATGCGATGCGATCCCGGTCATCCTCGACATGTTCGGTCGGCTTGTCCGCCCGCCGGCTCGCTGCTGCATCCGCGAGTTGCACGATATTGTTCGATTTTGGAACCTCCTGTGGCGCTATGGTACCCGCACCAACATAGGTCAGTGGAAGATAAAGGACGAAGGTGCTGCCCGCGCCCGGAGTGCTTCGAAGCTGAATTTCCCCGCCGAGCAGGTTCGCGAGTTCGCGGCTGATGGCGAGGCCGAGGCCTGTGCCCCCATATTTTCGGCTTGTTGACGCGTCAGCCTGCTGGAAGGCTTCGAAAATGATGCGCTGCTTTTCCGGAGGAATACCGATGCCGGTGTCGGCAACCTCGAATGCGATGACGGACGGCGCGTGCTTTAGCGAAGAATGATCCGGAGACCATCCGCCGGCCACTGCATTCACACGAAGCGTGACCCCGCCCTCAGCCGTGAACTTGAAGGCGTTCGACAACAGGTTCTTTAAAATCTGCTGAAGTCGTTTGGAATCGGTGATGATGCTCCTGGCGACGTCGCCCCCGATTTCCACCCCGAATGTCAGGCCGCGGTTCTCCGCCTCGTGTCTGAACGGCCGGGCCATCACTTCAAGCAGGTTGTTGATGAAGATTTCCTCAGCGTCCACCGATACGGTTCCGGATTCGATCTTGGACAGGTCGAGGATGTCGCTGATGAGGTTGAGAAGATCCGTCCCCGCCCCATGGATCGTTTTGGCGAATTCGACCTGCTTACCCGAAAGATTTCCTTCCGGATTTTCCCCGAGCTGTTGACCGAGGATCAGGATGGAATTGAGCGGCGTGCGTAGCTCATGCGACATGTTTGCAAGAAATTCAGACTTGTATTTCGACGTCAGCGCGAGCTCGGCGGCCTGTTCTTCAAGAGCGCGACGGGCCTGCTCGATCTCCTGGTTCTTCGCCTCGACCTCGACATTGCGCTCCTCGAGCTGCTGCGCTTTCTGTTCGAGTTGCTCGTTGGTCTGCTGCAGTTCGCGCTGCTGGGTCTGAAGCTCCGCTGCAAGCTGCTGCGACTGCTTGAGCAGGCCTTCGGTCTGCATCGTTGCTTCAATGGAGTTGAGAACAATGCCGATGGACGTGGTCAACTGGTCCAGGAAGGAGATCTGCAGTTCAGTGAAATTGCCTGCCGAGGCAAGTTCGATAACCGCCTTGACCTGTCCTTCGAAATGGACCGGCAGGACTATGGCACTCCTTGGCAAGGCCGAGAATACGCCCGAGCTGATCGGGACGACATTGACGGGGAGGTCGGTGATCAGGATCCGCCGAGCGTCGCTGGCGCACTGGCCGACAAGGCCCTGACCGAACTCAAGTCGCGTGGGATGGGCAGTCTCCATCCCCTGCGCATAGACCGACAGCAGGGAAAGCATCCGCTGAGGGCCGTCATCGACCTGATAAATAACCCCTTGATGGGCTCCGACAAGCGGAGCAAGCTCCGAAAGCAGCATCTTTCCCACAAGTGTCAGGTCGCGTTGCCCCTGCAGCATGTTGGTGAAGCGGGCAAGGTTGGTTTTCAGCCAGTCCTGTTCTGTGTTGCGCTCGGTCGTCAGGCGCAGGTTTCCGATCATCGTGTTGATATTGTCTTTCAGTTCCGCGACCTCGCCGCGCGCTTCGACCTGGATGGACCGGGTCAGGTCGCCCTTGGTGACCGCAGTGGCGACTTCCGCAATCGCGCGCACCTGGGTCGTCAGGTTGGCGGCGAGCAGGTTCACGTTGCCGGTCAGGTCTTTCCAGGTGCCGGCCGTGCCTGGCACGTTCGCCTGCCCGCCAAGTCGGCCTTCGACGCCGACTTCACGCGCCACGGTCGTCACCTGGTCGGCGAAGGTGGCGAGCGTGTTGGTCATATTGTTGATGGTCTCGGCCAAAGCGGCGACTTCGCCCTTGGAGGCGACGGTGAGGTTCTGCTTGAGGTCGCCGTTGGCCACCGCCGTCACGACCTTGACGATGCCGCGCACCTGTTCGGTCAGGTTTGCGGCCATGACATTGACGGTATCGGTGAGGTCCTTCCAAGTGCCGGCGACACCCGGCACTTGCGCCTGTCCACCGAGCTTGCCTTCAGTGCCCACTTCGCGTGCGACACGTGTCACTTCGCCGGCAAAAGCATTCAACTGGTCCACCATCGTGTTGATGGTGTTCTTCAGCTCGAGGATTTCACCCTTCACATCGACGGTGATCTTTCGGGATAGGTCGCCGCGCGCGACGGCCGTCGTCACTTCCGCGATGTTGCGAACCTGGGTTGTCAAGTTTGCGGCAAGCAGATTGACGTTGTCGGTCAAGTCCTTCCATGTGCCAGCGACGCCCGGAACGACGGCCTGTCCACCAAGGCGTCCGTCGGTGCCGACCTCTCGCGCTACGCGCGTCACCTCGCCCGCAAACGAGCGCAGCTGATCGACCATCGTGTTGAGGGTATCCTTCAGGAGCAGGATTTCTCCGCGCACGTCGACGGTGATCTTGCGCGACAGGTCACCATTGGCGATCGCGGTGGCGACCTCGGCGATATTGCGCACCTGTGCCGTCAGGTTGCCGGCCATGGAGTTGACGCTGTCGGTCAGGTCCTTCCAGGTGCCGGCGACACCCGGTACTTGCGCCTGACCGCCTAGCTTGCCTTCGGTACCCACTTCGCGTGCAACGCGCGTCACTTCGCCGGCAAAGGCGTTCAACTGGTCCACCATCGTATTGATGGTATTCTTCAGTTCGAGGATTTCCCCCTTCACGTCGACGGTGATCTTTCGGGAGAGGTCACCGCGCGCCACGGCCGTCGTGACTTCGGCAATATTGCGCACCTGGCCGGTGAGGTTGGAGGCCATGGAGTTGACGTTTTCGGTGAGATCCTTCCAGGTGCCGGCGACCCCCGGCACCTGCGCCTGACCGCCGAGTTTGCCCTCCGTTCCCACCTCACGCGCCACGCGGGTCACTTCGGAGGCGAACCGGTTCAACTGGTCCACCATCGTGTTCAAGGTTTCCTTGAGCTCAAGGATTTCGCCCGAGACCGAAACAGTGATCTTCTTTGATAGGTCACCATTGGCAATTGCGGTTGAGACCTCCGCAATATTGCGCACCTGGGCCGTGAGGTTTCCGGCCATGGAATTGACCGAGTCCGTTAAATCCTTCCACGTACCGGCAACACCGAGCACGTTCGCCTGGCCACCCAGCCGCCCCTCCGTACCGACCTCGCGTGCGACACGCGTCACTTCGCCGGCAAAGCCATTCAACTGGTCGACCATCGTGTTGATGGTTTCCTTCAGCTCGAGGATCTCGCCCGAAACAGTGACCGTGATCTTCTTCGATAGGTCGCCCTGGGCGACGGCGGTCGCGACCTCGGCAATATTGCGCACCTGGGCGGTAAGGTTTGAGGCCATCGAATTGACGGAGTCGGTCAAATCTTTCCACGTGCCCGCAACGCCGCGAACATTCGCCTGCCCGCCGAGCTGTCCTTCCGTGCCAACCTCGCGCGCCACGCGCGTCACTTCGGAGGCAAAGGCATTGAGCTGATCGACCATCGTGTTGATAGTCTCCTTCAGTTCGAGTATCTCGCCCTTGACGTCGACGGTGATCTTCTTCGACAGATCGCCACTGGCGATCGCAGTGGAAACTTCAGCGATGTTACGCACCTGGGCGGTCAGGTTGCCGGCCATCGAGTTGACGTTTTCGGTCAAGTCCTTCCAGGTGCCAGCGACGCCCGTGACGTTGGCTTGCCCGCCAAGCCGGCCTTCCGTTCCAACTTCACGAGCGACACGGGTCACTTCCGACGCAAACGCGTTCAACTGGTCCACCATCGTGTTGATGGTTTCCTTCAGCTCAAGGATTTCCCCCGACACCGTGACGGTGATCTTCTTCGACAGGTCGCCGTTGGCAATTGCGGTCGACACGTCAGCGATATTGCGGACCTGGGCGGTCAGGTTCGACGCCATCGAATTGACGTTGTCGGTCAAATCTTTCCAGGTACCCGCCACACCGGGAACCTGGGCCTGCCCGCCAAGCCGGCCTTCGGTTCCGACTTCGCGCGCGACGCGCGTTACTTCGCCGGCAAATCCGTTTAGCTGATCGACCATCGTATTGATGGTCTCCTTCAGTTCCAGGATTTCGCCGGAGACATCAACCGTGATCTTGCGCGACAGGTCGCCACGCGCCACGGCGGTCGTTACCTGGGCGATATTTCGAACCTGAGCCGTCAGGTTCCCGCACATTGCATTGACCGAGTCCGTCAAATCCTTCCATGTTCCGGCGACGCCCGGCACCAGCGCCTGCCCTCCCAGTTTGCCTTCAGTTCCCACCTCACGGGCAACGCGTGTCACTTCGGACGCGAAGGAGCGAAGTTGGTCCACCATCGTGTTGATGGCTTCCTTGAGTTGCAGGATTTCGCCTCGCACGTCGACCGTAATCTTCTTGGAAAGGTCGCCATTGGCCACCGCGATTGTAACGTCGGCAATGTTTCGCACCTGAGCGGTCAAGTTCGAGGCCATGGAATTGACACTTTCGGTCAGATCCTTCCAGACACCCGTCACCTCCGGCACTTGGGCCTGTCCACCCAGCTTGCCGTCCGTGCCGACTTCGCGCGCAACACGGGTGACTTCCGAGGTGAAGACGCTAAGCTGCTTGATCATCGTGTTGACGATGTCAGCAGAGCGCAAGAATTCCCCTTTCAGCGGTCGGCCGTCGACATCAAGCGGCACCGTCTGCAAAAGGTCGCCTTTGGCGACGGCGGTGATCGTTCGGGTGACCGCCGTCGTCGGCCAGAGAAGGTCTCCGATCAGCTGATTGATCGATCCTTCCATGTCCGACCACGATCCGTCCGAGAGACCAAATCGGACCCGTGTGCTCGTCTGCCCTTCCCGACCCACGACCTGGCCGACATGTTCGAGTTGCTGAGACATTCGCTGATTGGCTGCAATGATGTCGTTGAGTGCGTCGGCAACCTTGCCCGTAACACCCGTCAGATCCGAGGGCATCCGAACAGAGAAATCACCCCGTCTGACTGCGGTGAGGATTTCCAAGAGCGCGCTTGCGGAACGCTCGGAAATGCCATTCACCTCACGCTCGCTCCCGCCGACGCTTTCAACCTCTTGACGCCCAATCCCAACGTTTTGATTGACCATGGAATCCCCCATTCATCGATGGGCAAAATGTAGCGCGCAGGTGGAAAATTGGTATGGGGTTCCTCGCCCATCGCTGGACAGCAGGGTTTCGACATCTGGCGGATGTTACGCGCCTTCCTGGGACGGAGGGCTTGAACGCGCAGCAACAATTGAACTCGTCTCGCTCAAAGGGCTGTCAATCGCAGGTTCGAAGTTTACGCCTTTACCCCGGCAGACGGCGCTCGGAACGATAGTTTCGCTCGGAGTGCTACGACACGTGCCCTCATCTAGGGTCAAAACGAATGGCGATGCCGGCTGGCACAAGGTCACCTTCATGGAACGTGCGCCCGCCGGTCTTTCCTTGTGCCACCATATCGCTGAGGGCGGCTCGATAGCAGCGACTGATCGCTTAGTGAGCCGCCGCATTGCCGACACGATGGCCGGCGCTCTGCGTCGCATTCACAGTGTTTGCGGTATCTTTCCCCATGCCACGGATTGTATTGGCGCAGGCGCTAAGCGAAAGCATCATGCAGACGGTGGCGGCGATTACGGAAGCGGTCTTCATTGGGATTCCCCTTTTGGTTGAACAGGGTCATAACCGTTGAAGAGCAGATGGGTTCCACAAGCTTGACGCAACCAAGACGCGGTAAGCCGCCATAATACTGCCTCCCAAGATTTTATCACGGTCAGCCTCGCCTNNTGCCTGATCGGCGACGTTGCGAAAATGGAATGTCGTGCGCTTCAGACCTCGAAGCACCTTCGATGCCGGTAGGACTGCCCTGTCGCAAAGGCCTATTTTAATCGCCGCTCGCACGCATGCAGGTTGCGCCCCGCAGCGCGAGCAACGGTCGGCTGGAGATAGGGGAAGACGACGGACAGATCGAAGTGCGCGAGCAATCGACCGGCGCCTGAAAACTTTTCGAGTGATGGCGCGTTAGCTGGTACGAACGTAAAGGACCCATCCGCCATGATCCGCCAATTTCGGTTCGATATGCTTGCCAAGTGCGGCTATGTCGCACGGGGTATCGTTTTCCTTCTTGTCGCCGGGCTAGCCCTATTTTCCGGTGTGGCCCCTGAAACGAAATCGGCCCTCGCGACCCTTTTGGAACAGCCTCTGGGCCGGGTCTGGGTGGCATGGATCGGTCTGGGTCTTTTGGGGTTTGTGGCCTGGAGATTGGCCCAGTCCGTCGCCGACACAGATGGTCATGGGTTCGGCGCGAAAGCCGTGGCCCTCCGGCTCGCCTTGCTTGGCAGCGCTGTGACCTATCTCGCCCTGGCAAGCTACGCGCTCGGACATGCCCTTTTTCCTTCTGGCGGGCGTGAGGGCGCTGGTGAGAAGGGGCTTGCCCACTGGATCATGTCACAGCCGTTCGGTTTTTATCTTGCCATAGCGGTGGGCCTCGGCTTCG
>UCCS01000157.1 GCA_900470965.1 Hyphomicrobiales bacterium
GCAACTGACTTGATGAGGGAGCTGGGGAGATCGCTCCCCTATGCCCCGCGCCCGAGTGCCGCCGATTGCTCCAACGTGATGGCATGGCCGAGCGGATCGGCGTGGCGATGGGCAAGCCGCCACTCTCCGCCCTCCCGCCGGTAGACGAGCGTCACCCGCAGCGCCCAGTCCTGCGCGGGCAGGCCGCCGACTTCGACATGGGCGCGCTCGATGACGGCAAGTACGATCATGTCGGTGCCGGCATAGGTCTCAATGACCTCCTGTTTCAACGTACCGTTCCTGAAAAACTGCCGCATGCCATCCCAGGTCTTCTCGGTGAAGCCGGCCTCGTGAGACGGCGTGCCACCGAAGGGTGACATCAGTGTGAAGTCCTGCGTACGTGGCACAAGTGCCCGGTAGGTATCGACATCGCCGCGCATCAGCGCGGCATTGGCCTCTTCCGATATCCGGGCGAGAGCGGCTGCCGGCATATCCGCGTTGCTGTCGCCGACATTACCGGCAAGGGAGGCAAGGCCGGCGGTGCCGGCAACGAGAAGGGATCGTCGAGACGGTGACATGATATTTTCCTTTGCTAGCTTGGTCCTTTGCTAGCCTGGAGTTCGGAAGCGCGGCTGCGGAGCCGCCTGCATGCTTCAGAAATGCCAGTTTGCCGGTGCTGAAGCCAATGATATGATTTCAGCAATATGCTGAATGAAACTGATCTCTCGCGCGCCGATCTCAATCTCCTCGTGCTTTTCGAAGCCGTTATCGAGGAGGGCCATGTCGGCCGCGCCGCCGACCGGCTGAATATCTCAGCGTCAGCCGTCAGCCACGGGCTTGGACGCCTGCGGCGGATGCTCAATGATCCGCTGTTCGTAAGGACGCCCAGAGGCGTGGTGGCGACGGCCCGGGCGATGGAGCTTGCCGCGCCGGTTGCCGAGATCCTCGCCAGGGTGCGAAGCGTGATTGCGACCGCCGAGCCGTTCGATCCGGTAAGGTCGAGCCGCCGGTTCACGCTCGGGGCGCCGGATGGCGTTTCCGCGGTCTTCCTGTCCGCGCTGCTTGCCGGATTGGAAAAGGCGGCGCCGCAGATCGATATCAGCATACGCCAGCTGTTGCCGGAACAGGGCGAAAGCGCGCCTGCGCGGGCCTGGCGCAATGCGTTTGGCGAGCTGGAAGCCCGCGCCATGGATATTGCGGTCGTGCCTTCCGATGACATCCCGCCGCGCCTTCATTGCCTGACGCTCTACGAAGAGGATTTCGTCATTGCCATGCGCGCCGGCCATCCTTTCGCGCAGGAGGCGACGCTCGACCGCTATATCGGGATGCGCCACCTCGTCGTTTCGCTTGGTGGTGATCCGCACGGCTTCGTCGACACGGCGCTTGAACAGCGGGGCTTGAACAGGCGGATGGCGCTGACGGTGCCGAATTTCATGTTCGCGCTCGCCATCGCCGGCGAGAGCGACATGCTTGCTGCCGTCCCCCGTCGCTTCGCCGCACTCTACGCGCCGCGCTTCGGCCTGGTGACGGTGGATGCGCCTTTGCCGCTGCCGCGTTTCCGGCTGAGTGCCGTTGCCCCGCGCGCCGCGATGATGGATGCCGGCCTGAGCTGGCTGTTTGGGATGCTGCTATCGGCGTGTGAGGTTGAGGGTTCTGCGGGATCGGTCTGACCAGGAACGCACGAATGCTTTCGGCCCCTGGCGAACTGAATGCTCATCGACTGCTCTCTCCAGATTGTCCCGCCAGTTCGTAGCGGGCGCGGCTCAGGCTGACCAGGCTGGCAATTGCCGCGCAGCCAGCCGACAGGACGACCGCAAATTCGAGCGCGGCGGAGAGCGGCAATGTCGCGAAGATGAGCGACATGAAGATTCCGCCCAGGGTCTGGCCGAGAAGCCGTGCGGTGCCCTGCATGGCACCTGCCGCGCCGCTTCTGGATTTCGGAGCCGAGAGAAGCAGAATGCGGTTGTTCGGCGTCTGGAACAGGCCGAAACCCAGGCCGGCAATCACCGTGCCGACCAGAAACGCAATGCCTCTCGGATCGGGTGGGCAGAGAGCTGCCACAAGGAGGCCGACACCCAGCAGTGCGCCGCCTGTCGCGCAAAGCCATGCGGTCTTGACGCGGTTTGCCAGACGTCCCGAAAATGGCGCGATGATCGCGGTCGCAACCGGCCAGGGCATCATGTAGAGACCGGCCAGAACCGGAGACATGTGCAACCTGTGCTGGAGATAAAAGGGTAGCGCGATGTAGCTCAGCATCTGGCCGCAGAAGCAGGATACCGAGGCGATGACCGCCACGCGGAATGCAGGTGCCGCCAGGAGATCGGTCGGAATGATCGGGGCGTCGCTGTTGCGTTCCAGGCGCAGCAGTATGACAAGGCAAGCTACCGAGGCGGCAATGAGGACCGCGCCACTTGCCGGCGCAGTCGCTATCCGGTCGGTGCCGCAGAAGAAGAGGATGAACATCGATGTGTTGGCCAGTAAGGCCTTGGTGTTCAGCTTTCGGTTCGTGCCCTGCATCTTGCCCAGCAGACCGCCGCTGAGAAGTACAATGATGCCGAGCGGTATGTTGACCGCAAAGAGCCAGGGCCAGGTCGTGACGGAAAGAATGGCGCCGGCAATGCCTGGACCGGCAGCGGAAGAAATTGCGATGACCATGGCATTGATTCCGATGATCGGACCCAGCATGTGCTGCGGCAAGGCTGAGCGCAGGTTCATCATGGCAAGCGCCATGATCGCGCCCGCGCCAAGCCCCTGCGCGAAACGGGCAAGGATCAGCAAGGAGAGGTCACCGGCGAAGGCGCAGGCAGCTGAAGCCGCGGTGAACAGCGCGACGCCGATCAGGAAGACCCGCCGCGCGCCATAGATTTCCCCGAGTGCGCCACACGGAAGAAGGGCGACCAGCACGGCCAGCTGATAGGCTGAGACGACCCATACGGTGCTGCCCGCTTCCACGTGCAGCGAGAGCGCGATCGAGGGCAAGGCAACGTTGGCAATGGCGCCGTCCAGAACGACAAGAACAGCTGAGAGAAGGATGAGTGCGATGGCCATGTACTGTCGAGGCGATGCCGGGCCATCCTGAGAAATCGGTACGGTGGAGGCGAGGGACATTGAGAAACTCCCAATCGTTATCGGATGGCCGACTAGTTAGGCCTTGCCGACTGCGAGCGCCAGACGCAACGAAATCAAACAACTGTTGCATGAAACGCCATGCCTGAGTAAATGGAGTCATGCCCGATCTCGACCTCAACCTCCTGGTGGCACTGGATGCGCTGTTGCGTGAGAGAAGCGTATCGGCCGCCGCGCGTCGGCTTGGCCTCAGTACATCAGCCATGAGCCGGACGCTGTCACGCTTGAGGACTGCGCTCGGCGATCCGATCCTTGTGCCGGCCGGGCGCGGCATGGTCGCAACGCCCCATGCCCTGGCGATTGCCGAAGACGTGCATTCGTTGAAAGAAGCTGTGAAAGCGGTGCTCAGTCCGCCGTCGACCGTGGAAATCCGCGAGGTGCGCCGCGATTTCACCATCCGTGCCAATGAGGCGTTCGTGCTTATTTTTGCCGCGGGCCTGAGCGCTGCTGTGGCGAACGCGGCACCAGGGATAAGGCTTCGGTTTGCGCCGCGATCGGACAAGGACGTTCAATCCTTAAGAGACGCGGCCGTGGATCTGGATATCGGCGTCCTGCCGACGGAGAGCGGGGAACTGCGTTGCCAGACCCTTTTCGAAGACCGGTATGTGGGTCTTGCAAGGACAGGACACCCGATTTTCGATACAGATCCGATCACGGTCGAGAGCTATGCCGACTGGGGCCACGTACTTTTCTCACCGCACGCGGATTTTGCCGGTCCGGTCGACAGGGCGCTCGCCGAACTCGGCGTCTACCGCGATGTCAGACTGATCGTGCCAAGCTTTCCAGCGGTGATCGCAGTTGCGGCGGCATCCGATTTGATCGGCGCGATTCCGAATTCTTATCGCAAATCCGCCGCAACAAGCCAGATCAGGACGTTTGACCTGCCGGTAGCCGTGCCGGGATTCGACATCGTCCAGGCGTGGCACCCGCGGATGGATGCAGATCCCGTTCATCGTTGGCTGAGAGCGCTGATCTTTGAGACGTTCAAGTCAATGAACTGAGTGCGCATTCGATCATTGAAGAAGGACGGGTATCGGCACAAGGCAGGCGCTGTAAGTCGCCGCGTCCCGCGCCTTGCTCTCCACGGCCTCATGCGTCCGGGCAAGCTCCACCCATCGCACTTCCCCAAAACTTGGCCGATCCCCGGCATTTGTTGGCAGCTTCGCGAAATCCGGCTCCCGTCCGGAATGCTAGTCTGGCCTCACTTGCTTCCATTTCGAAAGGCCGCTGCCGTGCTTCTGGATCGTTCCCGCCTGCCTGTCGTCTTCATCCGCACCAATGCCGATGCAGAAACCTCCATCAATGACCAGATCGAGGCTCTCTTGGAGGAGCGGCGGCCGTTCGTGCTGGTCACGGATCACGCGCCTGACGATCACGAGGAGGAGACGCAGGAGGAGCGCAAGGAGCGGGCGCTGTTTTTCAAGAGGATCAAGGATCGGATGAGGGCCTATTGCCGGGGCATGATCGTCATCGATGGCGGCAGGCCGACATCGGCCGCGATCAAGATTGCGGCGGCCACGGCCGGAAAGGCATTTGGTTTCGCGATCATCTTTGCGGCAAACGAAGAGGAGGCGGAGCGCAAGGGGCGGAGCCTGCTCGGCAGCAGGGACGATGCGTGGCTTCTGTGATAGAGCGAGGTGCCTTCGGTGTGAATTTACCGACGAGGATCGACAATGGATATTCCAGAGACATTTGACCCGTCGGCGATCGATGAGGTGTCGCGCCCGGCTTTCAGCTTCATCACCGAGGCGAGTTTCGTCGGCGAGACGGAGCCGCATCGTCATGGCAAGGCGCAGCTGCTTTACGTGATGAGCGGCGTGCTGACGATGAGGGCGGTCGGCGGTGTCTGGACGGTGCCGCCGAACTGCGCGCTGTGGATCCCGGGCGGCACGTCCCACAGCGGGCGTGCCTGCGGCCATATCAAGATCGGCAATCTCTATGTCGACGCGAAACTGACCGGCGGCCTGAAGGACGAATGCGGCATTCTCTTCGTCCAGCCTTTCCTGCGCGAGCTGATTTTTCGCCTGGAGCCGCGCCCGGATAGTCCCGAGATGGAGCCCGAACGGCTTCACCGTCTGGTCGGCGTGCTTCTCGATGAGCTGAGGGCAGCACCGCTCGAGCCGATCCATCTGCCGATGCCCACCGATCGCAGGCTGCAGCGGCTCGCCGAAGCGATGGTCGCCGAACCTGGCCTGCGGTTCACCATAGACGAATGGGGTGCGCGGGTCGGAGCAAGCAACCGGACGCTCAGCCGCTTGTTCCAGCGCGAAACGGGAATGTCCTTCCTGCGCTGGCGACAGCAGCTGCATATCGACGTCGCCCTTCAGCGCCTGGCGGCGGGGCAGCTCGTGACCGTCATTGCCGGCGATCTCGGCTATGAAAGCGTCAGCGCCTTCATCGCCATGTTCCGCCGCATGCTCGGAACGACGCCGACGCGCTATTTCAGTGATCAATTGCTGGCGAGCCCGCACAGGCTGGAAATCACGGCGGATTGGCGCGCGGAAGCGGGCGAAGGCGATGGCCGGAATGAAGAGACGGGCCGGGATCCTGCGAAGGGTTCCACGTCCAATCTGGTGCCGTTCAGACGAGAGCCGAATTGATCCCGTTCAGCCCGTCCTTGTTGCTCTGCCCAATCCTAGAAAAGCATATCCGCATCATGAGACCGGTTGAGGGGCCGGCCTTCCTGAAAACGGCACGGACCTGGGCGGACTTCCGTTGCCTGCAGCACCGCCACATCGCCGGATGGGCTGATGTGGAGGGCAGACAGGATATTCGTCGCGAAGGCACCGGTATCGATGGCAATCCGGTTCGGGAAGATCTCGACGCGTTCGCTTGCGGTAATCGTGTGCCCATGGACGACGATCTTGCCGAATGAGGTGCTGGCGTTCAGGAATTCGCCGCGAATCCACATCAGCGTATGGGCATCCTGCTCGGCCAGGGGAATGCCGGGTTTCAGGCCGGCATGGACGAGGATGTGGTGGTCGAGTTCGACATAGCGCTCCGCCGCGCGCAGGCATTGCAGGCGCTCGTCTCCAAACCTGCCGCGGATCTCGTCTGCGGTGATGGCTGCCTCAAGGGGCAGGCCGTAGGACAGCATCGTCTCGCTGCCTCCGAGGTCTTGCCAGTGGTTCACGAGATCTGCCTGAACGGCCGGGTCTGTCTCGTCGAGGATCTGAAGAGGGAGGGCGTCGTGGTTGCCGCGTATCAGCTTCGAGCCCGGTCTGTCGCGCAGCGTGCGGATGACGAGATCCATCGCTTTGCGGCTCTCCGGCCCGCGGTCCATGATGTCGCCGAGGAAGACGATCCGGTAGTCGATCGTCTCGTTGCGCGCCTTGCCGGCAATGCCAGACAGCATCTCCTCCAGCAGGTCGGCACGCCCGTGGACATCGCCGATGGCGAATGTGTGAAGAGAAGCGGTCCCGGTCATCGATGACTCCCTTGTCGCACTCGGTATGGCATTGTTTATGAGCTGCGCCCAGCCCCCAACTGAAATGTGGAATCGAACTCGATACTGCCGGAGAATCGCCTGCGGTGTGGGGGTATTTTGGGCGATTTATCTTGATGGAGATATCTTCGCGAAGCATTCTGCGCACTCATTCGTCGCGTAACGCTGATTTTTACGACGTCGCGGAATTCATCTGTAAAACTGTTGCTTTCATTGGAACTTTCACCGCATTCATTCGAGGGTCAGATGCTATACACTCTACATGCCGCACCGGGTTCATGCTCTTTCGCGCCTCACATCGTACTGGAGGAAATCGGCGAACCCTACTCACTTGCTTTGATGTCTCCGGGGCATCCAGAAACTAAAACTGATCAATTCCGCCGACTAAACCCGAAAGGCCGCATTCCCGTCCTCACCGCTGACAATTTTATCCTGACAGAAGCGCCGGCAATCCTCGTCCATCTCGGGCTAACCACCCCTGGTGCCAAGCTCTTGAGTACTGACCCGGAAGCAATTGTTCGATCGATCGAATGGTTTAACTGGCTGTCAGGCACGGTGCATGCCGTCGCTGTTCGAATGATTTGGCGACCAGACTATTTCACCGATGATGGCGAGCATGATTCGTTGATCGCCAAGGGCAAGCAGCATCTTTCTTCAGCCTTCGCGCTTATCGAAAGCAGAATTCAAGAGCGTCTCTGGGTCGTGGGAGACCACTATTCCGTGGTCGATCCATATCTGCTGGTGTTCTATCGATGGGGAAATCGGATGCACATAGACATGCAAAATAGCTATCCAGCGTGGACCAGACATGCCCGCCGTCTTGAAGACAGACCGGCCGTTCAAAACGCGCTTTCTCAGGAAGGTATCTCACTATGGGAATGAGGTACCTTCCCGGAACTTGTTTGTCGCGCGTCGCCTGACTTTCGCGATAAAATCGTGATCGCCGATTTATAGGGGAAGTCTGTCGCAAAAGTCAGGGCTTCGCGAGGGATATTTGCGGTGGTAGCAAATTCCACCAGCGCCTCTGGAAGGCGAAGAGTGGCCGGAATGCGCCAGGAACGGACTACGCTCCAGGTTGATTTCCGGGGCACGTGGGTATTGGTTTGCGGGTAAGCGTCGGCCCATAGAGGACAACAACGACCAGCGCAGTCACACACCACGTCGCGACCAGCAGCATGATGTGGCGTTCGCTGTCGATCGTATTCAGGCCGAGATTACCGGTGATGACCAGGCCGTCTGCGGCGTGGGCGATCAAGGTGATGAGCACGCTGCCCTTGGCGTTGTTGAAGAGCCAGCCGAACACGATCGTGAAGGCGAAGGTGCCAAACAGCGCATAAGATGGCAGCATGTCGAGGAGGACCAGCGGCACGTGCCAGATGACAACCAGCACGCCGAGGATGGCGCTCGCGACGAGCGGCAAGTGCCGTTCCTGCAGACGCGGGAGGGCGAAACCACGCCAGCCGAGTTCTTCCTGCATCGGTCCGTCGAGGGGATTGACGAGGCGAATGGCGAACATCATCAGAATGGTCGGCGCTGAAGCGATCAACGCCGCCGTGGGGTTCGGCCCGCCGAAGACCATGTTCAGATAAGCGGGCGTCACGCCGATCACCGGTGCCGTGAGCAGGGCGACCGCAATCCATCCCCAGCCCACCCGCCAGATGGTGAACTTCTTAAGGAGCGTGACGACGCCGGGCTTGCCTCCGGTGATCGCGGTCACGATCAGAGCCGCGTAAAGCGGACCGGGCACCATGAGGAGGAAAGGCAAGGCGAACGCGCCGGAGAGGAGCGTGCCGGCATAGATCCGCTCCGGCAGGGTCCAGCCGAGCCAGGTCAGGATGTAAGCGATGGTGAAAAACGCAATGAGCGGGTAGCGGCTGATAAGCTGGCGGATGGAGGTCATGTCGGTTCCTCTGCGGCAGCACTCGGAATTAACGGCCCAGCCGCAGAAAGCGATGTCGACCAGTTGGTGGAGCGCGGCGTGGCTCTCGGTGCAGAGCGAATGGAAGTTTACCAGCACCCGACCAATCCGCAGCATCAATCTCAGATCAGCCCCTGCATAGGGACTGCATGATCCATACCGACCCGCCAATCAGAGGGGATCGATCCTCACACAGCCTTGGCCGTCGCCGGCTTTTGATCGTTGTGGATCTCTGTTGGGTGGGACCATCCACACGGGGCCAAAGCGTAATGTCCGCGTTGGGCCACGAGCGGCCCCCAGCCTTCGACACGGCCGATAGTGGCTGGCGGGTTGGGAGGGGTTTTTGATCGGGCAGAAGCTCCGCCAGAACGCCGGCGCCAGGTTCAAAACCCGGCCGAATTGATCCCGTTCACCCGCTTCTCCCGGCCCTCCTGACGATCCGCCACCTGGATTGCCCGATTGCCTGGCGATTGGCGATCTTTTCGGGCGGGGTGCCGGTGAGGACCGCCTTTATGTCGTCGCGCATCTGCGGGAAGACGCGGTAATATTGGTGGTTCTCCGGCTCTGAGAGCTCGAGTATGGCGCTGACGTCGACCGCCGATACCTTGTCGCTGATCGTGCCCATATTGTCGGGGCCGTCTGCGCCGAGGCGCGGTCCGTTGAATTTGGTGCCGCTGCTGAGCGTGCTGAGGATCCAGTCCTTCTCGGAATAATAGACGGTGATCGACCGGCAGATCCGCGGCAGGAACTTGAATTTCTGGGGATCATCGAAGGCATCGGCATCCTCGTCGGCGGCCGCCAGGATCACCTTGTCGAAATAGCGGCGCAGGGGGGATGACGATGTGCCATCGAGCGAGGTCATGGCATTGACGGTCGAGAGCATCGCGGAGGCCGGTTCGGGCAGTTTCATCAGTGCCTGCAGCGCGTTTCGCATCACATAATTGCCCATGCTGTGGCAGATCAGGTGGATGGCCTGGTTGCACCGCTGTTCCTCGCTGAGCTTGTCGACGAAATCGCTGAGGCGACGCAGGGTTCGGGCGATCGCGATGCCCGATGCCGCCGCGGTCCTGCGATCATGGGCGTAATCGCCAAACGGTGTGGGTATGGGCAGGAGCGAAGCAATCGACGGCCAGGAGAAAACGAACATGTTGACGTCGAGCCCGTAGAAGGCGCTCAGCCAGCCGGCGCGCTCGATGGAATCGACGAAACTGTTGCTGAAGCCGTGGATGAAGGCGATCGTCGGCTTGTCATCGGCCTTCATCGAGGCGCGGATGGCATCGAAGATCGTGTCGCTGCCGAGCGTCGGCGCCTCTCCTTCGGCGAAGAGAAGCTGCTGGTTGGCGACGGCGAGCGAGCCCGGCACGAGCACGTTCGTCTTCCTCGACAGATTGACGTTGACCTTGGCGCTGCCGTAGCGGACATCGATGCCGCTGGTCGGGCCGAGTTCGGAACCGAAGCCGATGATCCGCTGATGCTGCGGATCTGTTGGATCGAGGAGCGGCTGACGATTGGTTGCGAAGTAAACCGTCTGAATCATGATCCTCTCCGCCTCCAGATGGCGAGACCGCCTCAGAGATCGCTGCCGACAGGGTACTCATGCGTCCGCTCCCGTTGCACGATAGCAAGCGGACAGTAAATCCCGCTAGGCCAAGCGTATTGATTGCGTCAGGCCAGGTGGATTTTGCAATTTCCAAGTTTTACGTGAATATTTCCTCAAGGATTAGCTAATACAATTTAGTGGCGATTGCAACTGGAATCAGGTTCTCCCAATGTCCGTCCGAGAATTCACGAGGGGCCGGTTGATCGATGCGAGAGCCGTTCAACGATCCACCGGGAGGCTGGAAAATATTCTCCAGCTGCCCCGCGCAATCAGCCAATACTGATCGGTCGTCAACCCGCCGTGGGAGCGTCCGGTGCAATGCCGCTCATCGCGCCCGATATATGAGCCGTGTTCGTATGCGCGGACTGGATGAGGTAGCAGGCGCCGGCCTGTCGTAACATTCTCCACCTTTGGTGTCTTGAGGTCATGCTTAGCGAAAGATGGCTCACATATTCGCCAATGTTACCGTTACGCACTTGTAGTGTTGGTGATATTATGTGCCGCTAATATTCTTAAGGCGGTTGCAGGCGTCTATCAGTTTTACCGACGCGATCTGAGAGGCCAGCGTTGCCCTCTCTCAGTAATCGAGCCGTTCCGCGATCCTATAGTTCGCCCAATACATTCAACATCAGCACTATGGGGGATCGAGTTATGCCAGCCACTATACGAAGACTCTTTGCCTCCGGAATCGCCCTGTTGCCAACGTTCCGTTTCGGCGCGGCGTGAGCCCAGGACGCCACACCCGAGGAAGGCAAGGAAGCCTCCGATGGCGTCCCGAAGAAATGAGACCGACTTTGTGTCGGCAAAGTGAGGAGTATATCCAATGGCTAAGAGACACAGCGGGCTATCCGGACTGGTGGTTTCGCTCGCCACATCCACTTTCCTCGCAGGCACGATTGCAGCCACCGCCCATGAGGCCATCTCGCCGGCAATCTCCACGCCGGACAAAGTCGAGACGCGCATCGGCACGCTCGACTTCAAGGATGGCATGCCGAGCAAGGAGACCATCGCCAAGGTCTATGACAATCTTGACTTCATGCACGCCTTCGAGGCGTTCGTGAACACCTTTCAGGGGGTCAGCATACACGCTCTCCACAAGGGCTTTCTGAGCATTGGGGTCAAGGACAACGAGGTCCTCATTTTTTCCGAGCTGATGGACGCCAAGTCGCTGTACCTGACTGCCAATGCCGACACCGTCTATTACATGGGCATGCTCGACCTGACCAAGGGTCCCATCGTGCTCGAGGTGCCACCCAAGGCGCTTGGCGCCATCGATGACTATTGGTTTCGCTGGGTCGTTGACATCGGGCTGCCTGGGGCTGATCGCGGCGAGGGCGGGAAATACCTCATTCTGCCGCCCGGCTACGATGGTCCGCTGCCCGATGGATTCACTATCGCCCGCGCCCGGACCAGCATCGTCGTATGGTTCGCTCGCTCATTCCTGGAGAACAACGATCCCAAGCCCGTTGCCGAAACGGTCAGAAAATTCACCAAGGTCTATCCATACGAGGCCGGCGGCGTCGGCACCCCCATCGCCGACTTTCTGAGCGGCAAGGCTAAGCTCGGAAAAGTCACGCCACCGCCGCCGACCGTGTTCCACGAAGGTACCGGCAAGGTATTCAGCACGATCCCGCCCAACGACTTCAGCTACTACGAGATGCTCAATGAGGTCGTGCAGCAGGAGCCCGCAGGGTCGCTCGACCCCGAGCTGATGGGCCCGGTCGCGGCGATCGGCATCATCAAGGGCAAACCGTTCGCACCGGATGCGCGGATGAAGAAGATTCTTACCGAAGCGCTGGCGCTCGCCAATGCCACTTCGCGCACCCTGTTTATGGCTCCTCGCGCGGCGGACTGGTTCTACTACCCCGGTTCGGGATGGGTGAATCAACTGTTTGTCAGCGGCTACGAATTCGAGACGCCGATCCCGGAAATCACGGCGGATGGTGCCAAGCCCTTTCCGCCCACAGGGTACCGGTTGCTGGACTCGCGAACGTCCTTCTTCTACGGCGTGACCGGGATTACGCCTGGAATGGCCATGCGCGTACCCGGCATTGGCTCGCAGTACCTGTGGACGATGGTCGATGCAAACAAAGACCCCTTCGATGGCGCCAGGACCTACAAGGTGACGCTGCCGAAGGACATCCCACAGGCGAATTTCTGGTCGTTCACGCTTTATGACAACATGTCGCGCTCGATGCTCGACACGCCGCAACGTTTTCCGCGCGCGGGCAGCCAGAGCTTCCCGTCACCGGCCGCGGAAGCGGGCGCCGACGGCACGACGACGGTCTACTTCGGCCCGACCCAGCCGCAAGGCGTGAAGCGGGGCAACTGGATCCAGACCATGCCCGGCAAGGGTTTTATCCCCATGCTGCGGCTCTACAGCCCGCTCGAACCGTTCTTCACGAAGGAATGGCGGCCGAGTGAAGTCGAACTGGTCCAGTAGGGAAAGCAGATGGGCGCGGCCCTGAAGCCGAAACAGCGTCGCGAGACTGGGAACTGACTGGCGATTTCAAACGCCGGGCGAGCGGCCCACGCGCAGACAACGGAGGAGAATCCCCATGTTACGATCAGCAATGACAGCCTTGGCCGTTGCCGTTGGTCTGGCTTCAGCCTCTACCGGCGTCCAGGCCCAAGACGCCACGCCTGAGGAAACCCGAGCCATAGCCAGGGAGGCCTATATCTACGGCTTCCCGATGGTCGACAGCTACCGCATCCAGCATGCCTACTTCGTCGACTCCAAGAATCCCGAATACAAGGGGCCGTGGAACCAGATCGTCAACACCCCTCGTGTCTATACGCCGGCCGACACGGCGATCCAGACGCCCAACTCCGATACACCCTATTCCTGGCTCGGCCTCGATTTGCGCGCCGAGCCGATGGTCGTCACGATGCCGATGATCGAGAAGGATCGCTATTTCGCCGTCCAGCTCATCGATTGGTACACCTTCAACTTCGACTACATCGGCAGCCGCGCGACCGGCAATGATGGCGGCAGCTTCCTCATCGCCGGGCCAGGCTGGAAAGGCGAAACGCCCAAAGGCGTGAACAAGGTGTTCCGCTCGGAGACCGAGTTTGTTTTCGCGGCCTATCGCACGCAGCTTTTCAGCCCCGACGACATCGACAATGTCAAGAAAGTCCAGGCCGGCTATAAGGCAGAGCCGCTATCGGCGTTCCTCGGCCAGCCCGCGCCGGCCGCCACGCCGGCGGTCGATTTCATCAAGCCGCTGACGCTGGACGAGGAGAGGAAGTCGCTCGAATTCTTCAACATCTTGAACTTCATCCTGCAGTTCTGCCCGACGGTACCTTCCGAGACCGACCTGATGGCGCGTTTCGCCAAAATCGGGATCGGCGCAGGAAAGACCTTCGACGCGAGCAAGCTCACACCTGAAATGACCGCGGCATTCGAGCAAGGCAGAGCCGACGCTTGGGCGGACTTCGACAATTTGCGGAAGCAAGTCGACGCGGGGAAGGTGACCTCCGGCGACGTGTTCGGCACGCGTGCCTATCTGAAGAACAATTACCTTTACCGAATGGTGGCGACCATCGGCATTTACGGAAATTCGAAGCAGGAAGCGATCTATCCGGTTTATGCCGTCGATGCCGCGGGTCAGAGGCTCGACGGCGCCAACCGGTACACTGTCCATTTCACGCCGGGCGGGCTGCCGCCGGTCAACGCATTCTGGTCGATGACGATGTATGATCTGCCTCAGAGCCTGCTCGTCGCCAATCCGATCAACCGCTACCTGATCAACTCGCCGATGTTGCCGCAGCTCGTGAAGGACGCCGATGGCGGCCTGACGCTCTATTTCCAGAACGAGTCGCCCGGCAAGGACAAGGAGCCTAACTGGCTGCCGGCGCCCAAAGGCCCGTTTGTCGTTTACATGCGCCTCTACTGGCCGAAGGAGGCGGCGCTCGACGGCTCCTGGACGCAGCCGCCGATGACAAAGACCCAGTGAGGGGGCAGGCGCCGCAGCGCGCCAATCACGTTCGCGGTGCATGAACTCGAAGCCTTCCGCCGAGCACGTGATAACATTGGCCGAATAGTTGGGCCTGTTACACCAGCGATCGCCTCGCCATCTCGATTGCCTTCTGCGTCAGGGCGGCAAGCCGGTTGAACTGCCAGTAGAGCACGACATCGAGCGGCGTGATCGGGTCCATTCTTCTGCTGGACGATCAAAAGACGGAAACCTAAAAGAAATTACGCCCAACCGGCCTCTTGAAGGAGAAAAAATGAAACGCATCGAGATGGAGGTGAGCGGCGGCTGCCAGTGCGGTGCCGTGCGCTACCACGCAACCGCTATGCACGACAATTCGCATCTCTGCCATTGCCGCATGTGCCAGAAAGCCTCGGGCAACATCTTTGCCGCGCTTGTCGCTGCGCCTGATGATGCACTCACCTGGACACGCGGCAAGCCTGATGTCTGGAAGAGCTCGGAGCTTGTCGAGCGCGGCTTCTGCGCCAATTGCGGCACGCCATTGTTTTTCCACCACCTCGAAAACGGTCGCACCAACCTGATGATCGGTTCGCTTGACGATCCGCACGCCTTCTCGCCGCGTGCCAATACCTGCAGCGAGAACATGGTGAAATGGTTCGATACGATCACCGGCATAGAAAATACCGGTGCGACCGAAAACAACGGCGCCGACTGGGCCGCGGCAATCAAGGAGAGCAGCAACCAGCACCCCGATCACGATACCACCGCATGGGCGGTGAGGGGGCGTGACGGCTGAGTCCTATTCCGGCTGCTGCCAGTGCGGCGCTGTCCGTTGCCGTTATTCAGGCTGAGCGCGGTTTGATGATAGATGGCGGGCTGGGCCGGCTGTTGGCATTCTGCTCCGGCATGCGAAGTCTGGCGTTCTGGTGGACTGTTCTAACTTGGAGCGAATGACTGCTTTCTGCCCTTTGCTGCCGTTCGAGGTCGATCCGAGAAACGTACGGTATGTGCTAGAATGTGGCCCGAAGGCGGAATGCGACAGACGCACTGCGAGGGTCGGTGTGATCGAACCGGAATTCGTGCGACCGAGAGCCGACGTTGTGCTCTTTGAAGGGGGAGACGAGTACGCGATGCCGACACCACAGCAACCCAGTCTAATAGTTCGACAGAAATCCCCAGAGAATATCGAGTTTCCGTTTGCGTCGCTCTCCGATTGGCTGATCCCAACCGAGCTGTTTTTCGTGCGAAACCATTTCCCGTCGCCGGACCTCGATGCGCGAGACTGGAGATTGCGGGTTAGCGGGGCGGTGGAGCGGCCGATCGAACTTGACCTCGACAGCATCAAGGCGATGCGGAGCACGAGTTTCACCGCCGTCGTCGAGTGCGCAGGGAACGGGCGCGTCTACTATGAGCCGCCGAAGGAGGGATTGCAGTGGCAGAATGGAGCCGTCGGCAATGCTGCCTGGACAGGTGTTCTTCTGCGCGAGATTTTGGAAATGGCGGGCGTCAAGCGGACCGCATGTGAGGTTCTGCTCGCAGGCGCCGACAGCGGCGTCGTCGACACGAACAAGAAAACGGCTTCTCCCGGCCCCATCGCTTTTGCGCGCAGTTTACCGCTTGAGAAGGCCATCGCTGACAGCACGATCCTTGCCTATTCGATGAACGAGGAGCCATTGACGCGCGATCACGGCTACCCGCTACGCGCGGTCGTGGGTGGTTGGTTCGGCATGGCTTGGGTCAAGTGGATCACGCATATCACTGTTGTGGAGCAACCGTTCCTTGGCTACTGGCAGGCGCGCGACTATTTCCGTTGGGAGCGCAGCCTCGGGGAACCCAGGCTGGTCCCCCTTGCGGAGATGGAGGTCAAAGCGCAGATCGCGCGTCCCGTACAGGGGGCGCGTCTTATCGTCGGCCAACCGTACCGGATTTTCGGAGCCGCCTGGAGCGGAGACGCTCCTATCCGGCAGGTGCAGGTCTGTACCGGAGATGGCAGGGGCTGGCGCGAGGGAAAGCTCCTCGAAACAGAACGTCCCTTTGCATGGCGCTTGTGGGAATACATGTGGACCCCTGAAGAAGTGGGGCGATATATACTGCGATGTCGCGCGATCGATGGGGCCGGGTCCGTGCAGCCCGACCTCCAGCGTTCCGACTGCGAGAGCTACGTGGCCAATTGGATCATTCCGGTGGAGGTCACGGTCGTTCCCGAGCCCCGGACGTACGAGGAGGAATTCGTGATCTAATCACCGCATGGGGCCTAATGGCGGCTTTTGGCGCGAAGCAGACGCCGTTGTACCCATACGTTACGCTCACACCAGCGACCGCCTCGCCACCTCGATTACTTTCTGCGTCAAACCCGCAAGCCGGTCTGCGGCGAGCCGGCTGATCTGCCAGTAGAGAACGACATCGAGCGGCGTGTCGGGGATCAGCTCGACGAGGCGGCCGGCCTTGATATGATCCTCAGTCAGCTGGATCGGGCTCATGCCCCAGCCCATGCCGAGCAGGCTCGCATCGAGAAAGCCCTGGGTGGCCGGCAGCCAGTGCGTCGGCACGTTGACGTCGGTCGCCAGCGTGCGGTGGATCCAGTCTGCCTGCAGGCGGTCCTTCTGGTTGAAGGTGAAGGAAGGGGCGCGGGCAAGCGCTTCAGGAGTGACGCCATCAGGGAAATAGCGATGGACGAATTCGGGGCTTGCGGTCGCGTGGTAGCGCAGCGCGCCGAGCGAGTAGCGGCGGCAGCCGGAGACCGGCTTTTCCATGCTTGTGACGGCGGCGATGACGCGGCCGCGCTCCAGCCATTCGGCCGTGTGGTCCTGATCTTCGATGGAAATGTTCAGGAGGTAGTTCGAGCTTTTCGAGAAATCCGCCATCGCCTCCAGGAACCAGGTGCCGAGGCTGTCGGCGCTAGTGGCGATCCGCAGCGTGACGCGCTGTTCGGGACTGTCGCGGTCGCTC
>UCCS01000115.1 GCA_900470965.1 Hyphomicrobiales bacterium
AGAACCGGATTTCGGCGGTGGCGGTGGCGGTGGTGGCGGCGGAAACAGCGGCTTCCACAAGCGCAGCGAGCCGGTGAATTTCGCTTTGAGCCTTGCGCGAGGCATCGCGGTTATCAGGCGCAATCTCGCCATCGTGATGGTCTTCACGATCGCGATCAACGTGCTCCTGCTGGCGATCCCGCTCTACCTCTTCCAGATTTCCGACCGTGTCCTGACCAGCCGCTCCATTGACACGTTGGTGATGCTTTCCATCGTGGTGGTGGGCGCTGTCCTCTTACAGGCCTTCCTGGATTCTGTCCGGCGCTTCATCCTGATGCGGACTGCGGTGGAACTGGAAGTCCAGCTGGGCGCACCGATCCTCAGTGCGGCCGCTCGCGCCTCGCTGCATGGGAGCGGCAAGGATTACCAGATCCTGCAGGACCTTCAGTCCCTCCGCAGCTTTTTGACTTCGGGAACGCTGATTGCTTTCCTCGACGCGCCGCTGATGCCGCTCTTCGTGATCGTCGTCTACCTGGTGCATCCGCATCTCGGCATCATCATCATGGTCTGCTGCGCGGTGCTGTTTGTGATCGCCTTCCTGAACCAGAAGTTCACGGCCAAGCAGTTCGCAGAATCCAACAGCTATCTCAGCCGCGCGAATTTCCATCTCGATTCCATGTCGCGGAATTCACAGATCATCAACGCGCTCGCGATGATCCCCGAAGCGGTGAAGATGTGGGGCCGCGAAACCGCCGGCTCGCTGAAATCGCACGTCCAGGCGCAGGACCGCAACATCATCTTCACCGGCATTTCCAAGGCCTGTCGCATGATCACGCAGGTCGGGCTTCTCGGCTGGGGTGCGCATCTGTCGCTGTCAGGAGAGCTGACGGGCGGTATGGTCATCGCCGCCTCGATCATTTCCGGCCGCGCGCTGGCGCCGATTGAAGGAGCAATCGAAGGCTGGCATCAGTTCAACCGATCGGCCGCAGCCTATGGCCGCATCAAGAACCTGCTGCTGACCTCGCCGCTCAACTTTCCGCGGCTGCGCCTTCCCAATCCGGAAGGCAGGCTCGATGTGGAGCGGATCCTCTTCGTTCCGCCGCCGCAGAAGAAGGTGATCCTGAACGGCATCTCCTTCTCTCTGAGGAAAGGTGAATCGCTGGCGATCATCGGCAATTCCGGTTCCGGCAAGACGACACTCGGCAAGATGCTGGTGGGCTCGATCCTGCCGACCTCCGGCAATGTGCGCCTCGACCTCATGGATCTTCGCAATTGGGACCAGCGGCAGTTTGGCGAAAGCATCGGCTATCTGCCGCAGGATGTGCAGCTTTTCCCAGGCACCATCAAGGCCAATATCTGCCGCATGCGCGATGATGTCGAAGACCGGCAGATCTATGAGGCCGCCGTCCTTGCCGATGTGCATGAGCTGATCGCCAGTTTCCCACAGGGCTATGAGACCGTTGTCGCGTCCGATGGCGCGCCGCTTTCGGGTGGCCAGAAGCAGCGCATCGCACTGGCGCGCGCCTTCTTCGGCGATCCCAAATTCGTCGTGCTCGACGAGCCCAATTCCAATCTCGACACCCAGGGCGAAGCCGCACTCGCAAAAGCGTTGATCCACGCCAAGAAACAGGGAATCACGACAGTTACGATCACGCAACGCCCGGCACTTCTGCAGTGCGTAGACAAGATCATGGTGCTCAAGGACGGCACGGTCGCCATGTTCGGCGAGCGAATGGAAGTCCTGCAGGCAATATCCAAGGGCAATGGCCGAACTGGCCAACAGTCACCGCGTATCGAAGGATGAAGGCCATGGGAAAGAAGAAGCAGGAATCCAGCGGCCCGGTTCAACTTGAATGGTATGGCGACGTGCCGCGCTCCATCCGTTTGCACAGCTTCGTCGGCCTGACGGTCCTCTTCTGCTCGTTCGGCGGTTTCGGATACTGGGGGGCAACCGCGCCACTTGCCTCCGCCATCATCGCCCAGGGCAGCTTCGTGGCAACCGGCAACAACAAGGTCGTTCAGCACCTTGAAGGCGGCATTATCAAAGAAATGCTCGTCAGCGAAGGCGAAAGCGTCAAGGAGGGCGACGTCCTGGTGACTCTCGACCAAACAGCCGCCTTGACCAACGAGCGGATGCTGACGCTGAGGCGGCTGCGTCTGGAAGCAGTTGTTGGACGCCTGAGGGCCGAAGCACAGGGATCGCGTGAGTTCAAGCTTCCTGACATCGTCATGGCAGAGGCGAGTGACCCCGATATCAACGCCATCATCCAGAGCCAGAACATCGTCTTCCGCAGCAAGCAGGTCAAACTCGAGGAGCAGCTCAACCTTATCGAGAAGAACATCAAGTCGCTGGAATACCGCTTCGAAGGCTACAAGGGCCAGCGAGAGTCCTTCGAACGGCAACTGGCGCTGCTCTCAGACGAGCGGGACTCCAAGGAACGGCTCGTCAAGGTCGGCTATATGCGCAGGACCGACCTTCTGGCCATCGAGCGCGCCATTGCCGATGCGATGGGCGATATTTCGCGCCTGAACGGAGAGCTCAACGAGAGCGAGGCGGAAATCGCCAAATTCCGTCAGGAAGCGGTCATCGCCGTCAACTCCAACAAGCAGGCAGCGCTTGACGCCCTGGAGACCGCCGAATCCGACCTCGACAGCGTGCGTCAACAGCTGCACGAAGCTGCTGGCGTTCTGGAGCGTACGGTCATCCGTTCGCCAGTGACTGGTACCGTTGTGCGCTCCTACTACCACACCGCCGGCGGCGTCATCACCACCGGAAAACCGATCATGGAAATTCTGCCGGCCCACGTGCCGCTGATCTTGGAGGCGCAGGTATTGCGTACCTCCATCGATCAGCTTCACGAAGGGCAGACGGCGGCAATCCGCCTGACTGCCCTCAACAGGCGCACCACGCCGGTTCTGGAAGGCAAGGTCTTCTATGTGTCGGCCGACTCCATTGAGGAAAATGCCGGCCTGTCCGTGAAGGACGTGTACATCGTGCGCGTACAGATCCCGGACTCGGAAATTGCCCGCGTTCACAACTTCCATCCGGTTCCCGGCATGCCTGCTGAAGTGCTGATCCAGAGTTCGGAGCGCACCTTCTTCGAATATCTGAGCAAGCCGATCGCCGACAGCATGTCACGTGCGTTCAAGGAGCGTTAAGCGCAGAAATGGTCGAAGAATTTATCGAAATTATCTGATATAGTCCATGTATTATCAGAGTTTAACCGAAGGAATTCAGCATGCCGGCTATGTCCGATGTCTTATTGAATGTTGGCCGGTTAAACTATGTCTGGACGAATACAGAAAGCCTGCTGATCTATATTATCGCCCACCTTCTCAAGGTGGAGAAGGAGGCGGCGATCGTGGTCTTCCTGACGCTTAATACGACACGCGCGCGCATAGATCTCGTCGAGCGTCTCGCAAAGCTTCCTTCGACGCCGGCTGCGGACCGCAAAGCCGTTCTTTCAGCCATGTCGCGCCTGAAGAAGGAATCGAAGATGCGCAACAAATACAATCACTGCATCTATTCCTTCGACGAGAAGGGTGAAATCTCCAGCACGCAACTCATGCGCCTGGTCGAGGACGATAAGGAAATCCGCTACGGAAAGATCGAACAGATGGATGACCGGGAATTGGAGCTTCTGGAAAAATCGATTGGCGAGATCGTCAATATCAGCAAGGCACTCTGGGCTTTCATCCATGCAAGTCCACGGATTGTCGCGCTCTAGTATTGTCGGCCGAGAACGGCTGCTTTGGGCTAATCCGATTTCGTCTCAGGGAATCACCCGGACGGTGACTGGAATTTCCCGAATTAGGTATGGAGTATTGGGAGGGGGGCATGCGCATCGATGTCATTGATACCATCGCCGGTTTTGACGCCGTTCGCGACAATTGGGATCAGGTCTATCGGGATGATCCAGACGCCCAACATTTCCTCTCCTGGACATGGCTCAGAGACTTTCTTGGGCACCGCGGCCGCTGGTTCGTGCTGGCGCTGCGCGAGCGGGAGCCGAATGCTCCCTATGTCGCCTTTTTGCCGCTGAGATTGCTCACGAAACTCGATGAGCAGTGTGGGCTTTTCTACGATGAAATCGTCATGGGTGGGAATTATTCGGCTGACTATACCGGCCTCATCATCATGCCCGGTTACGAGCAAAAAGCCATCACCGGCTTTACCGCTTATCTCAAACACCAGAACTGGACGCATCTCAGGCTGGAGCATTTCAGCGGGCCGCCGGAACGGCGGGAGAAGATGATCCTGGCGTTGCAGGGGCCGCTCGTCATGTTTCGCGACAACGCGCCCACCAGCCATGACAATATCGACAATACGATCTGCCCGGTCGTCTCGTTGCCTGCAAGCTGGGACGACTATCTGGAGCAGAAGATGAGCAGTCAGACGCGCCAGAAGCTGCGCCGCTTTCTGCGCAAGCTCGATGGCGACGAAGGTTACCGGATCACGATGGCAACGCCTGAGACCATTGACCGCGACCTCACCATTCTCTTTGACTTCTGGCGCACGCGATGGACGGAGCGCAAAGGACCGGAGCGGACGGAGCGGCTCATCAATTCTACGCGTGAAATGCTGATGGACTGCTTCAAGAGCGGCACGCTCGACGTCCCGGTCTTCTGGTTCGGCGAGCAGCCGCTCGGCGCCCTTGCCAATATCATCGACCACCCGAAAAAGACGATCCTTTTCTATATCACCGGTCGTGACGAGAACTGGAAAACACCGTCTCCCGGTCTGGTTCTGCATGGATATTGCATCCGCCGGGCGATCGAAGACGGCTTCCGGTTCTATGATTTCCTGCGTGGAAACGAATCTTACAAATATGTTTTCGGCGCTGACGAGCGGCGGATCAGCTACACGCTCTTCAGGACCCGCGACGGACGCAATCTCGGCGGCGTTCTGCATCCGCGTAGCGTCAACTACGTCTACGAGCGGGCACTCGAAATGTATCGAAAGGGTGAGAAGGGAAAAGCCGAGATCGTCTTCGCCCAGGTTCTGCAATCCTCGCCGGGCCATGTGGGTGCCGAATTTGGCCTCGCCAACCTGCTCTTCGACCGAGGAAAGCTGACCGAAGCCCTTGCCGCCTATCAGTCGCTGCTGGAGCGCACCGCCGAGCCGCTGCCGATTGCACTTCGCCTTGGAGATACGCAATTGGCGCTGAAACTCTATGAGGATGCAGCCGTCACTTTCCGTCGCATCGGCGAGCAGGCGCCCCATGTGGTGCAGGCCCGCTACAAGGAAGGTATCGCCCTCATCGCAACACGCCGTCTTACGCAAGCCGAGACGGTCCTCGCGGCGATCCAGGATATCCATACCGACGATCCGGCTGCCATTCCCTATACCGAGCTTGCTTGCGTGGCGCTTGAGCGTCTACGCCAGCATAATGCGGCATTGGCAGCCGACGAACAGATTCCTGAAGGCATGATGGGATTGCCTGGAAGGCGCGGCGGCGAGAAACGCCGCCCCCGCATGCACTAAAATCTTTGTTTTCCGCATGTGGTTACCGCAAAACCGCCGCACACTTTCACGCGACATGCTTTAGATCTGACAGAGCTCAGGCACCGGTTTCGGTCTGTTGCCTGATATCATCGGCGAGCGGATGCAAGGTATTGGCTGGCAGGGCGCCGACGAGGCTGTACCCCATGCCGCCGGACGCCCAGCTCCAGCCCTCAACATTGCCCTGCGCATGCGGCGCCATGGGTTTGTTCTGATCGGCGAGCATTGGCCGCGTCAGCATGACGAGACGCGTTCCCCGATCATCATCATACATCAGCATCAATCCGGCGCCATGCGACGTCGAGATCATCCTGCCGCCCATCAGACGATAGCCCGACTTGGAAAGATCCGGCAGCACCGGCTTGCGGCCCATGCGCTCCGTTGCCCAGTCGACGAGTTCGGCCATATTGTCGGCACGGAGCTCGACCGGCCTCACCCTGTCGGGCGCGTAAGTGGCGAAGCTGTTGGCAGCTTCATCAGCCAGCGCTACCATGCCCTCGTTTGGCTGCCGGTACATGCCATGCAGCATCCAGCCACCGGAACCGCCGGCGACGAGAAGAACGACTGCGGCGGCCGCGATACGCCAGAAGGGCAGCCGGCTCTGCTTGGGCACCTCCAGCAGGTGGCTCAGGTTCAGCCGGCTCGGGATTGGCTCTTCCGCGACAGAGTTGAGCGCAGCCCGCAAATCAAGCCGCTGCCTGCCATAGCTGTCGATTCGCGCGGCGATTTCGGGATGGGTTTCAAGATAGACGGAAACTTCGGCTTCACGCGCCTCGTCCAGTGCACCGTCCACAAAACCGTGAAGATCATCCTCGGTGATCGGTTTTACGCTCATTTTATTCTCCGAAGATGGGCGGCTGGCCCCTGTGTTGCCTGCCCCGAGTTCTCCAATATCTGCCGTAGCCGCTCACGCGCCCGCGATAGGCGCGACATGACGGTGCCGATCGGGATAGCCAGAACTTCCGCTGTCTGCGCATAGGACAGATCCTCGACCGATACCAGAAGCAGGACGCTGCGCTGCTCCTCGGGGAGTTTCTCCAGCGCCTGAATGATATCGCGACGCATCAGATTATCTTCCTGTGTCGGTTGCCGGGCAAAGGCACTTTCATCCACCTTCTCAAAGGGCAGATGTTCGCCACGGCGTGCGTTCTGCTTCAACTGGTTGACCGCGAGATTGTGGAGGATAGCGAAAATCCAGGTGCGCGGATCTTCGTTTCGGCGATGATGCCAATGGGCAATAACCCGCTCCAGGCAATCCTGAACGAGATCGTCGGCCGCCGTTGCATCTTTCAGTAATCCGCGGGCGTAGCGGCGGAGCGCCGGTATAATCGGTTCGACAAGCTGCAGAATATCACTCATGAGAGGCTTACCTTCAGGAGCTTTCGCCCGCCACCCTATCACAGGCGGCGGGCGAGAGGGATTTACTTCGCTTCGATCTGGACGACTTCGGCCGGCCCCTTGTCCCCCGAGGCGGTGATGACGAGATAGCGGCGCTCGGCCTTCTCGCTGCTCTGGACGATCTGCCGGATGGGGCCAACGGCATTGACGATCGCCGAACCGGCCGGGTTTGTCATGAATGACGCCAAGGGTTGAAGATCGCCAGAACCGTCAGCCCGCGTGGAGAGTGCGAGGGTATAGGGTTTCTTGGCCTCCAGGCCGGTCACGGATGCCTGCAGCACCTGTGACAAACCTTGGTCGAAAAGAGAAATACTCGTTGGTGCAGCGCCATCCTGCTTTGTCTTCGGTGCGTGCAGGGTAAGATGCGCTACCTGGCCGGCGATGCCGAGCGGCTGGAGATTCCGCATGCCATCGCCCTCAGGGACTGCATCGGGGACATAATTGACAGCCTGCGGCGCCTGGCCGATCGGTATCGTCGCGATTACCTTGTTTGTCAGTGTGTCGATTGCTGCAAGCGCATCGGCATTTTCGAGACCCACATAGACGCGCGTGCCATCGCCTGATGGCCAGACGCCGTGTGGAAGATTGCCGACAGGAATTGCCGCGACCTGTTGGAAGTTATCCGTGCGATAGACCTTCACCTGATTGAGTCCGCCGACGGAAACATAGGCAAAGTCGCCATTGGCATTGTGAACGATGTTGACATGATTGGTGATCGGCCCGGTATCGATCGTCTTTATGAGATCAAAGGGTGCTTCGGCGTTGAAGACTTGTGTCTTGCCGGTATCCTTCAGGGTGAACCAGACCTGTTTGCCGTCAGGCGTTGCCGCAATATTGGGGCAGAAAGGGCTTTCCTGCTTGATGTGGCCGACGATCTGGTGATCGGCGACGGAAACGACTACAGTCTCAGGGTTGAACGAGGAGCAGATGTAACCGTACTTGCCGTCCGGCGAGAAGATTTGCATGCCCGGACCAGCCGGCACCTTGATCTGCATCTTCTCCTCATAGGTATGCGCATCGATGACGGAGATGTAATCCTCTCCGCGAACGGTGACCCAGACTTCGTTGCCATCGGGTGTAAAGAATGCCTCATGCGGCGAGCGGCCCACATAGGTAGTGTGCTTTACGGCATTCGTGGCCGTGTCGATGAAAGTCACCGAATTCGAGCCGATCGAGACGACGGCCAGCGTTTTGTGGTCCGGCGAAAAACCCATGCCATGGACCAGGACCTGCCCCCGATAGAGCGGGCTCAGATTGCCGGGCTGCGGATCGCCAAGACGGATGACGCCGAGCAGTTTGTTTGTGGATGGATCAGTGACTGAAACCGTATTGGAGAACTGTTCTGCAGCATAGACGCGATCCCTGCTGCTGACCGGGATATCCGAATCGGAGACCGCGCCCGGCGCCTGGCCGGCGAAGCTCACCGAGGGCACCAGCATCGTGCCGGCGAGAAGGCTGAGGGCTAGAAGGCTAGACTTCATGACAGGGTCCTTTCAGTTGCCCATTTTCATATTCTGATCCTTAGCCGGCATCATCGACATGCCGGCGCCGGAGGGGGCGGGGTTTTGCGGGGAAACTTGAGTTGGCGCCGGATCCGAAGGCGGAAGAGGATCGCCGAGAGCCAGCCGCATCGCAGCAATTTCCTGCTGCTGATCGACAATGATTTCCTGGGCAATGCGCTTGAGCTGCTCATTGCTACCGTAGCGCAGATAGGTCTGCGCCATATCGATCGCCCCTTGATGATGAGGGATCATCATCTCGACGAAATCCCTGTTGACGTCGCCCGTCGGCCTGACCGCCATGTCACTCATCATCTTCGCCATGGCGGTGTCATTTTCTGACAGAAACGGCGCCTCTTCCCTAACCGCGGAGGTGGTATGTTGATGCGATGCTGGGTCCTCGGCAAAGGCAGAAACGGACAGGATCACGAAGATCGGCGCTGCAAGCGGGAAGAATCCCTTTCGGGGAAAGACGTTCATGCGGGCTCCTTTTCATGCAGAGCGGTTTCATGGACGTAGACAACGGCGCTGTTGTTTTATTCCGACTGGTCTGGATATTTTTCCGCGAGCAGGAGGCCCTTATTTGTGGCTGGCCGAGCGCCTCGCTTCGTCCTGACGGTGAGGAAAGACAGCGCCGCAGGAATGCCAACGATCGGAAGCAGAACAGATCGGCGCACGGCCATTCCGCGCCGTTACCTTTTCCGACTCAGAAGGGGCCAAAGACGCCGAGTATCAGGCTCGCGACGAACTTCAGGCTGTTTTCCGGAACCGTCAACAGGGGCTTGTGGATGAATATGCCGGTATTGAGTACCAGGACGTCAGGCTCCGAGGCTGGCGTAGCTCAGCATCCCAAGTGGCCCCAGTGGCGATGACGACGAAGACCACCGGTCCGACGACTACCGCTCGCGGCTTTGTCGGAATGCGTCTATCACAGGTTTGAGCGGCGTACGGCCACGGCTGGGCCGGACGCGCGCAACGGAAACGGCGAGGCGTCTCGCTCCGCAGACCTTCGTGTTTTACGCGCGTAGCAGGGCTGCCCAGCGAACTCCAATCGAGAAGTTTTTGCCGACCATCACGCGAACCGATTGTGGCCACCTTTGTTCCAGGTTTCGTAAACTTCCTTGCCGTCATCCAATCCTTTCAGCTGCGGCAGAACTCCAGCCCATTCCACTCTTCTGGAGGGCCTGTCGGGGAGATCCGAGCGAAGCTCACACAAATTGGAAATCCGCCGACTGCAGGCTCGATACGGCCACGTTCTTCAGCGTGATGGTGTTGTCAGCATCGGCTGTGATGATCGTGTCGTTGCCTGACAGGGTCGATACGGCGAGCAGCGATGCCCAGTCGGCAAAGATCGTGTGATCGATCCTGATCGTATCATGTGCCCCGCCAGCCACCTCGAAATTCATGATCGTGTCGTGGCCCCAATTCGGCTCGTAGACGAAAAAGTCCGCGGCTATTCCACCAAAAAGGACGTCGTCTCCGGCGCCACCTGTCAGCGTATTCGACCCCGCGAAACTGCCCATAATCCGATTATCGAGCGCATTGCCTGTTCCGATAAAGGCTCCGAAGCCGGCGGCATCCGAGCCCAAGTTTTCGATGTTTTCTCCCAACGTGTAGTTGGCGAGGGACGTTTGCACCTGGTCGATCCCTTCACCGGCATTTTCGATGACGGCGTCTCCGGCGCTGTCGACGATGTAAAAGTCGTTGCCCTTCCCGCCGATCAGCGTATCGCTACCGTCTCCGCCGTTCAGCGTGTCGTTGCCGACACCCCCGGTGATTGTATTGGAGAGCGCATTGCCGGTCCCGGCAAAATCGCCGGTGCCGGTGTAGGCGAGGTTTTCGACATTGGCAGCAAGTGTCAGGCGGTCGAGCCCGGTCTTCACCGTGTCGGTGCCTGCACTTGCAGCTTCAGTGACGACGTCGCCCACGAGATCCACGATGTAGGTGTCGTTGCCGGCGCCGCCGATCAAAATATCGGCACCGGTGCCGCCGTTCAAAGTATCGTTGCCGGCGCCGCCGGTGATGGTGTTGGCCAGGGCGTTGCCCGTCCCGGTAAAATCGCCGATGCCGGTGAAGGTCAGGTCCTCGACATTGGCGATATTGCTCAGCGCATAGGCAGAAAGCGTAGTCTTGACCAGGTCCGTGCCGTCATTGGCAGCCTCCGTCACGACGTCGGCCAGATTATCGACAAGATAGGTGTCGTTGCTGGCACCGCCGATCAGGATGTCGGCCCCAGCCCCGCCAATCAGCGTATCCGCACCGGCTCCGCCGTTCAGCGTATCGTTGCCGGCACCGCCGGTGATCACGTTCGCCGCAGCATTGCCGGTGCCGGTGAAGGCCGCCGAACCGGTGTAAGTCAGGTTCTCGATATTGGCGGCAAGCGTATAGGCCGACGATGCAGCCTTCACCGTATCGATTCCCGCATCGGTACTTTCGGTGACGATGTCAGCGACGCTGTCAACGATATAGATGTCGTTGCCGACGCCACCAATCAGCGTGTCGG
>UCCS01000116.1 GCA_900470965.1 Hyphomicrobiales bacterium
GTACCGCTGCGTGACGGCCGTACGCTGCATCACGACGTTCATGGCCGTCATGGCGCCGGCAAGGTTCTGCTGCGCTCGGCCAAGGTCGGTACCGGTATCATCGCCGGCGGTCCGATGCGCGCCGTTTTCGAAACGCTCGGCGTTCACGACGTCGTCGCCAAGTCGACCGGTTCGTCGAACCCCTACAACATGGTTCGCGCTACCTTCGACGCTCTGAAGCACCAGGTTCACCCGAAGGACATCGCAGCTCAGCGCGGCATCAAGTATGCTACGCTCCAGGCTCGCCGTGCCGCTTCTGGCAACGCCTCTGAAGAATAAGAGGAGCTGACCAATGGCCAAGGCTACCAAGAAGGCTGAAGCGAAGACTGTTACGATCGAACAGATCGGCAGCCCGATTCGCCGTCCGGACGTCCAGCAGCGCACGCTGATCGGTCTCGGACTGAACAAGATGCACCGTCGCCGCACTCTGGAGGACACTCCGGCCGTTCGTGGCATGATCCGTGCAGTCCAGCATCTCGTTCGCGTCGTCGACGAGAAGTGAGTCCGGAGTAACGCTCATGAAACTCAATGAAATTAAAGATAACGAAGGCTCTACCCATAGCCGCAAGCGTCTTGGCCGTGGTATCGGCTCGGGCTCCGGCAAGACCGGTGGTCGCGGTGTAAAGGGTCAGAAGTCCCGTTCGGGCGTCGCCATCAACGGCTTCGAAGGCGGTCAGATGCCCATCTACCGTCGCCTGCCGAAGCGCGGCTTCAACAACATCTTCGCAGCCGACTATGTCGTCGTATCGCTGGCACGCATCCAGGCTGCCATCGACGCCGGCAAGCTCGACGCGAAGGCGACCATTGATGCGGCTGCTCTGAAGGCTGCCGGCGTCATCCGTCGCGCCAAGGACGGCGTTCGCGTTCTCGCCGACGGCGAGCTCAAGGCCAAGATCACCCTCGAAGTTGCAGGCGCTTCCAAGCCTGCCGTCGAGAAGATCGAAAAGGCTGGCGGCACGGCAACGCTTCTTTCTGCCGCAGCGGCAGAATAATAAACTGATGATATATCGCCCGGGGTGCTTCACACCGGGCGATTTTGCTCCCATATGTGAGCCTCACAAAAACCTGCTTGGACGCATCCGCGTCGAGACGGTAAGACTGAAAACGAGGGTGAGGCACAGGGTTGCGCCAGCGATCCGTCCGAAGCCCGGTTTTTAAAAGAAATTCATACTGATTCCGGTGCCGGCCGACTCGAGAGCGCCCGGAATTGGTAGCGCGGAGAAACGCATGGCTTCTGCAGCGGAACAACTGGCTTCAAACCTCAATTTTTCGACCTTCGCCAAAGCCGAGGATCTTAAGAAGCGCCTGTGGTTCACACTGGCAGCTCTCCTCGTCTACCGGTTGGGTACGCATATTCCGCTTCCGGGCCTCAATCCACAGGCATACGCCCAGGCCTTCCAGGGCCAGGCTGGCGGCATTCTCGGCCTCTTCAACATGTTCTCGGGCGGCGCCGTACAGCGCATGGCGATCTTCGCGCTCGGCATCATGCCCTACATCTCCGCTTCGATCATCGTGCAGCTCATGACCTCGGTTGTGCCGGCGCTCGAAAACCTGAAGAAGGAAGGCGAGCAGGGTCGCAAGATCATCAACCAGTATACCCGCTACGGCACCGTCATCCTTGGTGCCCTGCAGGCTTACGGCATCGCCGTCGGTCTTCAGAGCGGCAATGGCCTTGTCGTCGATCCGGGCTGGTTCTTCAAGATTTCGACCGTCCTGACGCTGCTCGGCGGCACCATGTTCCTGATGTGGCTCGGTGAGCAAATCACCTCGCGCGGCATCGGCAACGGTATTTCGCTGATCATTTTCGCAGGCATTGCAGCCGGTCTTCCGACCGCACTTGCCGGCACGTTGGAGCTCGGCCGTACTGGCGCGCTGTCGACGAGCCTCATTCTGCTCGTCATCGTCGTCGCGATCGCGGTCATCGCCGTGATCGTCTTCGTCGAGCGTGCGCAGCGCCGTCTGCTGATCCAGTATCCGAAGCGCCAGGTCGGCAACCGGATGTTCCAGGGCGATACCTCGCACCTGCCGCTGAAGCTGAACACTTCGGGCGTCATCCCGGCTATCTTTGCATCTTCGCTGCTGCTTCTGCCGGCGACGCTCGCAGGCTTTGCCAGCACGACGGCGATGCCCGCCTGGGCGACCTCAATTGTTGCAGCGCTTGGCCACGGCCAGCCGCTTTACATGGTGCTCTATGCGGCCCTCATCGCCTTCTTTGCCTTTTTCTACACGGCCATCGTCTTCAATCCGAAGGACACGGCCGATAACCTGAAGAAGCATGGCGGCTTTGTCCCGGGCATCCGCCCGGGTGATCGCACTGCCGAATATATCGACTACGTGCTGACCCGTATCACGGTGATCGGCGCTATCTATCTCGTCTTCGTCTGCATCCTGCCTGAGATTCTGGTGTCGCAAACCGGCATCCCATTATCCCTTGGTGGGACTTCGCTTTTGATCGTGGTTAGCGTAACTCTTGATACGGTGGCACAGATCCAGGGCCATCTGATCGCACAGCAGTACGAAGGCCTGATCAAGAAATCGAAGCTGCGTGGAGGAAAGAGGGGGCGATGAGACTTATACTTTTGGGGCCGCCGGGCGCGGGTAAGGGGACCCAGGCCCAGCGGATCGTGGAAAAGCATGGCATTCCGCAGCTTTCCACGGGTGACATGCTACGCGCCGCCGTTCAGGCCGGTACTGAAGTCGGCAAGCGTGCCAAGGCTGTCATGGACGCCGGAAATCTGGTCTCGGACGAGATTGTCAATGCCATCGTCTCCGAACGAATCGATCAGCCCGATTGCGCCAACGGTTTCATCCTCGACGGCTTCCCGCGCACGCTCGTGCAGGCAGATGCCACAGAGGCAATGCTGAAGGCCAAGGGTCTCGATCTCTCGGTCGTCATCGAATTCCGTGTCGACGACAAGGAACTGGTCCGCCGCGTGGCAGGCCGTTACTCCTGCGCCGAGTGCGGCACCGTCTATCACGACTCGGACAAGGTCCCGGTTAAGGAAGGCGTCTGCGACAAGTGCGGTTCGACCCACTTCAAGCGTCGTCCCGACGACAATGCCGAGACCATGACCAAGCGTCTCGAGGTCTATTACAAGGAAACCTCGCCGCTGATCGGCTACTATTATGCCAAGGGCAAACTGAAGTCCGTGGATGGCATGGCCGAAATCGATCAGGTTACCACCGAGATCGAACGCATTCTTTCCAAGCTTTAAAGCTTTGAAAATAAACTTCGCGGGAGCGGTTGCTTTTTTGCACTGATTCCGCTAAACCGCGCCAACTCGCGACATTCCCTGCGATCGGCGCGGATTTCCCGAAGGAAATCCGGGTTCGATCGTTTTGTGATGTTACGAACCCGAATTTAATCGAGCGGCCTTTGGCTGCATAACGAAGCCCTATTGCCGGATGGCAACTGGAATGCAAGGAGAACAGGCGTGGCACGTATCGCTGGCGTCAACATCCCGACTGCAAAGCGCGTCGTCATCGCGCTGACCTACATTCACGGGATTGGATCGAAATTCGCGCAGGAAATCGTCGAGAAGGTCGGTATTCCGGCTGATCGCCGCGTTCATCAGCTCACGGACGCTGAAGTCCTTCAGATCCGCGAAACCATTGACCGTGACTATCACGTCGAAGGTGATCTTCGTCGCGAAACCGCGATGAACATCAAGCGTCTGATGGACCTCGGCTGCTATCGCGGCCTGCGTCACCGTCGTGGCCTTCCGGTCCGCGGTCAGCGCACGCACACCAATGCCCGCACCCGCAAGGGTCCGGCAAAGGCGATCGCTGGTAAGAAGAAGTAATTTCCGGGAAACCGGAGTGGGGAGGCTGGCGGTCTGCGCCGGCCTCTTTTGAGTTTGGAGCGGGGTCATATAGGCGCCGTTCCGGTGTAGCCGCTGGGATTACGGCGGTGAAGAGATCAACGAAAGGAATACCATGGCTAAGGAAGCCGTCCGCGTTCGCCGTCGCGAGCGCAAGAACATCTCGTCGGGTGTCGCTCACGTCAACTCGACCTTCAACAACACGATGATCACCATCACCGACGCGCAGGGCAATGCGATTGCTTGGTCGTCTGCTGGCGCTAAGGGCTTCAAGGGCTCACGCAAGTCGACCCCGTTCGCTGCCCAGATCGCTGCCGAAGACTGCGCCAAGAAGGCTCAGGAACATGGCATGAAGTCGCTGGAAGTCGAAGTCTGCGGCCCGGGTTCCGGCCGTGAATCGGCTCTGCGCGCGCTCCAGGCTGCCGGTTTCATGATCACGTCCATCCGCGACGTGACCCCGATCCCGCACAATGGCTGCCGTCCGCGCAAGAAGCGCCGCGTCTGATCATCGCTATCGTCACTGGTGAGCGCCTCGGCGCTCCCGGTGGTTTTCAAGCTCGGTTGCCACGATTGGATGGTGGTAACGAACGGAAGGCAAAATTATGATTCAGAAGAACTGGCAGGAATTGATCAAGCCGAACAAGGTGGAGTTCTCTTCGAGCTCGCGCACCAAAGCGACTCTCGTTGCAGAGCCGCTTGAGCGCGGTTTCGGCCTCACCCTCGGCAACGCGCTGCGCCGCGTTCTGCTCTCCTCTCTGCGCGGTGCCGCTGTTACGGCCGTGCAGATCGACGGCGTGCTGCATGAATTCTCCTCGATCCCGGGCGTTCGCGAGGACGTTACGGACATCGTGCTCAACATCAAGGAAATCGCCATCAAGATGGATGGCGACGATGCCAAACGCATGGTCGTGCGCAAGCAGGGTCCGGGTGTTGTAACGGCTGGCGACATCCAGACGGTCGGCGATATCGAAATCCTCAACCCCGAGCATGTCATCTGCACGCTCGACGAGGGTGCTGAGATCCGCATGGAGTTCACCGTCAACAACGGCAAGGGCTACGTTCCGGCTGAGCGCAATCGTGCGGAAGATGCTCCGATCGGCCTCATCCCGGTGGACAGCCTCTATTCGCCGGTCAAGAAAGTGTCCTACAAGGTTGAAAACACCCGCGAAGGACAGGTTCTCGACTACGACAAGCTGACCATGTCCATCGAAACCGATGGCTCTATCTCCGGTGAAGATGCCGTCGCTTTCGCGGCTCGCATCCTGCAGGACCAGCTTGGCGTCTTCGTCAACTTCGACGAACCGCAGAAGGAAACCGAAGAAGAGGCAGTCACCGAACTGGCCTTCAACCCGGCACTCCTCAAGAAGGTGGACGAGCTCGAACTGTCCGTTCGTTCGGCAAACTGCCTGAAGAACGACAATATCGTCTACATCGGCGACCTCATTCAGAAGACCGAAGCAGAAATGCTCCGCACCCCGAACTTTGGTCGCAAGTCGCTCAACGAAATCAAGGAAGTTCTCGCTTCCATGGGCCTGCACCTCGGCATGGAAGTGCCTGCATGGCCGCCCGAGAACATCGAAGATCTCGCCAAGCGTTACGAAGACCAGTATTAAGAAACAAAAAGGCAGGCTTTTTACGGCTGCCTTTCCCCGTCAAACAGCAGGCCTATCGCCTGCATGTGCCAGGAAACGGCAGGCCCGGTTAGCGTAAGGGCACCTGCATTAAAGGAGAATAGCAATGCGCCATGGTAAAGCCGGCCGCAAGCTGAATAGAACTGCAAGCCACCGCAAGGCGATGTTCGCCAACATGGCGGCTTCGCTCATCACCCACGAGCAGATCGTCACGACCCTGCCGAAGGCCAAGGAAATCCGTCCGATCGTCGAGAAGCTCGTCACCCTCGGCAAGCGCGGCGACCTGCACGCTCGTCGTCAGGCGATTTCGCAGATCAAGGATGCTGTCGTCGTCAACAAGCTGTTCGACACGATCGCCTCGCGTTATGCAACCCGCAACGGCGGCTACCTGCGTATCATGAAGGCCGGCTTCCGCCAGGGCGACAATGCTGCTCTCGCTGTCATCGAATTCGTTGACCGCGACACCTATGCAAAGGGCGCAGCCGACAAGGCTCGCGTCGCTGCTGAAGAGCAGTCTGTCGCTGCCTAAGATTTTCCGGTTACGGAAACAGGAAAGCCGGGCCTTGCCCGGCTTTTTTCGTTTGTGCCCGCTTCTGTTCAAGCTTTGTCAAGCGGCTGATTGATCATGGCTTCGATATTGTAGCCATCGGGATCGAGAATAAAGCAGGCATAATAATCGGGCGCGTAGTCCGGGCGCGGGCCAGGTGCGCCATTGTCCCGCGCCCCGGCTGCCAGAGCGCTCTGATAGAACGCATCGACGTCAGCCCTGTTCTTGGCTCGAAAAGCGACGTGGATGCGTGTCAGAGGTGGAGCGCTATCGGCCTGCTGGATTTCGAACAGGCAACCATTGCCGATATCGAAGGCCCAGAACACGTTCTCCTTCCCGAAGGACAATGTGTATCCCAAGGGTACGAAGGCTCTCTCGTAAAAGAGTCTGCTCTTTGTGAGATAGCTTACAGCGACGGTGATATGGTCAATCACGCTTGACGCTCCTTATGAGCTCATAGAGATGGCGAAATAAAAGCCGGTCCGGCGTTCGCTCCACACATGTCCTGGTTTTTTGCCCGTTTCGGAAATTCATTCAGGCACGTGGATCTTGTGTTTGATATGCTTGAGGTTCGCAACGATCGTAAAGGTCATGATCACCAGCAGGCACCACGAACTCCACTTGCCGATATGCACGGTCGACCACGCGCCGATCTGGTTTGGATAGCGCCACACGCCGAAGAAGGTGCTGATATTCTCCGCAAGCCAGATGAAGAAGCCGATCAGGACGAATGCGAGAAGCAGGGGCATCTTGCGGTCTTGATCATAGGGCCTGAAGATGACTGTGGTGCGCGCATAAAGGCCGAGCGTGCAGGCGGCGATATACCAGCGATAATCGCCGATATAGTGGTGGGTGAAGAAGTTGGCGTAGATCGCCAATGCCGTGAGCCCGGCCATCCAGTAGGATGGGTGGTGTCTTACACGCAGATCAAACAGGCGCCAGGCCTGGATGACATAGCTGCCGACGGCCGCGTACATGAAGCCGGAAAACAGCGGGACGCCGAAGAGCTTCGTATAGGCGAAATCCGGATAGCTCCAGGATTGGATGCTGCCGGACGTCTTGAAGACCTCCAATGCAAAACCGACCACATGGAAGACGGAAATCGCCTTCAACTCATCGATGGTCTCGAGTTTTGCCCAGACCATCCAGGCCTGGATCGCAAGAGCGATAATCAGCAGCAGATCGTAGCGCGGGATACTGACAAGGCCTGCACGCGGCACCAGAAAAACCGACAGAAAAAACAGACCCGCGAAGAGGCATGCCCGGGCTTCCTTGACCCCGAAATAGAAGAATTCGACAACGAAGCGTTCGATGCCGCTGCGCGGAAGATCGGCCGGTCGGTCGATCAGATGCTTGTCCAGTAGAGGGAGCAATCCTTGAAGTGCGGCAACTTTCGGCATGTTCTTGCGAGTGATCCCGAGACTCGTTTCGAAGCAGTAGGAAGCTATCAGGCTCGGTTACGCTAGGACAGCACCAGCTTGATAATTGCTGCTTCGCAATTAGGCGTTCAAATCAGTTGAGATCATGGTGGTCGATTGCAATTGAGCGGAACGATTCAAGGCAGGCAGTTGCAGCGCCTCGCAGCCCTATTCCTGATCATCATTTCGGGCCTGCTGCTCAGGCGCTTCGGCTACTCCGTCGATCTGCCCTTCGTCGTCGTCAAATATGGTGGTTCGCTGCTTTGGGGATCGATGGTGTATTTCCTGCTGGCATTTGCTGTTGGAGGCCTTAGTACAAGAATTCGGCCTGCAGGAATTGCCACCATCGCACTCGCTGTCGCCATATGCGTCGAGCTCTTCCGGCTCTACCACATCCCCGGCTCGATGCCTTCAGATTGACGACCGCAGGCGCCTTGCTGCTAGGGCGGGTATTCTCGCTCTGGAATATTGTCGCATACGCTTTCGGAATAGCGGCCGCTTATGCGCTTGATCCGGCGCGTAGGCAATCATCGCCTTCGAGGCCCTAACGCGGCGTTACGAAGCCGATGAAGCCACGGCGCGGCCGCCACGTGCTCGTCCTTGCCCTTGCCCCTTCTTCCGGCTCCGCCCGATCGGCTTGTAGGAGCGATAGAGGATCAGCGCGATGATCAGGCCGACATAAATATACTGTTCGAGGTCGAGGATCTTCGTGGACAGTGCAAAGTGCAGCGCGGCACAGGCACCGATGATGTAGATGAGGCGATGCAACCAGATCCAGTTCTTGCCGAGGCGGCGGATCGAGAAATTATTGGATGTGACGGCGAGCGGCACCAGCATCGCCAGTGCGCCCATGCCGAACATGATGAAGGGGCGCTTCACCACATCGTTGATGACGGCCGCGATATCCAGCGCCTGATCGAGCACCATGTAGACGGTGAAATGCATCAGCGCGTAGTAGAAGGTCAGAAGGCCGAGCGCGCGGCGATAACGCAGATAGTTCCAGCCAAGGAGATCGCGGGCAGGGGTGACGGCAAGCGTCAGGATCAGGAAACGGATCGTCCAGATGCCGAGAAAGAGCTCGAATGTCTTCACCGGATCGGCACCGAGTTGATCTGTCGCGCCGAGATAGAAATACCAGGCGGCGGGCACGAGCCCGACGACATAGAGCAGCCAGACGGACGCCGGCTGCCAGCGCTTCGGAATGGCGAGCGAAAACGCCGTCATCAGAAATTGACCCTCAGATCCATGCCGTCATAAAGGCTGGCAACTTGGTCGGCATAGCCGTTGAAGGGCAGGGTGGGGTGGCGGTTGGCGCCGAAGAAACCGCTTTCGCCGATGCGCCGCTCGGTCGCCTGGCTCCAGCGCGGATGGTCGACTGCAGGATTGACGTTGGCATAAAAGCCGTATTCCTGCGGGTTTGTCACCTGCCAGGTATTCTTCGGCTGCTGATCGGTGAGCGTTATGCGCACGATCGACTTGATGCCCTTGAAACCATACTTCCATGGCACGACGAGGCGCACCGGCGCGCCATTCTGGTTCGGCAGCGTTTCGCCATAGAGCCCGACGGCGAGCAGCGTCAGCGGGTGGCGTGCCTCGTCCATGCGCAGGCCCTCGACATAGGGCCAGTTCAGCGACTGGAAGAGGCCGGCCTGGCCGGGCATCTCTTCGGGGCGCACAACGGTCTCGAAGGCGACATATTTGGCGCTGCCCTGCGGCTCCACCTTGTCGAGAAGTGAAGCAAGCGGAAAGCCGTTCCACGGAATGACCATCGACCAGGCTTCCACGCAGCGCATGCGATAGACGCGCTCCTCGATCGGGAACTCCTTCATCAGCGCCTCGATATCGAAGGTGCCGGGCTTGTTGACCATGCCGTCGACCTTGATCGTCCAGGGCAGCGGCTTGAACTTGCCGGAAAGTGCTGCGGGATCACCCTTGTCGAGGCCGAATTCGTAGAAGTTATTGTAGGTGGTCACGTCCTTGATCGGCGTCAGCTTCTCATCGACCGTGTACTTGCTCTTGACGGTCGTCAGTGCTGCCGCACTCGCCTTGCCAGCGCCGTAGAGCGCGATCGCGCCAAACGTCGCAGCGCCGAGAAATTCCCGGCGCTTCAGGTAAATCTCGCGCGGCGTGATTTCCGAGGAGCGGATTTTGGGCGGACGATAGGCTGGCATATCGAATTCCTCCTGGGCGGGGCGGCCCGTGTGAATCTTTAGACGCAGATAGCGCGCTTTGGGTCAGTGTGTATGCCTTGAATCTTAGAGACGAAAAGCCAATTTTTTGTGTTCGCCCGTGATGGAATAGACCGTAACAAATGTGCCCTAGTATCCGTATATGCCTGATGGTGCCGCCCGTACCGCTTTGGGCATTCCCGGTAGTGACAGCTTGGGCCGATTGGATTAGGACAATTCCAAAGAGCAGCGACTGCCCGGCCTTCGCAAATCCTTTGCCGCCCCGCATCGCCAGACAATTCCTGGATATTGAGGAAGACACCGATGCCAGCTTATCGTTCCAGAACCACGACCCACGGCCGCAACATGGCGGGCGCGCGCGGCCTTTGGCGCGCCACGGGCATGAAGGATTCGGATTTCGGCAAGCCGATCATCGCTGTAGTGAACTCCTTCACGCAATTCGTCCCCGGCCACGTTCACCTCAAGGATCTCGGCCAGCTTGTCGCCCGCGAAATCGAAGCGGCGGGCGGCGTTGCCAAGGAATTCAACACGATCGCCGTTGATGATGGTATCGCCATGGGTCATGACGGCATGCTCTATTCGCTGCCCTCGCGCGAGCTGATCGCCGATAGCGTCGAATACATGGTCAATGCCCACTGCGCCGACGCCATGGTCTGCATTTCCAATTGCGACAAGATCACCCCCGGCATGCTGATGGCCTCGCTGCGCCTCAACATACCCACAGTCTTCGTATCCGGCGGCCCGATGGAGGCTGGCAAGGTCGTCCTGCATGGCAAGACCCATGCGCTCGACCTCGTCGATGCCATGGTCGCTGCTGCCGACGACAAGATCTCCGATGAAGACGTCAAGATCATCGAGCGTTCGGCCTGTCCGACCTGCGGTTCATGCTCCGGTATGTTTACCGCAAACTCCATGAACTGCCTGACGGAAGCACTGGGCCTGTCGCTGCCCGGCAACGGCTCGACGCTTGCAACGCACGCCGACCGCAAGCGGCTCTTCGTTGAGGCCGGCCACCTGATCGTCGATCTCGCTCGCCGTTATTACGAGCAGGAGGATGAGAAGACCCTGCCGCGCGTGATTGCCTCGAAGCAGGCTTTCGAGAATGCCATGGCGCTTGATATCGCCATGGGCGGCTCTACCAACACCGTTCTGCACATTCTGGCGGCTGCGCATGAAGGCGAGGTGGACTTCACCATGGCCGACATCGACGCGCTGTCGCGCCGCGTTCCCTGCCTTTCCAAGGTTGCGCCGGCCAAGTCCGACGTTCACATGGAAGACGTTCACCGCGCCGGCGGCATCATGTCGATCCTGGGCGAGCTCGATAAGGGTGGCCTCCTCAATCGCGACTGCCCTACGGTTCATGCCGAGACGCTGGGCGATGCGATCGATCGCTGGGACATTACCCGCACCAACAGCGAGACCGTCCGCAAATTCTATCGCGCGGCTCCCGGCGGCATCCCGACACAGGTCGCTTTCAGCCAGGAGGCCCGTTGGGACGATCTCGATACCGACCGCGTCGGCGGCGTCATTCGCTCGGTCGAGCATCCTTTCTCCAAGGATGGCGGCCTTGCAGTTCTCAAGGGCAATCTGGCGGTCGACGGCTGCATCGTGAAGACGGCCGGCGTCGATGAATCGATCCTGAAGTTCTCCGGCCCGGCCAAGGTCTTCGAAAGCCAGGATGCCGCCGTCAAGGGCATTCTCGGCAACGAGGTCGTTGCCGGTGATGTCGTTGTCATCCGCTACGAAGGTCCGAAGGGCGGCCCCGGCATGCAGGAAATGCTCTATCCGACGAGCTACCTGAAGTCGAAGGGTCTCGGCAAAGCCTGCGCGCTGATCACCGACGGCCGCTTCTCCGGCGGCACCTCCGGTCTCTCTATCGGCCACGCTTCACCGGAAGCTGCTAACGGTGGCGTCATCGGTCTCGTGCGCCAGGGCGACATGATCGACATCGATATCCCGAACCGGACGATCAGCCTGCGTGTCAGCGATGCGGAACTTGCCACCCGCCGCGCCGAGCAGGATCAGAAGGGCTGGCATCCGGCCGAGCCGCGCAAGCGCAACGTCTCGACCGCGCTCAAGGCCTATGCGGCCTTCGCAACCAGCGCTGATCGCGGCGCTGTACGTGATCTGAACGCGCGATAAGCCGATTTATTGTGGATTAGGTAGAGCCCCTGATTGCAAATCAGGGGCTTTTTCTTTTTCACAGATGTCGTGTCTCTGCCGGTACGGTCCACCAGCTGTTATTCCTGCCATCGAAATACTGCACCGGCGCCTCGGCAAGCTCGGCGGGATCGAGATCGTCAAGGCAGGCGAGATTGATCGAGACATAAGCGCCGCCCATTGCCTCGATGTAACCGTCGCCATATGCAGGTACCCCACAATTGGCGCAGAAGCGATGATGGCCCGAAAAGGTTCCGAACTGATAATCGCTGATGCCTGTTTCCTCGCACAACAGGCGGAAATCCTCTGGCTTGATGTTCGTGCCCCAGTAGCGGAGCTTCCAGCAGATCGAGCAATTGCACTTTCCCGTCCCGGCCTGAATGTCGATATCGGCCTCGTAGCGGATCCGGCCGCAATGGCAGCTTCCGTGATAGGTCTTCTTCATATGCTCCTCCTTGCGAGTTGCTGCATCATATGACAACATATTGTCATTATTAACATATGACAATATGTTGTCAAGATGACGAGAAAACGTACGCCTGATGGCGATGCCTTTGCCGCCCTCTCCATCGCCGTGATCCGCCTTTCCGCCCACTTGCAGGCTGAAGGCGACGCGCTTGCCAAACCTGCCGGGCAGACCAGCGCGCGCTGGCAGGTGCTTGCTGCTGCCGACCACGCGCCGATGTCGGTTGCCGATACGGCGCGTGCGCTCGGTCTTGCCCGCCAGGGCGTGCAGCGGATCGCCGATCTTCTTGAAGGAGAGGGGCTGATTACCTACCGGGCCAACCCGGTCCACCAGCGTGCCAAGCTGATGGAACTGACCGAGGCGGGGAGGAGGGCGCTCGCCGACATCTCCGGCCGACAGGCTGTCTGGGCAGACGAACATGGCGCTACCTATGGCGAGGAACGTCTGCGCCAGGCCGCAAGCCTCATCAACGAGATGATTGCCGATTTCCAGGGCGGCCGGGGAGATCAAGACTGAACCCTTAGAGGGGCCGATTGATGTTCTTGTAGGTCTCGCCGAGCTGCTTCAACCGTTCCTGATAGGCAGCACCAATGCAGGCAGCATCCGCGCCACAGGCCTGCCGCTTCTTCAGCCACGCGGTCTGCTCGTCCTGCAGCGTACCGCGCGCGCCCATGGCCAGCAGTCCCGACAGCAGCTCGAAGGTCGTCACCATCTTCACATCAGCGTCGTTGAGCGACCGGTTCTCACAGATCACCTTCTCATCTGGCTGCAGCTCCTTTGCATCGCAGTTGAAGCTCGCTGCCTGCGCGCCTTGTGGTGCAAACGTGAGAAGCGTGGCGCAGGCTACTGCTAATAGGATGGTGGTCTTCATGGTCTCTCCTGCTGCAAGGACACTCTGTTTCGGTCTAACGGCAAAGATGATGCAGGTCCGTTTTATGGCAAGGATCAAACCCGTCCGCCGGCTTTGAGGACGTTGTCCCTGCACGGTGACTATGTCCTGCTTTTGAGCTTAGATATCAGTAACCTGCTTGATTTTCCTGATTCAAATTCCCAAATCCGCGATGCCTCGATCTTCCATGCTTCCGCCCTCTTTCCTTTCTAGCGTCGGGCGCTACAACATTTTTCTTGAGAGCATTTCAAAAGGATTCCCATGCAAGGCCTGTTTAAACACGCCTCCGTTTCTCTTCTGGCATTGACGCTCCTGCTGCCGGCGGTCGCCGAAGCGCAGACCAAGACCGTGCCGGAAAGCCAGATGCAGATGCAGCTTTCCTTCGCGCCGCTGGTCAAACAGACCTCGGGAGCTGTCGTGAATGTCTATGCCGAAAAGACCGTCCAGCGTCAGTCGCCCTTTGCCGGTGACCCCTTCTTCGAACAGTTCTTCGGCCAACAGATGCCGAACCGTTCCGAGAAGCAGTCTTCGCTTGGCTCCGGCGTCATCGTCGAAGCGAACGGCACCGTGGTGACCAACAATCACGTCATCGAAGGCGCCGATGACATCAAGGTGGCGCTGTCGGATGGCCGCGAATTCCCCTGCAAGGTCGTCCTGCGTGACGATCGGGTCGACCTCGCTGTCCTGAAGATCGACACCAAGGCTGAATTTCCGACGTTGCCGATCGGCAATTCCGATGCTGTCGAAGTGGGCGATCTGGTGCTGGCGATTGGCAATCCCTTCGGCGTCGGCCAGACCGTCACCAGCGGCATCGTTTCGGCGCTTGCCCGCAATCAGGTGGTCAAGAACGAGTTCGGCTTTTTCATCCAGACGGATGCCTCGATCAATCCCGGCAATTCCGGCGGCGCGCTGATGAACATGAAGGGTGAGCTGATTGGCATCAACACGGCGATCTTCTCGCGTGGCGGTGGCTCGAACGGTATCGGCTTTGCCATTCCTGCCAATCTCGTCAAGGTCTTCCTGACCTCGGCCGATTCCGGCGTCAAATCCTTCGAGCGGCCCTATATCGGTGCGAGCTTCGATCCGGTGACCTCTGAGGTTGCCGATGCACTCGGCCTCGACAAGGCGCGCGGTGCGCTGATCGCCAAGGTCACGGCGGATAGCCCGGCAGCCAAGGCCGGCCTCAAGGCGGGCGAGGTCATCACCGCCGTCGATGGCGTCTCCGTGGAACATCCGGATGCGCTTCTCTATCGATTGACGACGGCCGGCCTCGGCAGGTCGGTCAACCTGACGGTCATGGAGAACGGGCGCGAGCAGCAGATAACGCTTGCCCTTGCCCGCGCGCCGGAAACCCAGCCCCGTGATCAGCGTACGATCGGCGGACGCACGCCCTTTACCGGTGCGGTCGTGGAAAACCTTTCGCCACGTGTCGCAGATGAGTTGAGGATGCCGCTCGATTCGACGGGTGTGGTTATCTCCGATGTCGAGGGCGGGTCTCCTGCTTCCCGGCTCGGCTTCGAGCCGAAGGATATCATCGTTTCCATCAATGGGGCCGAAGTGAAAACCAGCCGTGACCTGCAGGAGATCGCTGATTCCGATCCCAGCCTCTGGCGGGTCGAGATCGAACGCGATGGCCAGCGCATCAGGCAGTTCTTCCGATGAGTGACGATCTCTTCGCCCCGCGTGTTCCGGAAGAGGTCGCCAGCCGGCGGCCGCTTGCCGATCGCCTGCGGCCGAAGACACTTGGCGAAGTCACCGGTCAGGAACATCTGACCGGTGAGGATGGCGTTCTGCGCCGGATGATCGAGAGCGGCTCTCTTGGCTCCATGATCTTCTGGGGGCCGCCCGGAACCGGTAAGACGACGGTCGCGCGGCTGCTGTCGGGCGAGGCGGGTCTGGCATTCGAACAGATCTCGGCGATCTTCTCTGGCGTTGCCGATCTCAAGAAGGTGTTCGAGGCCGCCCGAATGCGCCGCATGGATGGCCGCCAGACGCTACTCTTCGTCGACGAGATCCATCGCTTCAACCGCGCCCAGCAGGACAGCTTCCTGCCGGTCATGGAGGACGGCACGGTCATCCTCGTCGGCGCGACGACGGAAAACCCGTCCTTCGAGCTCAACGCCGCTCTTCTGTCGCGCGCCCGGGTGCTGACCTTCAAGTCGCATGATGAAGAGAGCCTGGAGGAATTGCTGAAACGCGCCGAGACGGTCGAGGGCAGGCTACTGCCGCTGACCGAGGACGCACGCGCCAGTCTGATCCGCATGGCTGATGGCGACGGGCGCGCGGTGCTGACGCTGGCTGAAGAAGTCTGGCGCGCCGCCCGCGAGGGCGAGACCTTCGATACTGAAGGCCTGACGCGCATCGTCCAACGCCGGGCGCCGGTCTACGACAAGGCGCAGGACGGCCACTACAATCTGATCTCTGCGCTTCACAAGTCGGTCCGCGGGTCCGATCCCGATGCCGCCCTCTATTATCTTGCCCGCATGTTCGATGCCGGTGAGGATCCGCTCTATCTCGGCCGGCGGCTGGTGCGCATGGCGGTCGAGGATATAGGGCTTGCCGATCCGCAGGCGCTGGTCATCTGCAACGCCGCCAAGGATGCCTATGACTATCTCGGTTCGCCGGAAGGCGAGCTGGCGTTCGCGCAAGCCTGCGTCTATCTCGCGACCGCCCCGAAATCCAATGCCGTCTATACCGCCTTCAAGGCGGCGACGATCGCCGCCAAGCAAAATGGTTCGCTCCTGCCACCGAAGCATATCCTTAACGCGCCGACGAAGCTGATGAAGGGCGAGGGATATGGCGATGGCTACCGCTACGACCACGATGAGCCGGATGCCTTCTCAGGCCAGGATTATTTTCCGGAAAAGATGGGCCGCCAGACTTTTTACGATCCGCCGGAACGCGGTTTCGAACGCGAGATCCGCAAACGGCTGGACTGGTGGGCAAAACTTCGCAAGGAGCGCAATCCGCGCTGAGATCAGGCAGGGCTAATGTCAGGCGCGCTTCTGTGCGGCCGGAGCGGTGATCAGCTTGACGGAAGAATCCGCCAGCCCGTGATGGCCTTCCATGTCGACGACGATATGCCAGTGGCCACTCTCGGGGATGGCGAGCCTGACCGGCGACTTGCGCGCGATACCGCCGATATATTTGAAATCGAGCACTTCGGTGAACCGCTGGAAGTTCGGAGCCGTCATCAGCCGCACATTGTTCACGGCGCTCAGAGACACCTCGACGATCGTTCCGGCGCGCTGTTCCTTGATATCGTAATGGGTGAAGCGGAAGTTCGGTTTCGGCATTGGTCTCGCGGCACATATAGTCTCTGCAAGCGGGACTCTATCAGGATGGCAGTTAAGGAAAAGTTGGAAATCCTGGGCCTGGTGCCGCTCCTGCTGTTTCAAAATGGCAGGAACGGCACAGTATTTAGTGGATATTGCCGGTGTTACGCGCAAGAGGTGCAAATCAAGCACTATGCCCGTTGCGGCGCGGCAGATCTCATCGGGATTGTGGTTGCACTCTTCCGCGGCGAAATGAAGGGCCGCGGCTTCATTGATGAAGAGACCGCCGACGAGCCCCTCCCGATCCTGGACGATCCAGCGGCCGCCCTTGTCGCGACCGACGGTGAAGCGAGCCAGACGAGGAGTGAGGGGAGCCGAAATCTGCCGGCGTTGCTGTGCATTTGCCATTGTCGTGATCCTCGATCCGGCGCTTACTGGGAAATAAGATGGAAGCTCATCTGCACGAGCCCGGCGAAAGCCATAACGGCGCCGAGCCGCGGTGCGACGGCAACCAGGCCGGCAAACAGCGGATGGGAGGGATCGGCCGCATGGGCGCTTACGCCACGTTGCAGCGGGTCGGTCTTGGCATTGATATCAGTCAGGCGTGACATCGTTTATCCTTTCGAAGTCTAACTCAACCGCCGTTTGAGTGTCGCGGCGGTGTCACGCTCATCAAGATAGATGCTGGCGGATAGGGTTTCCATTTGGCGCGGGAAGCGAAAATATTAAAATCTCATAGGGATAGCGCCATGCGCTGAGCGCTGCCGCCGACAAAAGGAGAAAGCGCAGCTACGATCGCGAAGCGGCTTTCGGCCTCTGCCGGTACGAGTGGCAAGCGAAGATCGGGCTTCGTGCCGCGCAGAACCTCCAGCGCATATTTCAACCGGGCTGGATCACTCTCCGAACCCAGTGCAGTCACGAGCGGATTCAGCCTGTCGCTGAGCGCCAGCGCTGCGGAAATATAGCTCCCATGGGCCGCCTGCTGCAGCGATGTGACGAGACGCGGGAGGATATTGGCAGCCGCCGACACGATGCCGTCGCCACCCGCCAGATGAAAAGAAAGCGCCGTTCCGTCATGGCCGGACAGGAAACGGAAGCGGTGCCGCAGCGCCGCCGGCACGTTGGCGAAGCGGGCGATATCCCCGGTCGCATCGATGATGGCGACAATCGCTTCGAGTTCGGCAAGTCGCTCCAGCGTTTCCACCGTCAGGTCACTCGCCGTGCGGGCGGGCGCATTCTCGATCAGAACAGGCAGATTGCTTGCCGCAGCGATTTGCTGGAAATGATGGAGAATGCCCTTCTGCCCTGGCTTGGAATAATAGGGTACGGTGATCAGCACAGCGCGGGCACCGCATTCTTCCGCATCCCGGATAAACGCGATCGTACTCTCGGTGCAATTGGTTCCGGCCGCGGCGACCACCGGAATACGGTCCGCCGCGGCCCGGATGCAGATGTCGAGCACCATGCGGCGTTCCTGCGGTGAGAGGCTCAGCCCTTCACCCGCCGCCGTGCAGAGAGCGAGTCCATCGACGCCGCTCAGCACCTGCCATTCAACAAGAGCTTCCAATGCTGCGCCGTCGACCTCGCCGTTGCGGAACGGCGTGACGAGCGCAGTGATCGCGCCACCCGGGCGCAGTCTTCCTATGCTGTTCATGATGGGGCCTCAGAGCGAGCCGAGGATCACATAGAATTCGACGCAGGCGAGCACGATGCCGAAGATCATCAGCGCCTGGGCCGTGCGCTTCTCACGCATCTGCCGCTTGCCGCGCGTAATGCGGTAGGGGCGAAGCGGCAAGTATCGGGGGGACATGACATCTCGCATGGCGGTAACCTTTGCTGTTGTGGCAAAGGCTACTGCCGTCTCCGATAGGAAATCCATTCGGAGTAGAGATCGAAGATATAGGAATCGCATAAAGAGGGGCTGTCACCCGCCGTGCTGGTTTTCCCTGTCGAGCTGCGTCACCAGCGCCAGCACGACTTCCGACACGGGCGTCGGCACATTGGCAGTGCGCCCAAGCGCGACGACCATGCCGACAAGCGGCACGATTTCCAGCGCCTTGCCGGCCAGCAGATCCTGCAACATTGACGTGCGTACCGCCCCGATATGGCGCGACTGCTCCAGCCGCTCCTCGATGGTGATGCTGAACTGCGCACCCAATGCACTGCCGACGGCGCGTACTTCCTTCATGATCTTGCCGACCGTGTCGAAGAGCGCGGGGTTGGCCATAATGTCGGTCATCAAGGCGCGCGTCAGGGCGCTGAGAGGATTGAAAGCCGCGTTGCCCGTCAGCTTGCTCCAGATCTCGTCGCGAATGCGTGGCGTACTCGAAACATTGAGGCCTGCCTTGGCAAAGAGGCCGGCAACGCTTTCGAGATCGGTCGATATCTCGCCCGATGGTTCGCCAAGCACGAAACGACCGACATTGGAGAGGCGGATCTCGCCGGGATTGACGACTTCCGCGCCCTGCAGCGCCACGCAGCCGATCACCCGTTCCGGACCGATTAGCCGCCAGAGCTTGCCGCCGGGATCGAGTTCATCGAGCTGCAGCTCGGCATGGCCGCTTTGCGTGTCGCGATGGAAATACCACCAGGGAATACCGTTGAGCACCATGACCACGCGTGTGCCGTCCTTCAGCAGCGCTGCCATGCCCTCGGCTGCCGGGCCGAGCTGATGGCCCTTGAGGCCGGTGATGATAAGGTCTTGCGGCGGCAGTGTCGTCGGATTGTCCGTTGCGGTGATCCGCACATTGATCGGCCTGTCGGCATCGGCCTCATGAAGTGAAAGGCCGCCCTCACGGATAGCCTCGAGATGCGCACCTCGCGCGACGACCGAGACGGTGACGTCATCGCCGAGCCGGCTTGCCAGCTTGACGGCGATCGCGCCTCCGAGTGCGCCAGCTCCGTAGATGCAAATGGATTTGATAGTCATACCTTGCCTTTCCGCATTCGTGATGACGCCCGTAGATTTAGGTCATCGCAGCGCCAGCGCGAGTGAAAATCTTGCCGATGCGACGATCTTCACGCCGAAATGAACGAAGCGCGCCGGAGGGCGCGCTTGTTGCTGTGGGGAAGTCAGGCCTTCTCAGGCGGTCTGTTCGAAGTCCGTGGAGACGGCGAGTTTGCGCCACTGGGCCAGTTCCTTTTCCACGCTCGCATGTTCTTCCTCGATCTTGGCAACCGTATCGGTGCCAAAGGGCATGCGCAGCGGCGGGTTGGCGGCGTTGATCATCTCGATGATGCCGGCGGTCAGCTTGGCGGGGTCGCCTGGCTGGGTATGGTTGGCGCCGGCTGCGAAGTCGCGCATGTTGCCGGCCGGCGTGCCGACATAATCAGGAATGGAGGCTGGGCTGATTGCCAGCGAGTTGTCATGCAGGAAGTCCGTGCGGAAGAAGCCGGGCTCGATGATCGTGACCTTGATGCCGAAGGGTTCGACTTCGGTTGCCAACGATTCCGACAGGCCTTCGACAGCAAACTTCGTGGAGCCATAGACGCCCCAGCCGGGGAAGCCGTAGTAGCCGCCGATCGAGGAGAAGTTCAGGATATGGCCGGAGCGCTGGCGGCGCATATAGGGCAGCACGGCGCGGGTGACCTTCAGCAGGCCGAAGACGTTGGTGGCGTAGATCTTTTCGATCTCTTCCGCCGTTGCTTCCTCGACCGCGCCGAGCAAGCCGTAACCGGCATTGTTGGCGAGGATATCGATGCGGCCGAAGCGGGCAACGGCGGCAGCGGCAGCTTGCCTGGCCTGTTCTTCATTGGTGACGTCGAGGGCGACGGCAAGCAGGTTCGGATGATCGCCGAACTGTTCGGTGATGTTCCCAGGGTTGCGGGCGGTGGCAACGACAGCGTCACCGCTGGCAAGAGCATCCTTGGTCATCAGCGCGCCGAAACCACGCGATGCACCCGTGATAAACCAGACTTTCATGGCAATTCCCTTTCCTTGAGAGTGTTTGTTTCAGCAGTTCGTTGCTGACGGAGAGGAATTTGACGCAAATCGCGCTCATGTATAAGATTTGTTATTTGAGAGACTATGATGAGTGAAATTCAGTAATGAGAGCGACCGAACTTTCCGAAATGGCAGCCTTCGCCGCTGTCGCCAGGCACAAGAGCTTCCGCAAGGCAGGAGAGGAGAGGGGTGTCACCGCCTCCGCGGTCAGCCACGCCGTCCTCAATCTGGAGGACCGCATCGGCATCCGCTTGCTGAACCGCACGACCCGCAGCGTCTCGCTGACGGAGGCCGGCGAATTGCTTCGCTCTCATCTCGATCCGGCCTTCGGCGAGATCAGTTCTGCACTCGATGCGCTGAACCGTTTCCGCGATACCCCCTTCGGCCGTGTGCGCATCAATGTCGGCAATTCGATTGCGCCTTTCGTCGTCGGCCAGGTCATCGGGCCGCTCCTGATGAAGAACCCCAATCTGCAACTCGAAATCGCGGCAACGGACCGGCTGGTGGACATCGTCGAGGAAGGTTTTGATGCCGGAATCCGCTTCGGCGAACGTGTCACCGAGGGTATGATCGCCGTGCGTATCAAGCCGCGCATGCGCCTCGTCGTCGTCGGCTCTCCCGCCTATTTCGAAACCCGGCCAAAGCCTGAGACGCCGCATCATCTGAAGCGCCATATCTGCATTCAGAACATGTTCCCCTCGGGTGCGCGTTACCCCTGGGATTTTGAGCGGGACGGCCAGGCCATCACCTTCCACCCGACCGGCCCGCTCTCTCTCGACGACCACGAATTGATGACGGCAGCGGCCTTGAGCGGCGTGGCGCTCGCCTATGTCTGGGAGGGCAGGGTGGTGCCGCTGATTGCGAGCGGCCAGCTTATCCAGGTGCTGGAAGAATGGTGCCAGCCGGAGGAGCCGCTCTACCTCTACTATCCCAGTCGGCGGCATATTTCGGCGGGCTTCCGGACAGTGATCGATGCGATCCGGGGCGACTAAAGCATGTCGCGCAAAACTGTGCGGCTGTTTTGCGATAACGACATGCGTGAATACACCGACCTAGAGGCAGTGGAAGCGAATCTCAAAGATCGCGACATGCTTTGGTGATCAGAGCTTGCGGAATTCCAGCCGGTAGACGACATCCTCTCCCGTGACAGGATCGATGCCGGGTGCATCGCTGATGACGAGCATGTCGCCTTCGATATGCACAGGGCGTATAAGGGGCCGCTCCCATGTCGGGTTCCAGGCGGCCTCGACATGATGGATCACTTTGTCGCCTTCCAGAGTATAGGCGGCGGTGTAAGCCAGCATCGTATCGAAAAGTGCGGCCTTTTCATTGTCGTTGGGGGCTTTGCCGTTGGGTTTCGGCCGGCGTCGGTTGGTGACGAAGGCCATCATCCGGCCGTCGGCGTGATAGGCGATGTATCCAATGGGATCGGCACCCATGGCGTCGCTGACTTCTCCCGTCGCAACGACGGTTCGCGTCCACGAGATCATGCGCCACGTCCCGAGCAGGGCGGCTCTGTCCATGATCTTCCCCTCCTTAAAGTAGTTTAGCACAACTAGAAATACGGGCTACGAACTTATGCGATCAGTCAAAACTCCCTTTTGACTCTCGGTGGTGAAGTGGTGAAGATGCGCCGCACGAAGGAAGAACAGCGCCGGAGGGGCGAATGAGAAAACCGTTTTTTTCTGCTGTCAGTCGGTGGAAAGTGGGATGTCGCGCAGCGCTGCTGTCAGCGCTTGCAGCCGTGGTGCTGTCTGCCTTTCCGCTGGAAATATCGGCGCAGGAAATGCCGGCACAGACACCCGCCTCCCGGGAGCAGGTCGAAAAGCTACTTTCCCGCTGGAAAGAACATTTCAAGGGCGCTGAGACCCTCAGGGACCGGCGCACCGCGTTCCGCGACTTCATGGAAACGCTGCCGGAGCCGACACGCATCCAGATCCGGCATGTCGATGCTGGCGGGGTTGAGGCTGAACTTCTCTGGCCGGCGCGCCTTCATCATCCGATCGGACGGCGTGTGATCCTGTTCATTCACGGCGGCGGCTTCTACAGCGGCTCCATTCGCAGCCACAGCCTGCTTGCCGGCTCGCTTGCCAAGGCCGCTTCCAGCGACGTATTGCTCATTGATTACCGGCGGGCGCCGGAATATGGCTATCCAGCGCAGGTCAACGACGCCTTGAGCGCCTACCGCTATTTGCTTGATAGCGGCTACAGCAACGGAAATATCATTGTTATGGGCGATGGCGCAGGCGGCAATCTCGCAATCGAAACCGTGCTGCGGCAGATGCGCTCCAGACAGCCGTTGCCGGCCGCCGTCGTGGCGCTCAGCCCGATCACTGATCTGGCGGCATCAGGCGCATCGGTCACGTCGAATGCCGCCAACGATCAGGTCCTGGACAAGAATGTGCTGGAGGCGCTGCGTAAAGCCTATCTCGGCAACAATTCCGCGACGGATCCCGACATTTCCCCGCTATATGCCGATTTCTCGGGTTTTCCGCCATTGCTGCTGCAAGTCGGTTCCGGCGAGCTGCTGCTCGACGATACGCTGCGACTTGCCGACAAGGCGCGCAAGGACGGCGTCGATGTGACGGCTGAGGTCTGGCCGGGAATGCCGCATCAGTGGCAGCTTTTCCCATCAGTGCTCGATGACGCCGACAAGGCCGGCCAGAAGATCGCCGAGTTCGCGATCACGCATTTTGCAGACCCGCCAGCACAGTAAGGACCATTCCAACACCGCACGATCGCAGCTCTTACGAATGGTTCGAATTCAGCCCCTCGATCGGCCGGCCGATGGCGAGATTCTGACGAAGCTTGGGATCGAGCCGTTCGGCATAGGCATGATCGGGCGCAGCACCCAGCGCATCCAGCATCTTGGAGAAGAAACAGCGCGCTGCCGCTGCCGCGGTCACGTCGAAGATCTCCGCGTCGCTCAGTTGGAGGCGCTTCAAGCCATCGATGTCCTGCTGGGTCACCGAGGTCGCATCGCGCGCCACCTTGGCGGCAAAGTCCATGATTGCCCGCTCGACGGCATCGATGGGCGCTTTTTCGCTGCCACCGGCGACTGCCGAAAGACTGTCATTGGTAAAGCCGTCGCGCAGCAGCACGGAACCATGCGCCAGCATACAATAGGACGACTTGAGCTCCCTGGCCGCCGCCAGCGTCACCAGTTCATAGCGCCGCTGGCTCATATGGCCGCGAATGCTGGCAAGCAGCGTTCCCCAGTGCTCCATCACCTCGGGCCGGTGGCCGAAGGCGCGGTACATATTCGGCAGATAGCCGTAGCTCGCTTCTGCCGAAGCGTACATCGAAGCCGTCTTCTCGCTGGCGGAAGCATCTGGGGTACGAATGAAGGCCATGGCACGATCCTCCCTTGATCCACTGGGAGAATAGAGCGGCATCCGGCGACATCAATCTGCCCGGCGATCGCTTTCCGCAAAATGGATGCCTGGTGCCTCAGCCGGCCGTTTGGCTCTGCCGCTGGCGGTAGAATGGCAGGATATGGTGTTCCGTCAGCGGCGCCATGATGATCTCGCCCGGTTCAGACGCCGATATCCAGAGGACCTCCTCGATCTCCGCCGTTGCTTTGATATCGTTGTCCTTCACTTGCAGCAGGAAGACCTCGGCAACAACGAGATGATCCGGCTCGTTGGCCGCTAGCGCCTGGAATTGCCCCAGGAATTCGAGTTCGGCAGCTGTCGCGGTGACGCCGATTTCTTCAGAGAGCTCTCGTGTCAGGGCTTGCTCGGGCGTCTCTCCCGGCTCGATCTTGCCACCCGGCTGCATGAAGGCCGTAGTGCCGTGCTTGCGCACCAGAAGTGTGTGGCCGTCGCCCCGCAACAGGAGGGCGGCCGATATTCTGATCGTCTTCATCATGCGCAAATCTGACCGGATTCGCTGCCGCAATTCAACTGCCGTAGTCGGATCGGCCGTTTGTCAAAACCCGCCTGACCGCCTATATCAGCGGCTCAGTAACAGGAAGTGGATGTGACAATGTTCCAGGCGGCGTCGATCGAAGTGGACAACAAGGCCGAGTTCTATCGAGAGCTTGCCCAGCAGCTGCAGGGTCTGCTCGAAGGCGAGCCGGATATGATCGCCAACGCCGCCAACACTTCGGCCCTGATGTACCAGATGATGCCCGATCTCAACTGGGCAGGCTTCTACCTGCTGAAGGGTGAGGAACTCGTGCTCGGCCCGTTCCAGGGCAAGCCTGCCTGTGTGCGCATCCCCATCGGCCGCGGCGTTTGCGGGACGGCAGTCAAGGAGCGCGCCTCCATTCTGGTGGAAGATGTCCATGCGTTTCCCGGCCATATCGCCTGCGATGCCGCATCCCGCTCCGAGCTCGTCGTTCCCATCAGGAACGGCGATGAGATTGTCGGCGTCATCGATCTCGACAGCCCGATACCCGCCCGTTTCGATGCCGAAGACCAGGCTGGCATCGAGCGCCTGGCGGAAATCTTTGCTGCGGCAACCCGCTTCTGAGCGGACTGGTATGGCGACGATCCGTCGCTGCGTTTCCGTCGGATTTGATCGTGTATTCACCCTCGGGGAAATCGTGCTAGGTCACTGATCGAACGACGATTGCGTTCAGGTGCGCTGGTTGTTGGAGAGAACCATGAAGAAGCTGATCAACGATCCTTCCACCGTCGTAAGGGAAGTGTTGGAAGGGGTCGTGGCGCTCAGCCCGGCAACCATATTGCTGGCCGACGAAAATGTCGTAATCCGGTCCGATCTTCCTGAACCTGCCAAGCGAAAAGTCGCCGTTCTCTCGGGCGGCGGCAGCGGCCACGAGCCTGCGCATGCCGGCTATGTCGGCAGCGGCATGCTGACGGCGGCGGTTGCTGGCGATGTCTTCACCTCGCCGAGCACCGATGCCGTTCTGGCCGGCATCATGGCCGCAAGCGGCCCGGCCGGTGCGCTGCTCATCGTCAAGAACTATACGGGCGACCGTCTGAATTTCGGCCTTGCGGCGGAACTGGCGCGCGCGGAAGGAATTCCCGTCGAGATCGTCGTTGTTGCCGATGACGTAGCGCTCCGGGAAACCGTTCCCGCCGACCGCCGCCGCGGCATCGCCGGCACGGTTCTGGTGCACAAGCTTGCCGATGCTGCCGCCGAGCAAGGCCTGCCACTGGAGGAAGTGGCCCGCATCGCCCGGTCAGCATCCGAACAGCTCTCATCCATGGGCATTTCACTTGGGTCTTGCACCCTGCCGGCAGTCGGGAAACCCGGCTTCTCTCTCGGCGAACAGGAGATCGAAGTCGGTCTCGGCATCCATGGCGAACAGGGTGTTCTCCGCATGCCGATCGCACCGGTCGACCAGCTCGTCTCGCTCGTCCTGGAAACGATCGAGGCCGATGGCAAGCTCAAGAAGGGCGACCGTGTCGTCCTGCTGGTCAATGGTCTTGGCGCAACCCCGCCGATGGAATTGTCAATAGTCGCGCGTTCCACACTCGCTTTACTTGAAGGCAAAGGCGTCACGGTCGAAAGGGCTTGGGCCGGCACGCTCCTGTCCGCCCTGGACATGCCGGGTTTCTCGCTCTCCATCCTGCATGTCGATATCAGGTCGCTTGAACTGATCGATGCACCGACGTCTGCAAGTGCATGGCCCCGAAGCGGGGCGGTCAATCGCATCCGAGTACTTCCCTCGTTGAGATCAGCTGAAAGCCCACCGGAATCCCGCACGATTACCGCCGCCGGCAAGCAACTTCAGAAGACAGCGCAGACTGTGGCAAACGCGTTGATCGCCGCAGAAGCGCATCTGACCGAACTCGACAGCATCACCGGCGATGGCGATCTTGGCGCCAGCATGAAACGCGGTGCCGAAGCCGTTCTCGCACTTCCCGATGCCGCCTTCGCGGATGTCGGAAGCGGATTGATGGCGATGGGCGATGCTCTCAGACGCGCAATCGCCGGCAGCTCCGGACCGTTCTATGCCACCGCCCTGATGCGCGCATCACGCCAGCTCGCAGGCATTGAGACCCCGACATCAGTCGAGATGGCCGAGGCCTTCTCCGCCGCCGTCCAGGCCGTCTCCGATCTCGGCCGCGCAAAGCCCGGTGACCGGACGATGATCGATGCCTTGCGCCCCGCCGCAGATACCTTCATCGCAAGCCTGACAAAGGGCCAGCCGACCCGTGACGCATGGCAGGGGGCCATTGCCGCCGGCATTGCCGGAGCGGAAGCAACGAAGGCGATGCGGCCGAAATTGGGCCGCGCAAGTTACCTCGGCGACCGCGCCCTCGGTCATCCGGATGGCGGAGCTGTAGCGGTTACGGTTTGGCTCAAGGCGATTGAGGCGGATTGATTGAGCGCCTAGAAGGCGAAGCCGCCGGCAAGCATAGCCAGGGGAAAGATAGCAGCCGAAAACAGCAGGATGATATTGTACCACCGCGAGTACCACGGAAAGGTGGTGCCGCTTGGAAGCGATTTCGCGACACGATAGCCGAGAACGGCGCCGAACGAATGCCAGGCAAGAACCACAAGCGTCCCGTAGGCGCCTGGAATTGAAAGCCTGATAAAGAGCCAGATCAGCGCTGCGGACACCGAGACGCCACCGACGAAATAGGCGATCGCCATCAAACCGCGGCCAAGATAGGCCATCACGACGTCAGGGCCGAATATCAAGCCGATAACTGCAGCGCAGTCCGGACGGCGGCTACGCAATGCTTTGAAAATTTGCATGAAAGTCCCGGCGAAAAAGCGATGGTTCGCAATTGAGTTTCAGAGGCTGACTTTTCGTAAGTTGTATTGGATGCTGCAAAAAACACCAGCCGCCTCCCGGCAGTCGCCAGAAGCTCAAGGCTGGACGGTCGATCTCAGCAGACTGCGCAAATGACGAAATCTTGATCGACAGCGCTGTTCTCGGAACTCCGGCCCGGCCTATTTCTTTAGCCGACACTGATATGCGCTGCATTCCGGTGTCGCCGATTATTGGTATGGGGGTAGATCAAATGTCTCAATTTCGAAAACTGCTGGTCATTGGATCAGCTGTCATCGTGGCAATCATCGCTTCGTCCTGCACGACCAGCTCGGATAGTTCGATACAAACCGGTTCGATCGGGTATGGGCCCCAAAGCACCGACTTTGGGCTCCGACCGGCGTGCCTCGGCGGATTTGGCAACGATCGCCCTTGCAGCTACTAGCGAGAGGCGCGGTTCTGCCCCGCAGGCCCCGAATAGGCTCACGGAAAAAGTGATGCAATAGGACGCAGGACTTTATGACTGCGGGGCCTCGCATATTATTGACAATAAGATAGGTTACGCGAAATCAGTCATTGCCTGATTGTACGAAGCCGACCTCAATTTTGGGGCGGCAGATTTTATGAGTTTTGGGAGATATGTGATGGAATATCGTCGTTTGGGAAAATCGGGTCTGAAGGTGAGTGAGTTCTCTTTCGGATCGTGGGTCACTTTCGGTAAGCAGGTCAATGGCGGCGACGCTGTCGATCTCATGAAGCTCGCCTACGACAGCGGGATCAATTTCTTCGACAATGCCGAAGGATATGAAAGCGGCAAGTCCGAAATCGTCATGGGCGAGGCGCTGAAGTCGCTCGCCTGGAGCCGCGACAGCTACGTCGTCTCGAGCAAGGTTTTTTGGGGTGGTCAGAAGCCGACGCAACGCGGCCTGTCGCGCAAGCATGTGACGGACGCCTGCCACGCAGCTCTCAAGCGGCTTCAGGTCGACTATCTCGACCTCTACTTCTGCCACCGCCCGGATATTGATACGCCGATCGAGGAGACGGTCCGCGCGATGCATGATCTCGTCGCCCAGGGCAAGGTGCTCTACTGGGGCACGTCGGAATGGTCCGCACAGCAATTGACGGAAGCCTACGCCGTCGCACGCGACCTGCGTATCACGCCGCCGACCATGGAGCAGCCGCAGTACAACATCTTCGAACGTCAGAAAGTCGAAGCTGACTACCTCCCGCTCTACGACCTGATCGGCCTCGGCACCACGATCTGGTCACCGCTCGCCTCGGGCGTCCTGACCGGCAAATACAATGACGGCGTACCGGCCGACAGCCGCATGAACCTGCCCGGCTACGAATGGCTGAAGGAAAAATGGTCCACCGACGCCGGCCGCGCCCAGCTGGACCAGGTTCGCCAGCTTGCCAAGCTCTCGAACGAGATCGGCCTGTCGATCACCCATCTTGCCCTCCTCTGGTGCCTTGCCAACAAGCACGTCTCGACCGTCATCCTCGGCGCATCGCGCTCAAGCCAGCTGCAGGACAATCTCGCGGCCCTCTCGCACAAGGATAAGGTGACATCAGATGTGCTGGAGCGGATCGACAGCATCGTCGGAAACAAGCCGGAAGCACCGCGCCGCTTCTAGGCAAGGCTAGGCTATCCAGATCAAGCATCTGGCTCTTATCGTTGTTCCAATAGGAAAATGGCCGGACCCGTTGGTTCGGCCATTTCATTTTTACTGCGCTTCGTTGACCGCGCGTCAGGACGAGTGGCGGCCCGGTTTATCGCGCCAACCGGTCTCTCATGCATGCGCCGTGGAATGGGTTGATGATTTCATTGTGGCCAAGAACCTGTTTTGAACTCGTTGACCGGAAACTGCGGTCCTGCCTTGCGACGCTATTACAATAAAGGGCAGATTCGGACGGAAAATATATCTGTCACAGGCTGATGGTTACGGTTGTTCCTGTCGGATTACCTTCGAGAGTTACGCTCCCTCGGTGACGGGTCACGATCTGCTTCACGATGCTCAACCCGAGGCCGGCACCCGTGCTCCGGGGTGTAACCCTGTAGAATGGTTCGAACACGAGGTCTCGATGCGCTGCTGGAATTCCGGGACCTTCGTCCGAGACCGAGATTCCTGCGCGTTCGGACACGCGCACCGATATCGTGCCGGTATTTCCGCCGTGGTCGATCGCATTGCGCACAAGGTTGCCTATGGCGCGTGACATCGCCGACGGACTTACCAGGCGATAAAGCTCGTCGACTTCAGTGTCGAACGAGATCTCATATCCGCTTCTGAGGGCAAGCGGGGCTTGGTCGGCGACGACGTTCCTGGCGACTTCCACCAGGTCGGCTTGTTCAAACGGCTCCGGGGACTGCTCGCTTCGCTCGAAGTCGAGCAATTGCTCCGCCGTCTCCCGCAGGCGCCCGATGTCATCCATCATGGTGTCACGCGTGCTTCCTTCCAGGGTCGTATCGATACGCGTCTGCATGACGGCAATCGGCGTGCGGAGCTCGTGTGCGGCGTCGATGAGAAAACGTTCTCTGGCTGCGAACTGCTGCTCGAGGCGCTCTAGGACGGAATTGAACGCATGGATAAGCGGAACGACCTCGCTCGGAACCCGATCCACCGGCAGCCGGGATCCTGGCTGGCGAGGGTCGATCTCCGGAGCTTTCTGTACGACGTGGCTCAGCCCTAAGAGCGAACGCCTGACCAGTCGCGGCACGGCGAAGAAGAGGGCGGGCAGCGTAACCGCGAGCAGAGGCACGTAGATCGGATATGCGCTGCCGAGTATCGCAAGGAATGTCGACTCGCTTCCGTTGCGACCGCCATAAAGCACCCGGATCTCGGTCTTATTGATCTCAAAGTCGTCGACTGAAGCCGGCACCGGGCCACTTGCCGACGTGCCACGAATGTCGGCGTCCTTGATAAGCGGCACGAACTTGGTGAGCTGTGTGTACGCAGGTGGAATATTCCCATATGCCACAGCCGTTCCGTCTGGGGCCGCAGCGTAGAAAAAGAGATTGGGGGTGTCATTCTTCAACGCTGCGAGCTCTTCGCTGTCCTTGATTCGAAGTCCTCGTCCAGGTTCGTAGTTCAAGGACCCTTCCAGGGCATTCAGAAGCCGGCGCTGCATACCGACGTTCGGAGAATGGATCATCGCCCCATAAATGCACAGACCGACGATCTCCGATGCCGTGATGACGACGAATGGCACGCTGAGCTGCCAGCTCAGTCTCCACCAAAGCGACGACGTATTCGGAAATCGCATCAATGCTCCTTCAGCAGGTATCCGACCCCGCGGATGTTGTGGATGGACACGCCGGCGTCCGCGTCAGCTAGGCGTTTTCTCAGTCGCGACACATGAGCGTCCAGCGCGTTGGATTGGATCGTCTCCTCGTAATTGTAGATTTCGGTTTCCAGCACCGATCTGAGGACGGTCTTGCCTTTTCGCTTTGCAAGGGTAACGAGCACCATCAGCTCTCGACGAGGCAGGTCGAGCTGCAGTTCGCCGACCATGACGTCCATCCTGATTGGATCCACGGTCATCCGCCCCAGGACTATGGACGGCTCCGCCAGGGCCGACGGGCGTCGCATGACAGCGCGCAGTCGAGCGAAAAGCTCCTCCATCAGAAACGGCTTGCCCAGATAGTCGTCGGCGCCGAGATCGAGGCCCGCTACTCTTTCCTTCGGTTCGTTTCTGGCAGTCAGGACGATGACCGGCGTTACGACGCTGGAGCTTCGTAGCCAGGGAATGAATGTGATGCCGTCGCCGTCTGGCAGACGTCTGTCGAGCACGATCGCATCATAGGTCTGTTGTTGAGCCAGTTCGATTGCATCCCCAAGAAGAGCGGTGTGGTCCACCGCTATGCCCTTCTTGGTGAGCGAGGCCGCAATCGCTTCCGCCAGCCTTGTCTCGTCTTCGACCAACAGGATCTTCATGTCTCGTCCACCTTTGCGATCCTATCTTCACGACGACCATTGCGACAGGATTACGGCGTGAGCGTTTCGAACGAGGGAAGTCATGGCTCGCGGCGAATTGGATAAACGAGATCGCACGATCGTCCGCCTTTCGCCACAAGAGCATTGGCCGTTACTCGTTCCCGCGATGATCTGAGCCTGGCAAATCCCATGAGATTGCCAATCGCCTCTGAACAAAAAACTCCAGGCGCCTGCGCACCTGGAGTTGATTTCTGATTGGTCTGTTCTGAAGGAAATCGGACCTCTGTCCGAGCGGATCAGTTTTCGATTGGCTGCAATGAAGGCTGTTCTCTTCTTATTGCTCAATCGAAAGATGTAAATTCGCCCTTTTCTTCAAATGCCGACCGGATTTAGCTGCGCGGAAACCTGAATTTTCCCGAAGAAATCAGCTGCAGCCGCTGGTCGCACCGCAAGTGTCGCACTTCTCACAAGTCCCGTTGCGCACCATCGTGAAGTTCTGGCACTCGGAGCACATGTTGCCCGTGTAGCCCTGCATGATCGAGCGGGCGCGGCGTTCGGCTTCCATCTTCTTGGCTTCCGTCTTGGCCGAGGCAGCGTCGGCTGCGGCCTTGTCGGAGAAGAGGGCGGTTGCCTCGGTGCCGGTTTCCTCGATCACCTCTTCGGCGATCTCCTCGGTCAGTTCCTTGGCACGCTCCTCATAGTCGCGCTTGAAGGCGACGATTTCGGAGGTGGAGATGGCCACTGTCGGCTCCAGCTTGCGGGCTGCTGCCCCCGCAAAGGAGGTTACCGAGCCGATCGAGGAGGCGCGGGCAGGGGCTGCCGTTGCCGCGCCCTTGGGCTCGCCGGCCTGGCGTTCGCCGCCGGTGCCGGGAACGAGCGTCGGCTTGTAGCCGCGGGTCCAGCCGGTGGAGAGCAGGTTCGTCTTGCCTTCCTGGATGCCCTTGCCGAGCGCGGTGTTGGAGAAATCAGACGTATCGACATGGGCAAGATCGTGACGGCCGAGATAGGAAACGGCGAGTTCGCGGAACACGTAGTCGAGGATCGACGTGGCGTTCTTGATCGCGTCGTTGCCGATGACGATGCCGGCAGGCTCGAACTTGGTGAAGGTGAAGGCCTCCACATATTCTTCCAGCGGCACGCCATATTGCAGGCCAAGCGAGATGGCGATGGCGAAGTTGTTCATCATCGCACGGAAGGCGGCGCCTTCCTTGTGCATGTCGATGAAGATCTCGCCGATACGGCCGTCACCGAATTCGCCGGTGCGCAGGTAGACCTTGTGACCGCCGACGGCAGCCTTCTGGGTGTAGCCCTGACGGCGGTTCGGCAGCTTCTCGCGTTCGCGGGAAACACGCTCGATCACGCGCTCGATGATCTTCTCGGTGACCGTCACGGCCTGGGCCGCTGCCGGCTGCTGGATCAGATCCTCAAGCGCATCCTCGTCACTCTCGTCCTCGATCAGCGAGGCGTTGAGCGGCTGCGACAGCTTGGAGCCGTCACGGTAGAGGGCGTTTGCCTTCAGGCCAAGCTTCCAGGAAAGCATGTAGGCGTTCTTGCAGTCCTCGACCGTTGCCTCGTTCGGCATGTTGATCGTCTTGGAGATCGCGCCGGAGATGAAAGGCTGGGCAGCCGCCATCATACGGATGTGGCTCTCAACCGAGAGGTAACGCTTGCCGATCTTGCCGCAAGGATTGGCGCAATCGAAAACCGGCAGGTGCTCGTTCTTGAGGAAGGGCGCACCTTCCAGCGTCATTGCACCGCAGACGTGGATGTTGGCAGCCTCGATGTCCTTCTTCGAGAAGCCGATATGGTCGAGCAGGCTGAAGCTCATGTCGCTGAGCTGCTCGTCGGAGACTTTCAGGGTCGTCTTCAGGAAGTCGGCGCCGAGCGTCCACTGGTTGAAGACGAACTTGATGTCGAAGGCGCTCTTGAGAGCAGCGTTGACAGCTTCCACCTTCTCGTCAGTGAAGCCCTTGGCCTTCAGCGTCGAGGGGTTGATGGCCGGCGCCTGGTTCAGGTTGCCGTGGCCGACTGCATAGGCTTCGATCTCGGCGATCTGGCTTTCGGAATAGCCGAGCGTGCGCAGCGCATCGGGAACGGCGCGATTGATGATCTTGAAGTAGCCGCCGCCGGCGAGCTTCTTGAACTTTACCAGAGCGAAGTCAGGCTCGATGCCGGTCGTGTCGCAATCCATGACGAGGCCGATCGTGCCGGTCGGTGCGATAACCGAGACCTGCGCGTTGCGGTAGCCGTGTTTTTCGCCGAGTTCGAGCGCCTTGTCCCAGGCAGCCTTCGCATGGGCGACGAGATCCTGGTCCGGGTTTTCCGAATGGATCAGCGCGACCGGGTTGACCGAGAGAGCCTCATAGCCGGCATTTTCGCCATGGGCGGCACGGCGGTGGTTGCGGATGACGCGCAGCATGTGTTCGCGGTTCGGCGCGAAATTCGGGAATGGCCCGAGTTCGGCAGCCATCTCGGCAGATGTCGCATAGCAGACGCCGGTCATGATCGCCGTCAGTGAGCCGGCAATGGCGCGGCCCTCGGCGCTGTCATAGGGGATGCCAGTCGACATCAGCAGGCCGCCGATATTGGCGTAGCCGAGGCCGAGCGTGCGGTATTCGTAGGAAAGCTCAGCGATGCGCTTCGACGGGAACTGCGCCATCATGACCGAGACTTCGAGCACGACGGTCCACAGACGAACGGCATGTTCGTAGTCGCCAATATTGATGCGCTTGGTTGCCTTGTCCTTGAACTGCAGCAGGTTCAGCGAGGCGAGGTTGCAGGCTGTGTCGTCGAGGAACATGTATTCCGAGCACGGGTTCGAGCCGCGGATCGGGCCGCCGGCCGGCGAGGTGTGCCAGTCGTTCATCGTCGTGTTGAAGTGGATGCCCGGATCGGCCGATGCCCAGGCGGCATAGGAAATCGTTTCCCAGAGATCGCGGGCCTTCAGCGTCTTCATCACCCGGCCGTCCTTGCGGGCGGTCAGGCTCCAGTTGCCATCTTCTTCGACAGCGCGCAGGAAGTTGTCCTTGATCGAGACGGAGTTGTTGGAGTTCTGGCCGGAGACGGTGAGATAGGCTTCCGAATCCCAGTCCGTGTCGTAGGTCTTGAACTCCATGTCCTTGTAGCCCTGGCGGGCGAACTGGATGACGCGCTGGACATAGTTTTCCGGAACCTGATCCTTCTTGGCAGCGCGGATTTCGCGCTTCAGGGCCGGGTTCCTGGTCGGGTCGAAGCAGTCGCCATTGTCGCCTTCGCAATTGACGCAGGCCTTCATGATCGCCTTCAGATGCTGGGCGACAACCTTGGAGCCGGTCACAAGAGCAGCAACCTTCTGCTCTTCCTTGACCTTCCAGTTGATATATTCCTCGATATCGGGATGGTCGATGTCGACGACGACCATCTTGGCGGCGCGGCGCGTCGTGCCGCCAGACTTGATGGCACCGGCAGCGCGGTCGCCGATTTTCAGGAAGCTCATAAGGCCGGAAGAGCGGCCGCCGCCGGAAAGCTTTTCGCCTTCACCGCGCAGCATCGAGAAGTTGGAGCCGGTGCCGGAGCCGTACTTGAACAGGCGCGCTTCACGCACCCAGAGGTCCATGATGCCGCCTTCGTTGACGAGGTCGTCTTCAACGGACTGGATGAAGCAGGCATGCGGCTGCGGATGCTCGTAGGCAGACTTGGACTTGGTGATCTTGCCGGTGAAGGGATCGACGTAGAAGTGGCCCTGTCCGGGACCATCGATGCCGTAGGCCCAGTGCAGGCCGGTGTTGAACCACTGCGGGGAGTTCGGGGCAACGCGCTGCGTGGCGAGCATATAGGCAAGCTCATCCTTGAACGCTGCTGCATCTTCCTCGGAAGAGAAATAGCCACCCTTCCAGCCCCAATAAGTCCAGGTGCCGGCGAGGCGATCGAAGACCTGACGCGCGTCGATTTCCGAGCCGGTCTGTTCGTCCTTCGGCAGGTCCTTCAGCGCGGCGTCGTCGGCAACGGAGCGCCACAGGAAGGAGGGGACACTGTTCTCCTCGACCTTCTTCAGGCGGGCAGGGACACCGGCCTTGCGGAAATATTTCTGCGCCAGAACGTCGGTGGCGACCTGGGAAAACTGCGCGGGAACTTCAATGTTTTCGAGGCGGAAGACGATCGAGCCATCCGGGTTCTTGATCTCGCTCGTCGCTTTGCGGAATTCGATATCCGCATAGGCGCCCTGACCAGCCTTCGTAAACCGACGTTCGATGCGCATGTTCTTAACCTCTTGTTGGCACCCGAAAGGGCGCAAAATTCCCGTCCGGCTACGCGTTGTCCCTTCGCGCGGCCAGTGCTCGTTCCGTCTTGTGACAGGATTGTCATCCGGAGATGATTTTCCTGTATCTTGTGGTGAGGCTGGCTGCAAACACTAAATATAGTGTTAACAGCTTATTTTTACCAGTCCCCGATGTCGCTTTTTGAGGCCGGGAATAAGGCGCAGAAATGCCTTCGGATGTCACCGCTCTTGGCGGTCCAACACCCTGATTCTGCGTTCAATTTTCCTTGGAAGAACCGGTCTCGTTACCTCCGGTTCAGTCGCCGCCGCAACATCTGAAACATTAAGTTTGAAACCGCTGATTCCGTCAAGGGGTGGAACGTAACCGATTGCTAACCACAACATCTTGTGGATGGCCTTGTGAAGACTGGGGAAAGTCTGGGGAAGCCTGAAAATACAAGGGCTTGCGCCGCTACGCGGGCAAGGGAAAGGCCGGAATGTTAAAAAAATCGGCTGCGGCAAAAGTTAGGATGGCTTTTACGACGCAAATGCGCATGCCGATTCGTTGAAGGAAATCAGCACTTTCTAGAGGGCGTCGATGGCAATCGTGACGGTCGCCGTGCCGATCGGCTTGCCCATCTCGTCGGTGATCACGAAGCTTGCCTGAGTCTCCAGAAGCTGGGTCGACTCGTCGCGCTCGGCCCGGCTGATATAGATCTCCTGCGAACCGCGGGCGAAGGTTTGGAGAAACTTGTCCTCATCGCCCTGCCAGTAATCCGTCGTGATGGTGCTCTGGCCGACATTCAGCCCGTGACAGTCGGTGACGAAGAATTCGAGGATCGTTCCCTGCGAATCATCCTGTTTCGATTTGAGATAATGCGAGACGGATTTCTCCATCAGCGCCTTGACCATCTGGAAATCGCCCTGGGCGACCTCCGCCTGGTAGGTTTCGTCCAGCACCCGCATGTCCATCTCGCTGACATCGCCGAATTTGGCGTTCTGCTCCTCGATTGCCTTTACGACGACCGGAGCCTCGACCGTCGGCCGGACGAGCGTTTCCACATATTCACGCACGACGCCGATATAGGCCGGCTCGGCGCCCGCAGGCGTATAAGGAAACAGGCAGCCGATCAGCCCGAAGGCCGCTGCCGTTCGAATCTTGCCCCAGCATGCCATTGCGCTTCCCCAACCGCATTCAGCCCCACTTTACATCCGGTCTTTACGACCGGTAGTTGCCTGACGTTATGCTAATAAAATAAAACGGACGTTACCGAGCAGGGGCTGGAATCCGCTATCGGGGAGACAAATATTGGCACAATTTTCGGTCGTAAAACCGGAGGTTGCTCGCGTCGGCAGCTATTAGCCGCGAGCACCCTTGGCGATCGGCTCCTGGTAGGTGAAGCCCATATCCCAGGGGAAGTAGATCCAGGTGTCCTGGCTGACTTCGGTGATAAAGGTGTCGACCGTCGGCACGCCCTTGGGTTTGGCGTAGACGCAGGCAAAATGCGCATTCGGCAGCATGCCGCGCACTTGGGCGGCTGTCTTGCCGGTATCGGTAAGATCATCGACGACGAGTACGCCTTCACCGCCGTTTTCCATCAGTTCAGGCGCGATGCCCTTGAGCAGCACCATGTCGCCCTGGTTGACGTAGTCATGATAGGACGCGACGCAAACCGTCTCGATGAGGCGGATGTTCAGCTCGCGCGAAATGATCGCCGCCGGAACGAGGCCGCCACGGGTGATGCAGACGATCGCCTTGAACTCCTGGCCGAGGCCGGCGAGCCGCCAGGCAAGCGCACGCGCATCGCGGTGGAACTGATCCCAGGAAACGGGGAAAGCTTTATCGGGAAGGGACATCGGGCTGCTCCGCGGCATGAAGAAACGACACGCCGTTTGCCGGCGACCGAGTGAACATCGGCTGGCAAAACGCAAATCGCGCAGCCGGAACTGCGCGATGGATGCCGAAGCCTGATATCATCGGTCGCCGCAATTAGCGGGATTTGGAGGCAAAAGGCAAGAGCGGCCTTAACGCGAGAGCAATGTCAGCGCCGTCATGGAATGCAAAAGCGTCCTTGTCGTACCGCCGAAGATCGCCTGCCAGAGCCAGGAATGCGTGTAGGCGCCCATGACCAGAAGGTCGATGCTGTCGTCCGAAAGCCGGTTCTCGATGACATGCGAGGTGTTCTTGTCGCCGCTTGCGGCGGTGGCAAGCGTCACATTCACGCCGTGGCGGGCAAGCGTTGCGGCGATCTCGGCGCCGGCCATCGTCGCCGATTGTGTCGCTGTCTCGGCCGGATCGACGGAGAAGATTTCCACGGCTTCGGCAGCCTTCAGGATCGGCAGGGCATCGAAGGTGGCGCGCGTCGCTTCCTTCGAGCCATTCCAGGCAATCAGCACGCGCTTGATCGGCTTCGGCTGGCGGATGATGTAAGGGATCATCAGTACCGGGCGTCCGCTTTCGAACAGGAATTCGTCGACATTCACGTGGCTGTCGGAGGGTCTTGCGGGATCGGCCTGCGAGGCGATCAGCAGGTCGGCACTGCGCGCGCTTTCGATCAGCGATCCCGAGCCATATCCCGTCGACGTCGCAAAGGCGCGCCATTCGAAGGAAACACCGGTAGCCTCCGCACGGGCGCGGAATATCCGCTCGACCGCGATAGTCTCTGAATGGGCCATGTCCTGAAGCGCCTGCACGGCGACGGGATCGGGAATTTCCATCGGCGCGACCAGCGGCACGGCGGCAATCGTTTCGGCATGCAGGCCGATCACATGGGCGCCGCTTTCAGCGGCAATGGCAAAGGCGAAATCGGCGACGGCGCCGCTATTGTCTGCTGTATCCAGAATGGCAAGAATGGTTTTATAAGACATATCAATTCTCCTTTGCGGCTGAAATGATGGTCCGCGAGGAAGGGAATGCGCCGGAATGCGCTGCGGTTCCTTGACCATGATCAAGACCGCACACAGTCCTCACGCGTTCGCCGAATGGTTTTCGGCAATGTCCTTCCTGCGTCTGATATCCTCGATCATGGCCCGCACGTCTGCACCTGCAGCCTCGATCACATCCTGCGAACGGCCGCGCACCACGATCTCCGTTGAAAATTTCTGCCCCACGTAACGCGGATAGGAGCCGATGCTGGTTTCCGGATGCGCCTTCTGGATCGCGGCCAGCGGTGTGCCGATCTCGCCTTCGCCATAGGGGCAGGCGATAGCGAGCGAGAGGACAGGCGTGCCCGTCTTCAGCGTGGGCAACACATTGTCGACCATGGCTTGGAAGACCTGCGGGACGCCCGCCATGACATAGACATTGCCGATGATGAAGCCGGGAGCGGTCGATACCGGATTGGCGATATGGGCAGCACCACGCGGCATCCGGGCCATTCGCTGGCGGGCCTCGGTGAATTCCATCTCCCGGCGCTTGTACATCTCGGCAAGCAGCTCCATCGCCGCCGCATCATGCTCGCAGGGAACGCCAAAGGCCTTCGAGACAGCATCCGCGGTGATATCGTCATGCGTCGGCCCGATGCCGCCCGACGTGAAGACATAGTCGTATTTGCCGCGAAGTGCGTTCAGCGCCTCGACGATCGCATCCTCCTCGTCGGCGACGATGCGAACCTCCTTCAAGTCGATGCCCGAAATAGTCAGCATATCGGCGAGATGGCCGATATTCTTGTCCTTGGTGCGGCCGGAAAGAAGCTCGTCGCCGATGGCTAGCATGGCGGCGGTAACGACAGTCTCATTGCTCATGGGGATATTTCCGTGGTGTGAAGCTTGAAAATAGGTAGCGCCGTTTGGCCAGTTTGCAAACGGCAAAGCGAAGCGGCTCAAGGGTCGAAACCGAAACCTCAAGTGAAATTTCGTCTACAGGCGGTGAACAGTGAGTTCTTGCGCGCAGGGCTATATTGAACCGGAAGCGCTGGTAGAACGGTCGCGGTTACGAATTTCAATCAATCCTTGATGGAGATAACAATGGCGAAGATTCTCGTCCTCTACTACTCGGCTTATGGCCACATCGAAACCATGGCTTATGCCGTGGCGGAAGGTGCGAAGTCCGCCGGCGCTGATGTCGTCGTCAAGCGCGTTCCGGAACTGGTTTCCGAAGAAGTCGCCAAGGCTTCCTACTACAAGCTCGATCAGGCAGCGCCGATCGCCACCGTCGATGAACTGGCTGACTACGACGCGATCATCGTCGGCTCCGGCACGCGTTTCGGCACGGTCACTTCGCAGATGCGCAATTTCTGGGACCAGACCGGTAGCCTGTGGTTCACCGGCAAGCTCGTCGGCAAGCTCGGCTCAATGTTCACCTCGTCCGCTACGCAGCATGGCGGCCAGGAATCGACGATCCTCGGCTTCGTCCCGACCTTCCTGCATCACGGCATGGCCTATGTCGGCCTTCCCTATGCCTTCCAGGGTCAGATGGGCACGGAAGAAGTCAAGGGCGGCTCGCCCTACGGCGCATCCACCATCACCAATGGCGACGGCTCCCGCCAGCCTTCGGCAATCGAACTCGAAGCTGCCAAGTATCAGGGCGCGCACGTCGCCAAGATCGCTGCAAAACTCGCCTGAGTTCAGTCTAGAACTTTCTACAAGACGGCGGTCCTTTTGGGCCGCCGTTTTATTTTGGGACAGTGTTTACCAGACAGGTTTTTCCGCCACCCACAGAGCCGCGCAAACATTTTCTTGACGAATCCGCCTAAGTCGTTGATCTGGACGGCGCGCGAGCGTGGCGAAACTGGTAGACGCAAGAGACTTAAAATCTCTCGGCCTTAGGCTATACGGGTTCGATCCCCGTCGCTCGCACCATCTTCATAAACGTGTTCGAATGTGCTTGTATAGTGTGGATAAACCATAGGCAGCGCTTGTCTATGGCGTCAGTGCTGCAAAAAATATAGGCACTGTGCGGTTGAGTAAGTGTTGTCTTAGTGGGAGTAAGACGATGGTTTACGACTGGGATGGAGCAAAAACGCGGCGCGTCAGGCTCTTCAAGATGAGTGCCTTTCTACTATTGGGAACGGCGGTGGCAGCAGTGCCGCTATTCTTCTGGGCTTTGCAGTTGCGCGGACTCTAGACAGCTTTGAGGGTCCCGAGCCGGTGCTCGCGTGCCAGCAGGTCGCGCTTCCGCTTAAAGCCCCAGCGGTAGCCGGAGATCGAGCCGTCCTTCTTGATGACGCGGTGGCACGGAACGAGGACGGCTATGGGATTTGAAGCGATTGCTTCGGTCACGTCTCGGGCATCGCGCGTGCCCAAATTGGCCGCCAGCGCGCCATAATTCGTCGTTTCGCCCATGGGTATGGCGCCCAGCATCGACCAGACCTTCGTCTGGTACGGAGTTCCGCGCAGATCGAGCGGAATATTAGGATCAAAGCCAGGGTCCTCGATTGCCTGCTCCACCTTCACAAGGACGTCGCCGAGATCCGTCTGGCCGTCAATGACCTCGTCTTCCGAGAAGCGTAAGCGCAAGGCGTCCTCCATTGCGGAGCGCTGCGAACTGAATTCCAAGGCTACGATTCCCTTTTCGGACATGGCAACAATGAAGTCGCCGAGGGAGCTGATCCCCCATGCAAAGCGGATGACTTCGGGCATTTTTGCCTCCTGTGGAACTGTTTGTATCGAAGAATAGAGGTTTGCTGCGGTGCAGCCGATCCGGATCTTGCTTTCAAATCGGAAAAGGCACGATGCCGCCTGATGGCTCCGGAGGCATCCGTCGTGTCCTTACCGCGCGTCGTGGAAAATGATCCCGACGGTGTGGCGCATGCCGGTGCGGATACGGCTCACGCCATGACGCAGGTTCACGCGGTAGTTCCCCTTCGAACCCTGTACCGGCCGGTTATGAACGGCGAAGGCAACGGCATCGCCGCGGCGAAGAGGGACCACCTCGACGCGGCTTTGCATGCGCGGCCGCTGTTCGGTCAGCACGAACTCGCCACCGGTGAAGTCCTCGCCGGGCTCGGACAGGAGAATCGCAACCTGGATCGGGAACGCGAGATCGCCGTAGAGATCCTGGTGAAGGCAATTGAAGTCGCCTGGAACATATTGCAGCAGAAGCGGCGTCGGACGCGTCTGGCCGGCATTGTGGCACTGTTCGAGAAAGGACGGATGCGCAGCGGGATAGCGTTCATCGATCCCCATGCGAGCGTTCCATTGGTTGGCGACGCCAGCGAGATGCGGATAGAGCGCCGTCCGTAAGCCGCCGAGCAGGCCCGGCAGCGGATACTTGAAGTAACGGTATTCACCCTTTCCGAAACCATGCCGAGCCATGTGGATGTGCCTGCGGAAGTGGCCTTCGTCCGGATAGAGCATCGCGATGCCGCGGCACTCATCCGGCGAGAGGAGGTTTGGCAGGACGGCGCAACCATAATTGTCGAGTTCGCCTGCGAGCGACCGCCAGTCGTAGCTGGCTACGCGTGCCTCCGCGGACATGTCCGCAGAGGTCGGAGAGATAGCCGGGGAATGGAGGCTCATACTATCGCCTCCTTCCGGATCAGCTCACGCTTGCGGTCGATACCCCAGCGATAGCCCGCGAGATCGCCGTCGCTGCGCACGACGCGGTGGCAGGGGATCGCCAGTGCAATGGGATTGGCGGCGCAGGCCGCGCCGACCGCGCGCGGCGAGGTCTGTGCGCCAACATGACGGGCCAATTCCATATAGGTTGTCGCCTTGCCTGCAGGGATAGCACAAAGCTCCTCCCAAACACGGCGCTGGAATGGCGTTCCGCGCATGTCGAGCGTGAGATGAAGTCCGTCAGCGGGCTTCTTCACGAAGAGGATTACCTTCGCGAGATCATCGTGGACGGCGATCTCGTTTGCGATGAGCCCGGCTTCGGGAAACCGGTTCGCAAGATCATCCGTGAGATCTTCGTCCTTGTCGCCGATCAGAATTGCGCAGACGCCTCTGTCGCTGCGAGCGACCAGCACTCGGCCGAGGGCGCATTCGCCGATCGCGTAAGAGAGGGTGTCGACACCAGGATTGGCATTCTTTGCCGCGGGTGCAGGCCGCGAGCTGGTGTTGGAAATCACGAGGTTCATTGAACTAACTCCTTCATCTGTCCTCATGATCGAAACTATCCGGCCGCCGGCTCGCCCGAACTCCGGTCCTTGCTCTCAAATCGGAGTTCTTCTTTTCGGTATCCGGCACGAAAAAGCCGAGTGCCGTTACACCCGGCATCGGTCCAGCGACCGTTGGTCCTCATGCAAGGCGGATGATCACCGTCTTTGCCAGCAGGAATGTCTCTCCTGTCGGGAAACAGAGCCGGATGTCTCCATTGGCGAGCATATCCCATTCAGCAAGGCCATCGGTGACCAGCTGATTGAAATACGCCATCACGAGCGATCTGGCGGGATCGGCATGGAAGAGTTCGTCAAACGCATCGGAAGTGGTGTCGGTACCTGAAAGCTGTCGTCTTTTGTTCTTGGCGTCGAATCCATCGTGCGAGACCATATGAAACGTCCTTGCTCCGGCGCCGAACCACTAGAGCGCACCGCGGAAAGTCAGGTTGATGCGCATGCATCTGACGGTCTCATGATGCCCTTCCTTTATTTCGCCACTCCGTGGCGGGTCCGGCGGGACAATGCCTTCAAACAGATCACACATGATTGGATGACTCCGGACCGGACGCTTCCCGGTCGATCAGGGCGCGCTTGCGCTCGACGCCCCAGGCGTAGCCCGAGAGAGCGCCGTCATTGCGAATGACACGATGGCAGGGAATAGCGACGGCAAGCTTGTTCGCCGCGCATGCTCCGGCAACCGCACGTACCGCCTGCGGCGAACCGATCCGTTGAGCGATTTCGGCATAGGATATCGTCTCGCCAACGGGAATTTCCCGGAGCGCCTGCCAGACACGTTGCTGGAAAGCGGTGCCGCGGACATCAAGGGGGAGATCGAGGCCGACGCCCGGCTTCTCGACGAAACCGACGACGCGCGCGACCAGGGCCTCGTAGTCCCTGTTGGCGCCGACCAGACGAGCCTTCGGAAAACGGTCCTGAAGATCGTGGACGAGCTTGTCCGGATCGTCACCCAAGAGGATGGATACAACACCCTTCTTGCTCGAGGCGACGAGGATGGCCCCCAGCGAAGTCTGCCCTACCGCGAACTTGATCTCTTCGTTGACACCACCGGCGCGATACTGCGATGGCGTCATGCCGAGCATGCCGGTCGACTTCTCATAGAAGCGTCCGCTGGAGTTGAAGCCTGCATCATACATCGCCTCCGTGACGGTATTGCCGGAGGCAAGGCCCTCACGGACCTTCTCAGCGCGATGTGCCGTGGCATAATTCTTCGGTGTCAGCCCGGTCACGGCCTTGAATACGCGGTGGAAGTAACTCGGGCTGCGGCCGACCCTGTCAGCCAGTTCTTCAAGCGAAGGCTCTTCCTCGCTCTCCTCAATGATGCGGCACGCCTTCGCGACAAGGGTCGCGTTCTCGTATTCGAGCGACGGTCTTTCCGGATTGCAGCGCCGGCAAGGCCGGAATCCGGTCGCCCTGGCGCTTTCGATGCTGTCATGGAACTGGACATTCCTGGGATTGGCAATCCTGGAGGGACACGAGGGCCGGCAGTAGACGCCTGTCGTCGAAACTGAATACCAGAGATGTCCGTCGGCAGTCTTGCCGCGCTCGACGATACGCGCCCAGCGAGGATCGTCGGCGACTGACAGGATGGCAGCTTTGTGGGCCGTGGTCATGGTTTTATCGCCTCATATGATTGAAGTGATCGTCCTGCAAAATCCGGTCGGACACACTCCTATTCTTGCCTTCAAATCCAAATAGCAGCCACCCGATTTCATCCGAGAGGAGTGCAGTTGCCGACCGGCGTTGATGCCCTGGTTGGTCAAGAGCATCGGAGTGATGCTGTTCAAACGAAAAAGAGGCCCGCGCTGGAAGCGCGAACCTCATCCGACGACCGAAAGTGAATGGCCACGTGCTATGGGGCGGCACGTAGAATGCTTCGATCAGGCAGCCTTCATCAGCCCGAGCTGGGCGAGGGCGGTTACACCGTCATCGAGACCGATCTCCTCGACGATCCTGCCGTCGATCAGCTTCAGCACCGTAGTGCCGGTGAAGTGCATCTTGCGGCCGGTTGCGGCCGGGAGACCGCCGATCAGGAAGTCGTTGAAGGCTGGACCGGTATGGGTGCCGCCGCCCTCCCACTGGCCGACGACATAGTCGCCCTCGGCAATGAGATCGGCCGTGCCCCAGAAGTTGAGATCGGGAAATGCGGCGCGGAAATCGGTCATGAATGCCTTGATGTCGTCATGGCCGCGGCGGGGTTCGTGCAGCGAGTATTTGAGTAGCATGTCGGGTGCCGCAATCTCGTCGACGACGGCAAGATTGACGTCCTTGCCCCAGAATTCGGTGAACCAGCGCACGACGACGGCCTTGTTGTCTTCTTCCTTGCTCATTGAAATGGATCCTCTGATCTGTTTCGGGAGGATCATCGAAACCGCTCGATGACCTGAGCTTGGGAATAGGTGCGTATCGGCCCTGTGGAACTCCGGTTCTTGCCTCGAAATTAAAAGCATACGGACGACGCCAATGCTGAGGTGCCAACTCGAGCTATTGTGCAACGGCTTCACCGGGAACGGCGGTGGCAGCAGTGCCGCTTTTCTTCCGGGTCTTGCAGCTATGTGGGTTCTAACGTCCCCGCCCGTTGTCAGCGTCTGGCAAATTACGCGGCGGCATTCGCCCCGGTTTTCGCTTCACGCCACTTGTTGAAAGCCCAGCCGGCGGCCAGGCCGAGTGCTGCGCCCGCTGCCTTGACGCCTGCATCATGAAGGCGCGCATGCCGCGTCGGCGACAGGTACTGCAGATATTCGATCCCGACCGCACCGAAGATCAGCAGCACAGCAACCGTTTTCCATTGTTTCGGATAAGCAAGGGCAAAAGCCAGCCCTGCCAACAGGTAAGCCGTGGCACGGTCGATGTCAGGTGTTTCGATCGTGTGGGGTCGCAATTCGATCGGCGAAACTGTGACGAACAGGATGAAGGCGAGAAGAAGCCACGCCAGAAGCTTTGTGATCTTGGATGTCATCGTGTCGTCATATTAGCAATTGCTGTACGCCATCAAGTTAAAAGCCGTCCACGTAACCTGGATCTTGGGCCCAATCTGAAGACGCGCTTAAGGAAGCCTTTCATCGGGCGAACCACAAATGGCGCAAACGGGCTTCTTTCCACAAGCGGCCTGTGTCATAGCGACGTCTGGATTTTTGAAGAATGGACGAACGCCCGTGACAAGACACGATGTCGAAGGCGCAGAAGAGGCAATGCGCAGCCTTTTCCCCGCTACGCCGCTGCAGCTCAATGATCACCTTTCCGCCCGCTACGGTGCCGATATCTGGCTGAAGCGCGAGGATCTTTCGCCGGTGCGATCCTACAAGATCCGCGGCGCGTTCAATTTCTTCCGCAAGGCGATTGCTGAAGGTGCGGGCGGCAAGACTTTCGTCTGCGCGTCGGCCGGCAATCACGCGCAGGGCTTTGCCTTCGTCTGCCGCCATTTCGGCGTGCCGGGTGTCGTCTTCATGCCGGTCACCACGCCGCAGCAGAAGATCGACAAGACACGCATGTTCGGCGCCGGTTTCATCACCATCGAGCTCATCGGCGATTTCTTCGACCAGTGCTACAAGGCCGCCCGCGATCATGTGGAAGCGATCGGCGGCGTCATGGTGCCTCCCTTCGACCACGTCGATATCATCGAGGGACAGGCGACCGTTGCCGCAGAAATCATGCAGCAGCTTCCCGAAGGCACGGTGCCTGACATGGTCGTCCTGCCGGTCGGCGGCGGCGGCCTTGCCGCCGGCATCACCGGCTATCTCGACGGCATCGTCGCGAAATCCGATTTCGTCTTTTCCGAACCTGCCGGCGCGCCGAGCCTGCGCCGCAGCCTNNCTCGAGGCCGGGCAGGTGGTGACCCTTCCCAAGGTCGACAATTTCGTCGATGGCGCGGCCGTCGCCCGCATCGGTGACCTGAATTTCGCAGCCCTCAAAGACTTCTCGGCCGAACAGGTCATGCTGATGTCGGAAAACGCCATCTGCGTCACCATCCAGGAGATGCTGAATGTCGAAGGCGTGGTGCTGGAGCCGGCCGGCGCCCTGTCGCTGACGGCGATCGCCGCCATGGACCGGGAAGCCATCAAGGGCAAGACGATCGTTGCCGTCGTCTCGGGCGGCAATTTCGATTTCGAGCGGCTGCCCGATGTCAAGGAAAGGGCCATGCGCTACGCCGGTCTGAAGAAATACTTCATCCTGCGTCTTGCCCAGCGCCCCGGCGCGCTGCGCGATTTCCTCAATCTTCTCGGACCGCATGACGATATCGCCCGCTTCGAATATCTCAAGAAATCGGCGCGCAATTTCGGTTCGATCCTCATCGGCATCGAAACGACGGACCCGGAAAACTTCGCGACGCTGGTCGCCAATTTCGAACGAGCCGGCATGGGCTTCGAGGACATTACCGAAAACGAGATCCTCGCAAACCTGATCATTTGACTTTGCGTCCACTGCACTGCGTGCTAAAGGCGGATTATGGCTTCGTTCCTTTCAAACATTCTTTCGGTATTCTCCGGCGGCGGCAAATCCTCCACCGAGGCAGCTGCGGGTCCTTCCGGTGAACCGCAGCTCTATGGCGATTGCACCATCTATGCGGAGCCGCAGAAGGAAGGCGGCCAGTATCGTCTAGCGGGCCGCATCGAAAAGAAGGTTGGCGAGGACGTTCTCGTGCGCAAGTTCATTCGCGCCGATCTCTTTTCCTCGTCCGATGATGCGATCGAATGCACGGTGCGCAAGGCGCAACAGATCATCGATCAGCATGGCCCCTCCCTCTTCGGCGATGGCGAGAAGCTTCGGCAGGTCTGAGCGCTCATTAGCCGGACAGGATTTGTTCGATCCGACATTTCCCGTTGTTTTTCAAAACTATGACAGCATTTCCGTGATGGAAATTGCTGCTTTGCTCACCTAATCTTAAAGGATTATGGCGAAGGTGGCGCCTGCAGGTTTTGCAGGGCGCCGCATGTGTTTGAGCTTTCCGGACGACTGACCAGAAGATCCGCTGCGGCGGCTGTGGCTCTCTCGCGCGGTCCTGTTGTAGGCGGAGGACCGTGATGGAGCTCTTGAACTCCGCGCTCTTCATCTTCGAAGCCGTCGGCTATTTCGTGCTGATGGTCAGTCTCCTGCATTTTCGCCAGCGCCTCGGATTGGGCGTCTTCCTGACGGCGCTTGGCGTCATGCATTTCATGGAGACCTATCTCGCTGCGGTCTTCTATGTTTCCCTGCCGTTCGGGAGCGTCTCGCCGGGTTCTTCGATCTTCTTTTCCGGCAAGCTGATGATGATCCTCATGCTCTACCTGCAGGAGGATGCGGCGACCGTCCGCCAGCCGATCTATGGTCTGTTTCTCGGTAATCTCCTGACTGTCGCCATTGCCTGGGTACTGCAGCTTCACCAGCCGCTGGAGCTGTCGCCCGGTCATCCGGCAGACGTCGATTTCCTGAAGGAAATGGGCTGGCTGATGGTGTGGGGAACGGCAATCCTCTACCTCGACTCGCTTGGCATCATTCTGCTCTACGAAAAGCTCGGCGATTTCATGCGCCGGCGCGTGGTGCTGCGCTTCATGATCTCGGGCCTCGTGGTTCTGACCTTTGACCAGATCTGTTTCTTCAGCGGCCTGCACTATTTCATGGGCGTTCCGATGGCGGCCTTCTGGGCCGGATGGAAAGCCAAGATGCTGGCCGTCTGCCTCTATTCCCTGATGTTTGCCATCTACGAATACCGTATCCGCCGGGCCGGCGTTGCCGCCTCGGCCCGCTCGATCAGCGACCTCTTCGGCGATCTGACATTCCGCGAGCGCTACAACGATCTCCTGGAACGCACCGGCCGCGACATGCTGACCGGCGTCTATGACCGCAGCCGTATGGAGCTGGAGGCGCCGCTGATGGTGCGCGAAGCGCTGCGGCAGGGCCAGTATGCGACCGTTCTCATCATCGATGCCGACCATTTCAAGGACGTCAACGACGGCTTCGGCCATCTGCAGGGCGATGAGGTTCTGAAGGCCATCGCCTCGAGGCTCGGAACCACACTCCGCTCCAGCGACCGTATCTTCCGCTTCGGCGGCGAAGAGTTTGTTGCCGTTTGCCCCGGCACAGGTCATGAGGAGGCATTGCTGCTCGCCGAACGCGTGCGCTGGACGATTGTAACCAGCGTGAAGACGCCTGACGACACGTCCGTATCTGTGAGCATAGGTGTCGCAACCGCCGGCGAAGATGGTGACAGCTTCACGACTGTGCTTTCGGCGGCAGACAGCCGCCTCTACGAGGCAAAGAAGAGCGGCCNNACTGTGTCGTGGGCCGCTCCGGCGTCGTAAAAGTCAGCTAGATCAGGTCCGCTCAGGCGGTGCGGAAGATCTTGGCGCCGGAGGGAGCGCTCGTCATGCCGCCATCGACGGTAATCTCGATCCCCGTGACATTGCTGGAATCATCCGAGGCGAGATAAAGCGCAGCCTTTGCGATCTCGTCTGCTTCGCTCATGCGGCCGAGCGCGCTCATATTCCCGAGCTTTTCTTCCAGTGCCGTCATCGCATCTTCCGTCTGCGCGTAGGGCGACCAGATCGGCGTGCGCGTGCCGCCAGGCGTTACCTGATTGACGCGGATGCCGCGCGGTGCGAGCTCGGAGGCCAGGTTGCGGGTCATGGAGCGCACGGCGCCCTTCGTGGCGGCGTAAGCCGACCAGCCCGGCGCACCGAGAACGGCGTGGACGGAGCCGTTGAGAATGACCGAAGCGCCATCGTTCAGATGCGGCAGTGCGGACTGAACGGTGAAGAAGACCGAGGTCAGGTTGGTGCTGATGATCTTTTCGAACTGTTCCAGTGAGGTCTGGCCGAGCGGTGTTGCGCCGCCGATGCCGGCATTGGCAAAGACG
>UCCS01000013.1 GCA_900470965.1 Hyphomicrobiales bacterium
CGAGAAAATCGCGAAAGAATAGAGCGTGGCCGTCAGCCGGTCCGGCGCGAAGGGAAAGACGAGCTGCGGAAAGACGAGAACGGATGCGAGGCCGTAAACAAAGAAATCAAAAAACTCCGACATGCGACCGATCACCACGCCGATCGCGATGCTGCCGGGCGAAACCGGCTTGTCACCATGAATGCGCCGCGCATCCCGCTCCAGCGATGAAGATGATGGTCCTAAATGTGTGGCAGTAGCCATATGAAACGCCTCCCTCGTTTAAGGTGCTTTTTGCAAAGCACCTCAAGCTGATCTTGTTCCATATTTGCAGCTTATCAAGTCCTTGTTGCGCAAATAGTTGACGCCGAATTCTCAAAAATCGATGCGATGGAAAAATGGCGTGATACCTATCCCGACCTATTCCAGAGTTTTATTGGGCAAAGGCACGCTTTTCGGCTATACACGAGGCGGCGCCGGAAAAATTTCCTTCTGAGTTTTATCAGGATTTGTGGGCGCCGTGGAAGCTGACTTCTCCCGCGGTGCAAAATGCATGTTGCACTGCGACCAAAGACCTCATATCGCTCATCGTGCCAGTGCTTTAGTCGGCAATCGAACGAAACAAAAAGAGCTTAGAGACGTGCCAAAACTGCAGAAGTTTTCCCGCCTTCTATTAATCTTGCCGCTGTTTTTTTTGGCAGGATGCAACATGGTGGTCATGTCGCCTTCGGGCGATATCGCCACCCAACAGCGTGACCTCATCATCGTCTCCACGGTGCTGATGCTGCTGATCATCATTCCGGTGATCTTCCTCACACTGTTTTTCGCCTGGCGCTACCGGCGCACCAATACGGCCGCGGACTACGCGCCCGAATGGCATCACTCCACGCGCCTCGAAATCGTGATCTGGTCGGCGCCGCTCGCCATCATCATCGCGCTTGGCGCCGTCACCTGGATTTCCACGCACAAGCTTGATCCCTACCGCCCGCTCGACCGTATCGATGCGGACCGTGCCATTCCGGCGGATACCAAGTCGCTGACCGTGGAGGTGGTGGCGCTCGACTGGAAATGGCTGTTCTTCTATCCCGACCTCGGCATTGCGACGGTCAATGAGCTTGCAGCTCCCGTCGACGTGCCGATCGACTTCAAGATCACCGCCTCCTCGGTGATGAACTCCTTCTTCATCCCCGCCCTTGCAGGCCAGGTCTATGCCATGCCCGGTATGCAGACGAGACTGCATGCCGTTATCAACAAGGAAGGCGAGTATGACGGCTTCTCCGCAAATTACAGCGGTGAAGGCTTCTCGCACATGCGCTTCAAGTTCCACGGCATGAACCAGCAGGGCTTCGATGCCTGGGTTGCGCAGGTCAAGCAGCGCGGCACGATGCTCAATCGCGACGCCTATCTGAAGCTCGAAAAGCCGAGCGAGAAGGAGCCGGTGCGCTACTACGCCGGCGCCGATGCCGATCTTTACGACGCGATCCTCAACATGTGCGCCACGCCCGGCAAGATGTGCGCGAGCGAGATGATGCACATCGACATGATGGGCGGCGGCGGCAAGGAAAGCGAAGAAAACCGCGAAAAGCTGACCTACGACAATCGCCATGCGGACGAAGGGATCGTCGCGCCTGCGGCGACCGTGCCTGCAACGGGCGCACCCGCACGCAGCGAGCCGGCCGAAAGCACCGATGGCAACAGCATGCAGAACATGCCCGGAATGGACATGCAGCATGAGGGTCATTCCATGCCCGGCTCGAGCAATGGCGGCGATCCGGCGCCGGCGCAGCTCAACAATAACAATTAACCTGGCGCTTTGCGTCGCAAGACATAATGAACGGGTTGTTCCATGTTTTCCAATCCTGACCTCCTGAAGTTCATCTTCGGCCGGTTGACCCTCGACGCGATCCCGTATCACGAGCCGATCCTGGTCGTGACCTTCATCGGCGTCGCTATCGGCGCCATCGCGGTGCTCGGCATCATCACCTATTTCAAATTCTGGGGTCCGCTCTGGCGCGACTGGATCTGCAGCGTCGATCACAAAAAGATCGGCATCATGTATGTGATCCTCGCCGTCATCATGCTGTTGCGCGGCTTCTCCGACGCTCTTCTGATGCGTGGCCAGCAGGCAATCGCCTTCAACGGCAATGAGGGCTACCTGCCGCCGCACCACTACGACCAGATCTTCACCGCCCACGGCGTCATCATGATTTTCTTCGTGGCGATGCCCTTCGTCACCGGCCTCATGAACTTCGTGGTGCCGCTGCAGATCGGCGCGCGCGACGTCTCCTTCCCGTTCCTCAACAACTTTTCGTTCTGGATGACGACGGCGGGCGCGATCATCATCATGCTCTCGCTCTTCATCGGCGAATTCGCCCAGACCGGCTGGCTCGCTTATCCGCCGCTGTCGGGTGCCGCCTACAGTCCTGGCGTCGGCGTCGACTATTACATCTGGGGCCTGCAGGTCGCCGGTGTCGGCACGACATTGTCAGGCATCAACCTGATCGCGACCATCGTGAAGATGCGTGCTCCGGGCATGACCTTCATGAAGATGCCGGTCTTCACCTGGACCGCGCTCTGCACCAACATCCTGATCGTCGCTTCCTTCCCGATCCTGACTGCAACGCTCGCTCTCCTGTCGCTCGACCGCTATGCCGGCACGAACTTCTTCACGAACGACCTCGGCGGCAATCCGATGATGTATGTCAACCTCATCTGGATCTGGGGCCACCCGGAAGTCTACATCCTGGTTCTGCCGGCCTTCGGCATCTTCTCCGAAGTGGTCGCAACCTTCTCCGGCAAGCGCCTCTTCGGCTACGCTTCGATGGTCTACGCCACCTGCGTGATCATGATCCTCTCCTACCTCGTCTGGCTGCACCACTTCTTCACGATGGGTTCGGGCGCTTCCGTCAACTCCTTTTTCGGCATCACCACGATGATCATCTCGATCCCGACGGGGGCGAAGATGTTCAACTGGCTCTTCACCATGTATCGCGGCCGTATCCGCTACGAGGTGCCGATGCTGTGGACAGTCGGCTTCATGGTGACCTTCGTCATCGGCGGTATGACCGGCGTCATGCTTGCCGTCCCGCCGGCCGACTTCGTGCTGCATAACTCGCTATTCCTGATCGCCCACTTTCATAACGTGATCATCGGGGGTGTTCTCTTCGGCATGTTCGCCGGCGTGAACTACTGGTTCCCGAAGGCCTTCGGCTTCAAGCTCGATCCCTTCTGGGGCAAGATGAGCTTCTGGTTCTGGCAGATCGGCTTCTGGTTTGCCTTCATGCCGCTCTACGTGCTTGGTCTGATGGGCGTCACCCGCCGCATGAGCCAGTTCGAGGATCCGTCGCTGCAGATCTGGTTCATCATCGCCGCCTTCGGCGTCGGCCTGATCGCGCTTGGCATCGCGTCATTCCTGATCCAGATCGTCGTCTCCTTCATGAGGCGCGAAGAGCTGCGCGATGACAGTGGCGATCCGTGGAACGGCCGCACGCTGGAATGGTCGACCTCTTCACCACCGCCGGATTACAACTTCGCCTTCACGCCGGTCGTGCACGATCACGACAGTTGGTACGACATGAAGAATCGCGGCTACGAGCGTCCGCTCGGCGGTTTCAAGCCGATCCATATGCCGAAGAATACCGGCACCGGTGCGATTCTGTCCGCCATCAGTATCGCGCTCGCCTTCGGCTTGATCTGGTACATGTGGTGGCTGGTGGTCGTCTCCGCCGTTGCCATGCTCGTCGTCGCGATTGGCCATACCTTCAACTACAACCGCGACTTCTACATCCCCGCGGATGAAGTCACCGAAACGGAAGGCAAGCGCACGCAGTTGCTTGCCGAACAGGTGTAAGAGACCATGAGCGATCATACTATCGACACGGCCGAAAAGCCTGAATTCTATCTGACGGAAGACCATCATCCGGAGAACAGCACCAATCTGGGCTTCTGGCTCTATCTGATGAGCGACAGCCTGATATTCTCGGTGCTGTTTGCCACCCATGCCGTGCTCGGCCGCAGCTATGCAGCCGGCCCGTCGCCGGCCGATCTCTTCGATCTGCCGCTGGTCGCCATCAACACCTCGATGCTGTTGCTCTCCTCCATCACCTATGGCTTCGCCATGCTGCAGATGGAGCGAAACGCAAAGGCCGAAACGCTGTTCTGGTTGGCCGTGACCGGCCTTTTCGGCGCGGCCTTCCTCGGCCTCGAGCTTTACGAGTTCGTGCACCTTATCCACGAGGGCGCCGGTCCGCAGCGCAGCGCCTTCCTGTCGTCTTTCTTCACGCTGGTCGGTACGCACGGTCTGCACGTCACCTTCGGCATCATCTGGCTGATCACGCTGATGGTGCAGGTCTCCATGCATGGCCTGCATGAAGCCAACCGCCGCCGTCTGATGTGCCTTTCCATGTTCTGGCACTTCCTCGACGTCGTCTGGATCGGCGTCTTTTCCTTCGTTTACCTGATGGGAGTTCTCGGATGAGTTCGCAAGCACCCGCACATGAGGATGCCCACGAGGCTCACCACGGCCACAGCCACGGGCACCAGGCCGGTCACGGCAGTTTCAAGAGCTACGTGACGGGCTTCATTCTGTCCGTCATCCTGACTGCCATCCCCTTCTGGCTGGTCATGGGAGAGGTCTTCGAAAATCATGTCGTGACCGCCATCTTCGTGATGGTGCTCGGCGCCGTGCAGATCGTCGTTCACATGATCTTCTTCCTGCACATGAACACGAAGTCGGAAGGCGGCTGGACGATCATGGCGCTGATCTTCACGATCATCATCGTCGCGATCGCTCTCTCGGGTTCGCTCTGGGTCATGTATCATCTGAATGCGAACATGATGCCGATGAGCCCTGAAATGATGAAGAATATGCCATAAAGGCAAAGGAACGGGCGGCGACAATGCCGCCCGTTGCGGTTTACCTATGACCGATATCTCTTCCGACCAACAGGACAGGCCGCGTTCAGCCGTCACCCTCGCCATCTTGGGGCTCGGCCTTCTGGCCCTGATCGCCGCCTTGCTCGCGCTCGGCACCTGGCAAGTTTATCGACTCTCCTGGAAACTCGATCTCATCGCTCGCGTCGATGCCCGCGTCCACGCCGAGCCAGTCGCCCCGCCGACTCGCGGCGACTGGGGCAAGGTCAACGCCGCCGATGACGAATACCGGCGAGTGACGGCTACAGGCACTTTCGAAAACGACAAGGAAACGCTGGTCACGGCATCGACAGCACTCGGCGCCGGCTATTGGGTGCTGACGCCGCTCAGGCTCGCGGACGGCAGCGCGATATCAATCAATCGCGGCTTCGTACCGACCGACCGTCGCGACCCGGCCTCTCGACCGGAAAGTGAGATCGCCGGACCGGCTAATGTCACTGGGCTGATGCGCATGACCGAACCGAAGGGCATGCTGCTACGCTCCAACGATCCGGCTGCCGACCGCTGGTATTCGCGCGATGTCGCAGCCATTGCCGAGAAGCGTGGCGTTGCAGGCGTTGCCCCCTTCTTCATTGACGCAGACGCGACACCCAATGCCGGCGGCTTGCCCGTCGGAGGGCTGACGGTCCTCGATTTCCCGAATAACCACCTTGTCTATGCAATCACCTGGTATGTGCTGGCGAGCATGGTGGCGGGGCTGCTCATCTATATCGTGCGGAACGAAGCCAGGCTTCGCAGGATCTCTTAACGAGAGATCTATTGGGCAATGCGGCTGATCGCCTCGGCAAGCTGCGCCTGTGAGAAGGGTTTACCGAGGCGCGGTATATCGATAATGCCGGAACCCTCGGGAATCTCGGCAAAACCAGTTGCGAGGATGATCGGCATCTTCGGCCACTCTCTGCGGATTGCGAGCGCAAGCTGCGAGCCTGTCATGCGCGGCATGGCATGATCGGAGATAACGAGATCGACGTTTTCGTTGCGAAGAATATCGAGCGCGTCGGCGCCGGCCGTCGCCTCGATCACCGTGTGGCCGAGATCCTGCAGCATCAGCGCGGTATTCATCAGGACCAGCCCGTCATCATCGACGGCAAGAATGCGTAGCGGCCGTGAGTTATTTGCGGCTTTGGGCACGGATTGTTCAGGCTCTTCAACAATGTTTGCGGCTCCCGTGACAGGAAACCAGAGTTCAGCTGTCGTACCTTCACCGAGCCGACTTTTCAGCACGAGCCTGCCGCCGGACTGACCGGCGAGCCCCTGCACCATGGAAAGGCCGAGACCCGTTCCCTTGCCGACGCCCTTGGTCGTGAAGAACGGGGTCACCGCCTGTTTCAGCGTCTCTTCGTCCATGCCTTCACCCTCATCGGCAACAGCGACGCGCACATAATGGCCGGCCGGCATGGTACCGCCGCCAGACACGACCTCTTCAGTGGCTTTGATCCTAATAAGCCCGCCGCCAGGCATGGCGTCGCGGGCATTGACGACGAGGTTGAGCACTGCCGTCTCAAGCTGTGCCGGGTCAGTAGCGATCGTAGCCAGGCTCTCGGGAAATTCGGTTTCAAGCGAGGAGACCGGCCCGAGGGATCGCGCGACCATGTCCATCATGCCACGCAGAAGCTCGGAAACATCGATCGTCTCCACCTGCAACTCCTGGCGGCGGGAAAAGGCGAGCATGCGCTGGGTCAGCGCCGCGCCGCGCTGGGCGCCGAGCATGGCATTGTCGACAAGCGGCGACAATGCAGAGTCCTGCGGCATGCGCTTCTTGAGGATTTCGAGGCTGCCCAGCACCGCCATCAGCAAATTGTTGAAGTCGTGCGCGATGCCGCCGGTCAATTGGCCGATCGCCTCCATCTTCTGTGCCTGGAAAAGTTCTTCGCGGGTCCGCTCCAGCGCACGCTGTGTCTCCATCTTCTCGGTAATGTCGCGGGTAATCTTCGCAAAGCCGATAATCTCGCCGAAATCGTCCTTGATCGCGTCGATCACGATACTGGCCCAGAAGCGGGAGCCGTCCTTGCGCTGGCGCCAGCCCTCCTTTTCGAACCGTCCGTCGCGGCTGGCGGTGGCCAGTGCCTGCTGAGGCAATCCGTTAAGGCGATCCTCATCCGTGTAGAAAGTGGAGAAGTGTCGACCGATGATCTCTTCCGACCTATAACCCTTGATGCGTTCGGCACCGGAATTCCAGCTCGTCACGTTGCCTTCCGGGTCGAGCATGTAGATCGCATAATCGGAGACGCCCTGAACGAGAAGGCGAAATTGCTCTTCGCTGCGCTTCAATGCGTTCTCTGTCGCCTTGCGCTCCGTCAGGTCACGGGTGATTTTGGCAAAGCCGATCAGCTCGCCCGAGGAATGGCGGATCGGATCGATGATGACATGTGCCCAGAAGCGCGTACCATCCTTGCGCTGGCGCCAGCCCTCACCCTCGAAGCGTCCCTCTTTCGTGGCAATCGCCAGCGCGCGGGCTGGCAGGCCGGCTTGACGATCGGCATCGAGATAAAATCGGGAAAAATGCTGGCCGAGGATTTCGGAAGCGCGATACCCCTTGAAACGCTGGGCGCCGGAATTCCAGCTCGTCACATAACCTTCGGGGCTCAGCATATAGATCGCGTAGTCGGTGATTGCATCGACGAGCACCCGGAAACGTCCCTCGTCCCGAAGAGACGTATCATATCGATCCACCGCTTCCATCTGCCCCTCTAAACGATCTACCAGCGCACTATAACGCCGGCTCGGGCCGATGGTTCCCGCTGAAACGACGAATTCCCTCAGACCGCCTGGCTCTGCGGATAGAAGCGTTCCGCAATTCGTTCCGACGCCGAATAGGCCTGCGTGACGATTTCAGGCACAAGATCGATGTCCGGCAGGCTGCCGAGGCCGAGCGGGCCGACCGCAAAAAGCCCATCGATCGACAAGCCGTCGTCCAGGAACGGTTCGCCGCGGGCATTGACCGCCAGTCCAAGCGCAAGCTCGTCAGGCACGGCGAGACGCGCCGCGAGCAAGCTCTGGATCAGAGGAGCAGAAAGATCGGGCGCATGGCAACGGCAGTCGACGATGCGTTCGGCGTGGATGACCTCCTCGCTCGACGAACCGGCCGGCGTGAAGAACAGGCCGCTGAAACCTCGACGCCCGGCGCGGCCGCGCCTGAGCACCGTGCGGCCTTCGGCAAGCTCCCGCTTGAGGCGCAGATGCATGGTCTCCGGCAGGCGGTTGCGGTGACTGTCATAGATCGCCCGCAGATGCCGGTTAAACTGCCGCTTCTCACGCGCCGGCAGCGATCGCCAGAGCGAACGGGCGTGTCTGCGAAGGCCGTTCATGACCGACTGCCAGCTTCGCCCCTCTTCTTCCGCCTCGCGGCAGGCCTGGCGGATGAAGCTGACAATGTCAGGCAGGCTTTGCGGTAGCGCGTCAGCGGGGAAGACCGGATCGGCGGAATTCGGCGTATGGCTCTGCGGCAGGAAACCGTGCCGTGAAATGATAGTTACCTGCCCGGCATACCCGGCGTCGCGAAGCTGCAGCAGCTGGTCCACGACGCGAATGCCGCTGCCGAGCAGCACTGTGTGCGGCCGAGCGACGAGGCGCTGCGCCCTGACCGGTGAAACCTCCTGCTCCTCGGCCTCGGGTCGAGGCAGGCCGTATCCTGTCGCGAGGATCACGGTATCGAAAAGCGGATTAGACGGATTGGCGCTTTCAAGCAGGAATCGGCTGCCATGGCTCCTGCGGATCGCCACGACCGGATCATGGCAAACCTGGACGGTGATGTCCCGGCGGGCAGCGAGCGCTTCCGAAAAGCGCTGGTAGACGTAGTCGCTGAAGATTTCCCTGGGTACGAAGATCTGCCGGAAACCGGGGATTGCGGCTGGCACGGCGGCGCGGAATTCGGCGTTGCTACAGAGCCAGTCGTTGAAATCGTCGGGATCGCCGAGCGAAACGGAGAGATCACGCACCCGCGTATTAAGGATGGTCGAGGACCTTGCTGACGCCAACGCCTGGCCGCCATTGACCGTCGAGTTCGGATCGAAAAGCTGGAGGTGAAACGGCGTGCGCACCGTGCGCATCAGCGCCACCGCCATCATCATGCCGGAAAACCCGCGGCCAACGATCGCAATGCGCGGCACGGCGGATATCTGGGCCGCCGCATTCGCCTTGCCGGAAAAAAGTCCCTGAACCGTCATCTCAACTCCCTTGCGGCTCATCCGCATGTGTCTCGATCAAGGTTTCAACGCAGAACATTTGAAGCCCTGCGTTGGGCAGGTTCATGCGGCCATGCAAAACGTTCGCCGCTAAATCGGGTTCCATTCGGAACCATTCCAGGCCGGAGAAGACATTCTCAGTCCGCCCCATAGTCTATTAAACTAGTCGTGTATGAAAGCGCGAAAAGCGCATGGTGGCAAGAAGTTTATTTTACCACCTAACCAACACCCTGATCCAAAATGAAAAATGGGTTCGAGCCTATGCGAGGATTTCGGCGGCGAAGGAAAAACGCACCGTTTCGCCCGGAGCAAGCACCTTTGTATAGGGGCGACCCTCCAAATCGTCCGGGCCGCCATTTTCTGCAGCCGTTCCGTGCCAGGGCTCAATGCAGAGAAAGGGAGCGCCAGGCTTGGTCCAGAGCGCCAGATTGGGCAGGTTCTCGAAGCTGAAATGCATGGATGGGCCGCCTTCAGCCTTATATCGCAGGCCGGGGCCTGCGCCTTCCGGAAAGATCATCGCATCCTGCTCGAACATAGAATGGCTGAGCACCAGGCTGCCGGACTTGAAGGGCGAAGCAAGTTTCTTCGGCGAGATCAGACCGCCCTCAAGCCTGACGAGTGCCGGCTCGGCGCCATTGTCCAGCGTGACTGTATGCGGCTTGTTCTCGGCACCCGGCAGCGGCCAGCGGAAAGCAGTATGAAAGCCGATACCGAAAGGCATCTGCCTGATATCGCGGTTGGTGACTTCGGCAGCAACGGTCAAGGCTCGGCCTTCGACGCTATGGATGACGGCCAGCAGGAAATCGAAAGGATAGACAGCCTTCGTCGCCTCTGAAGCGGCAAGCTCGTATCGGCAGCTCGCTTCGGACCAGGACGCCAGCGCAAATTCACTGCGACGGGCAAAGCCGTGCTGAGCCATCGGTGCGCTGTGACCGCCAACCTTTAGAATGTCGTTCGGTGCCTTGCCAACCATCGGAAACAGGATCGGCGAACGGCCCGTCCAAAAGGCGGCATCGCCGTTCCAGACCCAGGAGCGGCCGTCGCTGGATGTCAGCGCCTGCATTTCGGCGCCGAGCGAGGAAACGTCGACGGTGAGAAACTGATTTGCGATCCGGACCGTGGATGACATCGAACGCCCTCTTCGTGCTGGTTGGCGAGCGGACCATACATGCGCGGCACACGGATTTCCACTGGCGATGCGCCGCTACGGGACTTTCGTTTCCCGGCAGAAAAATGCGCCTGCTGCGTGCAGTCGGCAGGCCCCAACGGTAGCGTTACCATCCAATGCGAGGAAGGCTCACGTAAAAATAACCGACTGGTGAATTCTTTACTTGAACCCCCTGTCGGAATCGGCAAATGTGGGTGCGCTATCAATCCCTTCATGGATTTGCCTTCTTTCCGGGCCACTTGGTCCGAGCACACATCTATTGGAAAAAATACCGTGAGCAGCGATGCGTCTATACGCGCGACGAAGCCTTCGGCTTCGATGGCGCTTGCAACCGCGGCAGGGTGGGGCAAGGGCCTCTACACACTGTTCCGCATCACCGTCATGGCCTTCCGCCATCCCTGGCAAGCCGGCCTCGCCATCGGCGCTACCCTGATCGCCTCCACCTTCCAGCTTCTGATCCCCCGCCTGCTCGGCCAGGCGGTCGACCATACGCAGGTGGCGCTTCACGGCGGCACGCTCGGGCAGCAGGCGCAGGACGCACTGTTGACAACGGCGCTACTTCTGCTTGGCGCCAGCGTGCTGCGCGGCATCTTCACGATGATCCAGAACTACTACAGCGAATCCGTCGGCCACCACATGGGCTACGAACTGCGCCTTGCCTGCTATGAAAAAATCCAGCGCCTCTCCTTCTCCTTCCATGACAGCGTGCATTCGGGCGACCTGATCACGATTGGCCTGCTCGATCTGGAGGGCGTGCGCATGTATTTCTCGACCGCCCTCGTGCGCGTCTTCCTGCTTTCAATGCTGATCGGCATCGGCGCCTATATGCTGTTGACGACGGATGTCGTGCTCGGTCTGCTGGCGCTCTCCTTCGTGCCCTTCGTCGGCTGGCGCTCCTCGGTCACGCAGCTTCGCCTGCGCGCCACCTGGCTCGACCTGCAGCAGCGGCTTTCGGTGCTGACACGCATCATGGAAGAGAACCTCGGCGGCATCCGCGTCGTGCGCGCTTTCGCAGCCCAGGACCACGAACTGTCGAAGTTCGAAGAAGCCTCGAAGAATGCGCTGGAACTTGCCCACCAGCGTGTTGGCATCCGCGTCATCAATACCAGCGCCATGACCTTTTCCTTCTTTGTGGCCATGGGGCTGGTGCTGTGGGTTGGCGGCGGTAAGGTGCACTCCGGCGAGATCACCGTTGGTACGCTGGCCTCGTTCCTTACTTTCATGACCATCCTGCAGATGCCGGTGCGGCAACTCGGCCTAATGGTCAACGCCTTCGCCCGTGCGTCGACCTGCGGCACGCGTCTCTTTGACCTTCTGGATCTCGAAATCGCCGTGCGCGACGCGCCGGATGCGAAGGAGTTGAAGATAACAGACGGCACGCTGCGCTTCGAGAATGTCAGCTTCGCCTATCCGAGTTCGCCGATGCATGAGGTACTGCACGACGTGAGTTTCGAGGCAAAGCGCGGCGAGACGATCGGCATCGTCGGGCCGCCCGGCAGCGGCAAGTCGACGCTTGCGCACCTGATCCCACGCTTCTACGATGCGACCGCCGGCAAGATCACCATCGACGGGCAAGATATCCGTAAGGCCACGCTGCAGTCGCTGCGCCGCTCCGTCGCCGTCGTGCAGCAGGATTCCTTCCTCTTTACCACGACGATCGAGAACAATATCGCCTATGGCGATCCCTGGGCCAAGGAAGGCCGCATCGAGCGCGCCAGCGAAAGCGCGCAGCTGCACAACTACGTGCTCGGCCTGCCGACGGGCTACGGCACCGTCGTCGGCGAGCGCGGCGTATCGCTTTCCGGCGGCCAGCGCCAGAGGCTTTCGATCGCCCGCGCGCTGATGCTCAAACCCGCTGTGATGGTGTTCGACGATTCGACCGCAGCAATCGACGCGGCGACCGAACAGCGCATCCGCAGTGCCATGCGCCGCTATGCCGCCGACCGCGTAACGATCATCGTCGCCCATCGGCTTAGCTCGCTGATGCATGCCGACAAGATCTTTTTCATCGAGGACGGCCGCATCGTCGAGCAGGGCACGCATGACGAGCTCCTGACGCTCGGTGGACGATACAAGGCACTTTACGATTTGCAGGTGCGACCGGGCGACGACGCTTTGAGCGCGTAAGAAACCGGCGCAGGAGGAAACAAGATGGCCGAGGAACTGGAAACCGAGCGTGCTGACGTTCGCGAGGATGGCAGACGCCCGCCAAGGGCGGTCGTCGGATCGCAGCGCGTCGAAGAGGAAATCTTCGGCAAGGTCTTCGATTCCAACATCGTCAAGCGCATCTGGGCCTTCGTGCATCCCTACCGGCGCGATGTCATTTTATCGGTGATTTCGGTGTTGGTCTTCACCGGCATGCAGCTTCTCATTCCGCTGATCATCCGCTATGCCATCGACCATGGCATGCAGCCGGCCGACAGCGGTTCCGCACTGACCTTAGCGATCGTCGCCTTCCTGATCGCCATCCTCATCAACTACGGCGCCAGCTATTGGCAGGAAACGCTGGTTGGCGGCGTCGCGGAAAACGTGCTCTTCGATATCCGCAAGGCGATGTTCTCCCATCTCCAGCGCGTATCGCTCTCCTTCATGGACAAGACTGAAGTCGGCCGGTTGATGTCGCGCTTGCAGGGCGACGTCAACTCGATGCAGGAATTCCTGGAAACCTGCGTACTCTCGGTCGGCGATATCTTCCTGCTCTTCGGCATCGTCTTCGTAATGCTCTATCTCGACTTCAAGCTCGGCTTGCTGACGCTGTCCGTACTCCCGGTACTCTTCGTGGTGCGCCTGTTCTGGCTGCCGCTCGCCCGCAAGTCCTTCATGGCGGCGCATGAGACGAACTCGGTGGCGAACGGCGCGCTGGCCGAAGCGATCCATGGCGTCCGCGCCGTCCAGAGCATGGACCGGCAGGAGGTCAACTTCACGCTTTACGATGACAAGGCGCATGCCAACCTGCTGACGCATCTAACGGCAGCCCGTTACGCCCAGATCATGGTGCCGATCGTCGACACGCTGACAGGCATCGCCATGGCGCTCGTCATCATCGTCGGCGGTGCGCGCGTGTTGAACCAGGCGCTCGACGTCGGTGTGCTCGTCGCCTTCCTCTTCTACATCCAGCGCTTCTTCGACCCTATTCGCTCGCTGACGCTCCAATATTCGGTCATGCAGCGCGCCATGGCATCGGGCCAACGGTTGACCGACGTGCTCGATGTGCCGGTCGAAATCAAAGATGCTCCGGATGCCAAGGTGCTTTCACCCGACATGGACGGCTCTGTCGAATTCCGCGATGTCGTCTTCGGCTATAATCCCAAGCATCCGGTGCTCAAGCATGTGAGCTTCAGGGTCAATCCCGGCGAGACGGTCGCTCTTGTCGGCCCGACCGGTTCGGGCAAGTCGAGCTGCATGTCGCTGATCCACCGCTTCTATGAGGTGCAACAGGGACAGGTCGTGGTCGGCGGCCATGACGTGCGCGAGCTGACGCAGGATTCTCTTGGCCAGCAGATCGCCATGGTGCTGCAGGAGCCCTTCCTCTTCACGGGCACAGTTTTCGAAAACATCCGCTATCACAAGACGGAAGCCACCCGTGAGCAGGTGATCGAGGCTGCCAAGGCCGTCGGTGCGCACGACTTCATCATGCGCCTGCCCTTGGGCTATGACAGCATGCTAGGCGAGCGCGGCGGCAATCTTTCGCTCGGCCAGCGCCAGCTTCTCTCCTTTGCCCGCGCGCTAGTGGCGGACGCCAAGATCCTCGTGCTCGACGAGGCGACAGCCAATATCGACAGCTATACGGAGATGCTGATCCAGAGGGCATTGGTAAAGCTGCTCGAAAACCGCACCGGCCTCGTCATCGCCCACCGCCTGGCAACGATCAGCGAAGCCGATCGCATCATCGTGCTGCAGAATGGCGAAATCGTCGAAAGCGGCAATCACCAGCAGCTCATGAAAAACGGCAAGCTTTATTCAAAGCTCTATAACCTCAACTACGCTTCCTTCGACGATATTCCCGAGGACGTGCTGGAAGAGACGGTGACGGAATCGGCGACCTGATGCTGTCACGCGTCACGCGACATGACACAACGTCACCAAACATGACATTTTCCGGCCCTGCCCGGTAACAGCTCGCACTCACTGGCTTTTGCTGAAGAGTTCGTCCGCTTCCCGCCAACAGGCCCCATCGTGTAGCCCTGTTGGGGTCTATCGGCGGCGAAGTTTCGGTGAGCGCCGCGAAACTGGCATGCAATCCAGTCCCTCGATCTCGATGTCCCATCGATCTGTAGCATTTAGCGCTGTCGGACGAGTCGCCCGAGACCGTGTGGTTGCCATGACCTCGGGCGGGACGAAATCGCCTGCTCCATCGAACTTCAGGCAGCGGCACCTATGGCCCAGAAGCATCGCCCACTGAGTTTTAGGTTGTGGAGGTTCGCTTTGTGAAAGACGACACCACCTACTCCGAGAAACATAACTGACTCCCGTCCAGTCGGTCGCGAGACTTCGTTGGCACGACGAGCCTTTGGTCGCCCGTTTTGTTGATTTGCGTTGAGAGCTGACCCGGGATTTGCACCGAGAAGTGACCCGCCTTTTAGATATCGTTCGTGTCCGTCGTGGTGGTCAAGCTCCTCCGACGCCGCGCGTAGAAGGTCGCCACTCGGGAAGGATGCCTTGCAGGCATGACCGCCAACTAACTAAGTCTTTTCCAAGCTTCGAAAGACCGCCTAGACAACTCCTGACAGGTTGAACGAGCTGCTGCGCAAGGGTTTCCCAGGCATCTCCGAGACGCGCCAGTGGCATGCACTGCGCAAAGGATGGTCAGGATGAACGTCGTAACCAGACAGGTATCCCCACGCACGGCGACGCCAATCACTCAAATGCATCTCGGGATGCTCGACGAGCTATGCGACAACGGGGACATCCGCCTTTGCACCGCGCCGCGGTACGAGGGTGCCACCGTCGACAAGCGTTACTCCCGCTCATGGAACGGAGTGGTCGCAACACTCGACGCCGTGTCTTCCCACGACGAATATCGCGCACTCTTTGACAACTCGAAAACAACCTTGGTCGTCGTTCTTGAAGAAGTCGGAGGAGCGCTGGTCCTCCACGACGGAAATAGCCCATTGCGTCACGGAGGGCATCCGACAAAGCGTGGTCCCATTAGCCTTCTCGCGAGCGGACACACCGTGGATGCGGCTGGCAGGGACCTGAGGCATCTGAGACTTCTTGTGCTTCGTTTGGACCCGGTTTTGCCGCTCGAGGAACCCAGGCCGCCGGAACTCTCCGCGGCCATCACGATGACAAGACTTTCCTTTTCGGATCCGGACGTGATGCGACTTGCTGAGCTCATTGCTGACGAGCTGCGGGCGCCGGGACTCAACGATGAGATTTATCTCGAGAGCCTGACCACCGCGCTACTCGTCGCGCTCACGAGACTTGAGCGCCGGAGAATGAAGCCGCGATATGTCCGCGGCGGTCTCTCCCCCACCCACCTCAGGCGGGCGCAAGAACTAATGCTCCATGAAGACGCACAGCCGTTGAAGCTTCAGGACATTGCGAAGGAGCTACATATCTCCCAAGCGCATCTGAGCCGCGCCTTCAAGACTTCTACCGGGCAAGCGCCTCACCAATGGTTGATCGAGCGCAAAATTGAGCGGGCCAAGACGCTGCTGATCGATGGAGGCATCGCTCTTTCCGCGATTGCGCTGAAGCTCGGCTTCTGTGACCAGGCCCACTTCACCAGGGCCTTCCGCAAGAGGACCGGAATGACGCCTTTGTCTTGGCAGCGCCTGTAGGAATAAGTCAGGCTGGCTTAAGGACGTGAACTTTGAGCGAAGCCAGCTGGGGCTTTACAGTATCTACAAAGGCAGCGAGATGCGCGGACTTGTTGTGGGCATCCAAACTCGCGAGAGTTTCCCACTTCTCAATGACCATGAATGTGTCCGGCCCGATCAAGTCCCCGTTTCCGGTGTCAACGACCGGATCGTATTGAACGCATCCTGCCTCCTTCAACGTCAGCAGGCGCATCTTCTCGAACTCATCCAGCACAAAGGTCCGCCGTCCAGGATTGGCGGCGATAATTGCGACGACATGGATCACGGCTGAAACCCTTTTTGTGGTAATGCCAAACCATATCGTCTCGAAGACGATCTCGATTGTAAAATCGTGACAGATTCACGGCCCGCCAAAGCGTTCGTCGGGTGATGGGCAATCACCACTTCTTAACAGCCAGTTGTTCGCAATCTCGACCACCGTCCCATCATTAGATGCGGGGATGAAATTGTTTACCGCGCTTGAAGCGTTACGTTGCCAATTGTACGGAACGCGTCGATTTTGAAAGTTGGTTCAAGGAGAGTGTCATGTCGGTTTCACGGATGAGGAAGTCGCTGCGGAACTGAAACGACGCGCTTGCGCTCGAAAAGGAAACGGCCCGAGAGAATCTCAGACCCACGGGACTGCGTGTGCTCACTGTGGATCTCCGGTGCGCCCGAGCTATTCCGAGTTTCCGCTCCGACGCATGTGAAGGCGACTAGCAGGGCTGGCTGGCTTGTGCCGCTTCTCTATAGCATCGATCCCAATATCCTGATGGCTCTAACCTCACGCGAGATCGTTGAGCATCGATCCGTTTTTTGGTTCGATCAGTCCACCGACTGAAACAGCGTGATAGACTTTCCGTTCGAGCGAGTTCCGTGGACGGCAGATCGGGCCTTCGTTAAGACCACTGAAATCACCAGACGAAATCTGCAACAGGCTCCAGCATCTTTGCTCCGGCTGTCACGTGACCGCCGCCATCCCTCGCCGATCCGCGGCCACGCCACAGACGTCAGCTCGGCGCTCCTGGTAAACTGAGACGACCGCGAGATTCTCAAGAAGACGTGCGGCATATGCAGCCACCTCTCGTTCCTTCCTGCGGCGCTCAAAAGAAACTTCGTCGGCCCACCGCAGCACTACTGACACCATGTCGCTGTCCGTGACGGGCGGGCGGCCGCCGGGGCTGGTCGTGATTTCGAATGCCAGGCATTCGGGATCCTTTGAGATGATGCTGGAGATCTCGGCCAGCATGCGCAGCGTAGTTCCCATCCTGCCGCGTCTCACTCGGGCGTCCGCCACAAGCTGTATCATTGAAATCTCCGTTGCCTTGCGACGAGCCTAAAGCTTCGAATGTCACCGTTATTGTAAAATCCTGACCACAAGGTCAGCCCGAGATTTCACACGCCAGGAGCAAGCCGCGCCCTCCGGCCGGACGGGCAAACTTTGCAAGAACGCGGGGCGTGCGTGCAGAGCCTCCGGATAGGCCAGCTCCATCACTGGTCAATAGCTTGGGGTCGATGTCAGCCGCCTGATGTCGCGGTCGCACGACCATGCCGATCAGGCATGACCGATGACGCACAAAGTCTTTCCCTAAACGACTGACAAACAATACATTTCTCTCATGCGAGACCGTCAAGGTCCGCCTCAACATATAGAAAGCAACTATGCCATGGCTAAGCTCTCAGGTAAAACCGCGCTCGTAACCGGCGCGTCTCGCGGCATCGGCCGCGCAGCGGCATTCGCCCTCGCAGAGGCAGGCGCGAAGGTGTTCGTCCACTACAGCCAGGCAGCCGATGAGGCCGAAGCTGTAGTCGCGGAAATCCGCGGCAAGGGTGGCGAGGCGGAGAAGTTCAAGGCAGACCTCTCTGAGGCAACGGGTCCGCATCAGCTGGCCGCGGAGGTGGCAAAGGCCACAAAGAAGCTCGACATCGTTGTCGCAAACGCAGGGATCTCTACGGCGGCGACGATCGAGGAGACCAAGGTCGAAGATTTCGACCGACAGTTCGCCGTCAACGTGCGCGCGCCGTTCTTTCTCGTGCAGCAACTGCTACCAGTTCTAGGTGACGGATCGAGCATTGTTCTCGTGTCCTCGCTTGCCGCTCGGACCGCGGTCGGCACGCTTTCAGCCTATGCGGCCACCAAGGGCGCTATCGACACGCTCGTTAAGCACTTCGCATTTGCTCTTGGAGGGCGCGGCATCCGGGTGAACGCCGTTGCTCCGGGTATCGTTGCAACGGACATGTCGAACTTCGCGAAGACGGATGCTGGCAAGGAGTTCGCCCTCGGGATCCAGGCGATCAAGCGTGTTGCGCAGCCGACGGACATCAGCGGCGCGATCGCGTTTCTCGCGTCTGACGACTCGCAGTGGGTTACAGGCGACACAATTCGTGTCGACGGCGGCTCACGGCTCTAAGCGGGCGTGTCGACAAACGCCCTCCCGCCGTCGCTTCGATCGGGAGGGCGTTTGTGTTCGGGCGTCCTGGTCCACTTTGGGTGTGGACGATCGGCTAAGTTGGCGGACTGAAGAGCCGATTCTCGGAGGCTGAGGGGGCCTCTCGAACGCCCGGTAGCCACGGGGAAGCTACCGTCTCCCAAATTACTGCGAATTATGCCGCCCCGATTGTAGGATCGACTCCTTCTTTGACTATTCGAATATCAAACTGTCGACCTAGCTAGCCGGAGCAACCGCACCCCGAGTTGCTGGACGCGCGCGGGCTGCAGTCGATCCCCTGGTGATCGTCGCTTTGTCCATGTACTTCCCCGGTCCGCCATAATGACTTGATGCCGAGGTCGGCATTGCCAGCATGGGAAATGATACCACGAAAGACTTTTAGTGGTTTGCACGGGCAAAGGAGATCGGATGCACACCTGCCGACGCCGATGATCCGGCCCCCGCAGGCGGCCTCTTGTCGCACGCCTGGTTCGTGTTGTTATTGGGCGGCGGCAGATTGCATGAACGGGTAGTCGACGTATCCCTTTTCATCGCCCCCGTAGAAGGTATCGCGATGATAAGGGTTTAGGGCCGCTCCAGCTCGCAGCCGTTCCGGCAAGTCGGGGTTTGCGATGAAGCTCCGGCCGAAAGCCACCAGGTCGGCATCCCCCGAGCCGATTACCGCGTCGGCCTTTGCACCATCGAAGCCCCCGGCAGAGATAATCGGTGCGCGGAAAATCTTACGGATGCGGGTGGTGGCGATCGGTTGCTCCATCCCCTCGACGTCCATCGAACCGATGACGCGCGGTTCGACCACATGGAGGTAGGCGAGTTCATGCTGGTCGAGGCGGTGAGCAACGTGGTCGAACAGCGCTTCCGGGTCAGAATCGCCCATCCCGTTGAATGTGCCGCTGGGCGATAGGCGGACTCCGTAACGGTTTGCGCCCCACACCGATTTCACTGCTGCGGCGACGTCCAGCAAAAAGCGCGTACGGTTTTCGATCGAGCCGCCATAGCGGTCCTCGCGACGATTTGACTTGTCTTGCAGGAATTGGTCCGGAAGATAGCCATTGGCCGAGTGGATCTCGACGCCGTCGAAGCCAGCAGCAAGCGCCCGCACCGACGCAGCGCGATATAGCTCGACCACCTCGCCGACTTCCCGCTCTGATAGTTCGCGCGCCGGGGTTGCTGGTACCCAGCCATTCTTGGTGTAGGCCAGGCCATCATACGGAACCTCGCTTGGCGCGACAGGCGTGTGGCCGTTGCTGATGTCCGAATGGGCGGTGCGACCTGTGTGCCATAGCTGGAGGTACATGTACCCGCCTTTGGCGTGCACTGCGTCCGTGATCTTCGACCACGCGGCAACCTGCGCCTCATTGTAGATGCCCGGTGCGCCGAGGTAGCCCTTGTTGTCGGGCGTGATTGTAGTTGCTTCCGAGATAATCAAACCGCCTGGCGTCGCACGCTGTGTGTAATACCGAAGCATGAGGTCGGTCGGAACGTCGGTGTCCTGATTTGCGCGCATCCTCGTCAGGGGCGCCATGACGACGCGGTGCTGCAAGTCCATCTCGCTCACGCGAAACGGTGAGAAGAGCCCATTGGAGTTTTCGATGGTCATAAGTTCATACCTTGTTTTGGGAGGAAGGTGCCGCGGCACCCGCGTTGGCATCTTGCTCCGAGCAACGAGGATGGATTGTCAGGAAGCCGTGCGCGTAGAAGATTCTTTGCCAAAATGTCGAACTAGCCCTCGCAGCTAGACGGTCATGATCGCTTTCTTGGTGATGAAGCCTCCGACGGCGCCGTCGACCGTCACTGAGAGCTCATCCACGTCGTGCGAAATCATCTGAGACAGAGCCTCTCTGAGGTTCAGGGACGCCGCAATGCTCCTCGAACCAGCAACCTGCAGGCCTCCCCTGGTCATGACATCCGAAACCCGGAACAGGCTTAGCCTCCGGACGGCCCTATCGGCGCCGACGAAATCTTCGACGAACTCGTCAGCGGGGTGGGATAGTATCGCTTCCGGCGTCTCGTACTGGATCAGCCTTCCTTCCCTCAATATCGCGACGCCGTCGCCCAGCTTGATTGCTTCGTCCAGATCATGGGTAACGACAATCACGGTCTTACTAACCTTCGAGAGAATGAGTTTCAGCTCATCCTGCAGCCGTGCCCGCGCAATCGGATCGATCGCCCCGAAAGGCTCGTCCATGAGAAGGACAGGAGGATCGGCTGCCAGTGCGCGCGCGACGCCGACGCGTTGCTGCTGCCCACCAGAAAGCTGTTTCGGATAACGCCGGGCGAACTCACCAGCATCCAGGCCTACGATGTCGAAGAGTTCCTCCACGCGCCGCAGGGTCTTTTTCCTGTCCCAGCCGAGGAGCGAAGGTACGGCGCCGATATTTTCAGCGATCGTCATGTGCGGAAACAATCCGACCTGTTGGATGACATAGCCGATGCCTCGCCGATGCTCGACCGGGTCGGATTGCGCGATGTCCCGGCCGTCGATCTCGATTTTTCCCGAGCTTGGATCAACCAGACGATTGAGCATGCGCAGAAGAGTAGTCTTGCCACATCCCGACGGGCCTATGAGAGCCACGGTGGTGCCCTCCCGGACTGTAAGCGACACATCGTTCACTGCCGCGTAACTGCTCTGCGCGTAGGTCTTCGTAATATTCGTCAGAGTGATCATGAGTGTTTTCCTCGGAAAGCGATCCGCTCGGTCACCGAGAAGACCAGGTCCGATGCGAGTGCCAGCGCCGCGATCGGAACGGCGCCGACCAGCAGACGTGAGAAGTTCATCGCGCTGATCCCGGTTGCTACGAAGTCGCCAAGACCTCCTCCGCCTATGAAAGGTGCCAGGGTCGCCCCGGACAACACCTGGATTGTCGCCGTCCTCATGCCCGAAAAGATCGCTGGGTAGGCGAGAGGAAAGCGAATCTTTAACATCGTCTGCATCCTCGACATTCCGATGCAGGTCGCGGCCTCGACCGCGGCGGGGTCGGCATCGCGCAGGCCGACAAAGGAATTGATCAGGACCGGCGGAAGCGCGAGGATGGTGAGTGCCACGACAGATGGCCCGAGGCCGATGCCCATGAGCGGCATCGCGAGAGCAAGTATAGCCAGGCTTGGGATCGTTCGGAGCGCATTGGCCGTACCGATCACTATTGAAGCGGCCTTCTGCGAGCGGACAACGAAAGCCGCAAGGGGTACTCCGACAGCGATCGCGATCAGCATCGCCAAGGCTGACATGACGAGATGACGGTACAGCGCGACCTCGAAATCGGCCGGATGCTGCAGGACCCAGTTGAGAGCTTCGCTGAACATCGATCCTCCCTCATCGCCACTTTACGATTTTGCGCTCAGCAAAGAGCAGCGCTTTGTCGAACAGGAGCGCCATCGCAGATATGAGCAGACTGCCAACGACAATTTTCTCCGCCCGATTCTGATCGAGCCCTGTCAGGATGATCGAACCGAGGCCGCCACCGTCGATGAAGGCGCCGACGGTCGCGATGCCGACGATGGTGACGGAAGCTATCCGTAGACCTGAGATCACATAAGGGAGCGACAGGGGAAGCTCGATACGGAGCCATATGTCCCGCGGGCGGAACCCCATCCCCCTCGCTGCCTCGATAGCGTCCGGAGGCACCGAGTTGAGACCTGTGACCATGTTCCGGATAAGCACGATCAAGCTGTAGGACGACAGCCCGACGATCGCGGGCTTTTCCCCAAGACCCAGGAATGGAATGAGGAATGCGAAAAGCGCCAGGCTCGGTATCACGAAGAGCAGATTGGTGACCACAAGCGCGGCCGCATAGGCCCTCGGCCGATGAGCGCAGAAGATCGCGACGACCCCGGCGACCAGGAAGCCGATCGCAACGGAGACGGCCGACATCCAGACGTGCTGCGCGGTAGCCAGCATGATTTCTGAGAGGTGTCCCAGGGTCCATTTCATGGCGCCCGCCTAGAAGCCGTTGTCAGCGAGGAACTTGGCAGCGACGTCTTCCGGCTCTTCCTCGTCTCGGTCCACCTCGGCATTCAACTCGCGCATCTTTTCGCTGCTGAGGAGAGGGTCGACCTTGTCGAGAACCTCTGCGATCTTCGGTTCCCTAGCGACCGCGTCCTGTCGCACGAACGGGACGAGATAGTAGGGAGGGAAGAGATGCCTGTCGTCTTCCATGACGACGAGGCCCTGGTCCTTGATCTGCCAGTCGGTGCCGAACCCGAACGAGACGTCGAGATCGCCACTCTGCAGGGCCGAGTACCGAAGGCCGAGCTTGGCGAGCACCTTGTAATCTCTAAACTTGATGCCGTAGACGTCCTTGAGCCCGACGAGCCCATCCTTGCGGTCTTCGTACCCGGCTTCCGCTCCGAACACGAGTTTTCCCGACGCGGGTCCGAGATCCGTAAGAGTCTTGAGATGATACTTCTCGGCCGTCGTCGGCAACATCATGATCGCGTAGCCGTTGTCGATATTGGATGACTTGAGGAGCGTCACCTTGAAATGCTGTTCGTAGAATTTTTTGACGGTTCCGTAGATCTCGTCGGCACTGCCCGAAAGATCGCACTTCACGACGTCGGCAAGCGCGGTTCCCGTATATTCGGGATAGAGGTCGATCTCACCCGAGACGAGCGCGGTATGAGCGATTGCGGTGGTCCCGAGATTGAAACGTCGCTGGACCTTCACGCCCGCCTTTTCAAGCGCCTGGGCGTAGATTTCGGAAACAATGAACTGCTCGGTGAAGTTCTTGCTGCCGATCTTGATGGCATCGGCGGCGTGCGCGGCCCCGGCGAGCAGCAAGGCCAGGGTCAGCGTCAATATCTGTTCAATCTTCATGGCGATCTACTCACTTGCGATCGGGGTTGAATACGTTTGAAGGACGGCGGAGACCGAGCCGATCTCGGAACGTGCCAGGTTGGTATTCCTTGCGGAAAAGACCGCGGCGCTGAAGTTCCGGGACGACTTCCCGGCAGAAGCCCAGCCAGTCGCCAGGCAACAGGGGAAACATGAGGTTGAACCCGTCGGCCGCGCCAGCAGCAAACCACTCTTCGAGCTGGTCGGCGACCTCGCTTGCAGTACCAGCTACGGTCGGCACCGCTCCCGTGTTGGCTAGAACGGTCGCGATTTCCCTGATGGTCGCGCCTGACTCGGCGATCTTGCGAACACGGTCCAAGGCGGTTCGACCACCATTGTAGGTGCCTTCATCAGGTAGTTCCGGCATCTGGTCGTCAGGCGAATAGCCGCTGAGGTCAACACCGCTCCAGCTCGACAGCAAGTCGAGCTGCATTCGGTCTGGGATGTAGGTTTCCAGAGACGCCTGGCGTTCAAGGGCCTCGGAGCGTGAATTCGCGACGACCGGAAGGATTCCCGGAAGAATCTTGAAGCTGCCGGGTGACCGCCCGAATTTCGCCAAGCGTCTATCGATGTCGGCCCGGTAGGCGGCGCCCTCCTCCTTGCTCTTCAGAATGGCGAAGTGAAGGTCCGCGTGCTCGGTGGCGAAGTCCTTACCAGCGTCCGAGGAACCCGCCTGGACCACCACGGGATGACCCTGCGGGGGTCGCGGCACGTTGAGCGGTCCCCTCACCTTGAAATGTTCGCCCTTGAAAGCGAGCGAATGAACCCTCGACACGTCAGCAAAGTCGCCGGACGCCTTGTCGAACAGAATGGCCCCGTCCTCCCAGCTATCCCACAACCGTTTCACGACCGATATGAACTCATCGGCCCTCTGGTATCGTGTCGCGTGCTCCTGGTTTTCGTCGCGGCCGTAGTTCATCGCCTCTTCGGGCATCGCGGATGTGACGAGGTTCCAGGAGGCGCGGCCATTACTGAGATGATCCAGCGAGGCAATTTGGCGTGCGACGTTGTACGGCTCCCAGTAGGAGCTCGAAATCGTGGAGATCAGCCCAATGTTCCTGGTGCTCGCAGAGAGCGCCGAGAGAAGCGTGACCGGCTCCAAACGCGGATTGGCAAAGTGAGCGAGCCCGCTCGGGAGTAGATCCCAGATTGCCACGTGGTCGGCGATGAAGATGGCGTCGAGCTTCGCCTCCTCGGCCGCTGCTGCCAGTTTCTGATAGTACTCCAGTCCGAAAACCTCGGTCGTTGGAGCGGCAGGGTGACGCCACGACATCCGGTGGTCGCCCTGGGGATTGAAGAAGAAGGCGCTCAGGATCATCTGTCCGGCGGGCATGGGATTTCCTTTTCGAAACAGTTGGGCTGCCGCCCGCTCCGCGCTCGGCGTCGACGAAACGAAGCAGTCGTTGCGACCCGGCTCCATTCGACCAGTGCGAGGCTTGGGATAGGAGAGTAGGTATCCCCACCGCGGGCGGCACCGCTGGGGGGGATCATCCCCCCAGCATTACGAAGGCAATCGTCGCAGGGACGTCGCCAACATTCCTCCAGCAGTGCCGTGTCCCCTGCTGCACAACGATGTCTCCGGCCGACAAGGCCAGCCTTTTGCCGTCGTCGACTTCGAGCGTCAGAACACCGTCCAGTATGATCGCATAGTCGAGGGTGGGTGTTATGTGCATCTCGGAACCGTTCCGCTCGAAGGTCTCGGCGAGACCGGGAAGACGTGTGGCGTATTCGCGGCCGATATCGGCAGGTTCGGCCGTCGTCTTGGCGCGCTCGGCTGGCGGCGGGAACGTCACGATCTGAACCAACGACCCTCCTGGTGCAGGAAGCGCGGACTTCGGCGTTTCCTGGTCGACGACGGCAGGATCGCCTTCGGCGATACCCTTCGCAGACCAGACGTAGGTCTGCTGGAATCCTTTGACTGTCTCGAAGACGTAAGCCTGCCTTTTCTCATCGGAAAGAATGACCGACTTGCCATCCTTATGTCCGGTGACTACCCGGCGGTGTAGTTTTGCGGCGCTGCTCATTGGGGATCCGTTTCCGGCCTTTTCGGCCTATCGGGTTCTTTTGGCTTCGAAAGGCGGCCGGACGAGTCCCCCGCCCGGCCTTGCTTGTGTCAGGCCACAGCCTGCGCTTGCTTCGGGGTGTGTATCCGACCGACGAGGACTACGGACGCCAGGGAGAGGAACGACATCAGGCCGCCGAAATACATCGCGTCGAAAAGACCGAGGCTGTCGACCACCACGCCGCCCGCGAACGATCCGACCGCGATCGAGATCTGGAAGTTGGCGACGAAGAGGGCCATTCCGCCTTCCGCGACTTGCGGAGCAGCCTTGGCCATCCACATCTGCAGGGCGACGGGCATCGCCCCATACGAAAGCCCCCAGATTGCGAGCAGGAGGAGCGTGCCAGACTGGGAAGCGCCAAGCACAGGCAGAAGCAACATTGGAACCATGAGGAAGATGATCGTGGCGATGAATGTCTTGCGGATGCTGCGAGAGGCGCCGGCGCCGCCCAGGAAGTTGCCAAGCAGACCGATTGCCGTATAGCCGAGAAGGATCGACGATATCGCCGCGCCGCCGAAGCCGGATTTCTGGGCAAGGAAAGGAGTGATGTAGGTGTAGGTTGCGAACTGGCCCACGAGCACGAGGAACATCGCGATGATGCCAACGCGGCCCTGATGGGTCTGCGCAATGCCAAGCAGGTCTGCGGGGCGCACGCGCTGCTCGACCTCAAGCTTTGGCAGGGAGAACAGCTGCGCGAGAAATGCGATTACCGAGATCGCCAACGCGGCGCCGAAAGCTGCCCGCCAGCCGATGACATCGCCTATGATCGCGCCAGCTGGGCCACCGATAAGCATCCCGAGCGAGACACCTGCGAAAATGGTCGAGGTCGCGCGCCCGACCTGCCTCTCCTCGACAAGACGTGCCCCCAGTCCAGCGCCGATGGCCCAAAAGCCACCTATGGCGATGCCAAAAAGCACCCTGCCCACGATGAGGACCGCGAAACTGGGCGCGACCATCGAGAGCAAGTTCGAGATGACGAGCAAAAGCGATAGTCCAAGAAGCACCAGGCGGCGATCATGGTTCTTTACCGCAACAGTCACCGCCGGGGCGGCCACGGCCGCAAGTAGACCTGGCGCCGTCACCATAAGGCCAGCGGTACCCTCCGATACGCCCAATCCTTCCCCGATATAGCGCAGCACGCCGACGGGAAGAAACTCGGTAGTGCAGAATACCGTGGCACTCAGGGCTACGGCAAAGACGCCAAGCCAGTTCGAACTCTTTTGCTGCGACATCGCAGTATTCCTTTCTTGTGTGGGATGGGACCCTGTCCATCCATCAGAGCTGGGAGCCGCCGTCGGCCTGGACGACTTCGCCCGTTATCCATCGGGCCTCGTTGGAGGCCAGAAATGCGACGACGCTGGCTATGTCTTCTGGTCGGCCCATTCGCTTGATGGCCTGCATCGTGAGCGCATGATCGGCTCCCTCGTCCGCGCGGGCGAAGGCAGACATCTCAGTTTCCATGACTCCGGGCGCTACGGCGTTGACGCGTATCCCGTGGGGGCCGAAATCCGACGCGAGATATTTTACGATTGTTTCCAGCGCGCCCTTGCTGGCAGCATATGCGGCGAAGCCACCAATCATTGACCTGACGGCTAGCGACGAGACGAAGATCACGTTGCTCTCGACGCACATGATAGGCCGGAGCTGTTGGACGAGAAAAATCGGCGCTCGTACATTTACCGCGAAGAGTTTGTCGAACTCGTCGACTGTCAGGTCGTCGACTGATGAGGGCACGAATATTCCGGCGTTGGCGACGAGTATGTCGAGCCTGCCGCCAATGATCTCCTTGGCACGCTTCGCAAGCCTATGCGGCCCATCGGGCGCTGCGAGGTCCACGTTGATCTTCTCTGCGCGCGAACCGAGGGCGCGTATCTCGCCGACGACTTGGTCGGCATCTCTCGCGTGGCCTCCGAAGTGAACGATGACCTGGGCGCCTTCCTTGGCGAGAGCCAGGGCCGTAGCCCGCCCGATACCTCGGGAGGCTCCCGTCACGACTACGGTTTTTCCTAGCAGACTTGCCATTGCGCACGCCTTTCATTGACCGTGGACGCGCAAAGCCCTTGCTGGCCATCCGATCGGATGGCCAGAGCGTCCGCCTTGGTTCCCGTTTGGATCGCTATTGGCTACGCGGCGTCGAGGAATGTCGCCACGTGTGTCACGAACAGCTCCGGGTATTGATACTGCGAGCCGTGGTTGCTGTCGGGGTAGAGGATGAGCTGCGCCTCAGGAATGTTCTGCTGCAGGATGTAGGAGTTGACCGAGTAGATGATGACATCGTTGCTGCCGTTGACGACCAGCGTCGGTTGCTTGATGGCATTGAGGTACGCATACGGGTTCTCGCGCGGCGCGCCCCACTTGCCGAGGGCCTCGATCTGAGCCGGAGCGACCTGCTCGCTGACCTCCGGATCGCGGCCTTCGCTACGGAGGCGGAAACGCTTCAGGAACTCGCGACCAGCGGCCTGGCTCTTTTCGGACGGGGTGAAGAACACGCCTAGCCAGAGGTCGTCAGGGTTTTCGTACGAGGCGCCAAAAATCGCCTGGGCTTCGGGCGTCAAGGTAGCCATGCCCTCGCCGCTGCGGGGACCTGTGCCGACGAGCACAAGCTTGCGAACCAGATCAGGGGCGGCAAGTGCGATTTCCTGTGCGATCAGGCCGCCCAGTGAAAAGCCGAGAACATCGACCTTGGTCAGCCCGATTGCTTTGATGAAAGCCACTGCATGCGCTGCCATCCCTTCGATGGTTGTCGGAACTTCGCCGGAGGTGCTGGAGATTCCGGCGTTGTTGAAGAGGATTACTTCGCGGTTCTGCGCGAGGCCATCCGTTACCAGCGGGTCCCAGTGGTCCATCGTGCCAGTGAAGTGCATGTTCAGGACGAGCGGCACGCCGCCTGTTCTTCCGAAGCGACGATAGGCAAACTTGATGCCGTTTGCTTCGATGAATTGAGTCTGCGCGGTCTGATGGTTCGTCATCGATAATGTCCCTTTAGGTGAGTTGGTAAGAAAAGCCTGTCGTCATGTTCGGTCGACAGTGGCTTCCGATCCTGACCCCGCGGCGTGTGCCACTAGCTGTCTCTCGTCGCCTCCGTTGCCAATCGGTGTAGGCTCCTTTCGCGCTGTTGAAAAAGACTTTGCAAGTTGGTAGACATGCCTGCCAGGCATGGGAGTCCGCGTATGGAACTTAGGCATCTTCGATATTTCGTGGCCGTTGCCGAGGAAGGGAGCCTCACGTTGGCGGCCGAAAGGCGCCTTCATACGGCCCAGCCGTCGCTGTCGAGGCAAATCCGCGATCTCGAGTACGAGGTCGGCGTGCCACTGCTCTCGCGCAGCGCAAAAGGTATTGACCTCACGCCAGCAGGTCGGGCTTTCCTCGATCACGCGCGCCAGGCGATAGCCGAGGCGGAGGCCGCTGTGGAGGCGGCAAGGCGCGCAGCAAAGCCTGACAAGCCCGTATTTTCGATGGGCTTCCTCACCGGAATGGAGGTTGATTGGCTTCCAGTTGCCTCGCGGATTCTCCGCGACGAACTTCCCAACATAGAAATCCGCGTGGTTAGCCAATATTCCCCACAACTCGCGGACGACTTGCACAGGGGCAAGCTCGACGTCGCCTTCTTGCGCGCCGAGGAGAAGGCGAACGTCGAATATCAAAAGGTTGCCAGCGAGCCGCTGGTTGTCATGCTTCCCAGCGATCATCGCCTCGCAACCCATGATGAAATCGACCCGCGGGAGCTTGTCGGCGAAATCTTCATAGGCATGTCCGACATCGCGCATGTGTTGCGGGACGTTATCAATCGCTATTTCGAAAGGGTCGGCATACAGCTTAAGCCCACGCACGTGATCGAAAACTTTGCGATGGCGATCTCGCTCGTCGCATCTACGCGGGGAGTCTGTCTGCTTCCGGCGTACGCGGAGAACTTCCTCTCGTGGTCGGTCGTTAGTCGCCCCCTGAAGGGAGAGATCCCGACCATCGATCTTATGCTGGGGTACAACACGCTGAACACGTCGCCTCTGCTGAAGCTGTTCCTGGCGCGAATGGAGAACCATCGGAGCGAAGTTGGCGACTAGGCGGCCCTCCGTCGTCTGCACTGTGCTGTTCATGGCTCTCAGCGTCCTCGTAACTGCGCTTCCGGCGCTTGCAGGTGATCGCTGACCGCTCCCCGCCCTGTGGGAGATTATGACGCGGCGGGGAGCGGCGGGCCATGATCGTGGGAGGGGCGCGACCATGACTGTGTCTGGTTATGCGCACTCAGAAGACCATGAGGGTCGTGTTCGTTATTGGATCATACTTGCCGTTTTGGTCTGATCCTGCGGAAAAGCCGCCAGCGGAAAACGGCGTTAGTCTTGAGCGCCAGCTAGGCGACGCTCAATACGGGAGCGTTGCGGCTCCAGCCAAGGCGGTAGCGCGAGGCCGTTGTCTCCGGCGGGTCTGTCGCTGGCTTCAATGCCGAAAGTGTCGGCGACCATGCCGAGACGGATGCCGCCTGGAATTTCGAAGTAGATGGCGGAAAAATAGTAGCGGTCCAAGACAGGCGTCACATCCAGACCCAAGGCCACGGCCCGATCCCTGTATTGCTGTAGATCTGCGACCTCGCCTACGTTGAAGGCAAGGTGGGTAGCTACCCCCGCACCTCTTTTCCCTGCGCGATGACCGGGCGCGGACAGCAAGTCAAGTATCGGGCTTCCCATGTAGGTTGAGTCACTAAACCGGGTCACCGCTCCCTCTCGCTCTTCGCGGTTGAAGCCTAGAAGATTTGCGATGAAGCGGGCGGTAAGCTCGTATCCTTGGAGCTGCAGCTCTATCGACCGCAGCGCGCCCAGGCGCATCTGCTGCCCTTGTGTGTACGTAGGTGCATCTCGGTCATATTCGACCAAGCAGATGGGCAGACCGTCAGGATCGGAAAAGCACAGGCATCGTTCGCCGAAACTCGACGCGAACCCAGCCATCCGGACTCCCCAGCTACGCAACCGTTCAGACCATTGTTCCAGCGTGCTGGCGTGGACCTGGAAGACGAGGTTGCTGATCTGTCCGGTGCCTTGAACACCCCGAGGTGCCTTAGGATCGACGAGAAACGTCATGAGAGACGCCGAGCTAGTTTCCACGCCGCAGAACTGGATCTCGAGCATTGTCAGCTCGTCGTAGTTCACCGTTCGACGAAGGAGCCTCATGCCCAAGCCGAGTGTGTAGAAGCTCGTCGTCCGCTCTTCGTTAGAGCAGACCGCTGTGACGTGGTGAAAACCCAGCTGTCCTGTCATTCTGAAGGTAACCCCGCGGTGCGTACCGGAAGTAAGGATTACCACGGCGTGCAAGTTTGCGGCGACGCCACCAATTCATCTGGAAAAATTTACGCCGTGATTGTTCTACGCGAACACGATTGTTCAATAGCCTCGCACCATTGGCAGGCGATCACTCCAAAAGAAGGGATGCCTCACAGGCATGTCGACCAACCAACGAAGTCTTTCCGCTCTCCTTTTGACCGCCCTATGGTGCGGTCCGATCCAGTCACAACAACGGAGCAAGCACATGGCCGAGCAGCAGGCGACAAGGACGATCAAGATCCCCGGTCCGGATCATCCGATCACCATCGAACGGAGCAGTTCGCGCGTGGTTGTCAAAGTCGCGGGTGAAACGATTGCCGACAGCAGAGACGTTCTCGTTCTCAAGGAGGCGAGCTATGGTCCCGTCTTCTACATTCCCCGCGAGGACGTCGACATGTCGATGCTCCAGAGAACCGATCATTCGACCTACTGCCCGTACAAGGGCGAATGCGCCTACTTCTCAATCCCCGCAGGTGGCGAGCGATCCACGAACGCGGTCTGGACCTACGAAAGCCCTTACGAGGCAGTCGAGAAAATCGGCGGGCACGTGGCATTCTATCCAGACCGCGTGGACTCTATAGAGGCGATCTAAGGCGTGCGGGGCTGGGATACACGGACCCAGCCCGCTCACTTGATCCATTCAAAGGCCGACTATCGGCCGAATTTGCACGGTCCGTCTAAGCCGCGCTGACAATCTTCAATACAGGCTGAGGCTACCCGCCCACCTTTGCCTCGACAATTCACGATGCCTTTGCGGGCTGATGCAGCTACGGCTGGAAAATGGAGTTTGAGATGACGACCCCAGAAGAAAACAAGGCACTTGTGCTCAAGGCATTCGACACGCTGTTTAACAAGCGGGACTACGACGCGGCATGGGACTTTTGGTCTGATAGCTACATTCAGCACAGCGCCCACATCAAGCCAGGCCGGGAAGGCCTGTTTGAATTGATCCAGTCTGCCCCGGATACCCTGAAGTACGAGCATCAAGTCATTCTGGCGGAGGGCGACTACGTCATCGTCCACGGTAGGTTCACGGGCAATGGACGAGGCGTCGCCTGGGTCGCAGCCGACATCGTGCGGATCGAGCACGGCAAGCTGGCCGAGCACTGGGATGTTCTCCAAGACGAGGTAACACGCGCTGACTCACAAAGCGGCAACCCGATGTTCGGGGAATCCTTTCCTGAGGACTGATATGGCACCCACACCTCGGCCTTCGGTCGGTCGCGCACAGCGTTCGGCATGATTGACGCATGGTAGGCGGCAAAACTCGTTGCAGGCGACCGTCACGAATATCCAAAAAGGCTGGTTTGAGACAATACAGCGCAGATCAGGAAGTTAGGCTCGCGGCTCCACCTATGGCCGAATAGACGGCTACCAGGAGTCCGCGATGCCTCTCGCCAAGCTTTATCTTTCTGACGGTTGCCCATCCGGGCGGCTCGAACGCTGCGGCCGTAAGATTCGCGATCGAGTTGCCGTCCGCCACGACGATGTCACGGACGCCAGGCACAGCCTTCGCCGCAGCCGCGTTGTATGACTTCAGCTTTCCGCCTTTCATAGGCGATAGCGCAAGCGTGCCTATCTTCATCGATGCCGAACTGCGCGCTGCCATTCACCTTGGCTGGGGTATCCAGTCTCTTGTGACTCTTGCCGACAAGACGAAAGTCCTTCGGGTCCTTGAGAGGTCCCGTGGTCGGCACTGGCTGCCATACCGCCTCGGTGGCGAGTTCTCCGTAGGCTAGGAAACAGCCGCTGGCGTCGTGATGTACAACGCCACGTTCTGCTCTGCACTCCCCGGGCTTCACCGCCCATTTGGAAGCGGCGGCGGCCACAAGCATGATACGGGCTGCCGCACCTGCTTCGCGGAGACGTTTCCAGTCGGCGCGGGTGGAGAGCGATCCCCCGTTGCCTAGAAAAGGGTCGATATATTTCATGTCTGGTGGCGCCGGCTCGACGACGATCTGGTCGAGATCCAGGTTGAGTTCTTCGCAGACAAGCATGGAGCTGGACGTGTAGATTCCTCCGCAGAACAAAACCAGCAGAAAACCATCGCGTGAAGAGGCATCACTTCGGCGATGGGCGCCGTCAATGCGTCGCAGGAGAGTTCCCTCTAATCGCGACCGCAACGCTCGCAAAAACTACCATGCCCCCAGCACCGAGAGCGGCCACTGCCAACAGCGACGTCTGAGCCCCCCATTCCTTCCTAGCCAGCGCGAAGACGAACGGCGCTGTCGCTCCAAGGGTCACCCGTGCCGCGGTCATTTTCCCCGTGACCGCTCCGTAACCATCACTACCGAAGAGGAACAGCGGCACGCTGCCTTGAGTGATTGAGTTAATTCCCGATCCCAGGCCGAGACATATAGCAAAGGCGACCGCCCCCGGTAGCCAGTGCCCACTCATTCCCGGAATGATGGTTCCAATCATCATCAGCGCGGCGGAGACCGATGCAAGAGCTGGTGGAGACAGTCGGGATCCTAAGAACATATTGAACAATCGGCTAAGTACCTGGGACACGCCGAATAAGATACTAGCCACGTACGCGGCCTGACCAAACCCAAGGTCGCTGAGCATTGGAACGATGTGCGAGAGGATCGCTCCTGACACGAAGGCCAATGCCGCAAACGCTCCCGACACGGCGATCATTGCGGCGCGGCGCCATACCAACGGTATTGCACCCACCACGTTCGCTTTTGCCAGTCGGGAGCTGGGAACGCGCGCCATGCACTTTCTAACGAGCCACAAATGCGTCGGCGTGCAGACAACCAGGTTGAGAGCAGCGAAGGCAAGGTAGACCCCGCGCCACGTAAGGTACTCCATCAAAGCAGCGGACAGCGGCCAGAAGATCGCGGAAGCGCCCGCCCCGATCAGCGTAAGATGGTTCATACCTCGCGGCGACGCTAGGGGATCCCACTCTACCAGGACCGCGAACGCCGCTTGGTACTGAACCATGCCCGACGCCATTTCGACTAGAACGAGAGTGACGGCGAACACGACGAAGGATGGCGCCCCGGCACAGGTAGCGAGCGTCAGCGCCGAGAGCACGGAACCGACAGCGAGTACGGTTGCTGCACCGATCCGGTCGATCTGACGTCCTATTACCGGAGCCGACAGACCACCCACAAAGAGCGCTGCGGAGAAGATCCCAAAGACCTGCTCCACCGTGACGTCCATGTCCCTGGCAATCGCGGGCGCGAGGACCGAATATGAGTAGAAGAGTGTGCCGTAACCGATGATCTGGGTGAGGCCGAGCGCCAACACGATAGAGACAGGGATAGGGATTGATGGGTCGCCTTCAGACATGCGGAACGCGCTTTAAAGGGCCGCAATAGTGCTCGTCATCCCTCAGCCTAACGAAAGCAGGAGAGCGGCTGGTAGGGCAGTCAACGATCTCCAAAGCTCGGATGAGATGCATGTCTTCAGCCCGCTCGGCGCCTTGGCCAGTCCGCAGTCAACATCTCATTGAGACGATCGGACAACTCAGCGAATGCATAGGGCTTGCCGATGGATCGGACCGCCTTCGGGAGGTCGCAACTCGGATCCGTCCCCGCGTCGAACGCGACAATCATCTTCTTGTCGGGCCAATGCTCCGTAATGAAATCCAATCCATCGGTCTGATCCGAAATGACGGCGTCGCCAATCACTATCTCGATCTGCGGATAGGTCGCGAGCATATACTCGGCATCCCTGGCATTGCCTGCCTCCACGGCATTAAATCCGCCGTCGAAAAGCTGCGCGATCAGGATCGCCCGAACAAGAATTTCATCCTCGATCACAAGGATAAGTGGACGATCGAGTTTCATGCCGCAACCTCAATGTCGATAAGTGTGCAGCCGATGATGTAGGTGCGGCCTCCGAGCATCGCATGAGCGGATGATGTCGCGCGTTGAAGAAACGACGCAGTTTTTGAAGAAATATCTAGCGTTATGTTCGGTCGAGCCGATGTAACGGCTGCGCCACGCTCGTCGGCGGCGTCGCGCATATTGCAGCAGTTGGGGAGACGCCTTGGAGGATCGGGTGGCCGAGGGAGGCTAGATCGACGCTGGAGTCTGGCCTTAGTGTTGTTGCATGACGGTCATTGAAGGGAATGGGAGCTGGAGATCGGTGCCCTGACGGCCGAGCTTCGAGACGTACAAAACCCCTCGTGGGCCGCGCCGACGATCATCAGCCGCGTTTTCGAAGTCCGGGGGCGAAGCCACTCCCATGTCGCCCCCGGACTCCGCGCCTGTGGATCCGGCCTAAGCGGCCTTGTTGACACCCACAAGCATATCGTTGAATTGCCCCACGAACCCGTGCTCTGTCGGACCCGGATTGTTACGCATCGGCTTGGCCCCTTCGACAAGGACCTCGGTGGTTGCGGTCTCTAGGGATACCATCGTCTGTTCGATGAAGTCGTCGAGGGGCATTGCACGTTCCTCCTCGCGGCTGTTCATAAGGTCCGTGCGTACCCACGGAGGTGCGATTTCGAGGACCTCGACTGATGAGTCTTTCAGCCTATAGCGTTGCGACATCGAGTAGGAATGAAGCGCAGCCTTCGTAGCCGAATATACTGCCGTTCCAGCGAGCGGCACGAATCCCAGGACCGACGATACGTGAAGAATGGCCGAGGACGGCTGCGTCTTCAGGTGTTCGATGAACGCCGATGTTACCCGGATAGGTGCCAGTAGGTTGGTGGATACCGTCGAGACCAAGAGCTCCTCGGCAACTTCCCCATCGGCGTTGTCGGGCAACATGATACCAGCGTTGTTGATTACGACGTTGAGAGCGGGGTAGTCCCGTACGAGATTGGCAGCGACCTCTCGTATCTGGATAGGGTTTGTGACGTCCAAGCTGACGGCATCGATGCCTGGATTCGCGATAAGCGTCTCCTGGAGATTTTTCTTGCGGCGGCCCGAGATGATGACCTTGTTGCCGAGGTTGTGAAATGCCTCTGCAAGTCCTCGGCCGATGCCGGACCCTCCCCCGGTAATGAATATGGTATTTCCGGTGAGCTTCATTTCGATCTCCTTAGATTTGTTAGATGGCGGGCTTTGAGGGCCGTCGGCGGGTCGAGGCGAGGAGCAGGACGAGCGCAACTATTTCGAAGGCGGCGCCCACCCATCCGAGGTTCGCAACCGGTCCGTTCGCGATCACGATCGAGCCCACGGCCGCTCCGGCTGCGAAGCCCGCGTACATGAAGGACGCGTTGAGTGAGAGGATGATCGGCGCAAGCTGATGGCCTCCGATCCCAATCAGGCGCGAGATCTGTGAAGGAAAGAACCCCCACGCCGTAATCCCCCAGACCACCACCGCCACCACTACAGGCAGGGTCGCCTGTTCCGGCGTTAGGAAGAACGCGCTCGCCGATAGAGTCAGGAAAGCCAGGGCCAGCAGGGTGAGCGCAGGCGCCATGACAGCATTGGCCCCAACGCGGTCATTCAGCGCGCCGCCTCCCAGCACGCCAACTGCTGCAGAGATCCCCCAGATCGAAACGATCGCGCTGATACCCTTGCCGGACGCTCCTATGGTCTCGGTGAGGTATGGTGCGATGTACGTCCAGGCGACGTAGGCGCCGGCCGCCCATATGAAGGTGACGACGAGCGCCGTCAGAATGGATGGATTTACCGCCACGGCAAGTCGCTCGCGGACCGAGGGCACCTTTGCGCCACCGCCAACCGACTTCTCCAGGCCAAAGGTGAGCCCCAGGGTAGCGACGATCGCCAGGATAGCCACGCCGAGGAAGGTTGTTCTCCAGCCAAACGCATCGCCTATCAGCGAGCCTAACGGCAGTCCGAGAGCGATGGCGAGAGTGATGCCCCCATTGACGATCGACAGAGCCCTGCCTCGTTTTTCGGGCCCGACAAGAGCGCCAGCCAGAGCATTGGCGTTGGGGCTGTAGAGGCCCGCCGCCAGCGCTAGAAGAACTCTAGCCGATAGGATTCCCCAGTAATCTCGTGAAGACCACGCGACGAGATTGGCGGCGGCGAACGCCAGCATCGACCAAATGAGCAGCCTTCGGCGGTTTAGGCCGCCTGTCAACGTTGTCAGGATCGGTGAACTCAGCGCCAGAGTTAGCGTGAAGACCGAGACCAGGGTGCCTGCAGTGGCTAGGGGGACAGAAAGATCCGCTGACATCTTGGGAAGCAACGGGACGATCATGAAACCTTCGGTGCCTATGGCGAAAGTTCCGAGCGCCAAAAAGTAAATTGGCTTGAACGATCCGGATTGGAGTTCATTTGACATCATATTTTCCTCGTTGCGCCGGGAAATATGAACGGTCGGATTATCGGGTCAACGAACCTGAGCTGTCGATGCCGCAAAGCGGGCGGAACGTGTCACTTTTGTTCAACCAATGCTGTTTTTTGTTCAAATCGGTCGTCCATGGGCGCCGCAGGGCGTTCCCCGTGGCCATTTGAACTTTAGGAAATGAGCTTCCCGGCGTATTCGGAAACTCTTGCCCATCTTTGCCAGTAGCACACCACCATCGACGGGCACCCGTTCATCCACTCCGACGTAGTGCTGCCCGCAATTGCGGGCAGCACTATAGAAGCAACACCTTCCGAGGGCAGCCGGCGGCGTCGCGTCTACCTACGCATCATACAGTTACGACGATTTTGCCGAACTGATTGCTGGCCTCCAGGTAACGATGTACCTCGACGATATCCTCGAACTTGAACGTCTTGTCGACGACGGGTTTGAGAGCGCCGGACGAAAGTCCCTTGGACACGAATTCGACCGCAGCTTTGCGTCGCGTTTCGTCTCCACTGGTCAGCCAGATGTTGTGAGCCTTGACCGAAGTCACCTTCGCGATCATGTCAAGAACCGGGAGCGTCGTCGGCTCGGTGGCCAACAGGCCGTAGATGTAGGCGACCCCGCCGAAGTTCAGCAGCGATACGAGCTTCTCGAAATTGGGGCCGCCAACCGGGTCGAATACTACCCTAACCCCGGCGCCCGCCGTGATCCGATTAATCTCTGCTACGAAGTCCACCTCGTCGGTTGCCAGGACATGCTTGGCTCCGAGGGCAATGAGCTGGTCCTTCTTTGCGGAAGTCCGTGTGAGCGCGATAGTCGTTGCACCGGACAGGTTCGCAATCTGGATCGCTGCGATGCCGACGCTGCTCGAGGCGGCAGGGATCACGACGTAGTCGCCCGGACCTACCTTCGCATCCTCGATCAAAGCTCCGTACGGGGTTACGAACATCATCCAAACAGATGCCGCTTCCTCAAAGGAGAGGCCCTCCGGCTGATGGACCACTGTGTCTGCAGGAACAACGATCAGCTCACCGTAGGTGTTGTACTCGTTCATCGAAAACGACGGGATCACGTTCACCTTGTCGCCAACGGAAACCGCTTTTACGTTCTCGCCCACGGCCTCGACAACCCCCGCTGCCTCATAGCCAAGACCAGCCGGAAACTTCACGGGCTCGATGTAGACGTCGACCCGCCACATTGCTTCGGCCCGGTTGATGCCGATTGCATGAACCTTCACGCGAACCTCATCCGGTCCTGGAGCGCGGACGTCGACGTCCTCAAACTTCAGTACTTCAGGGCCACCTGCCCGATCGAACTTGACGACTTTTGACATGCTGATTTTCCTTTTGGATCAATGGAAAGAACTATTCGAAAACTGTGGCTGCGCTTGCTTATCGACTACGGACCATTGTGTGGTTTCGCGCCCTAGCGGAGGCGAGCGCCACACCAAGCGCCTTTGTCCGCGCCGCACCTGATTGTCGTATCCTCCCTGACCCGGCACGGAAAATACTTTGTAGGTTCGCTGGCATACCTCATGGGCATGGCCCGTGAGCCCATCCGCGCTGTGATTGTAGAAAGTTCCGCACGGCTCGATTGTTTGATCAGAGCATTTTTGCAAATTCGTGCCGAAGGATTCGGCACAGGGCCGCCGAGCGTGTGGCCTCGTCGGCCGGGTTGGCATGGTTTTTAGCCAGGCGCGGCCCAACGCGAGAGGTTACGGGGCTCCGGATACGCTGCATTCGCCCCCTGCACCGCAGGAATTTTGGGACGCACGGGCCCAAGGCTGGGCTGTACAGGGCATTGAGCGCGCACGCATCTCGCGACAGGCCGGACTTCCGACTAGCAAAGGGCCTTTCGGCCCGCGTCTTGCGTGGATGCCGAGCCCGCCATCTTCCGCTAAAGTTTGAGACCCAATCCTATACGTCGGCTCCCATGCTCATCCGGTATAGCTGAAAGCCTTCTCAGCATTGTCTTCGGCACGCGTCCCGCCAGGTCGGGCAGCGCTGAGCAACGCTGACTTCCCAACACAGCTGCGGTTCACAGACTGCAGGCAAGCTGCGCCAGAAACCGTTCGATCTCATCGTCGAGCCTGCGGTAAGTCGTCCACTGCCCGATCCGCAATCCTTTTATCAGGCGTGCGTTTTCGAGTATCCGGAGATGAGATGAGACTGTCGATTGGCTAACGCCCAGGTGATGCTCGATTTCCTTCACGCTCCGCCCCTCGGCAAACAGCACGCGGGAGCCGTCAGGCCTGAGAAAGCGGAGTATCCTTAGTCGCACAGGCGACGCGATCGCCCGAAGGACGTCTACTGTCGTTGGCTCGGCTGTGGTTTCGGGGAAGGCTTCCATCGGTCCTGTCTAGCCAAGGCCGGAGGCTGCGTATTGAAAAAAACTGACGGGATTGGACCCATGGCGCGGGGCACTCGCGTCAGGATTTTGCAAAAATGGCAGGTATCCGACAATCGCACTCGGACAGTCCGAGGCTAACCTGGGGCACAGGGACAGGGCGCGACCAGCGACGGCTCGATGACGGGCATCAAGTGCACTGGTGCGGACAACATCCTCAGCGCATGTCGCGCGGCTGCAATACGATTTTCGACCCTTCGCCTAAAACATCAGAATCCGGAGCCAGGTCATGCCAGATATGGAAGCAACCCTCTCGCCTATGAACACCTCAACCGCAAAGCTGTACAGTCCCGCAGCTGTCGGAAGATACCAGTTGTCCCACCGTGTCGTGCTCGCTCCAATGACGCGGCTGCGCACTCTCCAGCCAGGCGACATTCCAAGTCCGATGATGGCGGATTTCTACGGACAGCGAGCCTCAAACGGCGGCTTGGTGATAATCGAAGGAACCAGCATCTCCATCCCCGCCCGATCCTATTACGGTGCAGCCAGCTTCTTTCATGACGGCCAGATGGAAGGATGGCAGGCGATATCGAGCGCAGTTCATTCGAAGGGTGGCCGGGTCTTCATGCAGCTCATTCATGGGGGGCGCCAGAGCCACGTTGAGATGACGGGCGGGGTCGCGCCTCTCGCTCCGTCGGTAGTGCCCTTCGAAGGGTTGGCCTTGATACGGGATGGCTGGGTTGCTGCATCTCCACACCGCGAACTCGCTCTCGAGGAGATTCCCGGCGTGGTGGAAGAGTTTCGGGTTGCCGCGCAACGAGCATTTTCCGCCGGTTTCGATGGCGTGGAACTCCACGGGGCCAACGGGTACTTGGTCGATCAGTTCATACAGGACGGAACCAATAAGCGAACGGACGCCTACGGAGGCACACTGGAGAAGCGATGCCGCTTTCTGAAGGAGTGTGTGGAGGCTTTGGGAAGCGTTTGGGGGATGGACCGCGTCGGAGTGCGGATTTCTCCATCCGGAGAATGGGGGGGTATTTCGGACAGCGATCCGGAAACCACGTTCGCCTACGTCGCCGACACTCTTGAGGCATATGGGATCGCATACCTGCACGTGATCGAGCCGCGGATCAAAGGCGACGACACTCTCCACGAAGGCCATGCACCCCTCGCCTCCAAATACCTCCGTCCCCATTTCCGCGGGCCAATCATTGCTGCCGGCGGTTTTGATCGTGAAGGAGCTGAAGCAATCGTCGAAAGAGGGGACGCTGATCTCGTAGCCTTCGGACGCCACTTCACCTCGAATCCCGACCTGCCCTTCCGCCTCAAGAACCGAATACCGTTGACACCCTATGTGCGCGATGCGTTCTGGGGTGGCTCCGAGAAAGGCTACACGGATTTCCCGACCGCCACGCCTGCCGAACTTCAAGCGTAGTCAGCGACGCAGCACGTCGAACGTTGCCGGGACGGCGCTTCGACGTGCGTCGCGCTCCTTGAGCGATCTGAGCGTTGATAGAATGTGCTCCACGCCCAGTCGTTGTCGATAATCCGCGTCCACTGAGGACAAAACGACTCGTCCGGAACGGTCGATGACGAACGTCGCCGGAATCGCGACCTGCCAACGCGCTGCGGGCGAGAATCCCAGGGACAAGTATCTCGGACGATCCTCAATCGGCAGAACCACGGTCAAGCCGAACGACCTGGCAACCGAGAGCGACGGGTCCAACCCCGCTGTGATGCCGAGACCATCAAGGTATTCCCGCTCGCGCTCGTCGGCAGGGGGCGCACCTACGGCGAGCAGGTTTGCGCCGAGATCCTTGACGGCCTCAGAGATGCTCGAGAGACTCTCAAGGGCATCGCAGCAGTAACTGCACCATGTTCCGCGATAGATGCTGAGGACCAGCGGGCCGCTCCGGATCAAACCGCCGAGCGACACCTTCTGACCGTCTGTGGTCCTAAGATTGAAGAGGGGCGCTTCCGCCCCTGCTTTTACTGATGAGCTCTTGGCGACCGACATCAATTCCATAAGCGTCTCGCTCGGACCGTCGTCCGTAGAGCGAGCACCTTCACGGTCGAGAAAGTCGGACGTGGTCATAGCGATGTACCTCTACGACGCCTTGCTTTGAAGGAAGAACGTGTAATCCGTATATCCCGCGGCCGTCCCACCGAAGAAACTCTCGCGATCATAATCGTTCAGGGGCCAACCGTTGCGCAGTCGCTCCGGAAGATCGGGGTTCGATACGAAGTGACGTCCGAACGCGACCAGGTCTGCATCGCCCGAGGCTATAATTTCCTCAGCGGACAGCCCTGTGAACCCACCCGCCGCGATGATGATGCCCGGATAGAGTTTCCGCAACGACCTGGTGGCCACGGGTTCCTGGCTCCGGCTAAGATCGGCGTCATTCCCAAGTACGCGCGGCTCGATCAAATGCAGATATGCCAGATCAAGCTTTGCCAGTTCGCTGACCACATACTCGAAAAGCTCGCGGGAATTCGTGTCGGACATGTCGCCGAACGAGCCGCTCGGTGCCAATCGGACAGCAACCCGATCATAACCGAACACGGAACTGACGGCTTCGATCGTTTCGTTGAGGAAGCGGAATCGGTTCTGCTGCGACCCGCCATATCGGTCGGTTCTCTTGTTGCTGCCATCCTGAAGGAACTGGTCGAACAGGTACCCGTTGGCGGCATGAAGTTCTACGCCGTCGAATCCAGCAGCAAGAGCACGATCCGCCGCAAGCTTGAAGCCTGACACGAGATCTTCGACCTCTTCCGTCCTGAGCGCCCTATTCGGCGTGTTCGGAACCCATCCCTTCTCTGTATAGGCTACCCCACCGTGTGCGATTTCAGAAGGACCGACAGGTGCGCCTCCACCGGGCTGGAGATCCCTGTGTGACTGTCGTCCGGCATGGTAGAGCTGAACGAAAATCGTGGCCCCCTTTTTGTGCGCAGCGTCGACGATGGCTTTCCAGCCATCGATCTGACTGTCGTCGTAGAGCCCTGGCGCACCGAGATAGCCGTTGCCACCGTCGATAGCTATGGTCGCTTCGGTTATGACCAGGCCGCCGCGGCTGGAACGCTGTGAGTAGTATTCCGCCATCAATGGGCCAGGGACGGCCCCCTCTTCGGCGCGCATTCTAGTCAGTGGGGCGAGGACGACCCTGTGGTCGATCTGGAGCCGACCAATCCTTACAGGAGAGAAGAGCTTGGACATTGAAGGATTCCTTTATGTTGTCGAAAAGTTGGAGCCTCGGGTTTCGCTGCGAAACCCGCCGGGGTCGCTGCTCCTAAGCCCGCCTTCCCTTCGGGAAACCGTGGACGGATGCGCGCCGGGCGATCACGAGAGCAAGAACAGCAAGAATGGCGACGGATGGAGCAAAGGCTGCCGGACCCAGCGTCTCAAGTAGCAGGCCGCCGCCTACTCCCCCGCTGGCAATGGCGGAATTCCAAATGGTGACGATCAACGACTGCGCTATGTCGGCATCTGCACCCGCAGTGTCGGCCGAAGCTGTCTGGAGAAGCGTGGCGGCCCCACCAAATGTCGCGCCCCAGACGAAAGTGGCGCCAAATGTGACCGCCGTCACGTCGCCCGCCAAGATGGATACCGCGGAAGAAACGGCAAACAGCGCGAGGCTTCCAAGAACGAGGTGGCGCAGGTGGCGGTCAACCATCAGTCCGATCAACCAGATCCCAGCCAGCGCTCCGGCTCCGAAGACGAGCAGAACTACCGCTACGTCTTGCTCCTGGCCGTTGAAGCGAAGAAAGGGTGAGACATAGGTGTAGAGAATGTTGTGGGCAAACATCCAGACGAACACGACCGACAGTATCGAACCAATACCCGGAATGGTCAGCACGCGACAAACTGAACGCGAACGTCCGTCAGTCGAACCCGGGAAGTCGGGCACCGAAGCGAGGATCCAGCCCACTAGAACCAAGGCGACGCCGGACATCGCGAAAAATGGCACCCTCCAACCCAACACTGCCCCCGCCAGTGTTCCAAGGGGAACGCCGAGTGATAGCGCTAGGGGCGTTCCGACGAGTGCGATTGCCATCGCGCGCCCTTCGGATCCGCTGGGCGCCATAAGCCGGGCATAGACGGGCACCAGGCTCCAGGTAACCCCTGCGGCGGCACCCGCCATGAAACGCGCGACCAGGGTGACAAGGTAATTGTCGGAGAGCGCGGTAAGGGAATTGAACAGCAGAAACCCGAGGACGGCGCTGAGGAGCGCCGTCCGGCGCTGCCATCCTCGTGTAAGCACCGCTCCGGGAATGGCGGCGGCGACCGAACCGATCGCATATGCGGTCACGAGTTGCCCGGCCTGCGCGTCTCCGACGGAAAGGCCGGAACCGATTTGTGGCAGCAGGCCAGCGGGCAAGGTTTCGGTTAGAATGGCAATGAACCCGAGCAGCCCGAGAGCAAGGAGACCCCAAGTGGGCATCCGTTCGCGCTTTTCAACAGACGAGGTTGCAGATGTCAGCGTTGCGGTAGACACGATCAGTCTTCCTTCAATACCCGATGGTGTCGGGTGTTCTCACCGTAGTCCGGACGTCGGGAAACCGACGTCCGGAGAGGCCTGCTAAGCGGCCTTTTCTGTATGCCCGGCGACGGGGTAGTCCGTGTAACCAACTTCAGTGCCGCCCCAGAAGAACTCGCGTTTGTACGGAGTGAGAGGCAGGTCGTGTTCCAAGCGATAAGGCAGGTCTGGGTTCGACGCGAAAATGCGGCCGAACGCGACGATGTCGGCGACACCGGACTCCACGATTGCCTGAGCACCTTCGCGATCGAAACCACCTGCCGAGATGATCGGACCGGAGAAGGACGGACGCAGGTACTGGCTTGCGACTACGGGATGGCCCTCATGCAGAGTTGAATCACCCTTGATGCGGGGCTCGATGACGTGGAGGTACGCCAGCCCATACTGGTCAAGGAATTTCGCCACGTAGGAGAAAGTCGCCTCCGGATCGCTGTCGGAGATTCCGCCCCATTCGCCGGACGGCGAAATGCGGACGCCGACGCGATCAGCTCCCCAAACCGAAATCAACGCTTCGACAGCTTCCTTGAGAAACCGAACCCGGTTCTCGATAGGACCGCCGTAGGCGTCTTCCCTCTTGTTGGTTCCGTCCTGGATGAACTGATCCACCAGGTAGCCGTTCGCGCCATGAAGCTCGACACCGTCGAAACCAGCATCCTTGGCTCGCTGGGCCGCCACGCGGAACTCTTCGATGATGCCCGGAATCTCCTCGATCGCCAGAGCGCGATGCGGCGAAGCAGGCACGAAACCGTCCTTGGTCAGTGCGACCCCCTCGAACGGCACGACGGAAGGCGCCACAGGATCGACTCCTCCGGTCATCTCAACGTGGCTCTGGCGGCCGCCGTGGATGAGCTGCATGAATGCGACGCCGCCCTTGGCGTGAATGGCGTCAGCGACGGCCTTCCATCCTTCGGTCTGGCCATCGTGGTAGAAGCTTGCTGCACCGAGATACGAGCGGGCAGTGATCGAGATGCTGGTCCCTTCAATGATGACCAGTCCGCCCTCGGATGCCCGCTGACCGTAGAAATCGGCCATCATCGGGCTGGGGATATCGCCCGGCTGGATGGTGCGAAGACGCGTCATCGGGGCAAGAGCGACGCGGTGCGTGAGTTCATATCTGCCAAGCTTGACTGGCGTGTAGAGTTTTGACATCGAAATCTCCAATAAGAGCGGGGCAGTTGCCCGACGACGTCTATTTGCTCCTTCTCGTCTGTTGGCAGAAGAAGGTCAGGTGGATATGGTCTATTCCAAAGGAGAATAAGTCGTGGACCGGTTGTTAGCGCTCGAAACGTTCGTAAGGGTCGTGGACACCGGGTCGTTCTCGACCACGGCCCGGCTTCAAAACATGGGTCAGCCCGCTGTTTCCAAACTCATTGTCCAACTCGAGGACTGGCTTGGAGTTCGACTGCTGCTCCGGTCCACGCGCGGGCTCAAACCGACGGAGGCAGGCGAAAACTTCTATCCCTACGCCAAGCGGACGATAGAAGATGCCAGCGAGGCCGTGCTGGCCGCGCGGGGTGTAGCCGCGGGCCTCTCTGGCAGGCTTCGAGTAACAGCTTCGGTCTGCTTCGCGCGCCTCCATGTCGTACCCAAGCTTCCGGCTTTCATGGCGCGCCACCCCGATGTCGAGATAGATCTGCTGCTAGAAGACAGAAATGTCGACCTGGTCGAGGAAGGAGTCGACGTTGCCCTTCGCATGGGGCCACTCACCGATCCAACTATGACCGTTCGAAAGATCGCGCAGCGGCGAAGACTGGTCATGGCGACACCGTCCTACTTTCAGCAACATGGGAAGCCTAGCGTCCCGAGCGATCTGATCGGACACGAAGTCGTCGTCTATACAAGAGATGGAGGCGGTGAGAGCTTCACCTTTCGAAAGGGCGTGGCAGAGATGGCCGTAAGCGTCAACGGCCGACTGAGAGTAAACGCCACGGAAGGACTTCGCGCTGCGGTTATCGCGGGCGCCGGGCTGACCATCGCATCGGAGTTTGCGTTCGCCCCCGAGCTTCGGTCGGGCGAAGTCGTGACCGCGCTGGATGACTGGGGATTGCCACCCATCAGTCTTTCGGCCGTCTTCCCAACTGGACGAATGGCAAGCCAGAAGGCGCGTGCATTCGTCGAATTTGTCGAAGGCTGCCTCCAGGAGGACTACGAGAAGTAGCCTCAACGGCGCCCTTCATGAGAGCGGGTCGCAGGGTTTGCCGTCAGGTGCGCCCTCTGCCATGCCAAGGGCGTGGTTCCGACGACCTTGAGGAAAGTGCGCGTCATATGGGCTTGATCGCAGAAGCCCAGGGCGACTGAGATCTCGGCAATCGGGAGTGGCTCTTCGAGCAGATATGCCTTGGCCTTTTCGATGCGCGCGGCAATGAGCCATTGATAGGGCGATTGCCCGGTGGAGCTTTTGAATGCCCTCGAAAAGTGAGCCAGCGACACGCCTGCAAGATCCGCAAGTGTTTGAAGTGGTATCGTTTCTGAAATGTGTTCGAGCATGAAGGTTTGAGAGCGTCTTAGCTGCCAGGGTGCCAGGCCGCCCCGAGGAAGTTTCCCCGAAGGCTTGCGGCGCCACCTCGCGACGCCAACCATTAAAGCGAATACGAGACTGTCCGAATACTGCTCGGAGTTCGTACCCGGTTCTGAGCACTCTTCCGCCAGCAGTCGGCACAGGCGCTCAACGCGGTCATCTGCCACCATCAGACGCGGAGACAGAAGATCGTCACCTCCGGCAAGCCCCAGTCTCTCAAGGAGGCGTCCAAGCTCGCAGGCATCGAACTCAAGGACCATGCGGCGAACAAACTTCAGCGACGAGGAGTAGCCGGTGGCCATACTGCCACCAGGCAGGAATGTCACGCAGCCCCGCCCGGCATCGGCAAAACCCACACTGACGCCTCCGCAAGTTTCGAAATCCAGCTTTCGACCAACTTCTTCGAGGATCAGGACGAGGGTCGGAGCCCTCGCCTCGACGCTCATCGTTGTTGCACCGTCGCATTTTATATCATCGACCGTTGCGCTCGCATGTGTCCATTCCTGCGTCCGCCTGTCCAGAATTGTTCCGTTGTCGCGAAGGGCGAACTTCTTTGCCCTGGTCGCTGATGGGAGGTTCGTCCGAGGTTGCGACACGGTATGAAGACGAAGGCCGTAGCTTGATTCCTTCGGTGCAGGAATGCCCGTGGCTTCCGTAGCGTGGAGCGGCCTTTCCGGGCTGGGTGATGGCTCACCCCAGGTAACGTCGGAAAAATGGCGTGCATTCCCGGTCGACATCTCTGGCTATCCCCGGACGGTGACAGGTTTGACGTCTTCAGAGGCCGGGAAAGTGGTCTTTCCAGCAGCAGGTCGGGCAGATGGACGGACAAGGAACCGAGCGCGTGGAACGCTAGCGGCCCGATCGCAAGCATTTGAATAGCCTGTAAAAGGTTTGATTTGCCCGGTCATTGGAACGCCCTCCTTCTCAATTCGGTGTTCTGCAAGGAAGTTCCGACGGCGACATTGGTCACACACCCAAATTGTTGGTCTCTCCAGCAGTCCTTCAAAGGAGGCCCAACGCCCGCCAGTTGTTCGCCATCAGCAACAATCCTATAAATGCCAGGAGCATGTGGGTCCTGAGATCGAGGTGAAAGAGTCTGATATTTTGCTGAGTTTTTGATGCGTGGAGACGAGCGCTGTTCTTGCAACCTCATTCCAGTGGGTGCATTCTCGCGAGTGCATTTTACAAAGGCTCGAAGCGCGCCCTGAATACTTGGAGTGACCTGTGACCTACCTTCCGAAAATGGAAGGATCCCACGATCTAAACGTAGTGGATCAATTGGCGATTGGCGATCTGACGCTCGATCTCAGAAGGCATGAGCTGCGAGACGCCGCGGGCGCACGTATCGACTTGCGAAACAGGTCTTTTGGGGTGCTGCGGCATCTCGCGGTCAACATCGGACGCGTCGTCAGCAAAGACGAGCTGTTGGCAACGAACTGGCCCGGCCTGACGGTGACCGAAGACTCGCTCACGCAGTGTATTTCCGAAATTCGACGTTTGGTCGGCGACGGCGGGCGCGACCTCATACGAACCGTGCCACGCCAAGGCTACATGATCGCCCCCGTCGAGGAGAATGATCGGGCGACTGTTTCGGGCTCCTGCGGGCCTACCGTGGCGGTTCTTCCGTTCGAGAGTAATACCGACGACTCAAGAGGCGACCTGTTTGCAGATGGGTTGACGCGACAGATCATCTCGGCGCTCGGCCGTTTCGGCGAGCTGCGGGTTCTCTCTCGAAGCGAAACATCGGTCTTCAAGGGACAAGTTCACAGCGCCACGAAGCTTGGCCGCACTTTGAAGGCTGATTATCTGGTGGAAGGCGATCTGAGGCGAGACGGCGAGCTTCTGCGCGTCGACATACAGCTGTCGGATGGACGGACAGGCGCGCAGGTGTGGAGCAAGACCTTCGAGGCGGACTTGAGGGAATCCAACCTGTTCGCTGTACAGGACGAAATCTCTGGCCAGGCCAGCGCCATGATCGGCAGCTACTGGGGAGCCATCGGAGCGGCGGAATACAAGCGGATCCAAGCGAAGCCGATCCCCGAAATGACGCCCTACGAGTGCATCGTGCAGGGCGTCTTGGGAACTCCGACCGACGCCACCATATTGGAGCCTCTTGTGAAGGCGCGAGAGTGCCTTGAGCGCTTGACCGCCTCCGACCCGAGGAATGCCGCTGCGTGGGCGGCGTTGGTTCTTGTCTTCAACAATCAGAGAACATGGGGCGTCTCCCTTCCCTCTGCCGAGGCGAGCAGTGTCACCACCCGCCTTTATCTGGCCGACAAGGCGGTGGAGGCGGCAAACCGGGCTGTTGAGATTGCGCCAAACGACGCTTTCGTTCGCGGCCTCGTGGCTCGTGCCGCTTGGATGGCCTGCCAGCCGGATCTGTTGAGGATCGAGACGAGGCGCGCCATTGCACTCAACCCTAATGATCCACAAACCCTCGGCCCGCTTGGAAACTTGATGGCCTACGCGGGTTTCTGGGACGAAGGCGTCGAGCTCGCCAAGAAGGGCATCGCGCTTACAGCTCCCAGCACACCGCGTTGGTGGTGGTGGGCTATCGCCAAACGGGCCTGGGCACATGACGAGTACGATCTGGCGTTCGACGCCTTTCGTGAATCCTACGTGGAGCAATTGTGGATCAGTCACCTTCACATGGCGTATACCCTGCCCTTCCTTGACAGGACTACGGAAGCAAAGGCCCATGTTGCAACGCTGCTGAAGTTGAAGCCCGGCTTCAGCGTTCAGGAAGCGGACGCCTATTATAAGATGTGGTGCTTCGCGCCTTCTTACCGCGAGAAAATGCGGACTGCCCTGGAGACTGCTGGACTCCCGGTCTCGAATTAGCTCGCCCAAGTCAGCTGCCGCCGCTCGTTCGAGTGGCAGGCTGCTTCACGTTTCGAAGACAGAACTTATCGGCGCGCTCAAGGCGCGGGAAGCAGAGCCCCCTGGCTTGCCGACTGCTGGATCGTGTCAATCAGGCGCTGGAAATAGATTCCATCGTCGAATGTGGGCACGCCACCCTCATTTGAAAGTATGTTCCGCGCAATGGCGGCGTAATTGTAGCCCAGTTCGGTAACGCTCGAGGGAAGGCCGGACGATTCCAACAGCGGGTGGGTTTGGGAGATTGCCATCCTTTGAAGAGGTTGGCGGTCGCCTCGGGCACCTTCCAGAACGTAGTCCTCACCGACCTCTCCGAACGCGGAAGTGTTCGTCATGACGAGGTCGCCTTCGAACCCGGTCACGTCGAGGCGGACGCCGCTATTGTTGTGCTTCGCCCCTTCAAGATGAAACGAAAACAGGGCGCCCGTTTCGAGTACGAAAGTAATCATGATCTCGTCAGCATTGCTTGTGACGATCGTCTCCCCGGTTTCGCGCACCGTAACCTCCGGGAAGTTGTTCTTCAGGGCCGCGAAGAGGCTTTTGGGCCTCCCGGTGACACCGAAAATCATGTCGAGGAAATGCCCTGCATAAATCGCGAGCAAACTTGAGAAGTTTTCGGGAGGCGCGGTCCATCGGAGAGCGTATGGCAGCACTTTTTGGAAGTAGTTCACGCTGACGTGGAGTCGGACCGAACGAACGTCTCCGATGTATCCGGTATCCAGCAGGGAACGCATTTCCCGAGCGACCGGAGCAAGACGTCGCTGAAGCCCGACGTAGTGCTTGACACCCTTGCCGTTGGCGGCGTTGCGAAGGTCGAGCGCGACCTCAGTGCTAGTTGTCAGTGGCCACTCCGAATAGACGTGCTTGCCCGCCGATACAGCCGCCCGAATTGCTTGTTCATGTTGTGGCGCGGTGTTCAATGCGCAGACGAGGTCGACGTCGGGACTAGCTACGAGGCTTTCTAAATCCTCGAATGTCTTCTCGACGCCGAAATCACGCGCTGCGTCTGCTGCTGCCCCAGATCTGCGTGCGAAGATCCCTCTCACTTCGAATTCCGGAAGCAGGGAGAGAACAGGGAGATGTCCGCGCCGTGCCCAGTTGCCGGCTCCGATGATCCCTACGCCGATTTTCTCATTCTGGCCCATGGCAACCTTCTCCATTTTCGATTGTTCGCTTCTACTCGGAACACATCAACCGGATAGGATTTGGAGAACACTTTTGAACAAAACGCGCATTTTGATCCCGGGAGGCGAGGCCGCTCCTGTCAGGCGCCTTGCGGGTTCGGATTGAAAAGCCGCCACTCTTCCACAGCGGGCATATCGCAGCAGCAGCCAAGCGCGCGTCCCTTGGGGCGTTAGCGATAGCCCGAAGCGGTGCGTGTTTAGTCAAGACATTCCAAATTATGTCAGTAACTTACAAGGCGGCTCGCGAGGCCGCCGCTAGCATCTCCCGGTCAGCGTCCAGGAATTAAGCGACGCATCCTCCATGCCTGTCGGGCATGGAAGTGCACTTTAAAAGCATTACCAGCGCTCGATTTCCACACCTAGATAGACCCGGTCCACCGCAGGGTGGCTTAACAGCGGCGATCTACGCCCAAGGATTTGAGATATGACTCAGCATACCCATCAGACATCGCCCACGCAGTTCGTTGAAGCCAACGGCATCCGTTTTGCGTACCGTCGGTTTGGCAAGCCAGGCACGATCCCTTTGGTATTCAATCAGCACTTCACTGGCACCATGGATTACTGGGACCCGGCGGTCACGGACGGGCTTGCGAAAAACAGAGAAGTGATCCTTTTCAACAACGCGGGGATTTCGAGCAGTTCCGGCGAAGTCCCGACAACGATTGATGAGATGGGCGCCAACGCGATTTCTTTCATCAAGGCGCTCGGTCTCGAAACCGTCGACGTTCTTGGCTTCTCCATCGGAGGCATGGTAGCACAGGAGATCGCCCTGCAAGCACCTGCACTCGTGCGTCGTCTGATCCTTGTGGGTACCGGTCTGCGTGGTGGGGTCGGCATTGCTCCGATGACCGAAGACGCTGCCAGGATCTTTGGCGCAACCTACGACCCACCTGAGCTTCTGTGGCTCTCAGTCCACTTCTCGCCGACGCCAGCGAGCCAGGCTGCAGGCCGGAGGTTCCTCCAGCGCAAGCACATTCGGCAGCTCGACCGCGACCCTGAAGTCGATGAAACGGTAGCCCCTCGCCAGATCGAAGCCCTGGGGAACTACGGCAAGCAGTTTGAAGGCGCGTCTGACTATCTGGCGAAAATCACACAGCCTACGTTGGTTGTGCAGGGCCATAACGACGTGATTGCCCCGACAATCAACTCCTACACCTTGCAGCAAAAGCTGCCGAACGCCTCGCTTATCCTCTACCCCGATGCCAACCATGGTTCGTTCTACCAGTATCCGGAGCTCTTCGTGGCTCAGGCGGAGCAATTCCTAAGCTGGGAAACGGAGGCTTCGGACACCGCGTCTGCCGCGGAACTTCAGCGATATCCGGCTATACCCGCATAAAGGGGCGAACAGCGGAATGTTGGCGAGCGGGAGTTTGGTGTCCGCCCGCCAACGTTGCGAGCGCCGGAGTTTTCGAATGATGCCTGGCCGGACGCGTTACATGTCGCATCCATCAACGCGCCATACGAACCTGGGGGCGGCGCGACCGAAATGAAGTGGCATAACCGAGGCAAGCAGAGCAGCGTCAAACAAATGTATCTCGCCAGACCCCGTCCGTCACCGTCCCCTGCAAATGACAACCGCTGCCCCGCTGACTGCGACTTTGGACGTCTTACAAAGTGGGAGGCAGCGCTAGTCACCGCGATGCTCATTGTGATAATCGCGGCCGTCGGCATCGCATAGATGATCACTGGAACCGACAGCGCAGGCGGACAGCGTGATCGCAACTTACGACCGCTCGGTTGCAATTTTGACCGCTTCGAGATCCGGTGAATGCGGATCCTCAGTTGATGGAGCAATACCTGGTTTCCGGAACGCCAATGAGGCCGACCATGAATGAAGCTCCTATGAGGACTACGGAATACCACAGCCCGTCGTAGATGTTCCCTGTGGCTGACGATATCAGCGTCGCGAAGTACAGCATGAACCCGCCGAAATAGGCACCGATATGATAGGTCATCGATACCGAAGTGTAGCGGATGTTTGCGGGAAAGAGTTCCACCAGATAGGCGGCGAGCACCCCGTAGCACGCGTGTTGGTTTCCACGCAGAACTGAGCCGGTTAGGCGCATCCCCACCGGCTCAGTTCCGCGTGGAAACCAACAGTATGTGTCATAAAGCGTGTCGTATTGGTGCTTGCAAAGGCCTAGTTTTGCCGTCGATCGGTGTCAAACTCGTGTCGCGAGTCACCTGACGCTATCACGCGTCACGCGACCTGACACAATGTCACCGAACATGACATTTTCCGGGCCTGCCCGGTAACAGCTCGCACTCACCGGCTTTTGCTGAAGAGTTCGTCCCGCTTCCCGCCAACAGGCCCCATCGTGTAGCCCTGCTCGGGTCTATCGGCGGCGAAGTTTCGGTGAGCGCCGCGAATGCAACGATTTCAAGAGGATACCTCGACACTTAATTCGAGACGCGGCAAAAACGGCGCATTCTCGCGTGTAACTGCCAAACGACATGAGCCCCATTTTGCGAACGAGCATGAAGTGGCGCGAACGTTTCAGTGTGCGACGCCCGGTTTCTCGTGTGCCTTCACGATGGCATCCGCTTCCTTGCCATATAGCTCCTCGAAGTGATCGAAGGTCTTGGAAAAATAACCAATGCCCTGCGTCGCCGAGCGCAGTGCCCGCGCCAGATCGTCAAGCGCGCCGCCTGGAATAAGTGCCCGGAAGATGTCCCATCCCTTAGCGGTTTCATCCCGGTCGAAACCGAGAACCTGACCCTTGAGAGCGGAGACGATCTGGACGAGGCTGCCGGAATAGATCGACGGAATGTGAATTTCGCTGCGGAAGACCGGTTGCATTAAAACGGCCGCCCCTTCGGAAAGCGCCTGTCGCACTCCCATTTTCGACGCAGTCCGGAAGGCGTGTTCCGAACTGTCGACGGCATGGTGCTGACCATCGTACAGCGTTACGCCGACATCGATGACCTGGAAGCCGAGCGGCCCTTTCTCCATCGCTTCGCGCGCACCCGCTTCGACGGCAGGGATGTAGTTGCGCGGAACGACGCCACCCTTGACCGTTTCGCTAAAAGTGAAGCCCCGGCCGCGCTCATTGGGGCGAATACTCAGCTTCACATCCGCGAACTGTCCGGCACCGCCGGTCTGTTTGCGGTGACGGTAATGAACCTCAGATGGTTTCGCAATTGTCTCGCGGTAGATCGGGCTGGGCGTTCGATCGGTTACGCCGATGTGAAAGACATCGGACAGCGTCCGGCAGAGATCACGCAGATGCACCGGCCCTTGGGCGCGGACGAGTTGAGCGCCGGTGCCTTCCTCCTGCAAGACTTTGAGACCGCGATCCGTCTCGGAAAGTTTTGCCAGCGTTTCGGAAAGCTTATTCTCATCGCGATCGCTGACCGGAACTAGGATCCTTTCAAGCATCGGCGTGGGTGGCTCCGTCCATTCAGGTGGGGCAACCACCGCGTTTGATGTCAAGAGCGAAGGGACGTGCAAGTGATCGGACTTGACCGTCGCAAACACATCCCCCGGCGCAGGCAGAACCGCCGAATTGGACCGCCCGTTTGCGAGATCCTGTACTGCGCCGAGGCTGGAGCCGCCCAGTGATGCGCCCTGCCGCAATCCCTCGCCAAGCGCGCGCACGAGCACTGTCTTACCGACATTCTGGCGATGGTAGGCATGGAAGCTCACGGCGGTCAGCTTGTTTTCATCGACATTGCCTGCACGAGCGAGACGCTGCCGAAGAACCCCTACCGGCGGCGCCTCGTGGCGCAGCGCCTTCATCAGCCTCATCATGCCGTTGCCGTGACTTGCGGCACCGATCAGGACCGGGATAATCCTGTTTTCCCTGAGAACCCGCGATGAGATGGCATAGAGCGCGTCGCTGGGCGGCTCGCGATCTTCGATCAGTTCCTCGAGAAGCCAGTCATCGAATTCGGACAGGTGTTCCAGGAGCTCGCTGCGCGCTTCGTGCTCGCGCTCGGCGGCGCTTTCGGGGATTGCGATCAGCGCCGAAGTCTGGCCTTCCCGGTAGCGCCACGCCCGTTCCGAAATCAGATCGCAACTGCCTATGATCCTGTCCCCCTCGCGGATCGGGATCTGGCGAAGCAAAAGCGTGTGGTTGGCGTAGTCTTGAAGCGCGGCGATCACGTCCCTCAGCCGCCCTCTCGGTTCGTCCATTCGGTTGATGAAGAGGATGCAAGGCGTCCCCGAGGCTTCGACTATCCGCAGATAGGGCGCGGCGAGTACAACTTCCTCGGGTGCCGATGAAACGCACAGGATGCAGGCGTCGCTGGCAAGAAGCGCGTGCTGTGCATGCGCCAACGCTTCGTTGGGTCCTGGCGCATCCAGCGCACACCACGCCTCGTTTCCAAAGGTGAATTCTGTCAGGTTCAATCCATAAGGGGAGCTGGATTTTCTCGGCGCCCCCTCCAGGGAGCCGAGCTTTTCCACGACTGTTGATTTTCCGGTCTGCGAGGGTCCAAGCACGGTAAAGCAGCGCATCGGCCTTCCTCCAACTGCCATAAACACAATTTTCAGCCATCACAGGATGCCCTGAACCGCTGCAAGGCGCCAGAGGTGTTCAGTTTCACAACACTTTGACCTGGACTTGCATTTGAGGCTGATCCATTCTGTGGCTGATGTCCCATCGACCGCCAGTGTCTGAGCCGTTCCATGTTCAGCCTCCCTGCCAAAGGTGAATAACTGGTCCGCCTTTTGCCCTGCCGTTGTGGCGGTCTCTCCTCGATCAAGAACTCACAATCCGAGCGCCTTCTTGATTGCGTCGATGAGTACGGATCCCGCGAAGGGCTTCCGCAAATATGCGATACATCCAGCCTGCTCCGCCTCGGTCTGCAGGCGCATGTCTTCCAGGGCGGTGATGAAGATGATCGGCAGCTTCGCTCCAGCCCCTTTCAGCCTGCGCTGCAGTTCGATGCCGGACATGCCTCCGAGGTCGATGTCCAGCACGAGACAGTCGATCGGCGTCTTCGGATCGCGGACGTGAAAAGCTTCCGCCGAAGCATATTCGACAGCCGCAAATCCGTAGGCATTGAGGAGCCGCCCGACGCTTCGACGTAGACTCGCATCATCGTCGACGACAGCGACAGTGCGGCGCAGCTTTCCCACCTCATGCCCCCATGCGTGACAGTGCGCGAGATACGCAATTGTCTGTCATTGTAGGCGTGTCGGCGGTTGCTTGATATTGCCCTAAGGGGAAGATTGTCCGATCACCCCGGGGTCGCAGTACGACCGATGTCAGCGGCGATCGATACGACCTCCGCCAGCGAGCGTGCTCCGAGCTTCTCCATGACCTGATGGCGATGCACCTTCACCGTTCGCTCCGATATGCCGAGGGCATACGCAATCTGCTTGTTGAGATGGCCACGGATGAGCAGCCCAAAGACTTCGGCTTCACGCGCGCTCAAGCTCGCAATCAAGGCTCTCAGTTTCCGCAGACGGTCGTGCTCGGCCCGTCGCCTCTCATATTGCGCTAGCGCTCGCTCGATCGCCTCCATCAGCACCGCCGCCGAGCTGGTCTTTTCCAAGAAGTCCTGTGCGCCTGCTTTCATCGCGTCGACGCCTGCCTTTATGTCACCTTCGCCCGTCAGGAATACGACCGGGATAAGAGGTGCAAGCGTGGAGAGTCGATGTTGAACTTGCGGTCCGGATAAGCCGGGCATCTGCAAGTCAAGGAGAACGCAGCCGGGCTCGCAAGTTGGGAGGCGGTCAAGAAACTGATCTCCGGACTCATAGGCTTCAACCTTGAGACCAAAGGCGGAGAGCAGGCGTGCAGTCGCCGTTCGATAGGATTCGTCGTCATCGACGATATGGACGACCGGTTTCATCAGCCTCGTTCCACTCGTCGAGAAAGAGGCAGGACCACGCGGAAGATGGCCCCGCCTTCAGGCCGGTTGTTAGCAGAGATTGTGCCGCCATAGGTCTCGACAATGGCGCGCGCTATGGAAAGACCCAGCCCCGTGCCCGCCTGCTTGGTCGTGTAGAACGGCTCGAAGATGCTGGACAACCTGTCTTCGGGAATGCCGTTGCCTGTGTCCGCGACACAAAGCTCCGCCTTCTCGTTCGCCACTCCTGTCGCAAAGGTGAGCATTCTTTTGGCTGGAGCGTCCGACATGGCGTCCATCGCATTGGTAGCCAGATTGAGAACGACCTGCTGCACATGGACCTTGTCCGCCCGCACCGGCAGCTCCGTCGTCGGTCGATTTGTATTGAGCGTGATCCCCCTGCGTTCGGCCTCGCCATGAATGATATGGATTGCACTCGAGGCCACGTCGTTCAGGTCGAACTCCTGCCAATCGATCTCGCTTCTCTTCTTGAGCAATCCTCTCATCCGGCCAATGATGTCGCCCGCACGCTGATCGTCCTCCTGGATGTCGAGAAGTATCTGCTGGATCAACTCCAGATCGGGGCTGCCACTTCGCAGCAGCACCGACGCAGCCTCGGCATTGTTTCGGATGGCCGCCAGAGGCTGGTTCAGTTCGTGGGCGACCGACGAGGACAAGGCGCCGGCCGTTGCGGACTGGTTGAGATGGACAGCTTCGAGCAGGTGAAGGCGTGACCTGCTCTCCGCATCGTGGCGACGGCGTCGCTCGAGCAGCAATGCTGCGATGACGCCCGCCTGCATCAAAACGAGTCCGAGCGTCGCCGCTGCCGCCAACCAGTGTTCTTCCCAGAGGCTCTTTTCTTTGTGCATCTGGATGGTGCCCGCGGGCAGGTTCACCTCCGAAAGCCCCCAACGCCGGAGCTGCCGGGCATCCACAACGTATGTCTGAGGTGCTTGCATATCCGAGACCACCCGCCCGGCCATGAGATCGAGGACAAGATTTCCGACGGTGAGGCCCAAAGTGTCGAATGTGACCGTATTGCCGCCGACGACGCCGTAGTTGATGTAGGTCTGATAGGGGCCATAGACAGGTGCGTTGGCCGTTGCTGCGATCTGCCTGATCGCCTCGCGCGGGATGAAATTCCGCCCTGCCCGATCTTTGAACACCGTCAACGCCAGGATGATGCTGTCGGGAGGGACACGGGCTGCACGATCGATGAATTCATCGATCGTCAAATCTTCGAGATATGTCGTTTCGTACGACTTGGAGAACTCGTCGAGATCGGCGCGCGCCGTCGCCAGCCATCCTCGGTCGAACTCCGACGATCCGCCGATGATGTAGAGATGACGGGCACTGGGCTGCAGGTCGCGGGCCATTTCAGCCGTCTTCAGAATGTCGAATGTCGTGAACGCCCCGATCACGTCATCGGGTAGATCGATGTTCTCCGCAGTGGAGTTGCCGAAGCCTGCCGCCACTATCTTCGCATCGGGAGCGATCGTTTCGCGGTTGATCGATATGAAGCTGGCAGACTCCTTGCCGAGCGCGACAACCACATCCGGGCGGTAATTGGCGTACTTCTCCGCAAGGTATCGCGCCATGCGCGCGACGTGATCGGATTCCGGGAATCTCGACAGATCGAGGAACTCCGAAAACAGGTCGATCCTGCTGTCTGTGGCTTGCAGCAAGCGGCTTCGCAACGCCTCTCCGGCAACAGTCGTCGCCACGAGCCTCTCGTCGTATGGGTAGAGAATGAGAACCCGCGGAACCCGATCAACGGTTGCGTACGCCATGTCCGAGGCGATGGCGCAGCAGTTCGCAACAATCAGCCAGACCGCCGCCAACAAGAGGCCAGCGCACCGCAATTGACCTGCCCCCTCGCCCAAGGCCATTGATCCCCCCCCAAGCAGGGCGACGATAACATCTTGTTGGTGTGGTGTCATCCGCTGCAAGCACCACTAATGATTGCCATCGGCTTTCCTCGATTCCCCAAAGGGCAATATCGCCGAAGCAAGGCGTTCGGTACAGTTGGAAAGCGCTTGGGTTGCAACTCGCCGGGCGCGCGCTCTAACCTTGGAGTAAATCCAATGTTTACTGTCCGTCGCCTCGTCAGCTCTGCACGGATTCCGATCTCGGTTGTTATCGCAGCACTTTTCCTCGCCGCATCCGCTTACGCACAGGGCGACCCCCTGCCATCGTGGAACGATACCGCGCCCAAGGCAGCTATCGTCGCCTTTGTCGAGAAGGTAACCAAACAGGGTTCGCCCGACTTCGTCCCCGAACCCGAACGGATCGCAGTGTTCGATAATGACGGCACACTGTGGGTCGAGCATCCCATGTACACGCAGCTTGCGTTCGCCCTGGACCGCGTGAAGACGCTCGCTCCGCAGCATCCGGAATGGAAAAATGGACAGCCGTTCAAGGCGGTACTCGAAGGCGATATGAAAACGCTTGCCGCATCCGGCGAAAAAGGTCTCCTGCAACTCATCATGGTCACCCACGCGGGAATGACGAACGACGATTTCCAGAAAGTCGTCATCGACTGGCTTTCGGCGGCACGCGACCCGAGGTTCAAGCGGCCCTACACCGAACTCGTGTACCAGCCGATGGTCGAGCTGCTTTCCTACCTGCGCGCGAGCGGCTTCAAGACGTTCATCGTGTCGGGTGGCGGCGTTGAGTTCATGCGGCCATGGACGGAGAAGGTCTATGGCGTCCCACCGGAGCAGGTTATCGGTTCCTCGATCAAGACGGAGTTCAAGATGCAGGACGACACGCCGACCTTGCACCGTCTGCCGGAAGTCAACTTCATCGATGACAAGGCCGGCAAGCCGGTTGGGATCAACGAGCAGATCGGCCGCCGGCCGATTGCCGCCTTCGGCAATTCCGACGGCGATCTCGAAATGCTGCAGTGGACGACGATGGCGGGTGCGCCTGCGCGTCTCGGCATGCTCGTTCATCACACTGATGCGGAGCGCGAATACGCCTACGACCGCAATACCGAATTCGGCCGCCTCGACAAGGCGCTCGACGCGGCGGCGATCACCGGCTGGACCATCATCGACATGAAGGCGGACTGGAAGCAGATGTTCAAGGACTAAGGATGATGCGCCTCAAAGACTTGTGACAGCAGATTCCAAATGGGTTCATCAGGCGACGGGCATGCCGCCCGTCGCCGCTGGGAGGATATCACCATGAAAATCGATCGTTTCGCTACGTTGGTCTTTGCCGGAGGTTTCGCGCTCACCACCGCTGCCCTTGCGCAGGACACCCCGAAGAAGCCGCACGTACCGCTCGAAAAGTCTATTGGGATAGTCACGCCAACCGGCCCGGTGCCGTCGCTGGCGGTCATCAATTCGGCCGGAGCCAAAATCGAAAACGGCAAGCTCGTTCTGACCGGTGTCTCGGCCAACTCGATCGTCTTTGCTGACCGACCGGTGCGAGCCGCCGGTCATGTGGCAACCGAACAGTTCATCATGCAATGGGATGAGGGGAAGGACAATTTCGCAGTCGATCCACCGAATGCGACTGTGTCGGTGCTGGGCGGCGATGGATCGGACGTCAGCGACGCCGTCGTGACGCTGAAGACTCCGAAACTCGATGGCACGACGCTGACCTTCGACATCACCATTCTGGAGGGCACCCTAAGCGGTGTGTCTGGGCCGGCCGCGCTGTTCATCGATCACTTCGGGGGTGGAGGAGGAT
>UCCS01000197.1 GCA_900470965.1 Hyphomicrobiales bacterium
ACCTGCTCTATGTGCTCTATGAGGCTGCCCGCCTGATCCGCGCTATGGCCGAACTGTACGGCAGCCGTCCCGGCACGCTCGGCATGCTGAGATTGATGCGTGACGTGCTCGCCCACCTTGCCGTGACCGGCTCGATTGCTGTCGGCGACAGCCTTGTTCAGCAGGTGCTGGGCCATGGGCTCGCTTCCAAGCTTTCGGCCCGACTCGGCGAAGGCGTCATCAACGGGCTGATGACGGCGCGGATTGGCATTGCCGCCATGGATCTCTGCCGTCCGCTGACTTTCCGGGCGCTGAAACGGCCGGGAATCGGCGATTTCATCGGCGACCTGACGCCATCGATGACGGCACGCAACGGTAACCCCTGAGCAAAAAGCCGAATTTCGACATATTTAGGCCTTCTTACTTAGGGTACAAAAAATTCAAGCGGATTCAATGCGCTAAAGGCGCAACCTCAGAATCCTTACCTTGCGAAAGCCCTGTATTTCCACGCATTTCAGCGTCCCGGAAAGAAAGCATTAACCATTCTCCGGCAAAACTTCAGACCAGTTCCCGAGTGGTGTTTGCCAAGGAAAATCCATGTACTCGCGCAAGTTTCTTTTTGTATGCGGCCTGGCCGCCGCGGCATTGTCTCCAGTGGCAGACGTCGCTTCCAACGCCACTGCCGCAACCCGCGACAAGGCCTTCTTCGAATCCGTCGCCGGCACCTGGAAGGGGCCGGGCGAAATCGTCGCCGGCAAGTACAAGGGCACGAAATTCACCTGCAATCTCGTCGGTTCGCCGGCCGATGATTCCTCCGCCGGTATCAAGCTCGACGGTACCTGCCGCGTCGGCGTCTTCAAGCAGCCGATGAGCGCTGTCATCTCGCAGTCCGGTTCCACCTACAAGGGCAAGTTCCTCGATGGCGCCGAAGGCAAGGGTCTCGATATCATCTCCGGCGCCGTCACCGACGATACCGTCGTCGTCGGCATCAATCGCTCCAAGCTGAACGGCGCGATGATTGCCCGCGTTCGCGACGACAAGACCATGAACGTCACCGTTTCGGTTAAGGTCGAAAGCCAGATGGTCCCGGTCATTGGCCTGACGCTGACGCGCCAGGTCGACGAAATGGCTGTCGGCTCGATCCAGTAAGCTATTCGCTCGGAACGGATTTTCCTGAAGCGGCGGTTTTCCGCCGCTTTGCTTTTTGGCTGATAGCGCGCTCGAAAAAAGCCCGCAGTAGCGGGGCGTTTCTCCTATGGTCCTGGTTGTCAGCGACTGTTCTTATTGCTCTGCTGGTCTGCCTTGATACGCTGTCCGTGTGAACCGCCTTGGTTTGCCATGATGGACTCTCTTTCTGCGATTCTTTGCGAGAGCGGCTTGACCGCCCTCGATAGGAGAACCGCTCGGGCTGCGTTCCCTATTTTAGTATTTCGTGATGGCATGGGATCATTTCCCGCCACAGGCCGTTCTTCGTAGACGGCAGGGCTTGTCCCTGCGCAGCCACGGAGGCGAAGGACATGAACGCAACCAGCACGGATACGGAAACCAGGAGCCTGAAGCTCGCCAAGGAATATCTGCGCCTCGGCGGACACCGCCGCTGCAAGATCGACGACAACATCACCACTGTGCGCCAGTGGGAGAAGGATCCGCCGGAGGCCGAACGCTTCTGGCAGGAACAGGTGCAGTCGCTTTCTGCAGCTGACCGCAAGCAGGTGGAGGATTTCCTGCCCAGCATCAATTCGCCCTGAATACTTGAAGCTGCAGGTCCGATGCCCGACAACTGGATCCATCTCTGCATCGATATGCAGAGGATGTTCGCGGAACAGACAGCATGGCATGTGCCATGGATGGCGACGGTGGCGCCGCAGATTGTTGAACTCTCGGGACGGTATGCGGAGCGAACGGTTTTCACACGCTTCGTTCCTCCGCCGACCGCTGATGCCATGCCCGGCATGTGGAGGAACTATTACGAAAAATGGCCGATGATGACCGGCGAATGCTTGCTGCCGGAGCTCATGGATATCGTTGCCGATCTGAAGTCTTTCGCACCACCTGCCCGATTCTTCAACAAGTGAACCTATTCTCCCTGGGTTGACGGGCGGCTGCATGAAACACTCACGCGGGAAAAGATCGAGGCCATCGTCATCACCGGCGGCGAAACGGATATCTGCGTGCTCGCCGCAGCACTTGGCGCAATCGATCTCGGCTATCGCGTCATTCTGTTGAAAGACGCTGTCTGCAGCAGTGCTGACGAAACGCATGACGCTACGCTGGAATTGCTGGGCGGCCGCTTTTCGGTGCAGGTGGAGATTACCGAAACGGACGCATTCCTTTCCGGTCTCTGACGCATGGCAGGGCTCCTGGGGCTGTTCAGGTTTCGCAGCCTGCGCTTGGTGGCCCCCTTTAAGTCTTGCGCCACCAGTCGCGGCTTTCGTCCGCGATCTCGATCCCCGCAATGTCGGCGTCGGCTAGCCAATCGGCCACCGCCCTGCCCCGGACCATGAGTTCGGGCGCGATATCCGCAAGCGGCATCAGCACGAAGCCCCGCTCCGTCATGCGTGGATGCGGCAGTTCCAACCGCGGCGCATCCTGCGCGACGCCCTCATAAGTCAGCACATCGATGTCGAGCGTGCGCGGTCCCCAGCGCTCGATGCGCTCGCGCTTCATCTCCCGCTCGATCGACAGGCAGAGATCAAGAAGCGCTTCCGGCGCAAGCCGTGTTTCCACCGCCGCGCAGGAGTTGAAGAAATGGGACTGGTCGGTCTTGCCCCAGGGCGGCGTGCGGTAAAGCCGCGAGACAGCCGCCACCCGGCAGTCCGGATGGGCGTCCAGCACCGCAAGCGCTGATGCCATGGACTTGACCGGATCGCCGATATTGCCGCCGAGGCCGAGCGTTGCGAGATGGAATGGATTATCGGGTACGATGCTCAACGGTCACCTGCACGAAATCGAGCACGCCAGGGATCGGCGCATTCGGCTTGCGCACCGTGATCTTGGCCCTGATGATCTGCGGGAATTTATTACAAAGACCCTTGGCGATATCGAACGCCAGCGCCTCGATCAGGTAACGCCGCTTGCCGACGACGATCTCTTCGATGATGGTGAAGGCGGTGCCGTAGTGGACAGTCTCATCGATGGAATCGTTTTCCAGTGCGCTGCCCGCTTCCACCTCCAGTTCGGCATCCACGAAGAAACGCTGACCGAGGAATTCCTCCTCGGCATGCACGCCGTGGCGGGCGAAGAAGGCGCAGTTCTGCATCAGGATCGTATAGGTACTCATGACGGCCTCCCCCGAAAGCATGTCGCGCAAAAGTGCGTAGCGGTTTTGCGATAACGACATGCGAAAAACAAAGACTTAAAGCGTGGCACCCGGATCTTATGGATCGTGACACGCTTTCGAAGCGTCGTTCCGGGCGGCCAGCATAGCATCGGCTACGGCAAGCGCATCCCTGTTGATTGCGACATTGTGTACCCGGAAAACAGCCGCCCCCTGCAGCCTGAGAAGCGCGCTCGTCGCCGCCGTCGCCGCATCGCGCTCCGCCGGCTCCCGGCCGGTGACGGCGCCGAGGAAGCGCTTGCGCGACGTGCCGGCCAGAAGCGGCAGGCCGAAGCGGTGCAGCTCTTCGAAACGCGCCATCAGTTCCAGATTCTCCTTCGGCGTCTCCTTGGCAAAGCCGAAGCCGGGATCGAGCACGATGCGGTCACGCAGGACATCGGCAGCGGAAGCGATCTCCAGCGAACGCTCGAGAAAAAAGACCTGGTCATCGATTATATCGGCAAGCTTCTGCCGGTCGCGGCCCGTATGCATGATGCAGAGCCCCGCCCCGGTTTCAGCCGACAGCGTGGCGATTTCAGGCTCCTTCTGCAGACCGAAGACGTCGTTGACGATATGGGCGCCGGCACTGATGGCACGCCGCGCCGTTTCCGCGCGAAACGTATCGACGGAAATCAGGGCTTGCGTGCGTCCGCTGAGCGCCTCGATGACGGGCAGTACGCGCGCCTGTTCCTCCGCCGGGCTGACGGAGGCCGCATCCGGCCGGGTCGACTCACCGCCGATATCGAGGATTTCGGCGCCGTCTGCTACTGCCTGCAGCGCATGCTCGACGGCACTGTCGACCGTGTCGTAGCGCCCGCCGTCGGAGAAGGAATCCGGCGTCACGTTGACGATCGCCATGATCACTGAGTGCTTGTTGAGCTCGATCTCTCGACCATGGGCCACACGCCAGAAACTGCTATCGAGCTGTTTCACCAGTCTAATCCCGTCGCTAGCCAAAAAAGCCGCTATCCGATATTGCTCTTGCGGTGGCTATGCCCCAAGCTCCGCCAAACTTCAACACAGGTTCAGTTCAGAATGCCGCTTGCGTTGCGTTATATGCGCCTTCCGATCGCCTTTTCCATGATTGCCTTTTTCCTCTGCGGCCCCGCGGCTGCCGAAGTCGTTGCAACGAAAAGCTATTCCTATTTCGATATTAAGGGAAAGACGGCCGACGAGCTGGACGATGAGCTGAGCCGCCGTGGCCCTACGGCGAACGGCTCCTCCGCTCGCCATCCCGGCGCCACCAAGATCCGTTTCGGCGGCGAGGCGACTTATATCCAGGACAATGGCCGCTGCCGTGTCGGCAATGTCAAGGTCACCGTCCACACACAGATCATCATGCCGCGCTGGAGCAACCGCAAGGGCGCGAGCCGCGAGCTGTCGATGATCTGGGATGCGCTGTCGAGCGATATCAGGCGCCATGAGGAGCGCCATGCCGAGATCGCCCGCACTCAGGCGCGTGTCATGGAACGTGAACTCAAGGCGCTGCCTTCGCGGCGCAATTGCGAGGCCATGCAGGAGCTCGTTTCGGATGTGTCGGCTCGCGGGGTAGAGGAGCACGACAAGTTGCAGGCCCGATTCGATCGCGTCGAGGCGGTCAATTTTCAGAATCGCATGCTGCGACTGCTCAACAACAGACTCAAGGGCAAGGGCGGCGAAAGATAAGCTCTTTTTGCCCACAATGCGAGCAAAGAACGTTAGCTGCCCAATGAAACTTGTGCGAAGCTTGTGGAACTCCCAGCCTTTTACCGGTCATTTTTCATTCTGGTGGACTCAACCGGAACGCGGTAATATGACTATATTCGAAAGTGCAGTAAGGCAGCTGGCTTTCGTGACTGTGTTCTCCTGGCGCGTTCCGAAGCCGCGGGTGTTCCTCCCTCATCCGTAGGTAATGCGCCCGCCTCGCCTCGCCCGCCTCCGGCGTGCGAGGCTCTCTTTTTGGAAAGAGTTGCGGTTTTGGGAGTTAAGCCTGCCGTTCCGGCACGTGCACGGTGAGCCCGTCCAAGGCAGCCTTCATCCTGATCTGACAGGAAAGACGCGAGGTCGGGCGCACGTCGAAGGCGAAGTCCAACATATCCTCTTCCATCGCTTCCGGCGGGCCGACGATCTCAGTCCACTGCTCGTCGACATAGACGTGACAGGTCGCACAGGCGCAGGCGCCGCCGCATTCGGCCTCAATGCCGGGCACGGAATTGCGGACCGCATTCTCCATTACGGTGGAGCCTTGATCGACGTCGAGATCGAAGCGCGTTCCGTCAAAGGCGACGATGGTAAGTTTGGGCATCAGGATTAGGTTCCGGTCTTTCGTAGTAGATGGGCGGATTTTCTTCCGACAATTCGGCGCGTCAGTCAACATTGCCTGATCGCCCGGAGATTCGCAGATCGGCTAGGGTTGCGCCATTCTCTATGCGTCACGGGAGAAGTCGCAAAAAGACCCGCCGTTCCGCTATGGAACAGCGGGCCTACAGTATCGGTCAGAAAATCGGGATCGATTTTCGGAAAGCCTGATGCGTAGATTTAGAAAAAATTGAGCCCGTATGTGCGTCAAAATGGACGCACATACAGGCTCAAGGTCAGCCCAAACCTGTCCTGCCTTATCCGCGGCAGAGTTTCAGAATGAAATTCTCGGCGTCGACGACGGCTGCACCCAACGCTGCCATGGCGGTCGCGTCGCCATTGTTCTCTTCGACGGCTTCCGCCGATTGCGAAACCCGGAAGGCGCCGACTGAGCTTGCGGCTCCCTTCAGGCGGTGTGCCGCAGCACCGACCCTGGCAGACTCGCCGCTTGCAATGTCCTGCAGGCAGGCGCGCGCCTGGCGCGCAAACATCTGGAGAACTTCGATTTCCACCGTCTTGTCGCCCATCGTCTGGCGCGCAAGATGAACAAGGTCGATCGGCCTGATCTTGGAGGGCGAAGGCCCCGTGGAATTGTCAGGTGCTTCGAATGCGATACTCACTGCTGCCATTTGCCAATTCTCCCGTCTTATATCTCCGCGCTTGCTACTGTTGTGCGGTCGGAGAATGGCGATCCCGTTAAATTCCGGCGCATTCGGGGCGAAAATCTAACCATATGGTTAACGTCCCTTAAATATCGCTAAAATATCGGCTTTTAGGCCGCTTCCAAAATTTAAAGGTGTTAACAACGGGTTAAGAGGGATGGAAACGCAAGGGTTCATTAATTGTGTAGGCAGCCCAGATGTGTCACTACGATACTGTTGAGGCGGGCTCATGCCGCGCGCCTTTGCCGACAGAGTGGATAATGGTAGTGTTTTGATACCTTTCGTTTGAAAAATCGGCTATCTACTCTGAAATGACATGCTTATCCGTCCGTCTTGGATGGAAGGCTGGCACGGCAAAGGTTCTTTCCGGGCAAAGGCGGTGGCCCGGACGCGCTGCCGGACTGGCCGGGAATTGCGAGGCATATCGGAATGGCGAATAACAAGTACAATGAATCGATCGAGGATAAGGCGTTCAAGGCATTGGACGAGGCGCTTCAGATCGATTTCGGCCAGGAGAACGTGCCGTCTCGCCGCGGCAACGCGCCCCACGCCCCGGAGGCTAATGTGACTGACCCATCCAATACCCGTAATCAGTCCCAGGAAGAAGCACAGCGCCGCCGCGGCCGCTCTGGCCGTACAGGCGATCAGCAGGCTCCGCGAGCACCAGCCTTCGCCCCGGCCAACGACGCCAGCCGCAATTCTCCCGCTTCGCTTCTGAAGTCGCTGGAAAACGGCTCCAGCCGCCCTGCCCTGCGCACGGCCGCTCTCGTTTCCATCCTGTGGGTCATCATCGGCCTCGGGCTGATGTTCATGCTCTATGCGCCGCAGATCTCGCAGATCCGCTCGCTGACCGATCTTGCCGCCCTGCCGGGCGTGATTGCCGGCATTGTCGGCATCATCGTGCCGGTCATGATGTTCTATGCCTTCGCCATCATGATCTCGCGCGCCCAGGACATGCGCAACGCCGCTCGCTCCATGGCTGAAGTTGCGCTGCGCCTTTCCGAGCCGGAAACCATCGCGTCCGAACGCATCATGACGGTCGGCCAGGCCGTGCGCCGCGAAGTCTCGGCGATGAATGAAGGCATCGAGCGCACCATTGCGCGCGCTTCGGAACTCGAAACGCTCGTACATTCCGAAGTGAATGCGCTGGAGCGTTCCTATGCGGATAACGAACTGCGCGTGCGCGGCCTCGTCCACGAACTCGGCTCCGAGCGCGAAGCGATCGTCAATCATGCCGACCGCATCCGCTCCTCGATCGCCGGCGTTCACGATCAGCTCAAGGAAGAACTGTCGCTTGCGACGGAAGAGATCGCTATCCGCCTTGCGACCTCGGGCGAAGCCTTCGCCTCGCTGATCGATACGCGCGCTGCCGCGATCATGGAGAAATCGGACAGCGCCATGCAGTCGCTCGGCACGCTGCTGGCCGCCAAGACCGATACGCTGCTCCATACGCTGACCGCATCCGGCCTTGCGATCGGCAATGAATTCGACAACCGCCTCGACGCGCTGACCAATACGATCAACGAACATGGCGAGCGCCTGCTCACCCAGTTCGAGACGCGCGCCTCGACGATGGATGCGAGCACGGAGCGCCTGAACGCCGCCCTTCAGGAGCGCACTCAGCAGCTCAATGAAATCCTGGTTTCCCGCACCCGCGAGATCAATCAGAGCCTGACCTCTGGCGAACGCACGATCGGCGGCACGCTCGACGACGTGCTCTCCAGGCTGAATGCCGCACTCGACGAAAAGGGCGCCAGCTTCCGCCAGAGCCTGCAATCGACGGCCGACGATGCGGTCATGGATCTCGACGTGCGCTCCGGCTTCTTCGAGGAGCGCCTGCAGACGACTGTCGCCCAGCTTTCGACTGCCTTCGACGAACGCGTCGCCGAATTCACCGATGCCTTCGACAAGCGCTCCGGCTCGCTCGACACCAAGCTCATCGAAAGCCTCACCCGCATCAACGAAACGCTGTCGGGCAACGCGGATTCCATTGAAGGCATCCTCAATACCAATATCGAGCGCCTCGGCACGTCCATGAGTGAGCAGTCGCTGGCGCTGGCGACCGCCTTTGCAACCGGCCAGGAAGTGCTGGATAGCACGCTTGCCGACCGTGCGGGGGAAATCACCTCGGCGCTGTCTACCCGTACCGGCGAACTCGGCTCGGCGCTGAGCAACGCCACGTCGGAAATCTCGCTGGCGCTCGCAGCTGGCACCTCGGACCTGCAGAACAACCTCGCTGCCCGGGCAGCCGAATTCCGCGATACGCTGCAGACGACCACGACCGAACTCACCACTGCCGTCGACAGCGGCACTGAAAGGGTTACGGGGGCATTCGGCGGTCGCGCCGAAGAGCTGAGCAGCGTTCTCGCCGCCCGCGCCGCTGAAATCACCGATGCGCTGAAGACTGCGCATACCGGCATCGACAGCGTAATGGCCGAACGCGGCGGAGCGCTGATCGGCGCACTTGCCGACCACCACACCCGCTTCGACGAGGCGCTCACGAGCCGTTCCGAAGCCATCATCAATACTGTCTCGGGCACGCATGACCGTCTCGCCGAAACCCTCGACGAGAAGGCGATGGCGCTGGCGATCTCGCTGAACGAGACGCAGTCGCGCATCGAAGACACGCTCTCGACCCATTCGGAATCGCTCATCAATGCCGTTTCCGGCACCAATGACCGCCTCTCCGAGACGCTGAAGCAAAACCAGACCCGTATCGAGGATACGTTCGCGGCCCGGTCCGAGTCTTTCCTCAGTGCCATATCCGGCACGCATGACCGCCTCTCCGATACGCTTGACGAAAAGGCAATGGCGCTTGCGATCTCGCTGAATGAAGGCCAGGCCCGTATCGAGGATACGCTTGCGACCCGCTCGGAGGCCATCATCGATGCCGTCTCCGGCACGCATGACCGCCTCTCCGATACGCTCGATGAAAAGGCAATGGCGCTTGCGATCTCGCTGAATGAAGGCCAGGCCCGCATCGACGATACGCTTGCCACCCGTTCGGAGGCACTGCTCAGCGCCGTTTCCAGCACGCATGACCGTCTCGCCGACACGCTCGATGAAAGGGCGATGGCACTCGGCATCTCGCTGAACGAAACGCAGTCGCGCATCGAAGACACGCTCTCGACCCATTCGGAAGCGTTGATCAACGCCGTCTCGGGCACGCATGACCGCCTCGCTGAAACCCTCGACGAGAAGGCCATGGCGCTCGGCATTTCGCTGAACGAGACGCAGTCGCGCATCGAGGATACGCTGTCGACCCATTCGGAGGCGTTGCTTAACGCCGTGTCGGGCACGCATGACCGCCTC
>UCCS01000119.1 GCA_900470965.1 Hyphomicrobiales bacterium
CTATGTTCTCGATCACCGCGAAACGGTCAAGGGAAAGCGCATACTGGATTTCGCGAGCGGTTCCGGATTGGTGGGAATTGCCGCAAGCAAGGCTGGCGCAGCCAAGGTGACGGCCTCCGATATCGACCCGTGGTCGCAGACGGCGGTGCGGCTGAATACGGCTGCCAATTCGGTCTCGCTGGATTTCACCGGGGCTGATCTCATCGGTCTGAATGTCGATGCGGATGTGGTTCTCGCCGGCGACGTTTTCTACGACAAATCCTTAGCCGGTGCGCTGGTGCCTTGGTTCGAGACGCTCGCGGCCGGGGGCAAGGACGTGCTGGTCGGCGATCCCGGACGCGCCTATTTGCCGAAAGACAGGCTGGAATTCTGCGCCGTCTATGAAGTGCCCGTCACCCGGGCGCTCGAAGACAGCGAGGTCAAGAAGACGACTGTCTGGCGGTTCAGGCCCTAGGGCCGGATAACACAGACATTGGCCTCATAAGAGCAGGGGTCATCGGCGATGCCGACATCGATCACCTTGGCCTTCGGGGCAAGGTTACGTTCCGGCGTAGCCAGACGATAGAACCCGTCGCCGCCGACATAGGTTCCGCCATCCGTCTGGTAGGCATAGGACGATCCGGCGTAGAGGCCATTGCTCCCGTAGTTCTGGTCATAGCTCTGGGGCTGGGACGCAATGACGACGATATTGCGGCGGCCATAGCGGCTTGTCCCCGGATAGTTGAACTGCTTCAGAAAAGGGGTGAGCGGGTGATAGCGGATGACGTTGTCGCGTGTGAAGTGCAAGCCGCTATCCCAGTGGGTGCGCCTGCCGAGGAAGACGCCGTCATTAAAGCCGCCATGGCGCGGAAAGCGATGATCGAAGTGGCGCTCTCCGGCTGCTGCAGGCAGCGCTGTCAGCACCGCAAGGAGAGCAAGGATGGTCTTGGACAGACTGCGAAACATGGACCAAACTCCGAAACGCTAACAAATCGTTAACGCCAGATTGCGCCAAAAGGCTGGGCTTGTCCACGCAGGCGTGCGGTCAGCTTAGAAATTGAGCGAAAGAGACGAGTTTCATCGAGTTGAAAACTTCCCGGTAACGCGAATCGATTAAATTAAAAGCAGGCAGCAATTATGCTTGTCGTTAGGGGCTTCGGTGATTAAACGTCGACAATGATGCAACGCACACAGAATTTTGTCATTCGTGTGGTTGACTGAGAAATGCCCCTGACATCAAGGGCAAAGAGAAGACGCCGCGAGGTTCTGATGGCGAATGTGACAAACCGGCCCCTGTCGCCGCATCTACAAATTTACAAGCCAATTCCCACCATGGTCATGTCCATCGTTCACCGCATCACCGGTGGCGCTCTGTACTTCGGCACGCTGCTGGTCGCCTGGTGGCTGATCGCGGCTGCCAGCGGCCAGGCCTATTATGACTGGGCCAACTGGGTACTCGGCAGCATTATCGGCAAGCTCGTCCTGCTCGGTTACACCTGGGCGCTGATCCACCACCTGCTCGGCGGCTTCCGCCACTTCATGTGGGACCTCGGACATGGTTTCGAGAAAGAATTCTCGACCAAGCTCGCCATCGCCAATATCATCGGATCGCTCTGTCTGACCGTGCTGGTCTGGGTGATCGGCTTCATCATTCGCTTCTGAAGGTCGCACTCATGGATATGCGCACTCCTCTGGGCAAGGTTCGCGGCCTCGGTTCCGCCAAGGAAGGCACCGATCACTTTTGGCGCCAGCGCCTGACGGCCGTTGCCAACGTGCCCCTCATCATCTTTTTCGCGATCTTCATGATCGTCTATGCGGGTGCGCCTTATGCCGACGTGGTTCGCGCCCTCTCGAACCCGTTCGTCGCCGTCATCATGGGACTGATGATCATATCCGGCACTATCCACATGAAGCTCGGCATGCAGGTCATCATCGAAGACTATGTTCACGGCGAGATCGGCAAGCTGCTGCTCCTGATGCTGAACACCTTCTTCGCGGTTCTGATCGCCGGCCTCTGTCTCTTCGCCATTCTGAAAATTGCATTCGTAGGATAACCGTATCATGGCAACGTCTTCACCCGCTCAGAATGGGAAGGCCTACACCTATGTCGACCATTCCTATGACGTAATCGTCGTCGGCGCCGGTGGCGCCGGCCTGCGTGCCACGCTCGGCATGGCCGAACAGGGCTTCCGCACGGCCTGCATCACAAAGGTATTCCCGACCCGGTCGCACACGGTTGCGGCCCAGGGCGGCATCGCTGCCTCGCTGCAGAACATGACGCCGGATAGCTGGCAATGGCACCTCTATGACACCGTCAAGGGTTCCGACTGGCTCGGCGACGTCGACGCCATGCAGTATCTCACCATGGAAGCGCCGAAGGCGGTCTATGAGCTTGAGCACTACGGTGTGCCCTTCTCGCGTAACGAGGAAGGCAAGATCTACCAGCGTCCGTTTGGCGGCCACATGCAGAATTTCGGTGAAGGCCCGCCGGTGCAGCGCACCTGCGCCGTTGCCGACCGTACCGGCCACGCCATCCTGCACACGCTCTACGGCCAGTCGCTGCGCAACAATGCCGAATTCTTCGTCGAATATTTCGCGCTCGACCTCATCATGTCCGATGACGGCAGCCGTTGCACCGGCGTGATCGCATGGTGCCTGGACGATGGCACGATCCATCGCTTCGCGGCCAAGATGGTGGTGCTCGCGACCGGCGGTTACGGTCGCGCCTATTTCTCCGCGACCTCGGCCCATACCTGCACCGGCGACGGCGGTGGCATGGTCGCCCGTGCCGGCCTGCCGCTGCAGGATATGGAATTCGTGCAGTTCCACCCGACCGGCATCTACGGTTCCGGCTGTCTGATCACCGAGGGTGCGCGCGGCGAGGGCGGCTACCTCGTCAACTCCGAAGGCGAGCGCTTCATGGAGCGCTATGCGCCGTCTGCCAAGGATCTGGCCTCGCGTGACGTCGTTTCGCGCTGCATGACGCTGGAAATCCGCGAAGGCCGCGGTGTCGGCAAGAACAAGGATCACATCTTCTTGCACCTCGATCATCTCGATCCGGCCGTGCTGCATGAGCGCCTGCCGGGCATTTCCGAGAGCGCCAAGATCTTCGCCGGCGTCGATGTGACCCGCGAACCGATCCCGGTTCTGCCGACCGTTCACTACAACATGGGCGGCATTCCGACGAACTACTGGGGTGAGGTTCTCAATGCCGACAGCTCCAATCCGGAACGCATCATCCCCGGCCTGATGGCCGTCGGTGAAGCCGGCTGCGCATCGGTTCACGGCGCAAACCGTCTCGGCTCCAATTCGCTGATCGACCTCGTGGTCTTCGGTCGCGCTGCGGCGATCCGCGCCGGCGAGGTCATCGACCGCGCATCGCCGGTGCCGGCGCTGAACATCGCCGCCTGCGACAAGATCATGGATCGGTTCGACAGTCTGCGTCACGCAAGTGGCGGCACGCCGACGGCCGTGCTGCGCGAGAAGATGCAGCGCGCCATGCAGGAAGATGCGGCGGTGTTCCGTACGCAGGAATCGCTGGAATCCGGCTGCCGTCGTCTTTCGGAAATCTGGGGCGAACTCAAGGACATCAAGGTCACCGACCGCTCGATGATCTGGAATTCCGACCTCGTCGAAACGCTCGAGCTGCAGAACCTGATGGCCAATGCCATCACCACGATCTACGGCGCCGAAGCCCGCAAGGAAAGCCGCGGCTCGCATGCCCGCGAGGACTATACGTCAGGTCCGTTCGCAGGTCGCGACGACGTCAACTGGCGCAAGCACACGCTGGCCTGGGTGAACGAGGCTGGTGATGTGAAGCTCGATTACCGGCCTGTCCACACCGACCTCATCGCAGACGGCATCGATCCCCATAAGATCGAGCCGAAGGCCCGCGTATACTGACCAGAGGAACCTGACATGGTTGAACTCGCTCTCCCCAAGAATTCACAGATGCGCGAAGGCAAGGTGTGGCCGAAGCCGACGGGTGCCAAGAACACCCGTGAGTTCCGCGTCTATCGCTGGAGCCCGGATGACGGCCAGAACCCGTCGATCGACACCTTCTACGTCGATGTCGACGATTGCGGGCCGATGGTTCTCGATGCGCTTCTCTACATCAAGAACAAGATCGATCCGACGCTGACGCTGCGCCGTTCCTGTCGTGAAGGCATCTGCGGTTCCTGCGCGATGAATATCGACGGCACGAACACGCTTGCCTGCACCAAGGGCATGGACGACATCAAGGGCACGGTGAAGATCTACCCACTGCCGCATATGCCCGTGGTCAAGGATCTGGTCCCGGATCTCAGCAATTTCTATGCCCAGCACCGTTCCATCGAGCCCTGGCTGAAGACGGTTTCGCCGACGCCGGCCAAGGAATGGAAGCAGAGCCATGAGGACCGCCAGAAGCTCGACGGTCTCTATGAGTGCATCCTCTGTGCCTGCTGCTCGACCTCCTGTCCGAGCTACTGGTGGAACGGCGACCGTTACCTCGGTCCGGCCGTCCTGCTGCAGGCCTATCGCTGGCTGATCGATAGCCGTGACGAAGCGACTGGCGAACGTCTCGACAATCTCGAGGATCCGTTCCGCCTTTATCGTTGCCACACGATCATGAACTGCGCGCAGACCTGCCCGAAGGGTCTGAACCCGGCCAAGGCAATCGCCGAAATCAAGAAGATGATGGTCGAGCGTCGCGTGTGAGTGCTGACGCTTCAGCCGGCATTGAAGATTTTGATTCCGAGGCGGTCGCCGAAATCCGATCGCGGCTCGCCTCGGTCAAACAGCATGGTATACGCATCGGTTTTGCGATCGAAAGCGGAAGCCGCGCCTGGGGCTTTCCCTCGCCAGACAGCGACTATGATTGCCGTTTCGTTTATGTCCGTCCGGTCGCTGACCATATCGGACTGGTCTCGCATCGGGATGTAATCGAGTTTCCGATCGTGGGTGATATAGACACTGGCGGCTGGGATCTGCGCAAGGCGCTGCTGCTTGCCCTCAAAGGCAATGCCGTTGTCGTCGAATGGGTAAAATCGCCAATCGCCTATGAAGAAGAGCCCGGATTTCGCAGCCGTCTTTCCAGCGTGCTTGACGAGATCATGCTGCCGCAGAAGGTCGCGCTGCATTATGTCGGTCTGCTGCGCAGTCACTGGCAGATGCATGGGGACGGGCCAATCAAGCTCAAGAAGCTGCTATATGCGATCCGTCCGGCAATTGCGCTCGAATGGATGCGCTCGAATGAGTTTCAGAAGCTGCCGCCGATGAACATGATGCAGTGTCTGGCGGCAGTCACCATCGATGAGGGCTTGCGCAAGGCGATTCATGAATTGGTGATCGTCAAAAGCCAGACGCGCGAGATGGGCGAGGGTCTGCCCCCAAGCGTATCCAATCCTTTCTCGCGACATCAATTGAGCGTTATCAGGACTTCGCCGAGCGAATCAAACTTGGTCAGGAAGCGGACGGTCGAGCACAACACCTTGCTGACATATTTTATCAGCAAGAAGTCCGGCGAGCGGTCGGTTGAATTGTGCCGGCCTTGCTATAGGTGTCACGAAGGCCGATTTGCGTTGTGCTGACTTGATTAACCAAAGTGAAATACGGTAATTCGAACCTACAATTGAAATATCTCTGCGGTTGAGACGGACATTCGGGAGCTTGATGATGCAGTTGCGATATGTGGTGACGGGTCTAACGGCCGCTCTGGCCTTGGCGGGATGCCAGCGCACCTCATATGATTACAGCAGTAACAACGCACCTCCGCCGTTGACCGCGCAGCCGGTACCCTCCGTGCAGGGCGGCCAGCTTCCGCCGCCGGCCGGGCAGTTTCCTGCCGCGCCGACCTCGACGGCGCCGATGGCTGGTGTTCAGCCGGGTGGCGCAGCACCCGCGACCTCTCTTGATGTCACCAAGGAATCGATGGTCGGCAGCTGGCGTGTCAACGGTACCTGCGACATGTTCCTGACGCTCACCAATCTCGGCAGCGGATCGCGTGGCGGTACGCGCGGTTGTGTTGGCGAGCTGACGGCTATGGGTTCCTGGGAAGTTTCCGGCAAGCAGGTTCTGCTCAAGGACCGCAGCGGCAACCAGATCGGTTCCGTCTACAAGGTTGCCGACAACAGCTTCAATGGCCAGACCTCGACCGGGCAGCCGATCACCCTCAGCCGGTAAGTCAATCCGGCGGGGTTCCGCCGGTTGCGCATAGGCGGACAAGCCCTCATGCAGCCAATGCCAGACTATTCGCTCAGCGTCACCGAGCAGCTCAAATCGCTGACGGCTTCGGAGACGTTGCAGGTTGATTCCGCCCAGATGGATGTGGCCAAGTGTCTTGACCGGGTGCTTGCCTCTCTCAAGCAGAAACGGCCTGCCGCCAAGAGCAGCGCGCTCGGCTGGCTGTTTGCATCCAAGAAGAAGACGGAGACCGGCATCAAGGGCCTTTATATCCATGGCAGCGTCGGGCGCGGCAAGACGATGCTCATGGACATGTTCTTCCAAATGGCGCCCTGCCGGAAAAAGCGGCGCGCGCATTTCCATGAGTTCATGGCTGATGTGCACAATCGCATCGCCGCCCATCGGCAAAAGCTGAAGAACGGCGAGACGAAGCAGGCCGATCCGATGCCGCCGGTCGCCGCTGCCCTTTTCGAGGAAGCGGAACTTCTCTGCTTCGACGAATTCACCGTCACCGATATCGCCGATGCGATGATCCTGTCACGGCTGTTTTCCGAGCTTTTTGCGCGCGGCTGCGTGCTGGTGGCGACCTCGAACGTCGAGCCCGACAATCTCTACAATGACGGCCTCAATCGCGGGCTTTTCCTGCCTTTCGTCGGTCTCCTCAAAAAACATGTCGAGATCGTCTCGCTCGATTCACCGACCGACTACCGGATGGAGAAGCTGAACAGTCAGCCGGTCTATCTCATCCCGATCGACGAGCGCACCGACATGGCAATGGACGCGTCCTGGACGCAGGCGCTGCACGGTCGCAAGGCGCAGCCGACGGACATTGCCATGAAGGGGCGGGCAATCCATGTGCCGCTCGCCGTCGATCGCATGGCGCGATTCTCCTTCTCCGATCTCTGCGAAAAGCCGTTGGGTGCAGTCGATTTCCTCGCCATCGCCGAACGCTTCGATACGATCTTCCTCGATCACATTCCCTTGCTCGGCCCTGAAAAGCGGAACCAGATCAAACGCTTCATCATTATGATCGATACGTTCTACGATCATGGCACCCGCCTCTATGCTTCCGCCGCCGCCATGCCCGAAGATCTGCTCGTCGAAAGACGCGGCACCGAAGGCTTTGAATTCGATCGTACGGCATCTCGTCTTTTTGAGATGAGAAGCGCGGAATATCTTGCGGCGCATCATGAACGGCGAGCTGCCGAGTAACACTTTGGTGACAATTAATCTTACGTTTACGTAAGAATTTTAATATCTAAACGATTGAAATTGCTGCACCAAAAATAATGGATTGCCATTTTTTGGCTTTAGGTCTATGCGATTGCGGCATTGGGCGATGCCCGCGCGTCGCCCGACGGATTTTGATCGCAAAGGAAAAGCGAAATGGCGCGTAACAAGATCGCACTCATCGGTTCTGGCATGATTGGTGGCACGCTGGCGCATCTCGCCGGCCTGAAGGAGCTGGGCGACATCGTCCTCTTCGACATCGCCGACGGTATTCCCCAGGGCAAGGGTCTCGACATCGCACAGTCCTCCCCGGTTGAAGGCTTCGACGCCAATCTGACCGGCGCCAGCGACTATTCCGCGATCGAAGGCGCTGACGTCTGCATCGTCACGGCCGGCGTTCCGCGCAAGCCGGGCATGAGCCGCGATGACCTTCTCGGCATCAACCTCAAGGTCATGGAGCAGGTCGGCGCCGGCATCAAGAAGTATGCCCCGAACGCTTTCGTGATCTGCATCACCAACCCGCTCGACGCGATGGTCTGGGCGTTGCAGAAGTTCTCCGGCCTCCCGGCCAACAAGGTCGTCGGCATGGCCGGCGTTCTCGACTCTTCGCGCTTCCGTCTTTTCCTCGCGAAGGAATTCAACGTTTCCGTTCAGGACGTCACGGCCTTCGTTCTCGGCGGCCACGGCGACACTATGGTGCCGCTCGCCCGTTATTCGACCGTTGGCGGCATTCCGCTGACCGACCTCGTCACCATGGGCTGGGTCACCAAGGAACGCCTCGAAGAAATCATCCAGCGCACCCGTGACGGCGGCGCCGAAATCGTCGGCCTGCTCAAGACCGGTTCGGCCTATTACGCTCCGGCCGCTTCCGCGATCGAAATGGCCGAATCCTACCTCAAGGACAAGAAGCGCGTTCTGCCCTGCGCTGCCCACCTCACGGGCCAGTACGGCGTGAAGGACATGTATGTCGGCGTTCCCACCGTCATCGGTGCCGGCGGCGTCGAGCGCATCATCGAGATCGACCTCAACAAGACCGAGAAGGAAGCCTTCGACAAGTCCGTCGGCGCCGTTGCCGGTCTCTGCGAAGCCTGCATCAACATCGCGCCCACCCTCAAGTAACTGGTGCGCTGAAGTTATCGAAATAGGGATAAACCCATGAACATTCATGAATATCAGGCCAAGGCTCTGCTGAAGGGCTATGGCGCGCCGGTCGCGCAGGGTGTGGCGATCCTCAAGGTTGAAGAAGCCGAGGCTGCCGCCAGGTCGCTTCCCGGCCCGCTCTACGTGGTCAAGAGCCAGATCCATGCAGGCGGCCGCGGCAAGGGCAAGTTTAGGGAACTCGGCCCGGATGCCAAGGGTGGTGTCCGTCTCGCCAAGTCGATCGATGAAGTCGTTGCGCATGCCAAGGAAATGCTTGGCAATACGCTGGTAACCGCGCAGACCGGCGAAGCCGGCAAGCAGGTCAATCGCCTCTACATCGAAGACGGTGCCGACATTGCTCGCGAGCTCTATTGCTCGCTCCTGGTCGACCGTTCGGTCGGCAAGGTGGCCTTCGTCGTTTCGACCGAAGGCGGCATGGATATCGAAGCAGTCGCTCACGATACGCCTGAGAAGATCCACACGATCGCCATCGATCCGGAAGCTGGTGTGACGGCTGCCGACGTTGCAGCGATCTCCAAGGCGCTTCAGCTCGACGGTGCAGCTGCAGAAGACGCCAAGACGCTCTTCCCGGCGCTCTATAAAGCCTTCGGCGAAAAGGACATGGCTCTGCTTGAGGTCAATCCGCTGATCGTCATGAAGGATGGCCACCTGCGCGTCCTCGATGCAAAGATGTCTTTCGATGGCAACGCGCTTTTCCGCCACGATGACGTGAAGACGCTTCGCGACGAGACGGAAGAGGACGCGAAGGAAATCGAGGCCTCCAAGTGGGACCTCGCCTATGTCGCGCTCGACGGCAACATCGGCTGCATGGTCAACGGNNGGCCTTGCCATGGCGACGATGGACATCATCAAGCTTTACGGCAAGGAGCCGGCGAACTTCTGCGACGTCGGCGGCGGCGCCGGCAAGGAGAAGGTCGCTGCGGCCTTCAAGATCATCACCGCTGACCCCAAGGTCGAAGGCATTCTCGTCAACATCTTCGGCGGCATCATGAAGTGCGATGTCATCGCCGAGGGCGTCATTGCCGCGGTCAAGGAAGTCGGTCTCAAGGTTCCGCTCGTCGTTCGCCTTGAAGGCACGAATGTCGATCTCGGCAAGAAGATCCTGAACGAATCGGGTCTGGCGATCACGGCGGCTGACGATCTCGACGATGCGGCCAAGAAGATCGTCGCTGCGATCAACGGTTGAGAACGGTCATGGCTTTCCAGTCCACGCCCAGTGCTGCTCATCTCCGCCTCGATGCCTTTGCCGGTGTCTGGGAGGGGGAAGAGCATGTCGCGGCTTCGGCGTGGACAAAGGAAGGCAAGGCCAGCGCTTCGCTTTCTGGCGAGGCGCTGTTCGGCGGATTTTTCCTCGAGCAGCGTTACTGCCAAATGCGCGACGGCGAAGTTTCCTTCGAAGCCCGCAATGTTTTCGGCTTCGATAGTTCGAACCAGAGCTACAAACTCTACCAGTTCGACAGCGTCGGTTTTGCTCCGCCCACGCCGGCTTCCGGCGCGTGGAATGGCGATGAACTGGTGCTGATCAAGACTTCTCCGCGCGGAAGGCAGCGCACCGCGTTCACATTTGAAAATGAAGACTGCTACCGGATGGGCGTCAGCTTTTCGCCTGCAGGCAGCGATACTTGGCAGGAGATCGTCAGCGGCATCTATCGTCGCTCGTCTCTCACGTCTTCCAACCTCTTCTAGACAAAGGCCCCGCATGTCTATTCTCGTCAACAAAGACACCAAGATCCTGGTTCAGGGTCTGACCGGCAAGACCGGTACATTCCACACCGAACAGGCGCTTGCTTACTACGGCACGCAGATGGTCGGTGGTATTCACCCGAAGAAGGGTGGCGAAACCTGGACCGGCTCCAAGGGCGAAGGCCTGCCGATCTTCGCAACCGTTGCCGAAGGCAAGGAAAAGACCGGCGCCAACGCGTCCGTCATCTATGTTCCGCCGGCAGGCGCAGCCGATGCGATCATCGAGGCGATCGACGCCGAGATCCCGTTCATCACCTGTATCACCGAAGGTATCCCGGTCCTGGACATGGTTCGCGTCAAGGCTCGCCTCGAGCGCTCCAAGTCGCGCCTGCTCGGCCCGAACTGCCCAGGCATCCTGACGCCGGAAGAATGCAAGATCGGTATCATGCCGGGCTCGATCTTCCGCAAGGGTTCGGTCGGTATCGTTTCCCGCTCCGGCACGCTGACCTACGAAGCTGTCTTCCAGACCTCCAACGAAGGTCTCGGCCAGACGACGGCTGTCGGCATCGGCGGCGACCCGGTCAAGGGCACCGAATTCATCGACGTGCTCGAAATGTTCCTCGCCGACGAAGCCACGACCTCGATCATCATGATCGGCGAAATCGGCGGTTCGGCTGAAGAAGACGCAGCGCAGTTCCTCAAGGACGAGGCCAAGAAGGGCCGCAAGAAGCCGATGGCGGGCTTCATCGCGGGCCGTACGGCGCCGAAGGGCCGCACGATGGGCCATGCAGGTGCTGTGGTTTCCGGTGGCAAGGGCGACGCTGAATCGAAGATCGCGGCGATGGAATCGGCAGGCATCAAGGTGTCGCCGTCTCCGGCTCGCCTCGGCAAGACGCTGGTTGAAGTCCTCAAGGGCTAAACCAACTTATATACCCCGGGCGGAGGAACGGCATCCTGGCCTCCGCCCGGCTCTCCACTTACTCAATGCGGATGCGCCGCGGACAGGCGGCAATCGGAATGCGGCAGCCGGCGATGAAGCCGGCAAATTCATCTAAGTCAGGAGGCGGGCGGAAGCGTCCGCGTAACACCATGGCACGGCAAGAAGCCAACGAGCAATTTCAGATCACCTCGTTTCTGGATGGCGCCAATGCTGCCTATATCGAGCAGCTCTACGCCCGTTATGAAGACGATCCCAACTCGGTCGACGATCAGTGGCGGTCCTTCTTCAAGGCGCTGGAAGACGATCCTGCTGATGTGAAGAAGGCGGCCAAGGGAGCATCCTGGCGCAAGAAGAACTGGCCGCTGCAGGCAAGCGGCGATCTCGTCTCGGCGCTCGACGGCGACTGGGGCATCGTCGAAAAGGTCATCGAGACCAAGGTAAAGGCGAAGGCCGAAGCCGCCGGCCAGCCGGCAGGCGCCGCCGACGTGCTGCAGGCGACGCGCGATTCCGTCCGCGCCATCATGATGATCCGCGCATATCGCATGCGTGGCCATCTGCACGCCAAGCTCGATCCGCTTGGCATCGCCGCCCCGGTCGACGACTATCACGAGCTTTCGCCCGAAAATTACGGCTTCACGGCTGCCGACTACGATCGCAAGATCTTCATCGATAACGTGCTCGGCCTCGAATATGCGACCCTCCGCGAGATGATCGAGATCCTCGAGCGCACCTATTGCTCGACCCTCGGCGTCGAATTCATGCACATTTCCAATCCGGAAGAAAAGGCATGGATCCAGGAACGTATCGAAGGTCCGGACAAGGGCGTTGCTTTCTCGGCTGAAGGCAAGAAGGCGATCCTCGCCAAGCTCGTCGAAGCCGAAGGCTACGAACAGTTCCTCGACGTCAAGTTCAAGGGCACCAAGCGCTTCGGCCTGGACGGCGGTGAATCACTGATCCCGGCACTCGAACAGATCCTCAAGCGTGGCGGCCATCTCGGCCTCAAGGAAGCCGTGTTCGGCATGGCCCATCGCGGTCGCCTGAACGTGCTTTCCCAGGTCATGGGCAAGCCGCACCGCGCCATCTTCCACGAGTTCAAGGGCGGCTCCTATGCGCCTGATGAGGTCGAAGGTTCAGGCGACGTGAAGTACCATCTGGGTGCTTCCTCCGACCGCGAATTCGACGGCAACAAGGTGCACGTCTCGCTGACGGCAAACCCGTCGCACCTCGAGATCGTGGACCCGGTCGTCATGGGCAAGGCGCGCGCCAAGCAGGACATGAGTGCCACCGTCTGGGACGGCGACATCATTCCGCTGTCGGAACGCGCCAAGGTTCTGCCGCTCCTGATCCACGGCGACGCGGCCTTTGCCGGCCAGGGCGTCATTGCCGAAATCCTCGGCCTGTCCGGTCTGCGCGGCCATCGCGTTGCCGGCACGATGCACGTCATCATCAACAACCAGATCGGCTTCACCACGAACCCGGCCTTTTCGCGCTCGTCGCCCTATCCGTCCGACGTCGCCAAGATGATCGAAGCACCGATCCTGCACGTCAATGGCGACGATCCGGAAGCCGTGGTCTATGCGGCGAAGATCGCGATGGAATTCCGCATGAAATTCCACAAGCCTGTCGTGCTCGACATGTTCTGCTATCGCCGCTACGGCCACAATGAAGGCGATGAGCCGTCCTTCACGCAGCCGAAGATGTACAAGGTCATTCGTGGTCACAAGACAGTCCTGCAGCTCTATGCTGACCGTCTCGTTCGCGAAGGCCTGCTCACCGACGGCGAAGTCGAAAAGATGAAGGCCGACTGGCGCGCCCATCTCGAGCAGGAGTTCGAGGCCGGCCAGCACTACAAGCCGAACAAGGCCGACTGGCTGGACGGCGAATGGTCCGGCCTGCGCACGGCTGACAATGCCGACGAACAGCGTCGCGGCAAAACCGCCGTGCCGATGAAGACGCTCAAGGATATCGGCCGCAAGCTGTCGGAGATTCCGGCTGGATTCAACGCGCATCGCACGATCCAGCGCTTCATGGAAAACCGCGCCAACATGGTCCAGAGCGGTGAAGGCCTCGACTGGGCGATGGCCGAAGCGCTGGCTTTCGGTGCGCTCGTCGTCGAAGGCCACAAGATCCGTCTGTCCGGTCAGGATTGCGAACGCGGTACCTTCTCGCAGCGCCACTCGGTTCTCTACGATCAGGAAACCGAAGAGCGCTACATTCCGCTTGCGAACCTGTCGCCGACACAGGCCCGTTACGAAGTCATCAACTCGATGCTTTCGGAAGAAGCCGTTCTCGGCTTCGAATACGGCTATTCGCTGGCTCGTCCGAATGCGCTGACGCTCTGGGAAGCCCAGTTCGGTGACTTCGCAAACGGTGCGCAGGTCGTGTTCGACCAGTTCATCTCGTCTGGCGAACGCAAGTGGCTGCGCATGTCGGGCCTCGTCTGCCTGCTGCCGCATGGCTATGAAGGCCAAGGTCCGGAACACTCGTCCGCCCGTCTGGAGCGCTATCTCCAGCTCTGCGCGGAAGACAACATGCAGGTCGCCAACGTCACGACGCCGGCGAACTACTTCCACATCCTGCGCCGCCAGCTGAAGCGCGATTTCCGCAAGCCGCTGATCCTGATGACGCCGAAGTCGCTGCTGCGCCACAAGCGCGCTGTCTCGACGCTTGCCGAAATGGCTGGCGAATCCTCCTTCCACCGTCTCCTGTGGGACGATGCGGAGGTCATCAAGGACGGTCCGATCAAGCTGCAGAAGGATGCCAAGATCCGTCGCGTCGTCATCTGCACCGGCAAGGTCTATTACGACCTGCTGGAAGAGCGCGAAAAGCGCGGTATCGACGACATCTACCTGCTGCGTATCGAGCAGCTCTATCCGTTCCCGGCCAAGGCGCTCATCAACGAGCTGTCCCGCTTCCGGAATGCAGAGATGGTGTGGTGCCAGGAAGAGCCGAAGAACATGGGTGCATGGTCGTTCATCGACCCGTATCTGGAATGGGTGCTCGCCCATATCGATGCGAAGTACCAGCGCGTTCGCTATACGGGTCGCCCGGCCGCCGCTTCGCCGGCAACGGGCCTGATGTCCAAGCATCTGTCGCAGCTCGCCGCGTTCCTCGAGGATGCGCTGGGCGGCTAACAAAAAAGGGGGAGCGCGATGGCATATTTCTTCATGAGACTTGTGCCGCCGCGCTCCACATTCCCGCATGACGGGACCGGGGAGGAAATGGCGGCGATGAAACGCCATGCCGAATATTGGCACCAGAACGTTCTTGCAGGATCGGCGATTGCCGTTGGTCCTGTCTTCGAGGGTGAAGGGGCTTTCGGTATCGCGGTCGTCGAGGTTGCAGACCAGGCAGCAGCGCAGGGGCTTGCCGATGCGGACCCGATCATCACTTCCGGCTTCGGTTTTCGTTTCGACGTCTTGCCAATGCCCTCCGTCATTCTCCGGCCCTAAGCCGGGACCGCTGTCTAACACGATAACAAGCACAATCAGGATTTGAACAATGGCCACAGAAATCCGCGTTCCAACACTCGGTGAATCCGTCAGCGAGGCAACCGTCGGCACCTGGTTCAAGAAGGTCGGCGATGCCGTGAAGGCCGACGAGCCCATTCTCGAGCTTGAAACCGACAAGGTGACCATCGAAGTTCCGGCTCCGGCATCCGGCACGCTTTCGGAAATCGTCGCCCAGGCTGGCGAGACGGTTGGTCTCGGTGCGCTTCTCGGCCAGATCGCCGAAGGTGCGGCTGCCGCAGCTGCTCCAGCTGCGGCTGCCCCGGCAGCAGCACCTGCTGCACCTGCTCCGACGCCAACTGCTCCGGTTGCTGCCGCTGCTGCTCCGGCCGCCTCCGTATCCTCCATGCCGCCGGCTCCGGCTGCGGCAAAGATGCTGGCGGAAAACAATCTCTCGGCCGATCAGGTTGATGGCAGCGGCAAGCGCGGCCAGGTTTTGAAGGGTGATGTCATCGCCGCTGTCGCCAAGGCTGCAGCAGCTCCAGCCGCTGCACCGGCAGCGCCTGCCGCTCCGCGCGGTCCTTCGACGGTAGAAGATGCGGGACGCGAAGAGCGCGTGAAGATGACGCGCCTGCGCCAGACGATCGCCAAGCGCCTCAAGGATGCGCAGAACACGGCTGCCATGCTGACCACCTACAACGAGGTGGACATGAAGGCCGTCATGGACCTGCGCAACAAGTATAAGGATGTCTTTGAGAAGAAGCACGGCGTGAAGCTCGGCTTCATGGGCTTCTTCACCAAGGCCGTCACGCACGCGCTCAAGGAACTGCCGGCCGTCAACGCCGAGATCGACGGTACCGACATCATCTACAAGAACTACTGCCATGTCGGCATGGCTGTCGGTACCGACAAGGGCCTCGTCGTTCCCGTCATCCGTGACGCCGACCAGATGTCGATCGCCGAAATCGAGAAGGAGCTCGGCCGTCTTGCCAAGGCAGCCCGTGACGGCTCGCTCTCGATGGCCGAGATGCAGGGCGGCACCTTCACCATCACCAATGGTGGCGTCTACGGCTCGCTGATGTCTTCGCCGATCCTGAACGCGCCGCAGTCGGGCATTCTCGGCATGCACAAGATCCAGGAGCGCCCGGTCGCCATCGGCGGTCAGGTTGTCATCCGCCCGATGATGTATCTGGCCCTCTCCTACGACCACCGCATCGTCGACGGCAAGGAAGCCGTGACCTTCCTCGTGCGCGTCAAGGAAAGCCTGGAAGATCCGGAACGTCTGGTTCTGGACCTCTAAGCGGAGCGATCTGCCATGCGAGACCGGATTATGCGAGCGGCGGGCGCAGTGTTCTGCGCCACGGTTGCCTTCATGCCGGTCTCGGCTCTCGCCTTCGATGTGAACAAGGCGAGCAGCAATTTCGACTTCGTATCGCTTGATGATGCCGAGCTTTTCGCACGCCACATCAAGACTGTCGACATGGGCAATGTCGAACTGACCTCGGGCCGTATCGTTGCCGCCGATCCGTTGGCACAGCCGGATCGGCCGGCATTGGCAAAGACGGTTCCTGTCGGTGAATATCCGGTACGGCTCTACGAGGCTTTCGGGCGGGTTGCGGCGTCAAGCATGCGCATTGCCGAGGGCAAGCCCGATCACTGGGAGCTTGCGACCATTCCGGGCCAGGATGTCGCTACGCTGAAGGATGACGAGATCTTCGGCTATCCCGTAGATGCCGGTCTCGGCAGCTACATGGATGCGGACACGCTTGATCTGATCGGGGAACGCGAGCAGCAGGTGCAGGCTGCAAAGCCGGATTCCGACGTGAACTATTATGACGTGGTCGCCTCCGAACTCGATGCCAACAAGGGGGTCTATGACCTGCACCGGCCGATCGCCGGCAAGAAGGGCAATGTGGCGATATTCTGGAGCGGCTGGGGCGATGGCTTCTATCCGGTATTCTGGGGACTGGACAAGGACGGGCGTCCGCTGGTGCTGCTGACGGATTTCCAGGTCACCGAGAATGCCGACGGGCGCAGGGAGCCGAACCACAAATGAACGGGCAGGCCGCATGCTGACCAAGTGGAGAAGTGTAGTTGCGATGATGATCGCCGTGCTTTCCTGCGCGCCGGCTTCGGCCGTTGCTGCCGATTGCCAGCAGGGCAAGGCGATCTACGCCGATCGTGACGGCGCCTACGAACTACGCTTTTCGCCGATCACGTCTGAAGCCGTGTCGTCAAGCCACCAGTTCAAGCTCAGGGCGCTCAAAACCTCAGTCGTCATGGATGGCTATGTCATGTCCTCGGACGATCCGGAGCGCACCATGGGCATGGTCCTGTTCAACTGCCCGGATGGCGATGTCACGGGTGCCGATCTCGATGGCTGCACGGTCTGGCAGGGCTTCGTCTATCGCGCAAGTGCCGATGGCGGGCTCGATAACCTGCAGTCCGGCGACAGCCCGGCAACCGAAAAGATCGTCTTTCCCGGCCTCGGCCCAGCGATCCGCCAGTCTTCCGCCTGGGGTGACGGCAAGGCGACCGTCGCTCCCTGGGACGTCCTCGATTTCAAGGGATGTGCACAATGACCGACAGTCCCGTTCTTCTCGTTACCGGTGGTAGCCGTGGCATAGGTGCTGCAGCCTGCCTGGCTGCCGCGCGTCACGGCTGGCGCGTTGCTGTGAACTATGCCTCGAATGAAGAGGCGGCAAATGCCGTGGTCTCGGAGATCAAGAAGGCTGGCGGTAATGCGATCGCGATCAAGGGCGATGTCGGCAATGCCGCCGATATCGTCTCGATGTTCGAGGCGATCGATAGGCATTTCGGGCGGCTGGATGGGCTGGTGAACAATGCCGGTATTGTCGATTACATCGCACGTGTCGATGAAATGTCGGCCGAGCGCCTCGAGCGGATGATGCGGATCAATGTGACGGGTTCGATCCTTTGCGCCGGCGAGGCAGTGCGGCGCATGTCCACCCGGCATGGCGGACAAGGCGGCGCGATCGTCAATGTCTCCTCCATGGCGGCGGTGATTGGCGGGCCGGCACAATATGTCGACTATGCCGCATCGAAGGCAGCCATCGATACGTTCACGATCGGACTTTCCAAGGAAGTCGCGGCCGAGGGTATCAGGGTGAATGCGATCCGTCCCGGCATCATCGAAACGGATATTCATGCCTCCGGCGGGCAGCCGGACAGGCCGAAAGAAATGGCTTCATCGATCCCGATGAAGCGAACCGGACAGGCGGAGGAGGTGGCCGATGCGATCGTCTATCTGCTTTCGTCTTCGGCATCGTACATAACAGGCGCGATCCTCAATGTGAGCGGCGGGCGCTAGTCAATAACGCAAAGGGAAAAAGTAATGTCCTATGATGTGATTGTTATCGGAACCGGCCCTGGCGGCTATGTCGCGGCAATCAAGGCTGCGCAACTCGGCCTCAAGGTTGCCGTCGTCGAGAAGCGCGCCACTTACGGCGGCACCTGCCTGAATGTCGGCTGCATCCCCTCCAAGGCGCTGCTGCACGCTTCCGAGATGTTCCACGCAACGCATCACATGGAAGAGCTCGGCATCGAGGTCGCCGCTCCGAAGCTCAATCTCGAAAGGATGCTGGCGCACAAGGATGCGACGGTAAAGTCGAACGTCGACGGCGTTGCCTTCCTCTTCAAGAAGAACAAGATCGATGCCTTCCACGGCACCGGCAAGATCGTCTCCGCCGGCAAGGTCTCGGTGACCGCCGAAGACGGCACGGTTCAAGAAATCGAAGGCAAGAACATCGTCATTGCCACCGGTTCCGACGTCGCCGGCATTCCGGGCGTAAAGGTCGATATCGATGAGAAGATCATCGTATCCTCCACCGGCGCCATTGCACTGGAAAAAGTGCCGGAAACGATGATCGTCGTTGGTGGCGGTGTCATCGGCCTCGAGCTTGGTTCGGTCTGGTCGCGACTCGGTGCGAAGGTCACCGTCATCGAATTTCTCGACAAGATCCTCGGCGCGATGGATGCCGATGTCTCAAAGCAGTTCCAGCGCATGCTCGGCAAGCAGGGCATCGACATCAAGCTGAGTTCCAAGGTGACTGGCGTCGAGAAGGGCGCCAAGGGCGCCAAGGTGACATTCGAGCCGGTCGCTGGCGGCGCTACGCAGACGCTTGAAGCGGATGTCGTCCTGATTTCCACTGGCCGCATTCCCTACACGGCAGGCCTTGGTCTCGAAGAAGCTGGCGTCAAGCTCGACAATCGCGGTCGTGTTGAAATCGACAGCCACTTCAAGACCAATGTCGAAGGTATCTACGCGATCGGCGACGTCGTGACGGGTCCGATGCTGGCGCACAAGGCCGAAGACGAAGGTGTGGCACTTGCCGAAATCCTCGCTGGCCAGCACGGTCATGTGAACTATGACGTCATCCCGAGCGTCGTCTACACGCAGCCGGAGGTCGCCTCCGTCGGCAAGACTGAGGAAGAGCTGAAGGCCGCCGGTGTCGCTTACAAGGTGGGCAAGTTCCCGTTCACAGCAAACGGCCGCGCCCGCGCGATGCTGGCGACCGAAGGTTTCGTGAAGATCCTGTCCGACAAGGAAACCGACCAGGTGCTCGGCGGTCATATCGTCGGCTTCGGCGCCGGCGAGATGATCCACGAGATTACCGTGCTGATGGAATTCGGTGGTTCGGCAGAAGACCTCGGCCGCACCTGCCATGCGCATCCGACCATGTCGGAGGCCGTGAAGGAGGCAGCACTGGCCGCCTTCTTCAAGCCGATCCATCTGTAAGATTAAATATCAGCAATCATTCATAATGCCGCTTGCCTTCGGGCAGGCGGCGTTTTTATTTGGTGGGCAAGTTTCGCTAACTATTTGACGAAAGCCAAGAAAATGAATGATCGTGTCGTGTCCGGCTACAGTCTCTCCCAGCGTTTCCTTCACTGGGCGACCGTGCTCCTGGTCCTCTTCAACCTTCTTTTCCCTGATGGCATGAATGCCTGGTACCGGCTTATCCGCCATGGCGGCACGCCATCACCCGAACAGATCGCTTCGGCCAATATCCACGCCTATGTCGGTATCGCAATCCTGCTTATGACAATCCTGAGACTCGGCCTGCGCTTCGTGCAGGGCGTACCGCCTGAAGCCGCAGACGAACCGGCGATCTTTCGGCTCGCCGCACGGCTGGCGCATGCGAGCCTCTTGCTGCTCGCCCTGCCGGCTTCAGGCATCGCGGTCTATTATTTGGGTGTGGAAGCATTGGGCGCGCTGCATGCCGACGTCCTGAAGCTCATCCTCTGGATCGTCATCGTCGCGCATGTCTTTGGTGCGCTGGTCCACCAGTTCTATTGGAAGACAGATGTATTGCGGCGGATGACGATGGGCTGAGAAGGACGACGGTCAGTTGACCGCGGTGACCGTGAAACCCTGCTGACGCAGCAGTTCGATGACACCATCCTTGCCTGGGAGGTGAAGGGCACCGACGGCCATGAAGACGTTGCCGTTGGCGAGGATGGGGGCGGCGCGTTCGGCCATCACCTTGTTGCGGTCGAGGATGATGCGCTGTTCGAAGGCGGCGTAATCGCTGCTCTCGTCGCTGCCTTCCGGCGATACGGTCTTCAGCATCGGCATGGTCATGCCGATATCGCCGGAGAGATAGATGGCGGTCATGGTTTCGACAACGTCGTTCATCTTGGCTCCGAGTTCCAAGGTTTCGATCAGCGACTTCAGATGAAATTCGATCGGCAGCTCGGCCATGGCCTGCAGCTGCTCGGCCAGGGTTTCCAGCCCCTTGACCTGCTTGCCTTCAGCGGCCGCATCGGCAGCGATCTTCTGGTCGAGGAACTGCACTCCCTTGGCCTTGCGGGCGATCTCGCAGGCGGGAAGTGCGACAGCGCTTGCGATCATCCAGGGGCGCATGCGCGAAACGGCCGAGAGCGGGATGCCGCGCTGCTTCAGTCCGGCCTCGAGGCGGGTATAGTCCTCAGGCGAAAGAAGCTTTTCGATGGTCGTACCGTCCGTGAACATCATCAGGTCCGGTCTCATCAGAAGTGATGCAGTGGCCTTCTTCTCATCGAGGATTTCGTCGGACTCGATGACGACAGTATCGGCACCGTCATGGGCTTCCTGCGCGCGGGGCGGCAGGTTCAAGACGCGTGGATCGGTGACGTGCATGGTGCCGAGCAGCCAGGAAGTTTTGAGGCCCAGTTTTTCGATCTTCCAGAAAACGCCTTTGCCGTTCGGTGTGGCATCTGCCTCTTTCACCGCTTCGGCATACCGGCCCGGTTCGTTCTGCTGCAACTCCGTGAGCAAGTTCTTTCCGGTGCAGCTATCTTCGGCGGCATCGGCCGGCGTGACGGAAAAGACGGCAGCGAGCAATGCGGCGGCAAGCAGCATGTGAAAAGCGGCGATCAGCCAGAGCAGGATACTGCCCGGCTGCGCGATATGGAAAGTGCGGTGGCCGATGGAGATCGTCATGATGGTAATCCGGTCACATGTGCTTCAAGCCTCATGCTCTACGCCGGGCTTGCGCATATTCCTTTAAGAGACAGCGTTAACGAAGGCTTACGCACGCGGATGCGCCCTATCATACACCTCCAGAAGCCTTGATGCATCGACGCCGGTATAGACCTGCGTGGTGGAAAGGCTGGCATGGCCGAGCAACTCCTGAATGGTGCGCAGGTCACCGCCGCCGGCCAGCAGATGCGTGGCGAAGGAGTGGCGCAGTGCATGCGGGGTCGCCGTTTCCGGCAGGCCGAAGGCACTGCGTAATTTCTGCATGGCGCGCTGGATGATGGCAGGCTGCAGCTTACCGCCGCGGGCGCCGCGAAAGAGCGGCTCGCCTTCGTCAAGATGAAAGGGGCAGAGCGTTCGGTATTTCTCAACGGCTTCGAAAACGATGGGCAACAACGGCACGAGGCGCGTCTTGTTGCCTTTACCGGTGATGCGCAGCGTGGTGGTGCCGGTCCTGATATCAGCAGGCGTCAGGTCGAGTGCTTCGGAAATGCGCAGGCCGCAACCATAAAGCAGCGTCATAACGGCGGCATCGCGCGCGGCAATCCATGGCTCGTCATGGAGCTGGGCTTCGTTGCTGACTACGGTGATGGCCTGTCTGTCTGAAAGAGGCTTCGGAAGAGATTTCGGTTGCTTCGGGGATCGCACGGCGCCGGCGCCCGCGGCATTCACGAGGCCCTTCTTTTCAAGGTGACGCAGAAAGGAGCGAATGCCGGCGAGATTGCGAGCAACCGAGCGAGCGCCGGAGCCCTCCTTGCGCCGGGCGGCCAGAAAGGCGCGGAAGTCTGCCGGGCGCAGCGTTTCGATATCGCGCAGCGTTGTCGGGCCACCGAGATGACCGGTCATGAAGGTCAGGAACTGACGCGTGTCACGCTCGTAGGCATCGAGCGTATGGTCGGAAAGGCGGCGCTCCTGGGCAAGGTTTTCGAGCCAGGCGCTGCGTTCCGTCATCAGGTGCGGATCGGCGATGATCAGGAGTTCATTCATGATTTTGGCTCTTGAATTTGCTTTTGGTGACGCCAATTCTGAAACAGTGGCGTTATGGAATTGCTAATGCTTGCCAAGCCCTTGTCATGTATCGATCATAATTCATTGAGATAGCTTATAGCTTCCGTAAAACAGGAATTTTCATGGCACGGCGCGATTCCATGACGGCCTTTGGACAGCTCGCGGAAGCGATTGCCCTGGTTTCACACGGAAAGCCCGGCCATATCGTCGATATGCTGATTGCCGAGCGCGGACAGAAGATCGTCCGCCATCCTCTGTGGCCGCTCATGCGGCCGTTTCTCTATACGCTGCTGCGCTACAACAAGGCGATCGAATTCGCCAATGACGTTGCCAACATGCCGGGCTTCCAGTCGTTCGAATATATGAGCAACCTGCTGAAGCTCGATATCAATGTCACCAATGCCGAGCGCATTCCGGCATCCGGCGGCTTCATTCTCGTCAGCAATCATCCAACCGGCATTGCCGATGGCGTGGCGGTGTTCGATCTCCTGAAGACGCGCCGCCCGGACATGATGTTCTTCGCCAACCGCGATGCGGTGCGCGTCAACCCACGCTTTGCGGAGATGATCATCCCGGTCGAATGGCGCGAGGAATTCAAGAGCAAGCTCAAGGCGCGCGAGACGCTGCAGCTCACCAACCTTGCGGTGAAGGAGGGCAAGGCGACCGTGCTGTTCCCTTCGGGCCGTATCGCCTATTGGGCAAATGGGCGATTGAACGAGCGGCCGTGGAAAACCTCTGCCGTCGGCCTTGCCCGTAAATACGGTCTGCCGATCCTCCCTGTTCACATGACAGCGCGCAATTCCGGGCTTTTCTACTGGTTTGCCAAATGGTCGACCGAACTGCGCGACATGACGGTCTTCTATGAACTTCTGAACAAGAAGAGTGACCGCTTCGATTTCGTCATCGGCAATCTCATTCCCGCAGAAGAGCTCGACGGCGACCTGAAC
>UCCS01000225.1 GCA_900470965.1 Hyphomicrobiales bacterium
ACTGGATTGCCGACAATACCGGCCCGACAGATGTGGTCGTCACCGCCGATGTGCCGCTTGCGGTTCGTTGCGTTGCCAAGGGCTCCTTTGTCACAGGCCCGACCGGTCGCGTCTTTGATGAAACCAATATAGGCATGGCAAGTGCCATGCGCGATCTCGGCGCGCATCTGCGTGAAACCGGCGAGAGCAAGGGCTACAACGCTTCCTTCAGCCCGAAGGACCGTTCGCGTTTCCTGGAAACCTTCGACCGTCTCTGCCGCCGGGCAAAGAATGCATGATCATCGCCTTGCGCGCTGAAATCGGGTGGCATGGCAGCTATGCCAATTCCTAGCTTGAACTCGGCCGTTCCCTCGCACATATGGGATGTGACGCAGACGACTGCGGCGCTTGGATCAGTCCGGGCGCAAAGTCGCGGGGACGGCCTCGCTCTTGACAAGGAGAGTATGATGGCTTGGTTCCTACTTTTTCTCGCTGGCCTTTTTGAATGCGGTTGGGCAATCGGTCTGAAATATACCGATGGCTTCACCCGTCCGATGCCGACGATCCTCACGGTCATTTCCATGGTGGTGAGTATCATCCTGCTCGGTCTTGCCGTCAAAAGCCTGCCCATTGGCACCGCGTATGCGATCTGGACCGGTATCGGCACGGTCGGCACTGTGCTGCTCGGCATCTGGCTTCTGGGGGACGCGGCAAGCGCCTCTCGTCTGATCTGCATCGCGCTGATCGTCGCCGGCATCGCCGGCCTCAAAATGACCGCCTGAAAAGGAAATATCTGAAATGAAGAAGAGGCTGCGGGCGATGAAGCACCCGCAGCCTCTTCTGTTAAAGCATGTCGCGCAAAAGTGTGCTGCGGTTTTGCGACAACGACACGCGTAAAAACAAAGACCTAAAGCGCAGCAAGCCGATCTGAAAGATCGCGACGCGCTTTAGGCTGTCGCGTTTCTGTTATCGACGGACCATGCACCGGCGCCGGCAAAGAACAGGTAGAGGAAGACGAAGCAGAACAGGATCGCGCCGTCGCCCTGGTTGAGAGCCGGGAAGAAGCTGTGCGGCATATGCGCCATGAAATAGGCGATCGCCATTTCGCCCGACAGCAGGAAGGCCACCGGCCGTGTTGCGAAGCCGATGAGAATGAGGATACCGCCGAAGGTTTCCAGCAGTGCCGCTATCAGGAACAAAGTGGACAGCGGGCCGTCGCCTTGCGCTGCCGGGAAGCCAAAAAGCTTCATCGTTCCGTGCTCGATGAACAGAAGCGCGGTCATGATTCTGAGAGCGGCCAGACCATAGGGGCGGTAGGCGGATAGACGCTCGAAAGTTGACATAAAGACTCTCCTTAAGGGTGTACTGTCGAGCGTTACCGTGTCTCTAACAGGGATTGAAGACACAGTTTGCTGACAGGCGTTCACAACTTCGACAGTGGATAAACACCTGAAGAACCTCCTTTATTCGTTCACAACGGGATGTTGTCGTGCTTCTTCCAGGGATTGCTGAGATCCTTGTTCCGCAGCATCTTCAGGCCGCGAGCCAGTCGGCGCCGTGTCGAATGCGGCATGATCACCTCGTCGACATAGCCCCGCTCGGCCGCCACGAAAGGCGACAGGAAGCGATCCTCATACATTTTCGTATGCGCCGCGATCTTTTCGGGATCGGCGATATCCTTGCGGAAGATGATTTCGACGGCGCCCTTGGCGCCCATGACGGCGATCTGCGCCGTCGGCCACGCATAGTTGAGATCGCCCCGCAGATGTTTCGACGCCATCACGTCATAGGCGCCGCCGAAGGCCTTGCGGGTAATGACGGTCAGCTTCGGCACGGTCGCCTCCGCATAGGCGAAGAGCAGTTTGGCGCCATGCTTGATGAGCCCGCCATATTCCTGCGCCGTGCCCGGCAGGAAGCCCGGCACATCGACGAAGGTGACGATCGGAATGTTGAAGCAGTCGCAGAAGCGCACGAAGCGCGCCGCCTTGCGCGAGGCGTCGCTGTCGAGCACGCCGGCAAGCATCATCGGCTGATTGGCGACGAAACCGACAGTCGAGCCCTCGATGCGCCCGAAGCCGCAGACGATGTTCTTGGCGAAGCTCGCCTGTATCTCGAAGAAATCCCCCTCGTCCGCCACCTTCTGGATCAATTCCTTGATGTCGTAGGGCTTGTTGGCATTGGCCGGGATCAATGTATCCAGCGAATTGTCGGCATCGGTCACCGACTGGTAACATTCGATCTCAGGCACCGGCGAGGTGTTCGACTGCGGCAGGAAATCGATAAGCCGGCGCACCTGCAGGAGCGTATCGACATCATTGTCATAGGCGCCGTCGGCAATCGAAGAGCGCGTCGTATGCACGCTCGCGCCGCCGAGTTCTTCGGCCGTAACAGTCTCGTTGGTGACGGTCTTCACCACATCGGGACCGGTCACGAACATGTAGGACGTATCGCGCACCATGAAGATGAAATCCGTCATGGCAGGCGAATAGACGTCGCCGCCAGCGCACGGCCCCATGATGACGGAGATCTGCGGAATAACGCCAGAAGCCAGCACATTGCGCTGGAAGACCTCGGCATAACCGCCAAGGGCCGCGACACCTTCCTGAATACGCGCGCCGCCCGCATCATAGATGCCGATGATCGGCGCGCGGTTCTTCAGCGCCATATCCTGCACCTTGATGATCTTCTCGGCATGGGCTTCCGAGAGCGAGCCGCCGAAGACGGTAAAATCCTTGGCGAAGACGAAGACGGTACGGCCGTTGACCGTGCCCCAGCCGGTCACCACGCCGTCGCCGGCAATGCGGCTCTTGTCCATGCCGAAATCGGTGGAGCGGTGCTCCACGAACATGTCGAACTCTTCAAAGGAATCTTCGTCGAGAAAGAGATCGATGCGTTCGCGTGCCGTCAGTTTGCCGCGCTGGTGCTGCGCGTCGATGCGCGCCTGTCCGCCACCGAGACGAGCGATACCACGGCGGCGTTCGAGCTCTTCCAGAATATCCTTCATGATCTCCCCTCGCCGCCGTTGACGGCCGATTTTACAGCTAGAGCAATTCCAGCAAAAGTGTGCAGCGGTTTTGCGTCCGGAATTGCGTTA
>UCCS01000120.1 GCA_900470965.1 Hyphomicrobiales bacterium
GTACTCTATCAGGAATTCCTGGTGCGGCTGCGCATGCGCCGCGTTCCCGGTCCGCCGATGTCGCTGCCGGAATTCCGACGGCGCGTCGCGGTTTCGCGCTCTGGCGTCGATCCCGAAATGGCGGCAGGCGAAGCGTGGGCGACGGCACTTTCGCTGTCGAACGGCGTCACCGACGATCTGCAGGGCGTGTTCCTGATGATGGCGAAGGCTGCGATCGGCGGCGAGGCTTGCCCTTCGGACGCCCGTATCGCCCGTGCTTACGGCACGCATTCGGCAAGGCGCGCGCGCCGGCTGCTCGGCTATTTCGAGGAGCAGGGGCTCATCGTCGTGCACACGGATTTCAGTGGCAAGCGCATTGTTGCCTTTCCGGACCTGCAGGCTGAGACAGCACCGGGCTCGGCCGATGCGCCTGATAGCGACTTTCTGAAAAGCGCGGCCGAATAAACCGCGTCACACCCAGCTCTGAATGATTTCGGGGCTGGCATGGATGCAGGTGAGCTCCAACCGCGTTGTTCCGACATTCTTGAAGCAGTGTGGCGTCTCGGCATTGACGATAACGATATCGCCGACGTTGGGCTCCAGCGTCTCTTCGCCCACGATAAAGCGCGCCTTGCCGGAGCGGACGATCCACATTTCCGTATAGGGGTGAACATGCAGGTCCGGCCCCTGGCCAGGCTCGTTGTCGATCAGGAAGATCGAGACCGGCGCGCCGTAATCGCCGCCCTCGAAACGGATGGTGCGATTGGCGAACTGCTGCTGGCTTTCACGCGGTATGACATGGAACATGATTTCCTCCTTGGATCACGCTGCAGGTTCGCTATATTTATCTTCACGAGAAGATAATCTTCCCAATTTATCTTCTCGTCAAGATAGTTTTGGAGTGACCATGGAAAAGCGAGACCATGTCGACCGGCTGCGCGCTCTCTGGGCGGAAGAGCTGCCCAATCTCGATACGACGCCGATGAGCATTCTCGGACGCATCTACCGGATCTCTAATCTGGTGCGGCCATCCATCGAGGCGACATTCTCGGAATTCGATCTCGATCGCGGGGAGTTTGACGTGATAGCGACGATCCGGCGCGCTGGGCCGCCATACAGAATGATCCCGACGGAGCTCTACAGTCTTCTGATGATCTCCTCGGGCGGGCTGACGCACCGGCTGGACAGGCTGGAGAAATCCGGGCTCATCCGGCGCGAGCGCTCTGCCGGGGACAAGCGCAGCTTCGAGGTGGCGCTGACGGAAGATGGCATCCGCCGTGCCGAAGCCGCCTTCCGCGAAGACATGAAGCGGGAACTCGGCCATCTCGAAGGGCTGGACGAGGACGAGCGTCGGGCGCTGGCCGGGCTCTTGCGCAAACTTGCCGGTTCGCTGGAACGGGCGGGCGAGAACGGGCTTGCTGCGGCAGATTCTGTTTGACAATCCTGTGACTTATCCCTAAAGACCGCCCCAGCACCGGGCAGCAATGTCCGGTGTTTCATTTGACATGTCCCGTGGATCTTGTCCGTTCGCGAATGGAAAGATCCTGTCGGGTCTCGGAAACGAGATCAAAGGAGGGCGTGTTTCCTTCGCGCGGTTTGGCAACAAACCGTCCTAACTTTTTGAAAGGAAATACGATGAGCAAGCGCGAATCGTCCAAGTACAAGATCGACCGCCGTATGGGCGAAAACATCTGGGGCCGTCCTAAGTCCCCGGTGAACCGCCGCGAATACGGCCCGGGCCAGCACGGCCAGCGCCGCAAGGGCAAGCTTTCCGACTTCGGTGTGCAGCTGCGCGCCAAGCAGAAGCTGAAGGGTTACTACGGTGACCTGCGCGAGAAGCAGTTCCGCGCGATCTTCGCTGAAGCTGACCGCCGCAAGGGCGACACCTCGGAAAACCTGATCGGTCTTCTGGAGTCCCGTCTCGACGCGATCGTCTACCGCGCCAAGTTCGTTCCGACGGTCTTTGCTGCCCGTCAGTTCGTCAACCATGGCCACGTTACGGTCAATGGCGTGCGCGTCAACATCGGTTCTTACCGTTGCAAGGCCGGCGACGTCATCGAAGTTCGTGAACGTTCCAAGCAGCTCGTTACGGTTCTGGAATCGGTTTCGCTCGCAGAGCGTGACGTTCCTGATTACGTCGAAGTCGACCATAACAAGATGGTTGCCACTTTCGCACGCGTTCCGACGCTTGCCGACGTTCCGTACCCGGTTGTCATGGAACCGCATCTGGTCGTCGAATTCTATTCTCGCTAATCAGCGAGAGGCGTTTTCGCATACAGAAAAGCCGCCCTCCAAGGCGGCTTTTTTGTTCTCTGGAGAGAAGCCATCATGGATTTGCAGGCAGTCCTCGACAGCATCTACAAGGAGCTGACGCCCCGCATCGGCGAGGGCAAGGTCGCGGATTACATTCCCGAACTTGCCAAGATCGATCCGAACCAGTTCGGCATGTCGATCATTACCGTCGACGGCAAGGTCTACAGCGTCGGCCATGCCGACGTCGCCTTTTCCATCCAGAGCATTTCCAAGGTCTTCATGCTGACGCTGGCGCTCGGCAAGGTGGGCGAGGGGCTGTGGAAGCGGGTCGGCCGCGAACCCTCGGGCTCGGCCTTCAATTCCATCGTCCAGCTCGAGCATGAGCATGGCATCCCGCGCAATCCCTTCATCAATGCCGGCGCGATCGCCGTCAGTGATGTCGTCATGGCCGGCCATGCGCCGCGCGAGGCGATCGGCGAGTTGCTGCGCTTCGTACGTTACCTCGCCGACGACGAATCCATCACCATTGACGATAAGGTGGCGCGTTCGGAAACGGCGACCGGCTATCGCAATTTCGCGCTCGCCAACTTCATGCGCTCCTACCGCAATCTCGACCATCCGGTCGATCATGTGCTCGGCGTCTATTTCCACCAGTGCGCGCTTTCGATGACCTGCGAGCAGCTGGCCCGCGCCGGCCTGTTCCTGGCTGCGCGCGGCAGCAATCCGCTGACCGGCCATTCGGTGGTGTCGCCGAAGCGGGCGCGACGCATCAATGCGCTGATGCTGACCTGCGGTCACTACGATGGCTCAGGAGATTTCGCCTATCATGTCGGCCTGCCGGGCAAGAGCGGTGTCGGCGGCGGCATCTTCGCCGTGGCACCGGGCATCGCCTCAATTGCAGTGTGGTCGCCGGGGCTAAACAAGGTCGGCAATTCGCAGCTTGGTGCCGTGGCGCTGGAAATGCTGGCAGCCCGCACCGGCTGGTCGGTTTTCGGCGATTGAGGCTGGGTTGGCCTGCGGCTTTCTGCTAAGCAGGACGCGCACATCAGACGGGTAAGAAGATGAATATCGCAGCCAATATTGCCGACGATCTGGAAACGGCTGAAGCCGGCATCGGCCATACGCTGTTTGCCGACGCGCCGCCTTCGGTCTCCTTCAACAAGCTGCGCAAGCGCCTGCTGCGGCAGGTGCGTCAGGCCTTCGAAGACTTCGACATGCTGAAGGACCAGAAGCGCTGGCTGATCGGCATTTCCGGCGGCAAGGATTCCTACGGGCTGCTGGCGCTGCTGCTCGACCTGCAATGGCGCGGGCTGCTGCCGGTGGAACTGATCGCCTGCAATCTCGACCAGGGTCAGCCGAACTTCCCGAAGCATGTGCTACCGGAATACCTCTCCAAGATCGGCGTCAAACGCCGCATCGAATATCGCGACACCTATTCGATCGTGAAGGAGAAGGTGCCGGAGGGGGCCACCTACTGTTCGCTCTGCTCGCGCCTGCGCCGCGGCAATCTCTACCGCATTGCCAAGGAAGAGGGCTGCGATGCACTCGTGCTCGGCCATCACCGCGAGGACATTCTCGAAACCTTTTTCATGAACTTCTTCCATGGCGGCCGGCTCGCCGCCATGCCGGCGAAGCTTCTGAATGATGAAGGCAACCTGATGGTGCTGCGGCCGCTCGCCTATTGCGCCGAGGACGACATGGCGAAATTCGCGACTGCCATGCAGTTTCCGATCATTCCATGCGATCTTTGCGGCTCGCAGGACGGTTTGCAGCGCAATGCGATGAAGGACATGCTGGCCGATATCGAGCGGCGCATGCCCGGCCGCAAGGACACGATGCTGCGCGCGCTCGCGCATGTGAACCCATCGCATCTGCTTGATCCGAAACTTTTCGACTTTTCTGCGCTGACCGTCACCCAAACGTCATAATGGACTTGTTATGAGCCTCTGCAGATCCATGCAACGAGTCCAAAATGATTTTCTCAGACAATGACATAGAGTTTCTCGGCGATTGCCTCCGGCATGTCGCCGAAGAAGAGATCATGCCGCGCTTCCGCAATGCGGCTGCGGCCAATGTTTCCGAAAAGACATCTTCCGTCGATCTCGTCACGCAGGCCGACCTGCGCTCCGAGGCCTATCTGACGGCGGCGATCCGCGAGCGCTTTCCCGGCGCCCTCATCGTCGGCGAAGAAGCTTATGAGGCGGATCGTTCCGTCGTGCCAGCGCTTGCCGATGCCGATCTTGCCTTCGTGATTGACCCGGTCGACGGCACCTTCAATTTTGCGGCCGGCCTGCCGGTCTTCGGCACCATTCTGGCCGTGACCGTCAAGGGCGAGACGGTTGCCGGCATCATTCACGATCCGGCCCTTGGCGATACAGTCATTTCCCTCAAGGGCGCCGGCGCCTTCCAGCAGAAGCGTGATTGCGAGCCTGTCCGCCTGAAGGTGGCGGAGCCGATCGAACTTAACCGCATGATCGGAGCCATGGCCTGCAGCCATATGGATGAGCCGGACCGTTCGCGCGTTGCCGGCAACATGGCGAAGATCCGCATGACCTTCGCCTTCAACTGCTCGGCCTATGAATATTGGATGGTCTCGTCCGGCAAGCTGCATTTCATCGGCCATCCCAAGCTGATGCCGTGGGATCATCTTGCCGGCGTGCTGACGCATCAGGAAGCCGGCGGCCACACGGCCAAATTCGACGGAACGCCTTACAGACCGGGCGAGATTTCCGGCGGCATCATCTCGGCTCCCGACAGGGAAAGCTGGGAGATGATCCGGAGCGAAATCATCGGCCACCGATAAACCGAGGGGAAAGTGCCATGACGACTGCCGTAGACACGATGAAGCTTGCCGATCTCCTGCGGCAGGCAGCGAAAGCCGAGATCCTTCCGCGCTTTCGCCGGCTGGGCAGCAGTGACGTGCGCGCCAAGACGGAAGCGACCGACCTTGTCACCGAGGCCGATGAGCAGGCCGAAAGAATGATGAAAGTCGAGGCCGCGCGCCTCTGGCCGGAAGCGCTCTTCATCGGCGAAGAATCGGTTGCCGCCGATGCAGCACTTCTCGACAAACTCGAAGGTGCCGATCTCGCCATCGTCGTCGATCCCGTCGACGGCACGTTCAACTTCGCGTCAGGCATTCCGGCCTTCGGCGTCATGGCCTCGGTCGTATCCAAGGGCGAGACCGTTGCCGGTATCATCTATGATCCGATGGGCGACGACTGGATCATGGCCGAGAAGGGTGGCGGCGCCTGGCTGCGCCGTCCAGACGGCGAAGCGCAGCGGCTGACGGTCGCAGAGCCTGTCGCGCTCGACCAGATGGTCGGCATGGCCTCCACCGGCTACCTGCCGCAGGAGAAGCGCGCAGAGATCCTCGGCAATCTCGCGAAGGTGCGCTTCCTCACCAACTACCGCTGTGCGGCCCATGAATACCGCACCTTTGCCGGCGGGCATGTGCATTACCTGATGTACAACAAGCTGATGCCCTGGGATCATCTGGCTGGCACTTTGATCAGTCAGGAAGCCGGTGCCTATGCCGCCCGCTTCGACGGCTCGGCCTATCAGCCGCATCATGTGACCGGCGGCCTGCTGATCACGCCGGACAAGGAAAGCTGGGACATCCTGCGCCGCGAGGTCTTCACGGTCTGAGCTTCAGCTCAGACCAATATCTGCTTCAGCGCGTCCAGAAGCTTGTCGCATTCGGCATCGGTGCCGATGGTGATGCGCAGGAAATCCTCGATGCGCTCCTTGCGGAAGTGCCTGACTAGGACAGCGCGCTTTCGCAGTTCCGCAGCAATTTCCGCGCCGCCGCGGGTGGCGTGGCGGGCGAAGACGAAATTGGCAGATGAGGGCAGGACCTCGAAGCCGAGTTCGCCAAGGCCCACGGTCACCCGCTCGCGGCTTGCGACGATCAGGTCGCAATGTTTCCTGAACCAGTCCTGATCTTCCCAGGCGGCAACCGCACCAGCCTGCGTCAGCCTGTCCAGCGGATAGGAATTGAAGCTGTCCTTGACCCTCTCCAGCGCGTCGATCAACGGCCGCTGACCGACGGCGAAGCCGACGCGCAGGCCCGCAAGGCCACGTGATTTCGAGAAGGTCTGTATGACGAGCAGGTTCGGATATTTCCGGACGAGCGGGATGGCACTCTCGCCGCCGAAATCCACATAGGCTTCATCGATGACGACGACCTGATCCGGATGCTCCGCAATCAGCGCCTCGATCGCTGCGAGCCGCAGCGCGGTGCCGGTCGGCGCGTTCGGATTCGGCAGAATGATCGCGCCGCAGGGCTGGCGGTAAGCCTCGGTTCGTACCATCATCTTTTCGTCGAGCGGGATCTCGCGGAAATCGATGCCGTAGAGGCCGCAATAGGTCGGGTAGAAGCTGTAGGTGACGTCGGGGAAGAGCAGGGGCAGATCGTGCTTCAGCAGCGCCTGGAACGTGTGCGCCAGAACCTCATCCGAGCCGTTGCCGACGAAGACCTCGCCGGGATCGAGATCATGGCTTGCGGCGATCGCCTTGCGCAGCTTCGAACCGGTTGGCTCGGGATAGAGCCGCAGCGTGTCGGTGACCGCATCCGAGATCGCCGCCAGCGCACGCGGCGATGGGCCGTAGGGATTCTCATTGGTGTTCAGCTTGACCAGGCCGTCGATGACGGGCTGTTCGCCCGCCACGTAAGGCGTCAGGGAGTGAACAACGGGGCTCCAGAAACGGTTCATCGGGATCTTCCAGTTTTAGCTCTCAAGCAGCATTACATGTGAACGGCGCCGGGTTCGATCTGTGGGCTGTCGCCGGGATGGGTGAAAAGCTTGCCCTTTTCGGCCCAGAGCACCATGACGACGGTAACGGCGCCGAAGACCGCGAAGCCGCCGAAAAGCGGCTGGACGGTGCCGTTGAAGAGCTGGCCGACTCCGCCGCCGAGAAGGGCGCCGAAGGTCGTCGACACGAAGCCCGTCACGGCCGTTGCCGTGCCGGCGAGATTGCCCATCGGCTCCAGGCTGATGGCCGTGAAATTGGTAGCGATCACGGCAAACATCATCAGGAGGATCGAAAAGAGCGCATAGGAGAAGGAGAAGGCCGGCGTGCCGCCAAGCGCCGCGACGAAGCCGATTGCCGAGATGATGGTGAAAAGCAGCATGGCGGCATGCGAGATACGGCGCATGCCAAAGCTGCGCACCAGCATGCCGTTCAGGAAGTTGGCAACGGCAATGCCGCCCGCCGTTGCCGCAAAGGCGATCGGCAGCCAGTCGCCAAGGCCGTAGACCTCGCCGAAGACCTGCTGCACCGAAATCACATAGGCGCTAATGACGCCGGTGAACATGGTCAAGCCGATCATGTAGCCGCAGGTGATACGGTTGGTCAGAACCGTCTTGAAGCCGTCGCCGACAGCGGCGAAGGACAGCGGAATGCGTTCATCCGGCGGCAAGGATTCTTTGAGGCGCAGCAGCGCCCAGACGAAGAGGATCGAGGCGACGATGCCGAGCAGGATGAAGATCCAGTGCCATTCGGCATAGGTAATGATCAGCTGGCCGACGGAGGGCGCAACGATCGGCACGATCATGAAGACGATCATGACATAGGACATGACGCGGGCCATCTCGCGGCCGCCGAAGCAGTCACGCACGATTGCCATGGTGGTGATGCGCACGGCCGCGCCGCCGATGCCCTGGACGAAACGCATGATCAGCAGCATTTCGAAGCTGCCTGTGGCGGCTGCCGCAAACATGCCGAGGATATAGCAGGCCAGGCCGCCGAGCAGGATGTTGCGGCGGCCGAAAGCATCCGACAGGCTGCCGAAGATGATCTGCGAGGCGCCGAAGCCTAAGAAGAACACGCCGATGACGAGCTGCGTGTCATTGCTGTTGGTCACACCAAGCGAATGGCCGATGCTGGGCAGCGCCGCCAGCATGCTGTCGATCGCCATGGCGATGCTGGCGGTCATGATGGCGATGGTCACCACGAACTCGACAAAGCCCATGCCGATGCGGGCCGAGCCCTGGTTTTCCGTGTGCGGTTTATGTGTCGGAGTCATTCGAATCCCCCTGAATGACGTAAGAACGGCCGAAAACGCGGCCGCATGAATGCGGGATGCGACGGGTTCCTACCAGGATGCCCGTCGCCTGACGTGTCTGAGAGCTTCAGTCCCGGTATGGGGCCTGATATCAGTGTCCGATATCAGTGAAGCTGGAAAGCGATGCGTCCTTCGACAGCGGCGCATGCTGCGCTCTGAACAGCCGGCCCTTTTCGGCGATCAGCACGAAAACGATGCCGATCAACGAGACGACGAAGTAGCCCACGATCATCGGTGTCGCCGTCCCGTTGAAGGACTGGCCGATCATGGCGCCGATGGATGCGCCACCGACCGTGCTCATGAAGCCGATCACCGAAGAAGCCGTGCCGGCGAGATGGCCGAGCGGCTCCATGGCGAGCGAGTTGAAGTTCGAGCCGATCCAGCCGAACTGGAACATGACCAGCGCGAAGAAGGTGATGAAGATCGGGAACGGCATTGGCTGCGGCCCGAAGACCTGCACGAGCATCCAGATGAAGCTCAACGCGCTGAAGCCTAAGAGCGAGGCATGCGACAGGCGGCGCATGCCGAACCGGCCGACGAGCTGCGAATTGATGAAGGACGAGAAGGCCATGAACAGCGCCACGCCGGCAAAGGCGACCGGAGCGTAAACGCCGAGCCCGTAAATGCCGACATAGACCTGCTGGGCGGAATTGATGAAGCCGAACAGCGCGCCGAACAGGATCGTGCTGGCAATGGTGTAACAGAGGGCGACACGGTTCGACAGGAAGATAGCAAAGCCCTGCAGGATCGAGCGCGCCGTGAACGGGCGAACATTAGCCGGATCCAACGTCTCCGGCAGGCGCAGATACATCCAGATACCAACGGCCGTCGCCATGGTGCCGATGAAGACGAAGATCATGTGCCAGGTGCTGACGAGCATGATGATCTGGCCGCTGCCAGGCGCAATAACAGGCACGACCATGAAGACCATCATGATCAGCGACATGACTTCCGCCATCTGCCGACCACCGTAGACATCGCGGACGATGGAGATGGTAATGACGCGGGTCGCGGCGGAACCAAGACCCTGGATGAAGCGCAGCGCCAGAAGACCGACGAAGGTCGGGACGACGGCGATGCCGAAGGCGGCAACGACGTAAATACAGAGGCCGATCAGCAGCGGTATGCGGCGGCCGAAGCGATCGGACAGCGGACCGTAGAAAAGCTGGGCGAGGCCGAAGCCGAAAAGATAGGCGGAAACGACATATTGGNNACACCGAGACTTGCGCCGATCTGCTGCAGTGCGGGCAGCATGATGTCGATTGCCAGCGAGTTGACTGCCATCATGAAAGCCGCAAGCGCGATGAATTCGAGCTTGCCCATGGGCAGCCGACCCGCGGACATGGCTTGTGATGAATCTGTCACAATGAAATTCCCATAAACAGGTCAAGGCGCTGCTTGGCGCAGCGCCTCGAACTCAAGATACAGATTTGGAAACCGGACGGACGCCCGGTGACCGATCAGGCGACGGCGGTCTTAATGGTGACGCCGTTTTCCTGGAGGTGCTGCTGCAGCTCA
>UCCS01000135.1 GCA_900470965.1 Hyphomicrobiales bacterium
ACGGTCGACAGGCCCATGGTCATCAGGGCTGCCACCAAAGTCGCCTTGCGGCCGACCTTGTCGCCGAAATGGCCGAAGACCACGGCGCCGAAGGGGCGGGCGAAGAAGGCGATCGAGAAGGTCACCAGCGACTGCAGCAGTGCAGAGGTCGGATCGCTCGACGGGAAGAAGAGGTGCGGGAAGACGAGGACGGCTGCCGTCGCATAGACGTAGAAGTCGAAGAATTCGATCGTGGTGCCGATGAGGCTGGCGATCAGGACGCGTGCGGGGGAATTGACTTGCGTGCTGCTCGAAGGGCTCGGCGATACGGAGATCGCTTCTGTCATGTTCATTCCAATCAGTATTTTTATCGATTTGCTTGGGAGGTGTCGCTCTTAACGCAATTTTAAGGCTGAGAAAATGCCCGGGCACGCAAGAATATGACGCAAGCGACATTATGCGCTGGTGTGACTGGGCTGCGCCGATGTCGGGTATTCGTCTCCCAGCCTCAGCGGTTCTCAACCTTGCGCCAAGCTTGCCGGGAGGTGGCCCCGAACTTGACCGGAATCAAATTGCAATTGATTGATAAAGTGTTCTCTGGTTGAGAGAATGGAGGGGCATACATGCAAAAAAGTCTTGCTGCCGAGTTTCTCGGCACGTTCTGGTTGGTCTTCGGCGGATGCGGTAGTGCCGTGCTCGCGGCCGCCTATCCCGAACTTGGAATCGGTTTTGCCGGCGTGGCGCTGGCGTTTGGTTTGACCGTTGTCACTATGGCCTATGCCGTGGGCGGTATTTCCGGCGGTCATTTCAATCCCGCCGTTTCTCTTGGTCTTGTTGTTGCGGGACGGTTTCCTGCGGCGCGTCTCATTCCCTATATCGTCGCACAGGTGATCGGCGCCATTGTTGCTGCTGCAGCGCTCTATCTCATCGCCAGCGGCAAGGCGGGTTTCGAGCTCGGCGGGTTTGCCGCCAACGGATATGGCGAACATTCTCCCGGTGGTTATTCGCTGCTTTCGGCGCTGCTGATCGAAATTCTGCTGACCATGTTTTTCCTGATCATCATCCTGGGATCGACAAGCAGCAGGGTGCCTGCCGGCTTTGCGCCGCTTGCGATCGGCCTGGGGCTGACGCTGATTCACCTCGTCGCGATCCCCGTAACGAACACCTCCGTCAATCCGGCGCGTTCGACGGGGCAGGCGCTTTTCGTCGGCGGCTGGGCGCTGCAGCAACTCTGGCTGTTCTGGATCGCGCCGCTTGCCGGGGGTGCGATTGGCGGCCTCGTCTGGAAGTTCTTCGGCGATAAGGACTGACTGCAGAACATCTGTGTATGCCATTGAACCCGCGNNTGGTTTTTCCGCGCGGGTTTTTCGTTTTCCATCGTGCTTGCGGCCTGTCCGCTGCGATATTCGAGTGATCGTGATGGCAGAAAAATGAAACATACGGCAAGGCGGAGTTAACGAAAGTAAACGATTCGTTAACCATAATGATGCTCTAATGCACCCAAGTCAGACAAAGGACACGAACCGCGCAGACCAGCTCCGCGCAAGCCTCGGTTCGGCAGAGTGGAAGTTATTTTTTTGGGGGTGTTGATGAGTCGCGAGCACGTAGCTGTCCTGATGGGCGGATTTTCTTCGGAGAGGCCTGTCAGCCTTTCTTCGGGGAAGGCGTGTGCCGATGCTCTCGAAGGTGAAGGCTTCAAGGTGACGCGCATCGATGTCGAGCGCGACATTTCCGAAAAGCTCTCCGCCCTGAAGCCCGATGTTGTCTTCAATGCCTTGCATGGGCCTTTCGGCGAGGACGGCACCATCCAGGGCATTCTCGAATATCTGCAGATCCCCTATACGCATTCGGGCGTGCTTGCGTCTGCGCTTGCCATGGATAAGGCCCGGGCGAAGCGTGTGGCTGCCGCCGCCGGTGTTCCGGTTGCCGAATCGCAGGTGCTGAATCGCTTCTCGTTTCCGTCGGAGCATCCGATGAAGACGCCCTATGTGGTCAAGCCGGTGCGCGAAGGCTCCAGCTTCGGCGTCGTCATCGTCGGTGAGGATCAGGCCCACCCGCCGCAGGTCATCGGCTCGGCCGAGTGGCGTTATGGCGAGGAAGTCATTGTCGAGCGCTACATCCATGGTCGCGAGCTGACCTGCGGTGTGATGGGTGATCAACCCATGGATGTCATTGAGGTGGTGCCGCAGGGCCACAATTTCTATGATTACGACTCCAAGTACGCGTCGGGTGGCTCAAAACATGTCTTGCCGGCTAAAATTTCACCGAAAATTTACCAAAAAATACAAACATTGGCATTAAGGGCGCATCAAGCAATCGGTTGCCGCGGCGTCAGTCGGTCCGACTTTCGTTACGACGATCGTTTTTCCGAAGACGGCGAGATCATCTGGCTGGAGGTCAATACCCAGCCAGGCATGACTCCAACCTCCCTTGTGCCCGAAATGGCCGGCCATGCCGGATATTCCTTTGGTGCATTTCTCCGGTGGATGGTGGAGGACGCGTCTTGTTTGCGTTGACGGTCAAAAGGATAGGGCGCCCCAGCCGTTATGCCGAGCTTCCCGTTATGGAAGCCGACGAGCGCCGCGTGCTGCCGCGTCCGCTGCGCCGCGTCGTGCGCTTCCTCGTAAGCCTCGGTAGCGGCCGCATCCATATCCCTGTCCACACGGGTACGGTTTCCGCGCTTGGCTTCCTGGCTGCGACCGGCCTCTATGGCATGTCGCTTGGCGGTCATACGGAAGCCGTCGCGCAAGCGACGACCAGCGCTGTCGGCTTTGCCATCGAGGACGTGAAGGTTTCCGGCAACAATCAGACCTCCGAAATCGAGATTCTGCAGCTTCTCGGCCTCGATGGCGCGACATCACTCGTCGCCCTTGATGTCGATGCTGCGCGCCAGAAGATCGCGCGCCTTCCCTGGGTCGAAAATGTCGAAGTCCGCAAGGTCTATCCAAAGACGATCGAGGTGAAGCTCTCTGAGCGCGCCGCCTATGCCATCTGGCAGCACGGCCAGGAGCTTTCGCTGATCGAGAAGAGCGGCAGCGTGATCGCGCCGCTTCGCGATAACAAGTTTTCGGCTCTGCCGCTGGTCGTCGGCCGTGACGCCGAAACGGCTGCGGCTTCCATCGAGGATGCCTTCGCCAAGTGGCCTGATGTGAAGGCTCGCGTGAAGGCTTACGTCTGGGTTTCCGGCCGTCGCTGGGACCTGCACATGGACAATGGCGTCGTCGTCAAGCTGCCGGAGGATGATCTCGACCAGGCGCTGGCGACGCTTTCGAAATTTGACAAGGAACAGCAGCTTCTGGAGCGCGATATCGCTGCAGTCGATCTCAGGCTGCCGGATCGCACGACGATCCAGCTAACGCCCGAGGCGGCAGCACGCCGTCAGGCGGCGGTTACGGCGCGCACCAAGGATTTGAAGAAGGCGGGGCAAAATATATGAGCTTGTTCGGTTCATCCCATTTCGGATTGCCGCGCCTGAAGCCGCTTTCGTCGAAGCGGTCGCATATCGTTTCGGTACTGGACATCGGTTCGACCAAGGTCGTCTGCATGATCGGCCGGCTGACGCCGCGTGAGGAAAGCCAGATCCTGCCGGGCCGCACGCACAATATCGAGATCATCGGCATCGGCCATCAGCGCTCGCGCGGTATCAAGACCGGCGTGATCGCCGATCTCGACGCACTGGAAAGCGTCATCCGTCTCGCCGTGGATGCGGCAGAGCGTATGGCGGGCCTCACCGTCGAGAGCCTGATCGTCAACCTGACGGCCGGCCGCCTCGGCAGCGATATTTACACCGCGACCATCGATCTCGGCGGTCAGGAAGTCGAGCTGAACGACCTGAAGAAGGTACTTTCGGCCGCCTGCCAGCAGTCGCTGCGCCAGGATCGTGCCGTCTTGCATTCGCTGGCGACTGGCTTCTCGCTCGACGGCGAGCGCGGCATCCGCGATCCGCTGGCAATGTATGGCGATGCACTCGGCGTCGACATGCATGTCGTGACCGCGGAACGTTCGGCGCTCAAAAATCTCGAGCTCAGCGTCAACAGAGCGCATCTTTCGGTGGAAGGAATCGTTGCAACACCGTATGCATCCGGTCTTGCCGCACTAGTCGACGATGAAGTCGAACTTGGCTGTGCGGCCATCGACATGGGCGGCGGCACGACGACGATTTCGGTCTTTGCCGAAGGCAAGCTTGTCCATACCGATGCTGTCGGCCTCGGCGGTCATCATGTGACGACCGACCTCGCACGCGGCCTTTCCACACGGATCGAGGATGCTGAACGTTTGAAGGTGGTCCACGCTTCGGCGCTGACCAATTCTTCCGACGAGCGTGAGCTGATCTCCATTCCGCCGATCGGCGAGGATGATCGTGATCAGCCGAGCCAGGTGCCGCGGGCTCTGGTGTCGCGCATCGTTTCAGCGCGCATCGAAGAGACGATGGAACTCATCCGCGACCGGATCCAGCGTTCGGGCTTCAGCCCGATCGTCGGAAAGCGTGTCGTGCTGACGGGTGGCGCCAGCCAGCTGACGGGGCTTGCCGAAGTGGCGCGCCGCATCCTAGCCCGCAACGTCCGTATCGGCCGTCCGATGGGTGTCTCGGGTCTGCCGACGGCAGCCAAGGGTCCGGCTTTTTCGACGGCCGTCGGTCTGATGATCTATCCGCAGGTCGCGGACATGGAGACACATGCGTCACAGAGCAGTCTGCTCTTGTCGCTTGGGGGTAATAACAGCCGCATCGCCCGCATGGGCCAGTGGCTGAAGGAAAGCTTTTGAAATTGAGTGAATTGGCCGGCGTGGCGATGCGGCCAGAGAGAGAAGGAACTGGTACCATGACTATCAAGCTGCAAAAGCCTGACATCACCGAACTGAAGCCGCGCATCACCGTGTTCGGCGTCGGCGGCGGCGGCGGCAATGCCGTCAATAACATGATTTCCGCAGGCCTCCAGGGCGTCGACTTCGTCGTTGCCAACACGGATGCCCAGGCACTGACGATGACGAAGGCCGAACGGATCATCCAGCTCGGCGCCAGCGTCACGGAAGGTCTCGGCGCCGGCTCGCAGCCGGAAGTCGGCCGTGCAGCCGCCGAAGAGTGCATTGACGAGATCGTCGATCACCTGAACGGCACGCATATGTGCTTCGTCACCGCCGGCATGGGCGGCGGCACCGGTACGGGCGCTGCTCCTGTCGTCGCACAGGCGGCCCGCAACAAGGGCATCCTGACGGTCGGCGTCGTCACCAAGCCATTCCACTTCGAAGGCGGACGCCGCATGCGTCTGGCCGAATCCGGTATTCAGGAACTGCAGAAGTCTGTCGATACGCTTATCGTCATTCCGAACCAGAACCTCTTCCGGATCGCCAACGACAAGACGACCTTCGCCGACGCCTTTGCCATGGCCGACCAGGTTCTCTACTCGGGCGTTGCCTGCATCACCGACCTGATGGTGAAGGAAGGTCTCATCAACCTCGACTTCGCCGACGTCCGCTCGGTCATGCGTGAAATGGGCCGCGCAATGATGGGTACGGGTGAAGCTTCCGGTTCGGGCCGCGCCATGCAGGCCGCCGAAGCGGCGATTGCCAACCCGCTGCTCGACGAAACCTCGATGAAGGGCGCACAGGGCCTGCTGATCTCTATCACTGGCGGTCGCGACCTCACGCTCTTCGAAGTCGACGAAGCTGCAACCCGCATCCGCGAAGAAGTCGATCCGGACGCCAACATCATCCTCGGCGCAACCTTCGACGAATCGCTCGAAGGCATCATCCGCGTCTCGGTCGTCGCCACCGGTATCGACCGCGCGATGAACCAGGCTGCCGACCGTTCGTTCCAGCCGGTCGCAAAGCCGGTTATCCGTCCCTCCGCGGCCGTTGCTCCGGCACCGGCCGCAGTTCAGCCTGCTCCGGTAATGCAGGCACCGAAGGCCGACCAGATTGCACAGACCATCCGTATGGCTGAAGCCGAGATGGAACGTGAACTGGAAATCCCGGCTCCGCGTGCCGCTGCTCCGATCCAGCAGCAGCCGGTGATGCAGGAGACCTTCCGTCCGCAGAGCAAGATTTTTGCTTCTGCGCCTGAAGCAGCCCCGGTCATGCGCCAGGCTCCTGTGCAGTCGGCTCCCGTCATGCAGCAGCCGGCTCCGCAGCCGGTCATGCAGCAGCAGCCGGTCCGTCACGAGCCGGTGATCCGCCAGGCTCCTGAGCAGGTCCGCATGCCGAAGGTCGAGGACTTCCCGCCGGTGGTCCAGGCCGAGATCGACCATCGCTCGCAGCCTGCTGCTTCGCACGTCCAGGAAGAGCGCGGCCCGATGGGTCTGCTCAAGCGAATCACCAATTCGCTCGGCCGCCGCGAAGAGGAAGTCGCTCCGGAAATGACCTCCGCACCGGCTGCATCCTCGCAGCAGCGCCGTCCGCTGTCGCCGGAAGCAAGCCTCTACGCACCGCGTCGCGGCAATCTCGACGACCAGGGCCGTGCCGTGCCGCAGGCCCGCATGATGCAGGAAGACGACCAGCTGGAAATCCCGGCCTTCCTACGTCGCCAGTCGAACTGAGAAGAGCACTTCTCCACAGAAAACGCCCGGGGCAGAAATCCCGGGCGTTTGCGTTTCTACATGCTTGAATTCTAAATGTTTTTCGCGTGGTAGATTTCGTAACAAAGCGAAAGAAACAGTGATTTGGATTGCAGCGCGCGTCCACGTAAGTATGAAGCAAGCGAACTGCCCTTAGAGTCCGCTTCGAACGGTTCGGGCAGTGTAGAAGAACGATCCGGTCGGTTGGCAACAACGGGTACGGAAGAATAAAGGCAGATTTTATGGGACTTGGCTTGCTGGGCTTTCAGACGACGGTATCACGTCCGGTGACTCTTTCGGGCATCGGCGTTCATTCTGGTGCCGACGTTTCGATCACCTTCAATCCGGCCGAAGCCGGCACCGGCGTTATTTTCCAGCGCATCCATGACAATGGTGACGTCACCGAACTGAAGGCTGTTTCCTCGCAGGTCGGCAATACCGATCTCTGCACCGTTCTCGGCTTCTCGCCTGCCCATTCCGTCGCGACGATCGAGCACGTGATGGCAGCCGTTTACGCTCTCGGCCTCGACAATGTCGTGATCGAAGTCAGCGGCGCCGAAATGCCGATCATGGATGGCAGCTCGGTTCCCTTCGTCGAAGCCATCGAACAGGTCGGCCTCGTTTCCCTCGGCGTCAAGCGTCGCTACATCCGCATCACCAAGCCGGTTCGTATCGAGCATGGCGGTTCCTGGAGCGAGTTCCGCCCCTATGACGGCACGCGCTTCGAAGTCGAGATCGATTTCGAATGCCCGCTGATCGGCCGCCAGAAGTGGGAAGGCGATCTCACCGCAGCCGTCTTCAAGACCGAGCTGTCGCGTGCGCGCACCTTCGGCTTCATGCGTGATGTCGAGCGTCTCTGGGCTTCGGGCCATGCTCTCGGCTCCTCGCTTGAAAACTCGGTCGTCATCTCCGACGACAATGCCGTCATCAATGTCGAAGGCCTGCGCTATGCCAAGGACGAGTTCGTGCGTCACAAGACGCTCGATGCCGTCGGCGATCTGGCGCTTGCCGGCGCACAGTTCATCGGCTGCTACCGTTCCTATCGCGGCGGCCACAAGATGAACGCCAACGCTCTCAAGGCACTGCTCAGCGATGCCTCGGCCTATGAAGTGGTCGAGACTTCGACGCCGCGCCAGCGCGTTGCCGTTCGCGAATTCATTGCAGTCAGCGCTCCGGAATTCGCCCCCTGGTCGGCATGACCTCCAGTATACCAATTAAGGCCAGGGCCGCCTCCTAACGGGGGCGGTTTTTTTATGGGCAAGGGGCGCACAAGCGCGTCGATAGATGTTTTGCGGCATATATTTAGCCGCTGCCGCTTCGAATGCCGGTGAAAAGCCCGACATTCTCGGCGGTGCTGCCACAAAAATGCGTTAATGCGTGATCATTGCGTTGCTCTTGACAGGTATTTGTGGCTAGAAACGCCAGCTAGGCGTGGCTGCTGTGGAGTGGACGGCAGCGGTGGGATTCTTTCGAATGGCTTATGCAAGGTCTGACATGATGATGAAGACAGCGCGCGCTTTGCTCGCATCCGTGATGGTGCTGAGCGCAGGTGCCTTGATTTCCGGCTGCCAGTCGGACCCTGATATCGACATCACCAAGCTCGGCCTCGAAACCGATCCGCCAGATGTGCTTTACACCCAGGGCCTCGCCAACATGAAGGCAGGCAACATGGCCGAGGCGGGGCGCAAGTTCGACGCGATCGATGCGCAGAACCCCTTCTCGGAATGGGCGCGCAAGGCGCTTGTCATGAGCACCTTCGTCAAATACCGCCAGGGCCGCTTCGACGACGCGCTTGCATCGGGCAACCGTTACATGGCGCAATATCCGAAGTCCAAGGATGCCGCTTACGTGCAGTATCTCGTGGGCCTGACCTATTCCAAGCAGATCGTCGACGTGACGCAGGACCAGCGCGCCTCGCAGAAGACGATCGAGGCGATGCAGGCCGTCGTCGACAACTATCCTGACTCCGAATATGTGGATGACGCGCAGGCCAAGATGCGCTTTGCGCGCGACCAGCTGGCCGGTAAGGAAATGCAGGTCGGCCGCTATTACATGGAGCGCAAGGAATATCTTGCCGCGATCTCGCGCTTCCGCATCGTCGTCGAGAAATACCCGAACACGAATCAGGTGGAGGAGGCGCTCGCCCGTCTCGTCGAAGCCTATTATGCGTTGGGCGTCGTAGAGGAGGCGCAGACTGCCGCTGCCGTTCTCGGTCACAATTATCCCGACAGCCAGTGGTATGCTGATTCTTACAAGCTGCTGCAGTCGGGCGGCGCGGAACCGCGTGAAAACAAGGGTTCGTGGATCGCTGCAGCGGGCAAGAAACTCCTTCTCGGTTCCTGAGGCCAATGCTGATCCAGCTTTCGATCCGCGATATCGTTCTGATCGAGCGGCTGGATCTTGCCTTCGAGACCGGCCTCTCCGTGCTGACGGGTGAGACCGGTGCGGGCAAATCCATCCTGCTCGACAGTCTGTCGCTGGCCCTTGGCGGGCGCGGCGATGGCGGTCTCGTGCGCCATGGCGAGGATAAGGGCCAGGTGACCGCCGTCTTCGATGTCGGCTTGGATCATGGTGCCCGCAAGCTCTTGCGCGAAAACGGCATCGATGACGAAGGCGACTTGATCTTTCGCCGCCAGCAATCCTCCGACGGGCGCACCAAGGCCTATGTCAACGACCAGCCTGTCAGCGTTCAGCTGATGCGTCAGGCCGGCCAGATGCTGGTCGAGATCCATGGCCAGCACGACGACCGCGCGCTTGTCGATACCAATGCCCACAGAACGCTGCTCGACGCCTTTGCTGGTATCAGCGAGGATGTGCAGGGCGTGGCCACACTTTACCGCCAGTGGCGCGATAGCGAGCGCACGCTGAAGAAGCACCGCGAGAAAGTCGAGGTAGCTGCCCGCGAGGCGGATTATCTGCGCTCCTCTGTCGAAGAGCTCGAAAAGCTCTCGCCACGCGATGGCGAAGAGGATGAGCTTGCCGATCGCCGCCAGAAGATGATGAAGGCGGAGCGCATCGCCGGCGATATCGCCGAGGCCTCCGAATTCCTCAACGGCAATGCCTCTCCCGTGCCGCATATCGCCTCGTTGGTGCGCCGTCTCGAGCGCAAGAGCCATGAGGCGCCCGGCCTGCTGGAAGACACCGTAGCCCTGCTTGACGCCGCGCTGGACCAGCTTTCCAACGCGCAGATGGAAGTCGAGGCGGCACTGCGCAAGACGGAATATGATCCGAAGGAACTGGAGCGCGTCGAAGAGCGGTTGTTTGCGTTGCGCGCTGCCTCCCGCAAATATTCTGTTCCCGTCACCGAGCTTCCGGCGCTCGCCGTGCGCATGATCAACGATCTTGCCGATCTCGATGCCGGCGAGGAGCGTCTCTCCAAGCTCGAGGCGGAAGTTGGGGTCGCCAAGGCGAATTACGATGCGGCCGCCCGCTCGCTTTCGGAGAAGCGTCACCATGCCGGCGATGCACTGGCGCAGGCCGTCATGGCTGAGCTGCCGGCGCTGAAGCTCGAGCGCGCCCGCTTCATGGTGGAGATTACCACCGATGCGGAAGAGGCGACGGCCGAGGGCATCGATGTCGTGGAATTCCACGTCCAGACCAATCCGGGCACGCGTCCCGGCTCGATCATGAAGGTCGCCTCGGGCGGCGAACTCTCGCGCTTTCTGCTGGCGCTCAAGGTGGCGCTTGCCGACCGCGGCTCGGCGCCGACGCTCGTCTTTGACGAAATCGACACAGGCGTCGGCGGGGCAGTGGCGGATGCGATCGGCCAGCGGCTGAAGCGGCTTTCCGAGCGCGTGCAAGTTCTCTCCGTCACCCATGCGCCGCAGGTGGCAGCCCGTGCCGCCACACATCTCCTGATCTCCAAGGGACCGTCCGGCGAAGGCTCCGACAAGATCGCCACACGCGTTGCCACCATGGCCCAGAAGGACCGCACGGAAGAGATTGCCCGCATGCTTGCCGGCGCGTCCGTGACGGAAGAGGCGAGGGCGGCTGCGGCACGGTTGCTGGCGGGTAACGGCTAGCATAAGCCGCCAGTGACAAATCTCGGCGGCCAGGCTATGGGACGTCACCCACCGGTGAGGTTCAGCCATTCATGCGGCTTTTCCATTTCAGTGATGATCCCACTATCGCGGTCTTTGAGCCGCGCCCCGTGCGCGCTCCCTCGGAGCGTCTGGCGGGAATGGAATGGCTGAACGGCCCGCTCGTCTGGGCGATCGATGACATCCACGACTTCATGTATCTCTTCCCGCGCGATTGCCCGCGTATTCTGATCTGGGCGACGCCCGAGACATCAGACGAAGATCGCCGCTTGCTCGGCGACTGGCGGGGTGCCGCCTATATCGAGCGTGGCTGGCTGGCGCGGCTGCAGGCCGAAAGTATCCACCGCTACGAGATGCCGGCCGATGGTTTCGAGGACCTGCAGGACGCGGGAATGTGGGTGTCGCGCAGGACGGTTCTGCCGCTCGCACTCACCGCAATGTCCGGCCTCGATCGCGAATTTGCGCCGCGCGGCATCGAGCTGCGGGTCGTTGACAGCCTCGTGCCGCTGAAGGCCCTGCGGGACAGCACGCTACATGTCAGCGCCATCAGACTGCGCAACGCGCAGCCATAATTCAAAACATTGGTGCTATTTCAATCGCGGAATTTTGCTCTAAAACCATTGCAGATTCTCTGGAGTGAAGCTGCATGTCGACCGAATCCGTCGCTGTTGAGGACCTGACCCTTGAAGACGCTGCCATCGAACTCGAACGGCTGGCCAAGGAGGTTGCGCGTAACGATGCGCTCTATCATGGCAAGGACCAGCCGGAGATTTCCGATGCGGATTATGACGCGCTAAAGCGCCGCAACGATGCGATCGAGGCACGCTTCCCCGAGCTCATCCGCGAAGACAGCCCGTCGCGCCGGGTCGGTGCAGCCCCTTCAGTGACTTTTGCGCCGGTCGTTCATTCCCGGCCGATGCTGTCGCTCGACAACACCTTCTCGCAGGAGGACGTGCGCGATTTTGTCGCCAGCGTCTATCGCTTCCTCGGCCGCCTGCCTGACAATTCCATCGCCTTTACGGCCGAACCGAAGATCGACGGGCTTTCCATGTCGATCCGTTACGAGAACGGCAAGCTTATAACGGCTGCCACGCGCGGCGACGGCACGACGGGCGAAAACGTCACGGCCAATATCCGCACTATCAAGGAAATCCCGAACGAGCTGCCGAAGGGCGTTCCATCCGTCGTGGAAGTGCGCGGCGAGGTTTATATGGCCAAGAGCGATTTCATGGCGCTCAACGCCCAGATGGAGGCCGAAGGCAAGCAGACCTATGTCAATCCGCGCAACACGGCGGCAGGATCGCTGCGTCAGCTCGATGCGAAGGTGACGGCGAGCCGCAAGTTGAAGTTCTTTGCCTATGCATGGGGCGAGATGTCGGACATGCCTGCCAATACGCAGATGGGCATGGTCGAAAAGTTCAGGGAGTGGGGCTTCCCGGTCAATCCGCTGATGAAGCGGCTGAACTCGGTTGACGATATCCTTGCCCACTACAGCGAGATCGGCCTCGAGCGGCCGGACCTCGATTACGATATCGATGGCGTCGTCTACAAGGTCGACAGCCTCGAGCTGCAGCAGCGTCTCGGCTTCCGCTCGCGCAGCCCGCGCTGGGCGACGGCGCACAAGTTCCCTGCCGAGCAGGCTTTCACCGTCGTCGAGAATATCGACATCCAGGTCGGTCGCACCGGCGCGCTGACGCCGGTGGCGCGGCTGACGCCGATCACCGTCGGCGGCGTCGTTGTCACCAATGCGACCCTGCACAATGAGGACTATATCAAGGGCATCGGCAATAATGGCGAGCGCATCCGTGAGGAGGAGCATGATATCCGCATCGGCGACACCGTCATCGTGCAGCGTGCCGGTGACGTGATCCCGCAGGTGCTCGATGTCGTTATGGAAAAGCGTCCTGCTGAGGCGCAGCCCTATCAGTTTCCGAAAGTGTGCCCGGTCTGCGGTTCGCATGCGGTGCGTGAGCGGCATGAGAAGACCGGCAAGCTCGATTCCGTCACGCGCTGCACCGGCGGCTTCATCTGCCGCGCGCAGGCGACGGAAGAGCTGAAGCATTTCGTTTCGCGCAATGCCTTCGATATTGAAGGACTTGGCTCCAAGCAGATCGACTTCTTCTTCGAGAGCGAGGATCCTGCGCTGCAGATCCGCACGGCGCCCGATATCTTCACGCTGGAGAAGCGTCAGCAACAGTCGATCACCAAGCTGGAGAATATCGACGGTTTCGGCAAGGTCAGCGTCGGCAAGCTTTATGCTGCAATCAATGAGCGGCGCAGTATCGCCCTTCACCGCTTCATCTACGCGCTCGGTATCCGCCACGTGGGCGAGACGACGGCGAAGCTCCTGTCGCGCTCCTATAATACCTACGAGGCCTTTGCGGCGGCAATGAAGGAGGCGGCAACGCTTTCGGGGGATGCCTGGAACGACCTCAACGCCATCGAAGGCATTGGTGAGGTCGTGGCGCGTGCCATCGTGGAATTCTACAAGGAGCCGCGCAATATCGAGGTGATCGGCCGCCTGCTCGACGAGGTAACGCCGCAGGAGGCCGAACAGCCGGTGACAGCGGGCAGCCCGGTCGCCGGCAAGACCGTGGTCTTCACCGGTTCGCTGGAGAAATTCACGCGCGAAGAGGCGAAGGCGAGGGCTGAAGGCCTCGGGGCAAAGGTGGCAGGTTCCGTCTCCAAGAAGACCGATATCGTCGTTGCCGGCCCCGGCGCCGGCTCGAAGCTCGACAAGGCTCGCGAACTCGGCGTTCAGACCATGGACGAAGACGAGTGGCTGGCCCTGATTGGGGGGTAACGGAGCCGCCAACAACGCCAGCCTCTTTGTTTCAGGCCCTCAGCCGCGCCATCGTATAGGCATCGACATATTGCCCGTCGCGATAGCCGAATGATCGGAGGAGCCCTTCCTTTTCGAAGCCGAATTTTTCGTAGAGGCGGATAGCTGCCGCGTTATCGGTATAGACAGTCAGTTCCATCCGCTTGATATCCTGCCAATTGTCGGCGGTATCGACAAACGCGGCCATCAGGGTGGTTCCGACGCCGCGACCGGTGAAATCGTCGTGCACACCCATGCCGAGGCTCGCGGCGTGCTGGCGCCGTCCTTCGAAGCGGTTCATGCCACCATTGGCGACGATCCGGCCGTCGAGTTCGACAACGAGGTTGAGGGCGTTAGGTGAGGGGGATTCCATGCGCTTGCGCACCGCATCGATGCTTTGAAAAGGCGGGCGCAGCGTGCCGGCACGATAGCCCGGCAGGTTCATCAGTTCGGTAACGGCTTCGACATCGCTCATGCGCAAAGCGCGAACATTGAGGCCTTTCAACGAAGGCTTTTCGGGTGGGGTATCCTGATTGGCTGACATCATGCTCTCCTTGGGTTTCTAAAAGAGGAGAGCGGAGTTTCGGAAAACCCTGCTCGCCTCGGCAGGGTTTTCGGGGATGATCGGCTGCTAGTGGCGCACCATCTCTCCCGCGTACCCTGCATGGGTCGTGGTGATAAGATGAAGGGTGTGGGCCACTGAGTTGATCATGGACGGAAGTTTCGCCATTTGCGTGCAGATGTCAACAGGTGAGAATTTGCCTTCGGATACGGCTAAGATTATTCCGGAAGAGCAGACGATTCGGATATTTGCCCGTGAAGACAATCGCCATCGATTTCGAGACAGCCAACGAACAGCGCGGCAGCGCCTGCTCGGTCGGCCTTGCTTGGATCGAGGACGGGCAGGTGACGCGGGTCGCGGAGCGGCTGATCCGGCCACGCGACATGCGCTTCTCCGGCATGAATATCGCGATCCACGGCATTCGCCCTGAGCATGTCGAGGATGCGCCGGAATTTCCTGAAGTCATGGACGAGTTCCTTGAGGATTTCCGGGGCGCGACGATGATCGCTCACAATGCCGCCTTCGATTTCAGCGTCTGGCGGGCGAGCCTCGATCTTTACCGGCAGTCCTATCCGGAGCTCAGCTATCTCTGCAGCCTGAAGATGGCGCAGCGCATCTGGCCGCATTTCCTGTCGCACCGGCTGAACCTGATTGCCGAACATCTCGGCCTGCGTTTCGTCCACCACAATGCGGCTGAGGATGCTGCCGTCTGCGCGGCAGCGGCAATCGAGATGGCGAAGGCGGTCAAGGCTGCCACGGTTGCTGCCATTCCCGCCGTCATCGGCATGAAGCCCGGCAGGCTGACGGCCGCCGGCTACGAGCCCTGCACCTGCCGCAAGGCGTAACTTTTCGCTTTCTTGCAATGGGTTGGGCGTTTTCTTGCAAAGGGGGCGGCCATTCTTATCTTAACTTCCGGATCAACACGGGAGTTGCCATGTCCGCTTTGCGTAATCTTTTCTTTGGCTCAGTATTCCTCGCCGCTTCCGCAGGCGCGACCTCAGCCGAGGTCGTCGGCAAGGTCGGGGTCGACTGGATCGGCAACGACATCATTATCGAGGCGGTTTCCGACCCTGAGGTGAAGGGGGTGACATGCCATGTCACCTATTTCGACCGTAGCCTCATCGACCGCTTCAAGAACGGCAACTGGTTCGAAGACCCCTCGAACAATTCCATCGCCTGCCGCCAGACGGGGCCGATCGAGATCGGCAATATCGATCTTTCCAAGGATGGCAGCGAGGTGTTCCGCCAGGGCATGTCGCTGATCTGGAAGACGCTTGCGGTCAACCGTATCTACGACAAGGCCAACAATACGCTGATCTATCTCGCCCATTCGCGGGAGCTTACGGATGGCTCGGCGAAGATGTCGATTTCGACCATTCCGCTCTACGGGCAGGATGTGGTGTGGAAGAACGGGAAACCGCAATGAAAAAGGCCCGGACAAGCCGGGCCTTTGAATTCCGCATATGAAGAGCGATCAGGCGGCTTCGCGGGACAGTTCGTCGGCGATGACGGTGTCGAGGTTGAGGAAGCAGACCATGGTCTTTTCGAGCGCGACGATACCGCGGCAGAAGGCGCGCTGGGCTTCCGGGATGATTTCCGGCGGCGGCTGAAGGTCTTCGCTCTTGATGGTCATCATGTCGGAGACCTGTTCGACCAGCAGGCCGACGAGTTTGCCGGCGATGTCGGTGACGATGATGGCGGAACGCTCCGACGGTTCCGTCATCTTCATGCCGAGGCGGCAGGCCATGTCGATGACCGGGATCACGGCACCGCGCAGGTTGATGAGGCCGAGGACGTAGGGCGGGGTGTGCGGCATGGGGGTGACCGGCGCCCAGCCACGGATTTCGCGGATCGCCATGATATCGATGCAGAACTCCTGGTCGCCCAGGTGGAACGAGACGATTTCGAGGTAGGCGCCCGACTGCTTGATGGCATTGTTGTTCATGGTCAGAATTCTTCCCAGTTGTCTCCGGCCGGAGAGGCGAGTGTCCTGGCGGCGCCGCCGCCTGTGAATGCGCCCGCGACCTTGCCCATGAGGCGCCGTGCGGGTGAAGGTTTCGGATGCGAGGCTGCGGGGGCTTCTCGCGGCGTTTGACGGGCGCTCATGCCCTCGCCGATATTGAACTGCCGTACCAGCTGCGTCAGGTTTTCCGCATCGGTTGCGAGAGTGTGGCTGGCGGCGTTCGTTTCTTCCACCATGGCCGCATTCTTCTGCGTCACCTGATCCATCTGGCTGATGGCTGTATTGATCTCGTTCAGTCCGACTGATTGTTCGCGCGCAGAGGTTACGATTGATTTAACATGACCGTCGATACGCAGAACATCTTCGCCGATCTGGCGCAAAGCCTCGCCGGCAGCCGTCACTAATTCGCCGCCGATCTTAACTTCGGCGCCGGATTTTCCGATCAAGGTCTTGATATCCTTGGCTGCTCCTGCTGCGCGGCCGGCAAGTTCGCGAACTTCCTGCGCAACGACCGCAAAGCCCTTGCCGGCTTCGCCGGCACGCGCGGCCTCGACGCCGGCGTTGAGTGCCAGCAGATTCGTCTGGAAGGCAATCTCGTCAATGACGTTGATGATCGTGCCGATCTCGCGGGAGGCGCCTTCGATTCGCTCCATCGCGGCCATCGCATCGCCGACGATGGCGTCGGATTTCTCGGTATTCTGGCGAGTATGAGCGACCATGTTGCCGACTTCCTCGGCGCGGCTGGTGGCGTTACGTACGGTAGCGGTGATCTCGTCCAGCGCCGCTGAGGTCTCTTCCAGCGAGGCGGCCTGTTGCTCTGTGCGCTTGGCAAGGTCGTCGGCGGCGGCGCGCATCTGGTGGCTGTTGGCCTGGATGGACGTGCTGTTCAGGGCAATATCGCCCATCGCCTGACGCAGGCGCAGGGCCGTCTGGTTGAAATCCTGACGCAGCCTTTCCAGCTCGTCGCGGAAGGGCTGGTCGATGCTCGCTGTCAGGTCGCCGTTGGCAAGGCGGGTGAGGCCCTGAGCGAGCGCCGTGACGGTGGTGTTCAGCGCTTCCGTATCGGCAAGCTTGGCAGATTCGCGCTCGCGGCGTTCGGCATCGCTGCGCTGGCGGTCGGTCTCGGTGCGGGCTTCCAGATCGATCTTTTCGATGGCTGCAAGGCGGAAGCTTTCGGCGGCACGGGCCATTTCGCCGATCTCGTCGCCGCGTTCCTTGCCGGCGACGTTGCTTGCCAGGTCGCCGTTCAAGATGCGCAGCATGCTTTCGCGCACGGTGACGATGCCGCGGCGGATGGAGCCACCATGGATATATTGCAGCGCAGCCATTGTGAGGATGGCGATGACGCCAAGCGCGATCTGGATGACAAGCGAGCTGCGGGAGGTCTCGTTGGCGCTTTCGATGCGCTTGCGGGCAACGACGGTGCCGTCACTGGCGAACTTGTCGAGGGTGGCGGCGAGCTTTTCGCCTTCAGAGTCGATGCGATCGTCGATCTTGTCGAATTCGGCATCGGACGCGCCTTGTTCGACGAGCGCCTTGAGATCCACCTGAATGGCCTGGCGAAGTGCGCCGACATCGGAATCGTAGCTCTTCAGCAGGTCGCCGGCCTTTAGCTCCTCGGCGATCATGCCTATTTCCTTCGAGCCGCTGGAGAGGGTTGCCAGCGAATCGGCAACGATCTTCAGGCGGTCGGGCTGGATGATCTTCTCTTCCCGGTCGACGATCGAGTCCATGGCGGCGAGAACCAGCGTCAGATTGGCGACGCGCATGTCGTTGATGATGTCGATGCTCTGCTGGATCTCGTCGGCGCGGCGCAGGCCGGTATCGACCTGCATGTTCTCGTACCAGCCGATGCCGAGCATCGAGCCGAAGCCGATGAGAGCAGCCCCGCCGAGCGTCCAGAGCCGCTGGCCGACCGAAAGGTTTCTGCGAACCGTCGAATTTGTCATAAAGCCACCCTCCGCCCCAGGCGGTTTTTAGTTCCTCGATTTTTATGCTGATCCGGTTCATGTTCCGGCCGACATCATGTCGGAACAGCGCCGAAGCACTGTGTGCATTACTAAATATAGATATCCGCAATTAAGCCTTTCCTAACGATGTATTTCTTGGGGTTGCTTCGAGGCCTCCGCGGCAAGCCGTTAGAAAGGTGCGATAATTCGTCTTTGTACGACTTTTTCGCAGGACGTTTGCCCGCATCTGGCATTCATCAAGGTGGGGCAATTAATCACGGGTGAGAAAACGCATTCTTGAATTGCGCGCTTGCGATCGCGACTATAATCACACGGGCGAGACGGATGGGGGCATCCGCGCATCGAGGAAAGTACCATGAAGAATTTCCGTATCGCCGTCTGGATCGCAGTGCTGCTGCTTGCCGGCGTGCTCGGCTGGTTCACGCTAGACCAGAGCCGGACGAGGGAAGTGGTGGCCGAGGGGCCATTCGGCGTTCCGTTCACGCTGGTATCGCAGAGTGGCCAGCCGATCACGGAGCAGGCCCTGCGCGGTAAGCCGACGGCCCTGTTCTTCGGCTTTACGCATTGCCCCGAAGTCTGCCCGACGACGCTCTTCGAGCTCAACGGCTGGATGGAGAAGGTTGATCCGGAGGGTAACAAGCTGCAGGCCTATTTCGTGACCGTCGATCCCGAGCGCGATACGCCCGAGATCATGAACGAGTACGTCTCCAACGTTTCCAAGCGCATTACGGGCATTTCCGGCCCGCCGGACAAGATCGCCGACGTCATCAAGGGCTTCCGCGTCTATGCCAAGAAGGTGCCTGTGGACGAGAACAATCCGGATGGAGACTACACGATGGACCACACGGCCTCGGTCTTCCTGCTCGATTCGGAAGGGCGTTTTTCGGGAACGATCTCCTATGGCGAAAACCCCGATACGGCGATAAAGAAGCTTGAGAATCTCGTCGCCAAGGGATGACCGGCAGCTGAAAGCATCGCAACCGGTAGCGGGCGACGCAACCGGAAAGATTGCCTATCGTGAGTGAAATCCGCCTTTACGTGTCGACGACTGAAAAGCAGGCCGAGGAAATCCTCGACCTTCTGAGCGAGGTCTTCGGCGAAGAAGATTTTGCCATCGGCACGACCGAGATCGACGAGAAGAAAGATATCTGGGAAGCCTCCGTCTACATGATGGCGGAGGACGAGGCCGATGTACGCTCCCGCGTCGAAGAGGCGTTGGCGCAGGCATTTCCCGATGCGGCGCTGTCGCGTGAGGTCATTCCTGACGTGGACTGGGTGACGAAATCGCTTGAAGGGCTGAAGCCCGTCCGGGCAGGGCGCTTCCTCGTGCATGGCTCGCATGACCGCGACAAGGTGCGGATGGGGGACATTGCCATCGAGATCGATGCCGGCCAGGCTTTCGGCACCGGCCATCACGGCACGACGGCCGGCTGCCTGGAGGTGATCGACCGGGTGGTTCGGGCACGCAAGGTGCGCAATGCGCTGGACCTTGGTACCGGCAGCGGCGTGCTGGCGATTGCGGTGCGCAAGCTGCGCAACATTCCGGTGCTCGCAACCGATATCGACCCGATCGCCGTTCGTGTCGCGGCTGAAAATGTCCGTCGCAACAGCATTGCCAGCGGCATCAGAACGGTGACTGCACCGGGCTTCCACTCGACTGCCTTTTCCGAGAACGGACCTTTCGACCTCATCATCGCCAATATTCTGGCGCGGCCGCTGATCAGAATGGCGCCGCAACTCGTCACCAATCTGGCGCCGGGTGGATCGGTGATCCTGTCCGGCATCCTTGCCAGCCAGCGCTGGAAGGTGATTGCCGCCTATAATGGCGCGAAGCTTCGCCACGTGCGCACGATCTGGCGCAATGGCTGGGTGACGATCCATCTCGATCGTCCGTAATCTCGGGGAATTCCGAACAAGAAAAAGGCGGTGCTAGAGGCACCGCCTTGGACCGGCATTTAAATCCGGTCTTGCCCGCGAGCTCGAAGGAGGAGGATGCTCAAGCGGGCACTACTGCATTCCGATAGGCCTGTCCGGTGGAGGGAGGAGGATCGGAAGGGCTTTAAGCTCAGAATGCGTAGCTCGGTGCGCCCTTGTGGCGCGTGGAACGCTGGCCTGCTGCGAGCACCTTGAGGCTATCCTCATTCTGCGGGCGGCGGGCGCCAATGACGTGACGCACAGTCTGGCGTTCGCCAGCCTGTACCGGGCTGCTGTAAGCGAAGCGCGAGAGAGAGGCGGTCATTTCAAAAAATCCTTTGTTGATGGTTCGTCGTGAACCGTTCGATGCGCTCTATATAGCTATTCCGTCATGCGGTGGCAGAGGGTTTGTTTCATTGCAGCCATGCGCGTAATGCATGAAGCGTGCCAGTTTCCCACATCGAGACACATTTCTGCCAAATTATTGGGCTGCCGCTACCTTCCAGGCGCTTCGCGTCGCTTTTTCTCCCCAATGACTGAAAATTCGCTAACATGGCCGTTATCCCATTAACCGGATTCGTTTCATTCATTCGGGTTTCCAGCATGTTCCAGTCTTTCGAAGTCACCTCCACGCCGCAGTTCGGCAGGGAACGGGTTTCCGCACTGCGCGCCAGTTTCGATGCGCTCGGCATCGATGCTTTCCTCGTGCCGCGCGCCGATGAATATAACGGCGAGTACGTGCCTGCCTGTGCGGAGCGGCTCTCCTGGCTGACGGGCTTCACCGGCTCTGCGGGCATTGCGCTGATCACCCGGACGGAAGCGATCGTCTATGTCGACGGGCGCTACGTGACGCAGCTTGCCGAGCAGGTGGATGGTTCCGTCTTTACCGGCGGCGATCTGGTCAACGAGCCGCCGCATGTCTGGCTGCCTGCGCATGGCAAGAAAGGGCTGAAGCTCGGCATCGATCCGTGGCTGCATTCGGGTGCCGAAGTGCGCAAGCTCGAAAAGGCGCTCTCGGAGATCGGTGGCGCACTGGTTTTCCTGCCGCACAATCCGCTCGACAAGCTCTGGGCAGACCGGCCGGCGGAACCGCTTGGGCCTGTCACCATCCAGAACGTGGCGCAGGCCGGAATTCTCGCCAAGGACAAGATCGCGACCATCGCGGATGATCTCGCCAAGAAGAACCTAAAGGCAGTGCTCATCGCCGATCCGTCTTCCATTGCCTGGATCTTCAACATCCGCGGCGCCGACGTGCCGCACACGCCGCATCCGCTGGCGCGCGCCATCATTCATGCCGACGGCAAGGCGGAGATCTTTCTCGACAAGCGCAAGACCGGCATCGAGCCGGAAGCCTATCTCGCGCAGATCGCCACCCAGCTTGCGCCCTCGCTGCTGGATGAGAAGCTTGCTGCGGTCGCCAAGGATGGCGGCCGCATCCTCATCGATCCCGATATCGCCTCCTATGCGCTCGCCGAGATCATCCGCAAGGCTGGCGGCGAAGTCGTGGAAGGTGTCGATCCGGCAAAGCTGCCGCGGGCTGTGAAGAACAGCGTCGAGATCAATGGCTCGGCCGCTGCCCATCTGCAGGATGGTGCGGCCATGGTGGAATTCCTCTACTGGCTGTCGCAGAGCAAGCCCGGCACGATCACCGAAATTGGCGCCGCTGAACGGCTGGAAGCGGCTCGCGCAAAGCTGGGTCAGAGCATGCAGAACCCGCTGAAGGATATTTCCTTCGACACGATCTCGGGTGCCGGCGAACATGCGGCCATCATGCACTACCGGGTGACGACGGCCACTGACCGGCATATCCAGCCGGGCGAACTCTTCCTGATCGATTCCGGCGCGCAATATATCAACGGCACGACCGATATCACCCGCACTGTCGGCATCGGTGCTGTCGGCGAAGAGCACAAGCGCTTCTTCACACTGGTGCTGAAGGGCATGATCCAGATCAGCACGGCGCGTTTCCCGAAGGGCACGCGCGGCTGCGATCTCGATCCGCTGGCGCGTATCGCGCTATGGCGGGCAGGGGCCGATTTCGCGCATGGCACGGGCCATGGCGTCGGCTCCTACCTCTCGGTTCACGAGGGACCGCAGCGCATTTCGCGGCTTTCGACGCAGGAGCTGCTGCCGGGCATGATCCTCTCCAACGAGCCGGGTTACTACCGGCCGGGCCATTTCGGTATCCGCATCGAGAACCTGATCTATGTGCGGGAGGCTGAAGCCGTCGACGGCGGCGACATGTCGATGCTCGGCTTCGAGACGCTGACCTTCTGCCCGATCGATCGCAGCATCGTCATCCCCGAATTGCTGACGCATGACGAGCTGCACTGGTTCAACGAATACCACCGCCAGACGCGCGAGGCGCTGATGCCGCTGATCCACGACCATGACGTCAAGGCATGGCTCGAGAATGCGACTTTGCCGTTGGAATACTGAGCGGCCGGCTATCCGGCCTTCGGTTCAGAGGCCGATCGTGTGTCGCCAGGTCATCACGATGATCCAGGCGGCCACGAGCATCCAGGTGTGCGAGAAGCGCAGACCGATGATGAGGGCGATTGCGAGCGCCAGTTTCGAATCCCAACCACCGATGAAGAAGGCAGGTGCGACGAGCGTCGTCAGGACCGCGGCCGGCACGGCATTCAATGCCGCTTCCATGCGCGGTGGGATGCGCTTCATCTTAGTGATCATGATATAGCCGCCGATGCGGGTCGCGAAGGTCGCGGCTGCGGCGGCCAGAATCACGAGAGCCATGTGGAGATCGAACTGCATCTCAGACCTCGTGGTTTTCGGTGTTGAGGGCGTCGGCTTCGAGATCCGGCTCCTCCGCGGGAAGGGGTAAGAGGGCGGCAAGCAGGATGCCGGCTGCAGCACCGAGGCTCACATGCCAGGGGGAACCCACGAAATGATAGGCGATGACCGAGGCGACGGCGCTCGTCAGCGCCACAGCCAGGAAGTTGTCACGCTTGCGGAAGCCGAGCACGATAGCGAGGAAATAGGCCGGCAGCAGGATATCGAGGCCGATCGTCTTCGGATCGCCAATCAGGGATCCGAGCATGCCGCCGATCAGGCTGATCATGACCCAGGGAATGTAAATGATGATGCCGAAGCCGAGATACCAGGTGAAGGTAACGGGCTGACCTGCCTCACCGCGTCTGACGGTCTCGGCAAATTGCGGATCGACCAGCAGGAAGAAGGTGAAGAACTTCTGGATCGCCGTGAAATGCCTGATGTAGCGGGCAATCGCTGCCGAATAGAGCACGTGGCGGAAGTTGACCGCGAGGATCGACAGCACGATCACCCAAGCCTGCACGTTGTGGCCGAAAAGCTCGATGCCGACCAGCTGACTGGCGCCGGCATAGACGGTGGCGCTCATGAAGGTGAGTTCGGAGAGCGACATGCCCTGCTCGGCGGCAAGTGCGCCGAACAGTGCTCCGAAGGGGGCAGAAGCGAGCGCCACGGCAAAGCCGCCCCGCAAACCTTCGACAAAGTCGGCGCGATTCATGGGATTAGGTCCTGTTGGAATTGAAATTTCCCTCTATGGTGTCTCACCTGCTGCGGCAATTGAATTTCCTTGATTCACCAATCGATTTTGCTGAAGCGTTACCGGTTTACGTCACCGGCAAGGCGAGAGAGACAATGAAAAAGATCGAATTTACAAAAGCGGAAAAAGCGGAAATCGTTTCGCGCATCCGGCAATATTTCGACCGCGAACTCGATCCGATCGGCGCGCTGCCGGCGGAATTCCTGCTCGACTTCTTCTCCGAGCATATCGGACCCTATTTCTATAACCGCGGCTTGAGGGATGCCCACGCCACCTTCCTGAAGAAGATGGAGGATTTCGGAGAGGAGATCTATCTCTTGGAGCGCGAGGGCGAGAAAAACGGCTGATTAGGCAGCCAGAATATCGGCGCTGTTGACGATCTCAATGCCGTTCTGGCGCATCTCGTCGATGGCCGCGGCGACACCTTCGGGCGTTATGCCCCGGCTCGCGTCCTCGATGAAGCGGACCTTGACGCCAGGGATCAGCTCCAGCGCATCGAGCGCAGAGAATTTTACGCAATAATCCGTCGCAAGCCCGCAGACGTCGAGTTCGGTGACGCCCTGATCCACCAGGAAATCGGCAAGGCCGGTCACGGCATACTGATCGTTGTCGCGGAAGGCGGAGTAGCTGTCGACGTTCTTGTTTTCGCCTTTCTGCTGGATGAGATCGATTTGGGCAGCGTGGAGCTCGGGGTGCAGCTCGGCGTCGCGCGTATATTGCACGCAGTGATCCGGCCACAACATCTGCGGCTTGCCGGAGAGTTCGCCCATTTCGAAAGGGTTCTTGTCGGGATGAGAGGAGGCGAAGCTTCCGTGGTCCGCCGGGTGCCAGTCCTGTGAGGCGACTATGAGATCGTATTTGCCGCTGTCGATGAGGCTGTTGGCGACGGGAACGACTTCATGGCCATCCAGAACCGGCAGGTTGCCTCCGGGACAGAAGCCATTCTGAATATCGACCAGCAGCAACGCCTTCATCAAGCTATCCCTTACGCATTCCGCGTCGCAAAATGCCGACCAGTGCCAGCACAATCAACTAGTGGATTTCCGGGGGGCAGGGCGCAAGTGCTATTTCTCGTATCGAGAGTGGCAAATGGCTGCATCAACGTATTTTTCTGTTGCCGTTCGCGTTATACGCGAAAGCGGCAAGTATTTCGCGTTTTATATTAGGGTTTATGCATGCAGCTATGGAGCCGGATGCCTGAAGACCAGATCATCGGCATCACCCTCCTGGCGCGCCGCCTTTATATCCGGCACGGCGCCCAGCCGCTCCGCGAGCCGGATCGACCTCACATTGGGAGGAGCGATATAGCTCACCAGCGTCTTCAGGCCACGCACCGTAAAGGCCCAGTCGCGCAAGGCAACGGCTGCCTCATAGGCGTAACCCTTGCCCTCGGCTTGCGAATAGACCAGCCAGCCTAGTTCCTTCTCGGGAAAAAGCGGACCGTGATTGATGCCGACCTGGCCGAGGCATTGTCCCGTGGCGCGATCCTCCATCATCAGGGCGCCGTGGCCCATCAGCTCCCATAAGGCGACGTCATGGCAGAACATGCCCCAGGCAGCCTTAGTCGAATGCGGACCGCCCATATAGAGCGCGCGATCGGAGATCATCAGCGCATGATAATCCGGCCAGTCTTCCATCACGGGAGGTCGAAGGATCAGGCGCTCGGTTTGAAGTGTTGGTATAACCGTCATCGGATGTCTCTTGTGTCGCTGGATCTGGCGTCGTTGGATCTGGTTCGAAGATATGCGGCTATCGCATCGGCGGTTCGAACCGACGCCCCGTGAATTGCACCGTTAACAGGTCCCAGCCCCATGTTTATGACGGTGATGTCGTCCAGATAAGCCGCTACGGCCTCCTGTGAGGCGCTCTGAAGAATGATGCCAGCGGCGTGGAGGAGATAGGAATCATATTCATCGGCTGCAGCAGTACGCCAGGCCGGATCGTCTGTTTGCCTGATACCAACAGGATCCCAATGATCCCACCCGATCTGGCGCAAGACGTTCATTTCGATTGTTGAATGATCAGTCATGCCGGCAACCTCTCCGATAAATCAAGCCAGCACAAGCGGCTAGCGAAGGGAGGTTGTCTCTGCGATTGAGGAAAGCGCATTGCCTGTTCAGCGAGGCTCCCCCGGCGGAGCCTCATTGCATCAGGCCGTCTGGTCGCTATCGCCGGTGGCGACGGGCGAGGTGCCATAGGTCGTCTGGTATGCGCGAAGTGCGGTCTGCATGTCGGTGAGGACCTTGGCCATCAGGCCGCTGTCATCATCGTCACCGCCGGCCGCGGCAATTTTCTGCGGATCGGCGGCAAGAATTTCCGACGTTGTGAGCTTGCCATCGCCATTCGTATCAAGGGCAGAGAGTGCGCCCTTGGAGCCGTCACCCTTGGCATCGGTGCCAGACTGGCTGTCACTGTCATCGGTCTTCTGAAGCGAGAGCATGAGCGCCAGAATATCGGCTGCGATCTTCTGGACGATATCGGAGCCGGAGGAATCGTCATCGCCGGCGGACGTGGTACTGGCGGTCGAGGCGCTGGCTGTTGAGGATTGGGAAGCGGCGGCGAGCTCGTCTGCCGAGACGACGCCGTCACCGTTCTTGTCGAGTGGGTTGAGGGGGGCTTGATACTGGGTCAGCGTGCTGCCCAGGGCTGAAACACTGGTCACTTGAACCTCCTTTGAAGGTCTTGTGAAGCCTGCCTTTCATGGGCGGGCAATGACCGGGCTAGGCCGATTTGCGAGTCGGGTCAAAGCGGCGTTTTGTCATCTGGAGAAGCGCGCGCGGTTGGGCCTGTGATTCCTGGCGACGCGCCAAGGCATGGAGCGGTCAGACTCGCTCCACAAAACCGTCGAGCACACGCTTCTGGCCGGCGCGGTCGAAGTCGATCGTCAGCTTGTTGCCTTCGATGCCGGAGATGGAGCCGTTGCCAAATTTGATGTGAAAGACGCGGTCGCCGAGTGCGAAGCGCGAGGGTTCGGTCGCGGTGGATTTCGCCACCAGTTCGCCCTCGATGGTGCGGCCGCGCGGGCCGCTTTCACCGTAGCCGATGCGCTCCACGGCATGGCCGGAGCGGCTGCCCCAGTTATCGCGGGTGGCGTCGGTCTTGTTTTGCTGGGCGCGTTTCCAGCCGGGCGTGGAATAGGAATTGGAGAAGGGATCAGCCTTGTCGAAGCGCGACTGGCCGTAACCGCCGCCGCGTCCATAGCCGCCGTAATTCTGCTCCATCTCGGCGACTTCCACATGGGTTTCCGGCAATTCGTCGAGGAAACGCGAGGGAATCGTGGACTGCCAGAGGCCATGGATGCGGCGATTGGAGACGAACCAGATGTGGCAGCGATGCTTGGCGCGGGTGATGCCGACATAGGCGAGGCGGCGTTCTTCCTCGAGGCCGGCGCGGCCGGATTCATCAAGGGAACGCTGATGCGGGAACAGGCCTTCCTCCCAGCCGGGCAGGAAGACGGTGTCGAATTCCAGGCCCTTGGCCGAATGCAGCGTCATGATGGAGACGGCGTCGAGATTTTCGTTGGTCTCGGCATCCATGACGAGGGAGACATGCTCAAGGAATCCACGCAAGGATTCGAAGCTATCCATGGAGCGGATGAGTTCCTTGAGGTTTTCAAGGCGACCCGGCGCCTCGGCGCTCTTGTCGTTCTTCCACATATCCGTATAGCCGGACTCTTCTAGGATCTGCTCGGCAAGCTCGGTATGTGGTGTGTTTTCAAGCAGTTCCTGCCAGCGGCGGAAAGATTGAATCACGTCGAAAAGGGCTTTGCGGGCCTTGGGCTTCAGCTCGTCCGTCTCGATCATGTCGGCGGCGGCCGCGAGCATCGGGATATCGCGGGCGCGGGCATAATCGTGGANNCGCGCACCGTCGTATCACCGAGGCCGCGCTTCGGCGTGTTGATGATGCGCTCGAAGGCGAGGTCGTCGGCAGGCTGTGCGACCAGGCGGAAATAGGCCATGGCATCGCGGATTTCGAGGCGCTCGTNNCCGCCGATGACGCGGTAGTTCAGGCCGAGTGTCACGAACCGATCTTCGAATTCGCGCATCTGGAAGGAGGCGCGCACGAGGATCGCCATGTCGTTCAGCAGATGCTTCTTTCCGTCGGCATCGCCGCGCTGCAGGCGCTCGATCTCCTCGCCGATGGCACGCGCCTCTTCCTCCGAATCCCAGGAAGCGTGGACCTGCACCTTGACGTCGTCAGGATCGGAGCGATCGGTGAAAAGCGTCTTGCCGAGGCGGCCTTCATTGTGGGTGATGAGATGGGCGGCAGCACCGAGGATATGGGCCGTCGAGCGGTAATTGCGCTCAAGCTTGATGACCTTGGCGCCTGGAAAGTCCTTTTCGAAGCGCAGGATATTGTCTACTTCCGCGCCACGCCAGCCATAGATCGACTGGTCGTCGTCGCCGACGCAGCAGACATTCTGCGGCTCGCCCTTGGGGCGCTGGGCGAGAAGCCGCAGCCACATATATTGGGCGGTGTTGGTGTCCTGATACTC
>UCCS01000143.1 GCA_900470965.1 Hyphomicrobiales bacterium
TCATCAACGACCTTGCGTACAATTCGGAGTCACGGAAGTTATATTTGGCGTGCTGTTTGGGTTTGACATTGTTGATGGCGACGACGATGTCGGCATTGCGGGCGCTTCTGAGCTGCTGCAGGCAGAATTCGGTGGCCCGCCGGCTGGTCTTTGCCCATTGCACGACCATCAGCGTTCGCTCAGTGAGCGCCGTCAGATGCATCGTATCGGCCGAGGCGAGCACGGGCGCGCTGTCGAAGATGACGATCTGGCCCCTGGCGCGGGCCATCTCGATGATCTCGGCCACGTCGGTCAAACGCACGCGCCGCTGCAGACGGGGGTTGCCGGTCGGGATGAAGTCGATGCCGCTCGGATGGTGATAGACGACGTCCTCAAGACTTGCCTGCCCACTCAGGAACTCATTCAGCCCCTGTTTCAGGCCGGACCTGAACAGCGTGTCGAGATGTCCGCGCCGGATGTCGCTGTCGACAAGCAGCACCGGCGTTCCGTTGGCGGCCAGTTCGATTGCCAGCGATCCGGCCACCAGGGATTTGCCTTCGCCGCTATGGGCCGAGGTCACGGCAATGCTGTTCGGCAGCTTTCCGCCATTGGCCTGCTTGAGCGAGATCATCACGGTGCGGATCGCTTCGTCGAACATGCCGATCTGCGTTTGCCCGAACAGCCGCGACGGATCTCTCCGGTCTTTGCGTCTTAAATGCGGGACGAAGCCGGCCGGCACGATGCGCGCCATTGTGGTGATCTGGTCGAAGCTGCGCACCGTCCGGTCCATCATCTCGACCACGAAGGCGGCCGTCACCGCAATCGAGATCGACGCGAAGAAGGCGCCGATCAGATAGAACAGCCGGCTGCGCCCCTGCGGCACGAGCGGGACCGCAGCCGGTGACAGAACCTCCAGTTCGGCGCCCGGCAGCATGGCCTGTCCGACCAGGCTGCGGCGCTGCTCCTCTAGCTTGTCCAGGGCTGTCTGTTCTTTGTCGGCAGCGCGCTGCAGCCGCACCAGCTCGGTCTGCGCCAGCGAAGAGCGGGACCGTTGCTCATAGGCAGCCGTCAGTGCCGATCGGACTGTGCGATCCTCGTCATCAAGGGCGGTCAGCTTGGCGCGCATGGACTGCAGGTACCGGTCGACCGCAGTGCTGAGATCGGCGCGGGACGTGTCGATCTTTGCCCGCAGGTCGACCACGGCGGGAGCATCGTTGCCATAGATGTCGAGAAGGCGCGCAAGATCCTGTTGCTGGGTCCGCAGGTCGCCTTGCATCACGCCGATGCTGTCGGGAATGGCTTTGTTCTGAGCGGCAAGCGAAGGGTCGCGGGCTGCTTCCAGCGCGGCAATCGTATCCTTGATATCGGCGCGGCTTTGTCCGATCTTCGTCTGCCGGTCGCTGAGCTCGACGATCGCCTTGATCTGTTCGCTCTGATCATCGTCATTTTGAACGACGCCCATCGTTTGCTGATAGGTGTCGGCGGCATCGCGGGCTGCCTTGGCGCGATCCTGCTGTTCGCCGATGCGCTGGCCGATCCATGCTTCCGCCGTATCGAGGCTGCTGCGGATACTGTCCTTGCGCTCTTCGAGATAGATGCTGATGAGCCGGTTCGGGACGGCGGCGGCCAGTTCGGCATCGCCGGCCGTAAAGCCGATCTGGACGACGTCGCTCTGGCCGTCGCGCCATACGCTGAGCGCCTTGTAATAGGCCTGGATGATCGGCTCGAGACTGCCTCCTGCCGGTTGCGACGACTTATCGCTGCTCACCAGGCCGCGCAACGTTGCCCTGATCTCATCGACGATAGAGGCCTGGCGCAGGGTCGGGTTGAACTCCGGCCGCTCGTCGAGCCGCAAGTCGCGAATGACCCGCTCCGCCACGCTTCTGGACAGAAGCCGCTCAGTCTCGGAGGTGACGTTCAGCGGCGCATTGTTGCCGGCATCGCCCGTGCTCAGCGAGGTTGCCAGGGGCTTGTGGATCATCAGCCGGGACCCGGCGTGATAGCTCGGCTTCAACCCCGATATCAGCACGATGGAAGCCGCCATCAGCAC
>UCCS01000085.1 GCA_900470965.1 Hyphomicrobiales bacterium
CTGCACGAAAAGAAGCTCTCGAACCTGCAGTCCATGCTCCCGGTTCTCGAAGCTGTCGTTCAGACCGGCAAGCCGCTCCTCATCATCGCTGAAGACGTCGAAGGCGAAGCTCTTGCGACCCTCGTCGTCAACAAGCTGCGCGGCGGCCTGAAGATTGCCGCTGTCAAGGCTCCGGGCTTCGGCGATCGCCGCAAGGCCATGCTGGAAGACATCGCTATCCTCACGGGCGGCACTGTCATCTCCGAAGACCTCGGCATCAAGCTCGAGTCCGTCACCCTCGACATGCTCGGCCGCACCAAGAAGGTCTCGATCTCCAAGGAAAACACCACGATCGTCGACGGCGCCGGCGCCAAGTCCGACATCGAAGGCCGTGTTGCCCAGATCAAGGCCCAGATCGAAGAAACCACCTCTGACTACGACCGCGAAAAGCTGCAGGAACGTCTTGCCAAGCTCGCTGGCGGCGTTGCCGTCATCCGCGTCGGCGGCTCGACGGAAGTCGAAGTGAAGGAAAAGAAGGACCGCATCGACGACGCTCTCAACGCGACGCGCGCTGCTGTTCAGGAAGGTATCGTCCCGGGCGGCGGTATTGCGCTCCTGCGCTCCTCCACGAAGATCAAGGCCAAGGGTGAAAACCAGGATCAGGAAGCCGGCGTCAACATCGTTCGCCGCGCCCTGCAGTCGCTGGTCCGCCAGATCGCAGAAAACGCTGGTGACGAAGCTTCGATCGTTGTCGGCAAGGTTCTCGACAAGAACGAAGACAACTACGGCTACAACGCCCAGACGTCTGAATATGGCGACATGATCGCCATGGGCATCGTCGACCCGGTCAAGGTTGTCCGTACGGCTCTGCAGAACGCAGCTTCGGTTGCTTCGCTGCTGATCACCACGGAAGCCATGATCGCCGAGCTGCCGAAGAAGGACGCTCCGGCAATGCCAGGCGGCATGGGCGGCATGGGCGGTATGGACATGATGTGATAGGCCAACGGCCTTTCACAGCATCGTCCACGAAACCGCCCATCATCTAAGATGGTTCAGCACCTCGAGCGCGCTGAACTGGCGGTATGGACATGATGTGATAGGCATAAGCCGTCACTGATATTCATTCCGGTCTCCGGAATAGAAAGGGCGGTCTTCGGGCCGCCCTTTTTTATTCAGTCGATTCGAAAATAACCGCGGCTTAAGCTGCGACTTAAGGCGCGGTTTTTGGTCCAAAACTTTCGCGAGGCTTGCGTACTTCGCATTTTCCCCTTCACTGAAATTCGGTCTCAGAGCTGTCTAATTTACGAAAACCGCCTGCTATGGTGTGTGTGAAACCGTTTCCACAATGCATAAATGAGACTTTTGAACACAAAACTAGCGGATAACGCGCAATCGGGGCAAAATCCAATCATAACGTCAACCTAACGCCCCGGAAAAAGCCGTTGCCGTTTGCGCAAAAGCTCCTATAAATCCGCGCTGCACTTGACGTTCGCCCCGGAACAATTCTCGCCACAGACGAGACCGGACACGCCAAAGGCCATGCGTGAACATTCGGGCTTTCGAAGGTCTCCGCGAACATACGATTATATCTTGCGGGAGACATTCGAGCGGCGACCATCAAAGGCGCAGCCGAACAGCTGTTCCCGCAAGGTGAAAGCACAGGCATGATGCCTGGCGCTACGTGATCCTGTTTCTTTGTGTTTGCCGAGCGTGTGGCAGGGGTGCCGCACCCAAACTGGGGAACGCCTTGTTTAAGATCGCCAAAGCCAATGCTGCCGCACCCTTGATGCCCGGCTCGCTGGACTACAACAATCATAATCACGACATGTTGGCGCAGTTTTCCGTCTCCGAAAGCTGGATCGGAGACTTTTCGACTGGACTCATCAGGCTCGGCGAATGGAGCGCGATGCTGCACGGTCTCTCGGCGCAGGAATGCGGCCTATTGAGCCTGGTGCGCTGTTACGATCCCAAGGACCGCAACCACGTTTTGCAGCTCTTCGAGCAGGCTGCGACGCTTTCCTCATCCTTCTGCTTTTCGACGACCATCATCATGCCGAACGGCTTTCGCCAGCCGCTCTTCTGCATGGGCGAATCCAACGGGCTGGAAGAAAAGTACAGCGGCAGTATGGTCGGCGTTTTCGTCTTCCCGCGCTTCAAGCTGGAAGGCGCCAGCCAGATGGCCAGCCGGCAGTAAGCGCGCTTTAAACGTGGGCTTGCTCCTCGTGCTGCCGACAGGATCAATCCGGAGAGCCTCATGGGTAGGGAAAGCGCATCTCCGACCGATGCGGGTCACATCTTTCCCGGGATACGATGGGAGGATGCCGCCGGCGAAAGTTCCGGCTGGTCGCCGACTGGCCTTGCCGCACTTTCCCTTAGATTGAGTGAGAGCGAATCCACCGCATTCATGATCGTCCAGGCGGGACGGCTGGTCTATCAGAGGGGCGATCTTACGCTCAAATCCAGCGTCGCCTCGGTGCGGAAAAGCCTGATCAACGTGTTATACGGCATCTTCATCGCCGAGGGCCGGATCAACGCGAATGCGACGCTCGCAGATCTTGATATTGACGACACCGAGCCCCTGACGCCGGCAGAGCGGCAGGCAACCGTCATGAACCTGCTGATGGCCCGATCCGGTGTCTATCTGCCTTCGGTCTACGACACGGAGAAGGGACGCCCGGCGAGAGGAAGCCATCCGCCGGGAACGCACTGGTTCTACAATAACTGGGATTTCAACGTCCTCGGCACGATCATCCAGCGCGCGACGGACCAAAATCTGTTTGACGCCTTCGTGTCGCGGCTCGTCCTTCCGCTCCAGATGGAAGATTATGCGCCGGGAGACGGCTGGTTCCAGTATGGTCCTCAATCATTGCACCCGGTCTATAAGATCAGTATGTCGGCCCGCGATCTTGCGCGGGTTGGGCTGCTTTATCTGCGTTCCGGCTGTTGGGGAGACAAGCAGATCGTTCTCGAAAGCTGGGTCAGCGACAGCACCGCCATTCATTCGGAAGTCGGCGCCGGACATGGTTATGGCTATCTCTGGTGGGCCACAGAAGCGCACGCCGGGGGCGACAGCATGGCGACACATGTGCCGATGTTCTACGCCAGTGGATGGGGTGGCCAGTATCTGATCGTGCTGCCGACGCTCGATCTTGTCATCGTTCACAGATCCGCCTCGTCCAAAAGGAGCGGCAGCGGTGTCAGCCATGTCCAGATGGGCGAAATATTGCGCCTCGCGCTAGCTGCGTTGAGTGGGCAAGGTTAGGCCGACCCAAGACCGGCCTAACGTTCAATCCAAACTCAGGCCAAAACTCAGGCCGGCTTGACCGGAATGTTGAGGCCCTTCTCGCTCGCCGGGCGGGCGATGCAGCGCTGCAGCCAGTCCATGACGGCTGGGAACTTCGCATAGTCCAGCACTTCGCGGCCGCCATAGAAGATATCGGCGCCACGGATCCACGGGAAGGTGGTGATGTCGGCGATGGTGTATTGGTCGCCCATGATCCACTGGCGGCCCTGCAGGCGGCTTTCCAGCACGCTCAATAGGCGCTTCGCCTCGTCGCGGTAGCGCTCCACGGGGTAGGAATTGTTGGCGACCTTATCGGCGGCGAATTTGTAGAAATGGCCAAACTGGCCGAACATCGGGCCAATGCCCGCCATCTGGAAAAAGACCCATTGGATGGTTTCATAGCGGCCTGCAGCATCAGCCGGGATCAGCTTGCCGGTCTTTTCCGCCAGATAGAGCAGGATGGCGCCGGATTCGAAGAGCCCGATCGGCTTTCCATCCGGGCCATTGGGATCTACGATCGCGGGGATACGGCCGTTTGGGTTCAGCGATACGAATTCCGCCGTCTTCTGATCCGTCGTCGCGAAGGACACATAATGGGGCTCATAGGGCAGAGCGAGCTCCTCCAGCGCCACTGAAATCTTCACGCCATTCGGCGTCTGAAGCGAATAAAGCTGGATAATGTCGGGGTTTTTCGCCGGCCAGCGGCTGGTGATCGGAAATGCGGAAAGATCTGCCATCGGTTTCTCCTTGGGTGAGGCGGCGACCATAAAAGACAGCCGCCATACAAGGCAAGCCAACCGATCGTTTCATATTAGTGAACAAACTGTCCGCTGACGTTTATCTTTCCCCAACGTCAGAAAAAGGCGAAATAGAGGGCATCCGAGGTCCAACACGGTGCCGGGGCATCAAGACCTCAAGAGCCATTCAACGGAGCAACGTTCATGTCGAATACGAATAACGCCCTCATCCTTCTCGCCCGCATCCTTCTGTCCTTCATGTTCATCCTTGCCGGCTTCGGCAAGGTAACCGATGCTGCCGGTACTGCGGGCATGATCGCCGGTGCCGGCCTGCCGGCAGCAACCCTCCTGGCCTATGTCGCAGGCCTCTTCGAACTGCTGGCCGGCCTTGCGGTTCTCACGGGCTTCCAGGTCCGCATTGTCGGCTGGCTGCTCGCCGGCTTCTGTGTCTTCACGGCCGTTGTCTTCCACCTGCCTTACGCAAGTGGCGCGGAACTCGTGAATATCCTCAACCAGATCATGGTCATGAAGAACATCACACTGGCCGGCGCGTACATCCTGCTCGCCACCGTCGGTGCCGGTGCCTATTCGATCGACGCACGCCGCGGCCTGCAGGCCGTTGCCGCCCGCTAATTCCATTTCCTCCCAAACACAAAAACCCGCCGTCTCTCCTGACGGCGGGTTTTGCATGTTCAATAACGTGATCAGAGAACCGAGCGGACAGCCTCGACGATCGCCGTCACCGTGGGCGTATCGGCATGGGCATCCTTGCGGGCGCGCACGAGGCAGGCTTCCGAGCGCAGGATGACGCCATCGGAGAGCACCTTGAGGTGATTGGCGCGCAGTGTGGAGCCGGTAGAGGTGATATCGACGATGATATCGGCCGAGCCCGAAGCGGGTGCGCCTTCCGTGGCGCCGAGGCTCTCGACGATGCGGTAAAGCTGGATGCCATGCTGGCTGGAGAAGAACTGCTGGGTCAGGCGCCAGTATTTCGTGGCGATCGCCAGACGCCGGCCATGACGGGCGCGGAAATCGGCGGCGACGTCAACGAGGTCGGCCATAGTATCGACATCCAGCCAGATTTCCGGCACGGCGACAACGACATCGGCATGGCCGAAGCCAAGCCGGGCGCAGAATTCCACCCGCTTGTCGGCTTCCGCCAGTCCCTCGCGTACGAGGTCCTCGCCGGTAACGCCGAAATCGATCGAGCCGTTGCCGAGCTCGCGGGAAATTTCCGAGGCCGAGAGGAAGGCGATTTCCACATCGTCCCAGCCTTCGACGCGGCCGCGATAGGAGCGGTCATTGCCGACGGCATAAATTTTCAGGCCAGCGCGCTCGAAGATATCAGAGCAGTCGTCCTTCATGCGGCCCTTGGAGGGAAGCGCAATGGTGATCGTCATGCGGCTGCCCTTTCGGTTTCGATACGGTCGAGCCAGAGGGAGAAGCCGACGGCGGGAATACGATCCTTGGCGCCGAGGAAGGTCATCAGCCTGTCGAAACGACCGCCACCGGCCAGAACCGCCGACGAGCCCTCGACCATCGCCTCGAAGACGAGGCCGGTATAATAATCAAGCGGGCGGCCGAAAGCGGCGCGGTATTCGATGAGCGAGAGATCGACGCCGACGTTGGAGAGTGCAGCGACACGGCCATCGAAGCGGGCCAACGCATTGCCGAGCTTCAGCCCCGCCGCGTCGGCGAAATGCGAGAGTGCTGCCGAAGCATTGACCAGCGGTACGTTGAGCGACAGGAACTTTTCCAGCACCTGGAAGGCCGCATCATCGAGACGGGTCTCGGAGAGGACGAGCTTTTCCTTGAGCCGCCGGGCGATCTCCTGCGGCGAGCGGCTGGCATTGGTGGAATAGCCGGTCGCCTGCATCGTCTCGTCGATATAGGAAATCAGCGCCGTTTCATCCTCGAGGCCGACAAGGCCTGCGACATGATCGTCGAGGCCGGTGATGAATTGCGGGCTCACGAGACCCGCCAGCAGGCTCTCAAGCTGGATCATATTGCCGAAGGCATGGATCAGCCGCTTCTGCCAACCGAGCGGCAGGCCAAGAGCCTGCACGACGGCCTCGAATACGGCCTGATCGCCGATCGTGACGGCGAGCTGCCGGCCTGGTAGCAGGCGAGAGAGAATGCCGACGGCATCGCCGATTGCGCGGGCATCGGCGCTGGCGAGATTGATATCGCCGAGATCTTCGATGCCGGCCTGATAGAACTCGTTGCTGCCGTCGCGGCGCTGGCGGAAGACTTCGCCGAGATAGGAATAGCGCTTCGGCGTGCCCGTTGCGCTCTCGATATGGCGCAGACAGACGGGGATGGTGAATTCCGGGCGCAGGCAGAGGCTGGCGCCGGTCTCGCTTTCCGTCATGAAGATACGCCGGCGAAGATCTTCGCCGGCGATATCGAGAAAGGGTTCGGCCGGCTGGATGACCGGTGTGTCGATACGCTCCGCCTTGCGGGCGGAAAATTCGTCCAGAAGCTCGCCGGAGAAATCAGGAAGGTTGATCAGGGCCATATCAGCCCGCCCTCTTCCGGTCCTCCGCCTGGGCGGCGAGGATTTCCTTCACCTTGGCGATCAGATCGGCTTCCGCAACGGTTTCCTGTGCCACGCGCGCCTCGCGCCAGGTCGTATTGTCCTCGATCTCGCCGGAGAGGCGCTTGCCTTCGATCAGGTCCTTGATCTGCACGACGCCCTGCGCACGCTCGTCGCCGCCCTGGATGATGGCGATCGGGCAACCGCGGCGGTCGGCATATTTCAGCTGATTGCCGAATTTCTTCCAGTTGCCCTGGAACATCTCGGCGCGGATGCCGGCGGCACGAAGCTCCTGCGTGAAGCGCTGGTAGCGGCCCATCGCCCCGACATCGCCGTCCATGACGGTGACCAGCACCGGCTCGATAATATCCTGCTGGCCGAGCTTGCCGAGGTTCTTCAGCGCCGTCATCAGGCGCGAGACGCCGATCGAGAAGCCAGTGGCCGGCACCGGCTGGCCCATGAAGCGGGAGACGAGACCGTCATAGCGGCCGCCGCCGCCGACGGAGCCGAAGACAACCTTTTCGCCCTTTTCGTTGGTGACGTCGAAGAGCAGTTCAGCCTCATAGACCGGGCCGGTATAATATTCGAGGCCGCGGACAACAGAGGGATCGATCTTGATGCGGTCGGACTGATAGCCGGCGCTGGTGACGAGCGCGCCGATGAAATTCAGCTCCTCGACGCCTTCGACGCCCTTCCCGGTGCCGGCGACTAGCTCTGCCAGCTGGGCGGCACTTTCAGCATAATCCTTGATGCCGACGAAGAAGAGAACCTTCTCGATCTGGCTCTGGTCAAGGCCGGCACCCTTAGTGAAGTCGCCGGATTCATCCTTGCGGCCGGGGCCGAGCAGCAGGGCAACACCTTCCGGGCCGAACTTGTCGAGCTTGTCGATCGCGCGCAGCACATTGAGGCGCTGGCCGGCCTTGTCATCGCCGCCAAGGCCGATTGCTTCCAGCACACCATCCAGAACCTTGCGGTTGTTGACGCGGATGACATAGTCGCCGCGCTTGATGCCGAGAGCTTCCAGCGTATCGGACATCATCATGCACATTTCGGCATCGGCCTGAACGCCCGGTGCGCCGACAGTATCGGCATCGAACTGCATGAACTGGCGGAAGCGGCCCGGACCCGGCTTCTCGTTGCGGAAAACGTAACCGGCGCGATAGGTGCGATAGGGAAGCTGGATCTCGTTGAAATTCTCGGCGACGTGACGGGCGAGCGGCGCCGTCAGGTCGTAACGCAGCGACATCCACTGCTCGTCATCGTCCTGCAGCGAGAAGACGCCCTCGTTCGGACGGTCACTGTCGGGCAGGAACTTGCCGAGCGCATCGGTATATTCAAGCAGCGGCGTTTCGACCGGATCGAAACCATAATGCTCATAGACCTCGCGGATCTTCGCGGTCATTTCGTTGACGGCGCGGAGATCGGCTGCTGAGCGGTCGACGAAGCCGCGCGGAAGGCGGGCCTTGAGCTTTTGCGGTTTCTTCTGCTTGTCGTTCATTTCGGGGAAATTCCACATATGTGACAGTGGCGGTTTCCTAGCGGATTGGGCGGGTAGCGGCAAGGGCAAGGGCCTTGATATGGCGACCAGAATCGATGGAACGATGCGGAAAGAACCTGTTATCAGGATATAGCCATGATCGCGGAAGCGCTTCAGTATCTCGCCACAGCAGCGCTTACGGGCAGCGCGCACCGCCGCTTCGTGCGCTATTCGGTCAATCTGTGGTCGCGCGCCGGCCGCTGCAGCCGCGATTGGGCGGCCCATGAGGCCAACAGCAAGAAGGCCATTTCCGCGGCGATATCAGGCCTGTCACAGCGGCGGACCGCTGTCGTGCTCGGCTCCGGATTGCTCCGGGACGTGCCGATCGAGGATCTGGCTAAGAGCTTCGATACAGTGGTGCTCGTCGATCTCGTACATCTGGCATCGGTGCGCCTGCGGCTGAGGGGCAAGCGCTATCGGAACGTGCGGCTGATCGAACGCGATCTCTCGGGCTATGGCGATCTCAAGGCAGGACAAGATCCCGAGCCGCTCAGCTTCCTGCGCAGCGTGCCCTATCTCGACTTCGTCGTTTCCGCCAACCTGCTCTCGCAGATCGGCCGGGGCGTCAAACGACAATATGAGGCGGAAGCTCCATCCGGGATGCCTGACGATACCGTTGAGAGGCTGATAGCGGCGCATATCGAGGGACTTGCGGCGCAGCCCTGCCGCACCTGCCTGGTGACCGATATCTCCTACATGGTCATCGACCGGACTGGCAAAGTACATGAGGAAGCCGACCTGCTGCATGGCGTGGCGCCACCCGAGGCGAAGGCCGGCTGGGACTGGCCCGTCGCACCACTCGGCGAAGAAAGCCGTGACTACCAGATCGTTCACAAGGTTATTGCTGCCTGGTGAGCGGCTTGGCTTTTCGCCTGGGCTTGCCTATGTTTCTCGCATGCGCGCATTGGCTCTCATGACGATGTTTTTCGGCTGGCTGGTCTACAGCACCCTGTCGGCATGGGCTGGCTGCCCGACCTGCGCATCGATGAGCACTGCGGTTCAGACCGAAGCCAGCATGACGCATCATCACATGGAGGGCATGGCCATGCCCGACATGGCGGCTAAGGCCGATTCTGCGAAAGACCCTTGCTCCAAAGGCGTTGCCCATATGCCGCTTTGCGCCGCCTGCATGGTGCTGCCGCCGGCCGATCTGCTTGCCGATGGCGGCAAGCATGTTTTCGGCTATCCGTCTCCTGCGCTCGACCGGGCGCTCAGGGACAACAGGCCCACACCACAGGCACCGCCTCCCCGCTTCGTCTGACGATCCCTTTTTGCAGAACGGCAGCGATGCGCTGCCATCAGACCCTATTGTCAGACAGAGGAAGGAATACTCATGTCTCTGAAAATCATCGCCCTTTCCGCCAGCATCGCCTTTGCTGCGCCGGCCTTTGCCGAGGATATGCCGACCATGGACATGTCCAAGCACATGGGCGGCCACGGCCCGTCCAGCCAAGCCTTTACAGAGGCCAATGACAGGATGCACAAGGATATGATGATCAAACTGAGCGGCGATACTGATGTGGATTTCGTCCGCAGCATGATCCCTCACCATCAGGGAGCGATCGACATGGCAAAGATCGAGCTGCAGTACGGAAAGGATCCGGAAATCCGCAAACTTGCCGAGAGTGTCATCAAGGCGCAGGAGGCTGAAATCGCCGAGATGAACGCCTGGCTGAAGGCGCACGGCAAGTAAGTCGACAACAAAGAATAAGGGCCGCCGTCGGAACGGCGGCCCTCTTCAATCAGTCCTTTGCTTGATCAGGCTTTGGGCTCGAAATCGACCGGGCGGCGGCCGGCGGCCTGGCGGGAAAGCATCCAGCCCGGATATTCCGGAGCGAGAGCGCTGACCTCATCGAGTTTCTTGATCTCCTCTGCATCGAGCTTCAGCGTGACGGCAGCAAGGTTCTGGTCGAGCTGGTCGACACGCTTGGCGCCGATGATGACGGTCGTGACGAAGGGCTTGGCGAGGATATAAGCAAGCGCCACCGTGGCGACGCTGACGCCATGCTTTTCGGCGATTTCGCGCATGACGGCGACACAAGCCCAGGCCCGATCCTTATCGACAGGCGGGAAGTCGAAATTGGCGCGGCGGCCTTCACCATTGCCTGGTGCGCCCGGACCATACTTGCCCGAGAGCAGGCCACCAGCGAGCGGCGACCAGACCATCAGGCCGAGCTTTTCTTCCTGCAGCAGCGGCACGATATCGCGTTCGAGGTCACGTCCGGCAATCGAATAATAGGCCTGCACGGTCTCAAAACGGGCATAGTCCTTACGCTCGGAAATGCCGAGCGCCTTGGCGATGCGCCAAGCCTGCCAGTTGGACACGCCGACGTAACGCACGAGCCCACGGGAAACGAGATCGTCGAGCGCACGCAACGTCTCGTCGATCGGGGTGACCGGATCGGTGGCATGGATCTGGTAGAGATCGATATGGTCCGTCTGCAGGCGCTTGAGGCTTGCCTCGACGGAATCCATGATATGGCCGCGCGAGGCGCCGCGGTCGTTCGGCTTGTCGCCCATGACGCCATAGACCTTGGTGGCGATGACGACATCCTTGCGCGGAACGCCAAGGTTCTTCAGTGCCTGGCCGAGAAGCCGCTCGGATTCGCCAAACGAATAGACGTCTGCGGTATCGATGAAATTGACGCCGGCATCCAGTGAACGCTGGACGATCTCATCGGCCGCCTTCTGGTCGACATCGGCAATGGCGCCCCAGGGGGTGCCTTGCTTGGCCTCCCCGAACGTCATGGTTCCAAGGCAGATTTCAGATACGAAAAGTCCGGTATTTCCGAGTTGATTGTAACGCATGTCGAGAAATTCCCTTGTGTCTGCCGCAATAGGGGCTTGCGGACTGCTGAACTCTATTTTTTGATTATTGGCCTGCGCGTAACAGGCACAGCCGGGGCTGGCTGCAAGGTGAGGCACTTTTCATGTAGGTCGCCGGCCCGCGTTTTTCAACGGAACACGGCCCCGTGGAGACGCCCTTGTCTCGACACAGGCTGGGAATAGATTGCCCGCCTTATATCGACAGGGCGTATTTCTAGAGGTGCGTATATGACCGCCCGACCATTGACGACGATCGGTTTCGATGCCGATGACACACTCTGGCAGAACGAACATTATTACAGACTGACGGAAGAGCATTTTACCCGGCTTCTCGCCGATTTCGCCGAGGGCGCGAAGATTTCCGAGCGGCTTCTCGAAGCCGAAAAACGCAACCTCGCCCATTATGGTTTCGGCATCAAAGGCTTCACGCTGTCGATGATCGAAACGGCGATCGAAATCACCGAGGGCAAGGTGCCGGCGAGTGTGATCGCCAAGATCCTCGATACCGGACGCGACCTTCTGTCCCATCCGGTCGAAACCCTGCCGCACGTGCGCGACACGCTGGAAACGCTTGCCGGAAAATATCTGCTGGTGGTGATCACCAAGGGTGATCTCTTCGATCAGGAGCGCAAGCTCGCCCAGTCCGGACTTGGCGACTACTTCGATGCTGTCGAGATCGTCTCCGACAAGACGGCGGTCACCTATCGGCGCATCTTCTCCAAGGTCGGCGACGGGCCGGAGCGGGCGATGATGGTCGGCAATTCGCTGAAGTCCGATATCGTGCCGGCCATTGCCGCCGGCAGCTACGGTGTCTTTGTGCCCCATGAGCTCACCTGGGTCCTGGAGCGGGTCGAGGAGCCGAAAGACGCGCCGCGCTTCCGCAGGATTGTCCATCTCGGCGAATTGCGCGGGCTGATCGACGGGCTTGGCTAAAGCATCCTTAGGCAATTCCGGACGCAAAACCGCTGCACAGTTTTGCTAAAATTGCTCTCGGTTATTACCGCTTCGGAAAAAGCGACGGCCGCTCCTCCTGTTGAGGCGCCGGCTTCACCGGCTGAGGAGCCGCGGCAAGCGGTTCGATCAGGATGCTGTAGGGCGCGCCCAGCCCGCGGCGCGGCGAGACCTTGGAATAGTAAGGGCGCAGCAGCCAGGTAGCGTTTTCCTTGACGGTCGTCTCGTAGCTGGTGCCGTCCTCGTCCGTCCCGAAAAAGGCTTCGTCATCGGGTTTCGACAGATCGAAGATCGCGAGATAGGCGAATTTGCTCTTTGTCTCGAAGCTGATCTTCACATGCTGGCCGACGCGCACGGGCAGCGTATAGACGTGGCTGTTGCCGAACTTGGTCCAACCCTTCAATTGCATGGTCACGGCGGGGAACTGCAGCTTTTCGATTTTCTCGCCCGGGTCGAGTTGCGGCGTCTGCGCAATGGCTACGGAAGCGAAGAGGAAAAGTGCTGTGGCAAACACAGGAAGCGGCTTCATGGGCGCACCAATGCTGCGCGCATCGCCTCCACTTCAGCGCGACAGAAGCAGCCTTCGAGATGATCGTTGACGAGACCCATAGCCTGCATGAAGGCATAAACTGTGGTCGGTCCGACAAAGGTCCAGCCGCGCTTCTTCAAATCCTTGGAAATCCTGACTGACGTGGCGGTGGTCGGATTGGCGACGATATGCTGGCGGTCGACGACGGCAGGCCGATCTTCCTGGGGCGGTTCATAGCTCCAGAAGTAGCGGGCGAGAGAGCCGAATTCGCTCCTGAGATCGATTGCGCGGCGCGCATTGTTGATCGTCGATACGATCTTGCCGCGATGGCGGATGATGCCGGCGTCAGCAAGGCAGCGAACGATATCCTCGTCGCCAAAGCGCGCCACCTTCTCGAAATCGAAACCGGCGAAAGCGGCGCGGAAATTCTCGCGTTTGCGCAGGATCGTCAGCCAGGAAAGACCGGACTGGAAACCTTCGAGGCAGATCTTCTCGAAGAGCCTGATGTCATCGGTGACAGGCCTGCCCCACTCCTCATCGTGGTAGCGCAGATAGTCGGGCAGATTCGCATGCCAGTGGCAGCGGCTCTTGCCGTCCTCGCCGATGATGATGCCGGTTTCGCTCATATTTTCTTCTCGTTTTGCGGCTGTGAATCCGGCTTTACCATTTGCAAACCTTCTTTCCAAACCGAACGGTAACCCTGACGAAAAGTTTATTCCGTCCGTCGCCTTTTAATGAATCCGCATTTACCATTCGCTGGCGAACGCGGTGGCAGCATGACCGCAGGCGGACAATTTCGCCAGCGCATTTTCGGCCATTTGTAGAGAGTTCGTCCGATGATGAAACCCCTTGTCCTTGCCGCAGCCATGCTCGGCATTCTGTCCGCGGCCGCCCTTGCAGACGACCGCTACGCCTCCCGTCCGCCCGTCGTGTTGAGCCCCGATCTCACCGCCCCCTGGATCAACCAGCTCGGCGGCGGCTCGGTTCGTCCCGTCGTCTACCAGCGGCCGGTCGTCGTACAGCAGCGCGGCCTTTTCCAGCGCCGGACGTACATCCAGCGCGCGCCGCAGCCGGCACCGCAGACCGTGTCGGCCATCCGTCCCGGCGTCCCCGTCATCCGTGGGCAGGTCGAGCCGCAGTTCCTGCCGCAGATCGTCGATTACGATACCAAGGAAAGGCCCGGCACGCTTATCATCGACACCAACAACCGCTTCCTCTACCTCGTCGTGGATGGCGGCAAGGCCCGCCGCTACGGCGTCGGCGTCGGCAAGCCCGGCTTCGAATGGGCAGGCGCCCACAAGATCACCCGCAAGGCGGAGTGGCCGGATTGGACGCCGCCCTCGGAAATGGTGAGCCGCGAAGCCGCCAAGGGCCATTATCTTCCCGCCCGCATGGATGGCGGCCCGGAAAATCCGCTCGGCGCCCGTGCCATGTATCTCGGTTCCACGCTCTACCGCATTCACGGCACCAATGCGCCCTGGACGATCGGCAGCGCCGTCTCCTCCGGCTGTATCCGCATGCGCAACGAGGACGTGGTCGACCTTTATGATCGCGTCAATATCGGCACCCGCGTCATCGTGATGTAAAGGCCAAATAACGCCAGCGGACGGCAAGAACAGCCGCCCGCTGGACAACAAAAAACCGTGTCCCTCACCTCTCCGACTTGAAATTCAAACCGATTTGACTAGCCTCTAAGCGGTCTGAAGGAGAGGGTATCGAAAATGAAGCAGTTTTTTAGGCTCGCGGCGGCGGCTGCCGTCGCGCTGTCCTGTACAGTTGTGACGGTCAGCGCGGAACCGGTCATGACGGCTACGGACGCCGTGCGCGGCGTCAAGCAGACCCGTGAGATCAAGCCACAGTTCCGCAAGCGTGTCGTCCGTCTTGCCACCAGCGAAAAGCCCGGCACCATTATCGTCGACACCAACAACAAGTTTCTCTACCTCGTCGAAGGCAATAACCGCGCCACGCGCTACGGCATCGGCGTCGGCCGCGACGGTTTCGGCTGGTCGGGTGTCGTGACGGTCGGCCGCATGGCCGAGTGGCCGAGCTGGACGCCGCCGGCTGAGATGCGCGCCCGCGAGGCCCGCGAAGGTCACAATCTTCCCGCCGTTCAGCCCGGCGGCCCTGATAATCCGCTCGGTGCGCGCGCCATGTATCTCTACAAGGGCGGCCGCGACACGATCTTCCGCATTCACGGCACGAACCAGCCCTGGACGATCGGCCTCAACATGTCCTCGGGCTGCATCCGCATGATGAATAACGACGTCTCGCATCTTTACAGCCGCGTCTCCGTCGGCACCAAGGTCATCGTCGTCGGCCCCGGCAACAAGCAGGGCAATGTCGCCTTCCAGGACAAGGGCATCGATATCCTGCGCACCATGTTCGGCGGTTGAGCCACACTTTCAACAAAAAAATAAAGGCGCACCTCGTGCGCCTTTTTGTTTGTTAAGATTGTGACACAGAACTCTGCCACAGAATCGACCTGATCACCTTTCGGTACTTCGGGGATATTCAATGGCATATGCATTGCGTCTTTCCACCATGCTTCTGGCAGGCATTGCGTTTTCCGCACTTGCATCGATGGCTGGCACGGCTTCGGCCGAAGATCTGGAATTTTCCATCT
>UCCS01000175.1 GCA_900470965.1 Hyphomicrobiales bacterium
ATCTGCGCCTGGATCGTCACGTCGAGCGCCGTGGTCGGCTCGTCGGCAATCAACAGCGCCGGATCGCAGGCGAGCGCCATTGCGATCGTGGCGCGTTGGCGCATGCCGCCGGAGAGTTCATGCGGGTATTGGCCGGCGCGGCGTCTGGCGTCCGGTATGCCGACGCTTTCAAGCAGCGCGACGGCGGCATTCATCGCTGTCTTGCGGTCGGCGCCGCGATGGATGCGGATCGGCTCGGAGATCTGGTCGCCGATCGTGAAGACGGGATTGAGGCTCGACATCGGCTCCTGGAACACCATGCCGATGTCGTCGCCCCTGATCCTGCGCATGCTCTCCTCGTCGAGAGAAACAAGATCCTGGACTGCACCGGAGCGCGTCGTCAGACGGATGCTGCCCGCGGCGATCACCCCGATGTTGCGGGTGAGCAGTCGCATGACCGAGAGGCTAGTCACAGACTTGCCGGAGCCGGATTCGCCGACGAGCGCGAGCGTCTCGCCGGCGGCGACCGTCAGGTCGATATCGTTGACCGCCGTGATCTCGCTGCCGCGGACGCGGAAGATCGTTCGCAGTCCCTTGATGTCGAGTACGGGTTCGGCGGTCTGTTCCATCGTCCGGCTCAGTTCAGTAGGCCGGTTGCGCGCAGGATTTCGTCGATCCGCGCGGTTTCGGCCTCGTTCAGGGAGGCACGCGGCCGCGGCATGACGGCGGAATCGATGATGCCGAGGCTGCGCATGGCTGTCTTGAAGGCGCCGATGCCCGCGGCGCCGCCGCTGACGCGGCCCTGCGCGACCCAGACGATTTCGAACAGGTGGCAGAGTCGCTCCTGCTCCTTCTTCGCGGCGACCCAGTCGCCGCGTTGCGCGGCATCCCAGAGGCGCACATAGCCGTGCGGATCGACATTGGCGATGCCGGGAACGACGCCGTGGGCGCCCATCAAAAGGGCGTTGTCGACGACGATCTCCGAGCCGGTCATCAGGAAGATGTCCTTGTGTTCGGCAAGGTCGAGGAGCGCATAGCGGAAGTTGCCGTCGTCGCCGCTGGAATCCTTGAGGCCGATGATGGCGCCTTCTTTGGCAAGGGTGACGACGGTCTGGCGCTGCAGCTTGACGTGAACGCAGACGGGAATGTCGTAGGCGACAAGGGGAACGTCCACGGCGTCGCGGATATAACGGAAGTGATCGAGAATCTCTGACTGGCTGGTGACGGTGTAGAATGGCGCCGTCACCACCACCGCATCGGCGCCGGCCGCCTTTGCGACCTTCGAATGGGCGATGACCCGATCGGTGGTCGGATCTATGACGCCGACGATCAGCGGCACGCGGCCATTCACCACCTTGGCCGAATGTTCGATGATTTCCCGCCGGGTCTTTTCGTCATGGAAGACCACTTCGCTCGTTGAGCCGAGTACGAAGACGCCATGGCAACCGGCATCGATCAGATGCTCGAGCACCCGCGTATAGGAGGGATAGTCGACGGTGAAATCCGGATTGAGCGGTGTTACGACGGGGGGGACGACACCCTTGAATTTGGTCATTTTCGCTTCTTTCGATTGTCAGTTCAGTTCGGCACGCGGGTCGAAGGCATCTCTGAGGCCATCGCCGATGAAGTTGATTGCAAGCACGGCAAGGATGAGCGCAGCGCCGGGGAAGAGCCATTGCCACGGATATTGTTCGAGCACGGCGGTCGAGCGCGCCGCGTTCAGCATGTTGCCCCAGCTGGCCGCCGGCGGCGCAATGCCGAGACCGAGGAAGGACAGGCCGGCCTCCAGCAGGATGGCATTGGCGATCTGCAAGGTCGCATAGACCATGAGAATATCGATCGAGTTCGGCAGGCCGTGGCGAAAGAGCAGATGCCCGATGCCGGCGCCCATGCCGCGGGCGGCCATGACGAAGTCGCGTTCACGCAGTTCCAGCAGCCGGGAGCGGATCATCCGCGCCAGCACCGGCCAGGAGAGCAGCGAGATGACGAGCACGGTCGGCCAGATGCCGGTGCCGGCAATCGAGGCGAGCACAAGCAGGAAGATGACGGGCGGCAGGGTCATCACGAGATCGACGAAGCGCATCGAAACGGCGCCCGTCCAACGTCCTGCAAGCGCCGAGATGGCTCCGAAGAGGAAGCCGATGACCGCGGAAAGCGCAGTCGATGCGATGGCGACCAGCAGCGAAATCCGGCCGCCTTCGAGCACGCGCGCAAAGACATCGCGACCGACGCCGTCGGTTCCGAACCAGTGCTTTGCCGTCGGGCCGCTGTTCATCGCCAGAAGATCGATGTCGTTCGGCTGGAACGTCCACCAGAGCGGATAGGACAGGATCAACAGCAGCATCGGAACGGCAATGCAGACGCCGGCAACGGCTGCGCGGTTGAGCAGAAAGCGGCCGAAGGCGCGGGCAAGCGGCCCCGGGCTGCGGCGTTCAGGAGAGCGTGCCAGCATGATCAGCCCACCTTGATGCGCGGGTCGACGACCGCATAGGTGATGTCGGTCAAAAGATTGACGACGATGACGCAAGCACCGATGACGAGCGTCGCTCCCATGATGACGGGGTAATCGCGGGTCTGGACGGCATCGACGAGCAGCAGTCCCATGCCCGGCCAGTTGAAGACGCTCTCGATGAAGATGGCGCCGCCGATTGCAAGCCCGATGGTGGAGCCGATCAGGGTGACGATCGGAAGAAGCGCGTTACGCAGCGCATGTTTGCAGATGACCCAGAATTCGAGAACGCCCTTGGCACGGGCCGTGCGCACGTAATCCTGGTTCAGGACTTCGAGCAGCGAAGCGCGCATGTAGCGCATGATCAATGCGGCTTGCGCGACAGCCAGAAGTGCGGCCGGCAGGATGAGATGGTGGAGGAGATCGCCGACCGAGAATTCCTCTCCCGGCGTCAGCATGCCCCCTGATGGCATCCAGTGCAGGCGGACCGAGAAGATATAAAGGCCGATCAGCGCGCTGAGGAATGCCGGGCTGGAAATACCGGCAAGCGCAACCACCGACAGGGAGAGATCGGCAAGCGAATTGCGGCGGACGGCGCCGATCACGCCGCAGGCAATGCCTGCGACGGTGGCGAAGGCAAGTGCGGTGCCCATCAAGAGCACTGTCGGCCCGATCCGCGACAGCACGAGACCCAGAACCGGCTGGTCGAGACGCTTGATCGAATAGCCGAGATTGCCCATCAGCGCCTGCTGCAGCCAGCCGAGATACTGGACGGGCAGGGGCTGATCGAGCCCGAGGCTTCTGCGCAGATCGGCAAGATCCGACGGTGACATCGGCAGGTTCGGATCGACATAGGCATCGATCGGATCGCCGGGCGTCAGGCGCAGCAGCAGGAAGATCAGCATGCTCAGGGCGAGGAGCATGCCTATTCCTATGATCAGGCGTCTAAGACTGTATCGGAGCATCGTTCATTCGTCCTGTCAGGGTGGCCGGAGCCACCCTTGAGGCCTTGCGGAAAACGCCTATTCGGCGATCGACCATTTCTGCGAATCGGCTTGGTAGGGGCCACCGCCCGGCGCCGGCGTCCAGACGAAATCCTTTACCTTGGTCGAGACGATGCCGTAGCGGTTTGCCACCCAGAGCGTCGCCCAGGGCAGGTTGGCATTCATCACCTTGCAGACGTCCTGATAGGCGGTATCCCGCTTGGCGCTGTCCGGCTCGGCAAGCGCGCTGTCGAGTGCCTTGGTGAGGTCAGGCATGCGAACTCTCGCGACATTCGGTCCGGCCGGGGGGATCTGCTTCTCGTTGAGGCCGACATTGATGCTGCCGGCGTCCGGCCCGTTCTGCAAACCGGCATAAACCATCTGGAACTGGGCGACATCCGGCGTCGCATTGAGCACGATGCTGTTGTAGGTCGGGGCATCAACGGCGCGCGGGACGATATTGATGCCGACCTGGGCAAGCATCGCCTGGACCGCGGCAAGGACGTTGGTCGCGAGCGGCGTGGTGTAATAGGTCAGAAGCGTGATCGGCTTGTCGCCGTTGATCTGGTCCCAGCCGGCTTCCGTCAGCAACTGCTTGGCCTTCTCGGGATCGTAGGCATAGGTGTCGATGCCCTGCGGTATCAGCTGTTCGGCGACATAGGCGCAGTTGGCCGGCTTGGCGGCGCCGCCATAGAGGCTCTGGATGATGGCATCGCGATTGATCGCGTACATCACTGCCTTGCGGACGCGCACATCCTTCCAGAGCGGGGAATCGTGGTTGAAGCCGAGATAGTTGACGACGAAGGAGTCACCTTCGATGACCTTGAAGTCCTTGTTGTCCTTGAAGGTCGGCACGTCGTTGGAATCGACGTAGGTGAACTGGATTTCGCCGGATCTCAGCGCAGCGATCGCTGCGGCCGGGTTAGCGAAATAGCGATTGATGATGCGTTCCAGCGCGGGCTTGCCACCGCGATAATCGGTATTTGCGGCAAGTTCGACATACTGATCCGAGACATATTTGGTGAATTTGAAGGGGCCGGTGCCGATCGGGGTGGTGGACCACCACGTGTTCTTCGCCAGCTGGTCGGCCGGTATCGAGGAGAGCGCATGCTCGGGCAGCATCATCACCTTGGTCATCGTGTCGAGAAAACTGCTGCTGGGTGCGCCGAGCTTGATGACGACCGTGCGATCATCCGGCGTCTCGACCGACGATATGCCCTTCAGTCGGGCAGCGAGCACCGAGCCGGTTTTCGCATCCGTCGCAAGGCCCATGGTGAACTTTGCGTCCTTGGCGGTGAAGGGCTTGCCGTCATGCCATTTGGCATCGGCCAGCTTGAACGTGTAGGTCATCTGATCCGGGCTGACCTCGTAGGCGCTTGCCAGCGCGCCAACGACCTTCTGCAGCTTCTCGTCATAGGTGATCAACGGCTCGTAGTAGATGCTGAGCCAGGTGAAGCCGGCCGTCGCCGCAAGCGGGTTGAAGTTGCCTTGGAAGCCGCCGGGGCCGACATCGAACCCGCCGGACAAAGTGGCGGCCTGAGCCTGGGTTGCAACGCCCGAAGCGACAAGAGCCGGAACGGCAACCGTCGACAGCAGGGCGCCAAGCGCGATAACGGATAATCTAGACAGTCTTTTCATGTGTTCCTCCCACGTTTGAACTTGTCTTGTTGTTGGCAATCACCCGGGCAATGCCCTCGTAGTGACGATCCAGGCGCCTGCGGGCCTCCTCCAGATCCTTTGCCTCGATCGCATCGACAATTGCGGCGTGATCCCGCCAGGTCGCCATCGGATCGACATTCTCGAGGTTGACGAAATCCGATGCCTTGTAGAAGGCGAGCCAGAACACATCGATCAGTCGTACGAGCGTCTCATTGTCCTGGCAGCGAAACAGCAGCCGGTGGAACAGCTGGTCATCCGCGGCGAAGGTTTCGCCGCGTTCGGCATGGGCGCGCATCCTGTTGACGGTCGCACGCAACTCGGCGAGATCCTCCGCGCCGATCATCTCGATCGTCTTGCCGATCAATCCCACTTCGAGCGTGCGGCGGATTTCGATCACTTCTTCGATCTGTCGCAACGCTCCGCCAAGGCCATAGGCAAGGTTGTCGAGGAGCGGTTCGAAGGAAAAGGCCTTCACGAAGATGCCGACACCACGCCGTGTCTCCAGTACTCCGAGCGATTCCAACGCCTTGATTCCTTCGCGCAGCGAATTGCGGCTGACGCCGAGTTGGGCGGCGAGCTCTCCCTCGGCAGGTAGCAGCGTCCCCGGCGCCAGGCCGTTATCATGGACGTAAGCGCGCAGGCTTTCCTGCACGGATACATGCAGCAGCGGCGCGCGTGTCAGCGGCTTCATCGATTTCAACGCCATGCCTGATCTTCTCTTCGCCTCGCCGATAAGATGGGAGCTACATATCCACTTGTAGGATATCTGTCAAATGGGCAGGTTTGGAACTGTCTGTGGAAATCTGGTTTCGACCAAGATGATTGCCCCATCATCTTAATACCAGTATAGATCCAGAGGAGTTTCGCAGAGAAATTTTGAGAGCATCGGTAACGCTATGGCGACGGATGAACTGATCGACGTGATCGGCAAGGAGTTACAGGCCTCGGCATCGGGTCTGCCGCTCTACAAGCGGCTAAAGTCGGCGATCGAAACTGCGATCCTTTCGAATGCGGTCAAGGCAGGCGCCGTGCTGCCCGGAGAGCGGGTGCTTGCGGAAGCCCTGTCGCTTTCGCGCGTGACGATACGCAAGGCCCTGGCCCTGCTTGAGGAGGAGGGCTTTCTCAATCGCCGCCACGGATTTAAGACCGAGGTCGGATCACGGGTCGAAAAGTCTCTTTCCACACTCACGAGCTTTTCGGAGGATATCCTTGCGCGCGGGCTTACTCCCGGATGTATATGGCTTTCCAAGCAGATAAGCCGACCTTCCCCCACGGAAATGATGGCGCTCGGAGTGGCTGGAAACAGCCATATCCTGCGCATGAAGCGCATCCGCACAGCCGATGACGTACCGATTGCCGTCGAAACATCAACGGTCCCCGTTCGCTTCATTCCATCGGAAAGCCTGGTCGGCGATTCCCTTTACGAAGCGCTAGAAGCACGCGGGTTTCTTCCGCAGCGTGCCGTCCAGCGTATGCGTTCGCGGGCGGCCTCCGCGGAGGATGCGCAATACCTCCATTGCGAAGCCGGAGCGCCGCTGCTGATGACGGAGCGCCGCTGTTTTCTCGGTGACGGCCAGATCGTCGAATATTGCGAGAGCCGCTACAAGGGCGATGTTTATGACTTCGTGTTCGAGCTGACGCGATGATACCAGTCATAAACTGGTTGTAATCTGGTACTTTCGAATTATCGTGATGCGGAAATGGAGTGTCACGATTGCAGCGCGACGACATCAAGAAAAGCCTTATCGTTTCCTGCCAGCCGGTTCCCGGCGGGCCGACGGACACGGCTGAATTCGTTATTGGATTTGCGAGAGCCGCCGTCGATGCGGGTGCAAAGGCATTGCGGATCGAATCCGTCGGCTATGTGAAAGCGGTACGCCCTGCCGTGACCGTACCGATCATCGGCATCGTCAAGCGCGATCTCGATGACAGTCCGGTGCGGATCACGCCGTTCGTTGCCGATGCAGAAGCGTTGGCGGATGCCGGCNNGCCGGCATCCATCGAAGCGCTGGTCGAGGCTGTCAGAGCACGCGGCAAGCTGACGATGGCTGACTGCTCGAACCTCGACGACGCGCGCAACGCTTTGGCAGCCGGGGTCGATTTCGTCGGCACAACGCTTTCCGGCTATGTCGGTGGGCCTGAGCCCGTCGATCCGGATATCGACCTGATCAGAGCGATGCGAGCACTCACACCCTATGTCATTGCCGAGGGCCGCATTCGCACGCCCGAGCAGGCAGCAAGTGCCGCCGACGCCGGAGCATTCGCCGTCGTCGTGGGGTCAGCGATTACACGCACCGAGCATGTTACCTCGTGGTTTCGTAATGCCGTTGCCGCGGCCTACGATGCCGACAGCCTGCAGACGGCGCTTGCCATCGATATTGGCGGCACGAAGACGATGGCAGCGCTCGTCAGAGGCAGCGACGTGCTGGATGAAATGACGGTGCCGACGGCACGGGAAGCAGGTCCGGATGCGTGGCTTTCCGTGATCGCGGACGCTACTCGATCCTGGACGGCTCGCTATTGCCGCGTCGGCATTGCCGTCACCGGTTTCATTCAGGATGGATGCTGGTCGGCCCTCAACCCGGCAACGCTCGGGATCCCCGACCGCTTTCCGTTGGTTGACAGGGCAAGCGCCGTTTTCGGCAAACCGGTTTTTGCGATCAACGATGCGCAGGCGGCCGCTTGGGGAGAATATCGGTTTGGCGCCGGTGTTGGTGGCGATCTGGTGTTCCTGACCATCTCGACCGGCATCGGCGGCGGCATTATCGTCAACGGTCGTGCGCTAACCGGGCTCGCAGGCCATTTCGGGCTGATCCGTGGTCCGTCCGCCGGGCAGTCGCCGCTTGAAGATCAGACGTCTGGCCGCTGGATCGCGGCGGAGGCACTAAAGGCCGGACACCCGGGTACCGCAGCCGAAGTGTTCGAGCAGGCCGACCGCGGCGAGACCTGGGCTGGCGAGATCGTCTCGCAATCGGCATTTCGTGCGGCAACGCTCTGCCGTGACATTCAGATGATGCTCGATCCGACGCGTATCGTCATCGGTGGCGGCATCGGCCTTGCGGCGGGTTATCTCGACCGCATGCGCGATTGTTTTGCGGGTGTTGATCCCAGGGTGACGCCTGTTCTGGTGGCCGCCAAGCTCGGCAGCCGTGCGGGTATCATCGGCGTGGCGAGCCTTGCAGTTCAGGGTGACTGATGAAGTCCGGAAGACATCGATCCTAACCTAACCAAAAAAGAGGGAACTACGATGACATTGAACAGAACGACCCTATCCGCGCTTGCCGTACTTCTCGCAAGCGTTGCTCTGCCTGGTACGTCCAATGCGACAGTCACCGTTCTCGGCTGGCCAGGCGGTTCGGAAGAAACGGCGCTGCGCGCAGCCGTCGAAGAATACAATAAGACAGCCGGCATCAGCGATGCCGACAAGGTCGAACTTTTGTTCTTCAACCGGGAGGGCTTCTTCGACAAGCTGCAGGCCGACATGGCAGCGGGCTCGACCGCCTTTGATATTAATCTCGTCGCCACTTACTCGATTGGCCGCTACGCGCCGTATATGGAACCCGTCGATCTCGGCGATGGCGCTGCCAAGACGTTTGGCGAATCCGTGCTGAAGACCATGCAGTTCGACGGCAAGCAGTACGGCGTGCCGACGGATCTGTCGCTGCATTTCATGTACTACCGCAAGGATCTGATCGATGCGCTGATGAAGGACGATGCGGCCAAGAAGAAATATGCCGAAATCGCCAAGCAATATCTCGGCAAAGAATTGCAGCCGAAGGATCCGGACAGCTGGACGTGGGACGATTGGGCGGCGACGGCTCTCTATTTCTCCAAGCAGGTCAATCCCGAAAGCCCCGTGCGCTATGGCACGGTCCTGCAGATGAAAAACCTGCTTTTCAACATGATGGTGTTTCAGTCTTTGCCACGCTCCTACGGTGGAAACTGGACCGATGAACAGGGCAATATCACCGTCGATTCCAACGCCTACAAGACTGGCCTCGAACTTTATAAGAAGCTTTACGACGCTGGCGCTTCGCCCAAGGATTCGCTGAGTTACGAATATGCCGAGACCAATGCCGCGTTCGGTTCCGGTCAGGCGGCAACAGCTCTTCAGTGGAACGCCGCTGCCGCGGATCTCACCAGTGCCGAGAAAACCCCTGCCGTTGCCGAGGTCGCCGGCATTGTGGCGCCGCCGGCCGGGCCGGATAGCCGCGCCGACCATATTCACGGCCTTGGCCTCGGCCTCAACAAGAACGCCAAGAACAAGGACGGCGCCGTCAAATTCCTGAAATGGCTGGCAAGCGAGGATGCCGCCTTGCTCTATGCCCGAAAGGGCGGTTCGCCAGCCCTTACCCCTGACGTGGTGGCGAAAGTTGCCAAGGAACGTCCCGATCTCGTCAAGCTCGGCGAGTTCGCTAGCAAATACGGCTACGTGATGAATGGAGCGACCTCGGCCAACGCACTCTCCGTCTATGAACTGCAGGCCAAAGAGTTCACCGGTTACTGGTCGGGCCAGCAGAACCTCGACGATGCGCTGGCTCACACCAAGGCCGGAATGCAGGACCTCTTGAAGAAGTGATATCAGCCGGACGCCTTGCCTCCTGCAAGGCGTCCGGCCCATCCGGCGGATTGAAATGGCGATCATAAAACGTGCCGAGGCAAGAGCCTATCTCACGCCGCTCGTGGGGTTCCTGCTGCTGTTTCTCGGCTTTCCTGCGGTCATCAACCTCATCTATTCAGTCTCGACCGTCGACTTCCAGACCCTGCGAAGTCCGACGCTGAGCGGCTTTGGCAACTATCTTTCCGTGCTCGCCGATCGCGATTTCTGGCGCGCCACGTCCTTTTCCCTGCGTTTCGGCATTCTGACGGCGATGATCGAATGCCTGCTCGGGCTGTTCCTGGCGATCTTTCTGGCACCGCTTTTATCGAAGCGGTCGGCACTGATGGCGCCGCTCATGCTGCCGCTGATGGTGGCGCCCGCCATGATCGGCCTGATGTACCGCCTGGTGCTGCACGAATTTGCCGGGCCTGTGCCCTATTATCTCTTCATGTGGTTTGGTGACAGCCCGGCCTTTCTCGACGCTTCACATGCATTGTGGACCCTGATCGTGGTCGAAACGCTGCAATGGACGCCGTTCGCCTTCCTGCTCTTCTACATGGCCTATGTCGCAGTGCCGATAGACGTGCGTGAGGCAGCCTCGCTCGATGGGGCTTCGGCCATTAAAACCCTCTGGTTTGTCGAGCTGCCGTTGATGCTGCCGACACTGGTCATCGCCTTTTTCATCCGTTTCATCGACGGCTTTCGGGTGTTCGACAATGTCTACGCCCTGACGGGCAGCGGCGCGGGCGGCTCGACGACATCATTGTCGATCTATATCTACCAGGCGTTTTTCAAGGAGGGCGCGATCGGCAAGGCAGTGGCGGCTTCCGTCGTCCTCTTCCTGACGTCGCTTATCGTGCTCTACGGCCTCAACTGGCTGGCTGGCCGCAGGAGACGTGGGCCATGATAAACGCACTGCGCTGGATCGTCTTTGCCGTTGCCGCTGTCGCAATGAATTTTCCGGTCATCGTCACACTGGTTACGTCGTTCAAAAGCGCGCGTGAGCTTTCGATCAATCCTGGTTTGTGGATCAATCAGCCCACGTTGGAAAATTACCTGCGTGTTCTGACGCAGATCGATCGATTCAACATCTATTCCTATCTTTGGAACAGTATTGTCGCCTCGTTGATCGGCACCGGGCTTGCAATCCTGCTTGCTTTTCCCGCTGCCTATGCGATCGCAAGGAGCGAGGTGGGCAAACACACGCTGCTGCCTGTTGTCATCAATCTGCGCGCCGTGCCGCTCATCATTTTCGCGATCCCGCTTTACATGATGTACCAGTTTCTGGGCCTGCTCGACACTCAGCTTGGTCTCGGCCTGATCCTGACCATCGTCAACACGCCGCTGGCGCTCGTCATCCTCGTCAATGCGATTTCCGACGTTCCGCTGGAACTGGACGAGGCGGCGAGGGTAGACGGGGCGAGTTCGTGGCAGATCATGGTCAGCATCATCCGGCCGGTGGTGCGGCCCTCACTGGTGACGACCTTCATCTTCGGCTTCATCACCGCTTGGAACGAGTTCCTCTTCGGGTTGATGCTGACGACGAACAAGGCAGTGCCGATGACGGTCGGTGCATCGTTCTTCTTTGCCGCGAGCGGGGGCGGCGTCCAATGGGGCACGGCGTCTGCGGTCATGATCCTCGGCGCTCTGCCGCCTGTCCTCCTCGGCTTGCTGATGTATCGGCAAATTTCGGGCTCGATGACGGCGGGGGCTATCAAAGGCTAGGCGAGGCATTTGGATGACAAACGCAAGAATTGCGAGCCTTCCATGATTGCTTGTCCGACCTAAGTGAAAATACCCAAAATCCACCGCGTGTTCGGAATTCGAACAACTTAATATCGCCATCACGTCCAGTACTTTGCCAATCGGAAATGACTGCGTGAGGCGATCGTCCTACAGACAAGGCGGCCTAGGTCCGTTTTCTGCCCTATTGCCTCGAGCTGAGGGTCCTTATCACTCCTACAAGAGCACCAAAAGGGCGGGGCTACGGCTGAGTCGTACCGATTGCTGCGAGTCTTTCTGGCAACACCTATGCGGTAACTGAAATCCTGGACGCATTTGACTGGCTTGGAACGTTTCGGTTGCGGTAACAGTAGGACTGCAAAGCAATTTGCACGGCCGGGACAGCTGGAGAAACAACGTCCGTACCACCTGGAGTAGGACCTTGATGAACGCGGATATGATAGCCGCCTGGGCGCTGGAAAACGGATTCCATGCGATCGATCCACGAAATTATCGTCGCCAGGACAATGCAGGCGTGATCACGATCGAAATCAAGAGGATGTCATTCCTCCTCATCGATGAGAGGCAAGGATTTCGACCGCGGCTGATATCGCGGTTGTTCAAGGACATTCCCCTCAATGTTGGGCGTGGCCGCTTGCACGGTCTTCTTCCTGACCTATCCCAATAGCTTAGCATAGTCGAGCAAACGACGGCATCTTGCCGCGCTGATTGGCGCCGGTCTCTTGATCCACAACGACAGTCCGAACGGCAAGCGTTATGCACACAAGAATAGTGCGGAAACGCTTGGGGAGGCCTTCGGCTTCTCGCTGGCGCCGTCGCTTGCGCGCTCGGAAGATATCGAGACGCTGGCGGCCCAAGTCGGGGCCAGAACAAGAGCAGTCCGAAATCGTACGCTAAGGGCGAACGGAATGAGAGCTTATGCGACCCGCCGTAGCCCGGCTGGCAGACGGAGCGGTCGAAATCCGTTGGGCATCTGATGTTCGGCATCCCAGGTGTAGATGCCGGTAAGTTGATATGCTCCCAACTGAGCGGCGAGATGTGCTTCGACAGAGTATCAGGAATATCTCGACCCTCTCGCTTCAGCTGTGTGATTGCACGGTCGAGATAGACTGTATTCCAGTGGACGATCGCACTGACGACGAGGTTGAGACCAGAGGCGCGGAACGCTTGGCTCTCGAACGACCGATCGCGGATCTCGCCCCGCTCGTGGAAGAGCACAGCGCGTTTCAGCTTATGGGCGGCCTCGCCCTTGTTGAGACCGGCTTGGCATCTCCGCCGTAGTGCCGGACTTGAGTACCATTCGATCATGAAGAGCGACCTTTCGATACGGCCGAGTTCGCGGAGCGCCCTCGCAAGATGGCTTTGCTTCGGAGACGCGGACAGTTTCTTGAGTATCGTAGACGGCACCACGGAACGCGTCGTGATCGACGCGGCGAGATGGAGCAGATCGTCCCAATGATCGAGGATCAGACTGGCATTGATCGGCGCCCCGGGCGCATCTGCCGCCCGGATCGCCGCTGTTGCGCGTGCCTGCGCGGTTCCGGCATGATCTTTTCATCGAACCGCGTCCGGATCATGATGGCGACAAAGCCCGTCGATTTCCGCAAGGGCCACGATGGCCTTGCTGCGTTGGTCAAAAACGAGTTGCACAAGGACCCTTTTACAGGGACGGTCTTCGTATTCCGGTCACGGAAAGCAGATCGGCTAAAGCTGATCTACTGGGATGGCAGCGGTCTGGTGATGGCCTACAAGCGGCTGGAAGAACACACGTTCACCTGGCCGAGCATAAAGGATGGCCTGATGACGCTGGGCCACACGCAGTTCGAAGCATTGTTTGCGGGCCTCGACTGGCGTCGGGTCCGCGCCATGAAGGCGAGACCTCCGGACGACATCGAATAGATGCGGCACGATGACTCGGACGACGGATTCTTCCGGCGAAGGGTTGTGGGGTTTGATAGACTTCGAGCATGTTGGACGCCGCCGATCTTCCGGACGATATTGCTGCGCTGAAAGCGATGCTGATCGCGGCGCACGCCGGAACACGCCGCAGGTGGGGTGCTCGCAACGATCGGACGGCAGCTTCCTCCAGTCGCGACTGCGATTGCGGAAAGCGAAAAAGACGCCCGTCTTTCAATCACATATAGCGCGCGGACCATAACTGATCTTACGCCCGCTTTTCAGCCGCTAAAAATTGCCGATGGCAAGGCTGTGCTCTAGAGGCTGGCAGGATGTCAAAACCTCAAGGTCGCCATTCCTGGGCCTTTTTCCCGTCGAGCTCGCGATCGAGATAATAAGCAGCACTTATCAACGCCAAGTGCGTGAAGGCCTGTGGGAAATTACCTGACAGACTTGAGCGAGCATCGAACTCCTCGGCATAAAGGCCAAGATGGTTGGCATAGTCGAGAACCGCCTCGAAAACGCGTCGGGCTTTCACAATGTCGCCAGCTCGCGCCAGACACTCCGCGTACCAGAAAGAACAGGCGGAAAATGCACCTTCCTGTCCATGGAGCCCATCGTCGCTTCGATAGCGATAAACAAGGCCGTCATCGACGAGTGTCGTGCCGATTGCGTCGAGAGTGGAAAGCCAGCGGGGGTCGGTGGCGCTGACGAACCTTACCAGCGGCATCAACAGTAAGGAAGCGTCAAGGCTTTCGCCGCCCCGCGTCTGCACAAAATGTCCTTTCTGCTCATTCCAGAAATTTTTCCAGATATCCTCGTAGATCAGGTTTCGGGCGTCGATCCATCGATTGAACGGTGCCGCAAGGGATCGTTTGCTCGCGAGCCTGATTGCCCTGTCGACGGCGACCCAGCACATCAAGCGTGAGTGCAGGAAATGCTGAGGCTCGCGGCGCATCTCCCATATTCCGGCATCCGGTTCTTCCCAATGATCACAAACGTAATTGATGACGTCACGCACACCGTCCCAGGCGTCGTGAGAAATCGCGTGGCCATATTTGTTGCTGAGATAGACCGCGTCCATGAGCTCGCCGTAGATATCAAGCTGGACCTGTTCCGCCGCATCGTTACCGATACGGACCGGACGGGCACCGCCGTAGCCTTGGAGATGTTCAAGGGCGACTTCGTCGGGGACCCTTCCTCCATCGACCGCGTACATGATGTCCAGCTTTCCACTCGCGTGGCACTTCGTCGCCCGCTTGCCGATCCAGGTTGTAAACGACTGGGCCTCCTGCTGATAGCCAAGGCGCATCAGGGCATAGACGGTAAAGGACGCGTCCCGAATCCAGGTCGCGCGATAGTCCCAGTTGCGGGTGCCGCCGGGCGCCTCCGGCAAGCCAAAGGTTCCGGCCGCAACAATCGATCCGTGCCGACGGGATGTCATGAGCTTCAGCGTCAACGCCGAGCGCGTGACCATTTCTCTCCAGCGGCCCCGGTACGATGATTGCCCCGCCCAATCCTGCCAATATTCACTTGTCGCTTTCTCAAGGTGCTGAATTTCGGGGAGCTTAATCGGGTCATCATCGATACCTGCGAGTAGAAAATCAGCAGTTTCGCCAGCTGTCAGGCGAGCGCCGGCACCAACCCCGTCGCTGTTGCTTATAAGAGGCATGTTTGATGTCAGCCGGATGCCATCTACCTTGACTGGCTGCCACACTGCCTCGTTGCCTGTAACATGAGCGATCACGGTTTCCCGCGCGTAGTCAAAGCGCGGGGCGCAGCGCATGGTGAAGTCCACCTCACCACGGGTCACCCTCAGCCTTCTGACGACCATTGTCGGCGTGTCCGAACCGTCATCTTTGACGACCATGAAGTCAGTCAGCTCAGCGCTAGCGTACTTGCCCATCCAGCGTGTCAGCAGCACATTCGTGTCGGGCAGATATTGCTGTACAACCCGTGCATCGGGAATGTCTGGAGCCAGTTCAAAAACACCGCCGCGCTCTGGATCGAGAAGTGCTGCGAAGATTGTTGGGCTGTCGAAATTCGGCCAACACATGAAGTCAATCGTGCCGTCCTTGGCGACGAGCGCCAGAGTTGCGAGATCGCCAATTATTCCATGATCTGCGACGCGGCGAGGAATTGAATGATCTGTAGTCGCGATACTGCCTGCAGCATGGGCTTCCGATCGAACGGTCATATCACACTCCATTTAATCGCACGTTATGGGAATATCAGGGATCGTGTTTAACTAATTGCCTCATCGTCGCCGCCGGCGAAGCGGTTCACGCTGGACGCAATTCGGATATCAGTCGCTCGAAATAGCAACGCCCTCGAGACGCGGAGCGTAGGCGGCGAGCCTGCGTGATACGAACTCGGTGAACAGTCTCACGCGCTTCGTCTTGCGTGCCTCCCCCTGGGTAAGAAGCCAAACCGTCCCATATAGGTGCAGGTCGGTATCCGGCACCCTTACCAGGAGGGGATCGGTGTCTCCTACGAAACACGGTAGAGTGGTAATGCCAATCCCCTGCCGTACCGCGGCGATTTGGGCCTCGAAGTCGTTGGTTCTGAACGGGGTACCCGTTGCATGAACCTCTCCTTTACTTGTCCAGGCTGGCACGCCATGGCCGCTTATGGCGATCCATCTGGGGCCAGTCCCGCCCGCGCGCCATGCGGCCAGTCGATCGGCGGAGATGTAGAAGCCTCCGAACAATTCCGCTCCCTTCAGTCCATGGAGATTGAGCGGCAGGGTGTTGCGATCGTAGACGACGCGGATCGCCACGTCAGCCTCTCGGTTGGTGAGGTTCGCCAGCTCTCCGGACGATAGGATTTCCATCTCGATGTCTGGATGCAGACGCGCGAACTCGGCGAAGTCGGGCATGAGCAGGTATCCTGCGAGAGGCGACGGCAGTGTGACGCGCAGAAGCCCGCGCACGCTTTGGTCGCGACCCAGGACGCGGGTTTCGAGCTGGTGAGAAGACGCCTCCATCTGCTCAGCGAGCTCCTGAACTTCCTCTCCCGCAGCCGTCAAGCGGTAACCGGAAGGCAGTTTCTCGAACATCTGCGCTCCGAGACGTTTCTCCAATTGAGCGATGCGTCTTAGAACGGTCGAGTGGTTCACCCCAAGACCCGCGGCAGCCGACCGTACCGAGCCTGCACGCACGACGGCAAGGAAATAACGAACATCATCCCAGTCGATCATGGTGCAATCCGGCACCGCTCAAGTGCGCTCTTCAAAATCAGTCTATACAATGTCGTACCTCACAATGCGTGGAACAGACCACATTTCCAGCTGACGATGGCGTTGGACAATACTCCCCGATTGTCGCTTTGCCATCAATGATAGCAGTGGATCGTTTTCGCACCACCGTTGTGCGTACTTTCGAACTGAACTCCCGAATATCGCAAACTTATCTTGAAGTCCTCGGCACGTCCTGAATGACCAAGGGCACGGCCTGGAAAGAGAAGTCGCCGGGAGCTGGAGAGCAATCGTTGCTTGAGTGTCCGCCCAACTGAACGAAGGATGCATGACATGACTAGACTGAATGGGAAGACCGCCGTGATCACCGGCGGCGCTACCGGCATTGGCCTCGCCGCGGCGAAGCGGTTTGTGGAGGAGGGTGCCTTCGTCTTCATCTATGGCCGCCGGCAGGAAGCGCTCGACGCTGCTGTGAGCGAACTCGGACCGAATGCCCGCGCGGTGAAGGGCTCGGTCTCGGATGAGGCCGACCTCGACCGACTCTACGCGGCGGTGAAGGCAGAGCGTGGAACCCTCGATATCGTCTTCGCCAACGCCGGGGCGGGAGGGCCACTTAAGCTCGGCAAGATCACTGCCAAGCACATCGACGAGACTTTCGACACCAATGTGAAGGGTACGATCTTCACGGTCCAAAAGGCGTTACCGCTAATGGCCTCAGGCGGTTCGATCATCCTGACCGGCTCGAGCGCCGGCACCACTGGGGCCTCGGGATTCACCGCCTACAGCGCGAGCAAGGCAGCCGTGCGCAATCTCGTGCGGACCTGGGCAGAGGACCTGAAGGGCACCGGCATCCGGGTCAACGTGCTGTCGCCCGGGGCGACGGCGACCGAACTCGCAAAGGAGGCATTGGGTGAAGAGGGCCAGAAGGCCTACGGCGCGATGACTCCGCTCCAGCGCATGGCCGATCCCGCAGAGATCGGGGCCGTCGCCGCATTTCTCGCGTCGGATGACAGCAGCTTCATGACCGCCAGCGAAGTCGCTGTCGACGGCGGCCTGGCACAGCTCTAACACGTCACACCCCAAGGCGCTCCGTTCGATCGTTCGGAGCGCCTTAGGCCGTGATAAACACCAGGAGAACAGATATGAGCTACGCAATTATCGGCTTCGGCAATATCGGCAAGGCCTTGGCCAAGGCGTTTGCCCGCAGCGGCATCGAAGTGTCCGTCGCAACCACGCGCGACCCGGAAAGCTTTGCAGCGGCCGCAGCCGCGATCGGAAAAACGATCATTCCCAAAACGCTGGCGGAAGCGGTCAAGGCGGACACAGTCTTTTTGGCTGTGCGTTTCGAGTCGCTTCCTAATGTCGCCAAGGCGCTTCCCACTTGGCAGGGGAAAACCATCGTCGATGTGAGTAACGCCTACGGCCTGCCCCCCGAGGACCTGGGAGGACAGCCGTCTTCGAGGTTTGTCGCGCAGGCCTTTGGTGGCGCAAAACTGGTCAAGGGCTTCAACCATTTGGTCGCTGCCACCCTTGACCAGGATCCGGCCGTACACGGGGGCAGGAGAGTCGTGTTCTTGGCGAGCGACGATGACGTTGCCGTAGCGGAAATTGGTACGCTGGCGGAAAAGCTCGGTTTCGCACCGATCAAACTTGGCGGGCTATCGGAAGGTGGGCTGCTGGTGCAGGCGCGCGGAAAGAGCTGGGGTCAACTGATCTTCAAGGACCTGGTCAAGTTCGACTGATCGATCGGGATGGCAAGTTTCGATGCGATCCCGCCTTAAGCCCGCAACGTCTCCGTCCAGCTCGGGCACAATCCGACTGACGGAAACCGGAGAGATACGATGAATATCGAAAAGAATGTCCAGATTGTGAAGGATTTCTTCGCAGCGATAGGCAGCTACAATGAGCAAGATCTACTGGCCCTGGTTGCAGACGATATTGAGTGGATCATTCCGGGCGAGGGTTGGCCGCTGGCCGGCACGCACCGCGGGCACGCAGAATTGGCAGCTGTGCTTCAAAAAGCGTCCGAAGAGGTGGAAATGACATACCCCGAGCCCCCCGAGTTCGTGGCGCAGGGGGATCGAGTGATGGTGGTAGGCGTCGCGACCGGGAAAATCAAAGCAACGAACAAGTCGTTCAAGGACGATTGGGTTTTCGACATTACCGTTCGTAATGGCAAAGTGACGAAGATCCGGGAGTATATCGACACGCAAGCACTGGCGCGGGCATCCGCAAAGTCTTAGCCTCAAAATGACGTGAGTCCGCCTGATGACCAGAGCGATCTGTGCGCCGCTTAATGCCGCGCGCGGTGCGGTCGACGCATGGCGCGAAACTACGAAGCCATCAATGTAGGATCGATCCAAGCTATGCAAGTTGATCCACTTCCCAGGATACAGGCGGGCCCCACCTGTCATAGACGTTACCTGGGCGACGGCGGATGGACTCACCTATTCTCCGGCGTCTTGGGACCCGAGCGACGGATCTACAGCTTCGTGCGGGCCGAAGTTGCCTATTTCAAGAACTTCCCAGTCAGCGGCATGCGGGCGCTTGAGGGGGAGCCGGCCCGAGAAAAACATCGAAGCCGTGTCGGCGGACCTCGTGTCGCTGCCGAAGGACATGCGACCAGCTGCTCAAGCGGCAAGCCTGGTGGAGAGCCGTAGTGGCAGACACACTCAGGCAGATGCCGCCTGACGCGGAGATCTCTCCGACGACGAGCTGACGGTGCCGGGTTACTTTGGGTCAATGTCGGCTGCGGTCACGGGCGACTTCCCCGCATTCAACACCATCACGCGCCAAATCCTCGGCTGGGAGCCTGTTCAGCCGGGCTGCTCGGCAATCTGGACGACGGCCATTACCTCCCTGGCAGCTAAGCTGAGCTCACGACGAGGCCTCGCATCGCGAAGAGCCACCCGGGCACCGATATCAGGCCGAACAGGTCGTCCCCAGTCATGTCAATACGCGCCGTCCCCTCGGGTCTGCGCACGGAGATACAGTCGAGTGCAGCTGCGTATGAAGCGTAGAGCGCGGAGCTCAGGTCCGTATGGGCGGCCGCCATCATGGCGATGGCGCCACAGTTTCTTTGGGCGAATGCATCCGTTCGTGAAGGCAGGACAACACCACTTCGTCTGACGAGCCGACGATTCGAGATCCCCAGTCCAATGCGCGAGCGTGTCCAAATTCGATCGCGGCAACGCCTCTAACAGGGCTTCTCGCCTCACAAATTGACGGAACAGCGTGGCCAGCCTGACTTCGGCACGAGTGATGTCTGGCATCGACGCATCGGAGCCATCCCCGGCGGTCCCTTCTCGCGCGATCGAGAGTATGTGGCTAAATTTTTATTTGTCTTTGCGAGAACAAGGTGCCTTGAAAGCGGACCAGTGGTCCATATATACAGATCGGTGATCCGTTTATGAGCGGATCGACCGCTGGATCGGGCGCAGACGTGCAACAGAGGCACCGCCCGACAACATTTAAGCAAAAGCGAAGGATGCACGATATGACAAGACTGAACGGAAAGATCGCCGTGATTACGGGCGGAAGCAGCGGAATTGGCTTGGGCACAGCCAAGCGTTTCGTGGAAGAAGGTGCGCAGGTCGTGATCTTCGGGCGACGCGAGAAAGTCTTGCAAGAAGCCGCGGACATTATTGGAAGAAACGTAACAACGGTCATGGGCGACGTCGCGCGTATGGAGGATCTCGACCGGCTCTACGCCACCGTGAAAGAGAAGCATGGTCACATCGACGTTCTCTTCGCCAACGCGGGCGCAGGGACAGTCGCGCCGCTCGCTGCAGCCACGGAGGCCCATTTTGACCAGACCTTCGATGTAAACGTCAAGGGTCTGTTCTTTACGGTGCAGAAGGCTCTTCCTCTTTTCAAGGACGGCGGTTCGATCATTCTGAACTCGTCGGTTTCGAACGTGAAGGGGTTGCCGGCGTTTAGCGCCTATGCAGCAAGCAAGGCGGCTGTTCGCAGCTTCGCGCGGTCCTGGACCATGGAGTTGCTGGACCGAAAGATCCGCGTCAATACGATGAGCCCTGGCGCGATCGAAACTCCCGCCTTGGCGACAACAACCGGCCTTACCGCCGAGCAGGCCGAAGCGGCCGTTGCCCAGTTTACTTCACAGATCCCGATGGGTCGCAGGGGCAAGCCAGAGGAAATCGCGGCTGCTCTCGTGTTCCTCGCCACCGATGAAAGCTCCTACATCACCGGTATCGATCTCGCCGTCGATGGCGGTTGGGCGCAGGTCTAATCCCGATTGGTCCCAGGACCGGCTGGCCGCGCCCGCCGGGCCTGGGCCCAATCTTCGCAAGTTTTGATGCGATGCGGCCTGACTTGAGGCAGGAGCCGGTCGCAACGAGCCCAACTCATAAGGAGACTGAATATGAGCACTATCAGCATCATTGGCTCTGGAACCATGGCTACGGCGGTTGCGGGCCGTGTCGCCAATGCCGGGCACACCGTTGAGGTCGTCAACCGGGACGCCGCAAAAGCACGGAAACTGGCGGACAACCTCGCGGGCAAAGCGACCACGGGGACGTATGGCGCTGCACCGGTGGGCGACATCGTCATCCTCGCGGTGCCTTACGGCAGCGTGGCCGCGGTGGTGGCCGACTTCGGCGACGCCCTCGGCGGTAAGGTGATCATCGACCTCGCCAACCCGGTAAACGCCGACATGACAGGCCTCGTTACCCCTCCCGGCAGCTCCGGCGCGCAGGAGACCGCAAAAAGCCTTCCCGCAGGCGCTCACGTCGTGAAGGCGTTTAACACGATGTTCGGCCACGTGCTCGCCAAGGGCGGACGCCTCGACGCGTTCATCGCAGCCGATGATGCGCAGGCCAAGGCGCGCGTCTCGACGCTGCTCGAGAGTCTCGGGCTGCGTCCGTTGGATGTCGGCGGGCTGAACATGGCCCAAACGCTCGAGGCACTTGGCCTGATGATGATCGGCCTCGCCAAAAATGGCGCCGGCTCCTGGGACATCGCCATGAACGTCGAAATCGGCTGAGCTACCGACCGTACGCTTTCGGGTAGATCCACAACGCAACCGACATAAGGAAAATGGAGAAACTTCGATGACCATAGAAGACAACGTCCGGACTGTTAAGGCATTCTTCGCGGCGATGGGTGAAGGCGATAAGCAAGCCCTGCTCGCGTTGTCTGCCGAAGACATCGAATGGATCGTGCCGGGCGAGGACTGGCCGCTGGCCGGTACCCACCGCGGACATGCCGGATTGGCGAACTTGCTTCAGACGGCTTCGAAAGAGCTGGAAACGTCATTCCCGGTGCCTCCCGAATTCTTAGCGCAGGGCGACCGGGTTCTGGTTGTGGGCTTCGCGGAGGGGAAAACAAAGGCCACCGGCAAGGCGTGGAAGGATAACTGGGTCTTCGCCATCACCGTTCGAGATGGCAAGCTGACGAACATTCGTGAGTATATCGATACGCAAGCACTTGCGCGGGCCTCCGAGACCGCCGCGAGCACCAGACCCTGAGCCTCACGATGACGAGGCAGCGGAACCGCTTTGTCGACTGCCTCGCTATCTGCGGCGGTCATGCGGAACTGACGGAGGCGGCCATGCGCAGCGCGCTGTTGCCTGTCTCCACAATCTCCAGCCGCAGTTCGAGACCGGGCGGAGAACGCCGGATGCACCATGCATCGAATCTTGCAGGGATGTAATGCGCTCCCCGATCCGGCTACGCGCTCTTGTTTGCGGCTCCCTTTTGACGATATCGGAAGCTGGCGCCACTAGCGAGACACCGAACAAAATTCGTGCCTCTATACGCCGCCGCTCGCAGCGGCTGGCACGCGCTCTCGACAACAGTCGTATGTTTATCGTCATTCTGGCGAGATTTGTGCCGCGCGCCTGTCAGCCGCGTTGAAATCCAGGCCTGCACCCGAGGTCAGTCGTTCGACGAGCCATCGAGCGCCAGGGCCCAACCGATCGCTGGTGAGATAGGCACATCCCATTACAAGCCGAGCGACGCGCGGATCGAAGTCTGTCGGCCGGATGATCTTCAACCGTCCGCGCCCGATGTCATCTTCAACCATATGGAAGGGCATGTTGCCCCAGCCGAGGCCGGCCAGCAGCATCGACTGCTTGGCACTAAGGTCTGCCAAGCGCCAGGTTCGCGCGGAAAGGACGCCATAGTCCTTCCCCGCCGTCAGGGCGGAGCGATCGGTCAGCACGAGTTGCACGTGCTGCTGCAGGACACGCGTCTCGATCATTCCTTCGATCGCCGCGAGTGGGTGATCGGGAGCGACGACCGGAACGAGGTCGATGGTCAGCAGCGGAAAGCTCTTGAAGGCGGCCATGTCGCTGAAGAGGAGCGGGAGGAGACCCACTACACAAGTTCCGTCGAGCACCAGTTCCGCTGCCGCGCCGAGCGGCTGTACGTAGACTCGCGGCTGGATGGTTGGAAACGTCATCGTAAAGGCCCGGAGCGCTTCGACGATCGGGGGCACCGGGAACATCGAGTCCATCACGATCGTCAACTCGGCTTCCAGTCCGCTCGCCAGACTTCGCGCGGATTGCTGAAAAGCGTCCGACTCGTCAGCAATACGTCGCGCACGCCAAAGGAGCGTGTGGCCCGCCTCAGTCAGGGTCGGACGGTATGCGATGCGGTCGAACAGCGGCAATCCGATTTGCGCTTCGAGCTTCTGTATCCCGTAGGTCACGGCGGACCGTGCGCGGTTCAACCTCGTCGCCGCTTTCGTGAAGCTTCCTTCGTCAACGACGGCAAGGAAAAGTTGGATTTGATCGAGCGTCAGCGGACCCATGTTCGAAAATATAGTCCGAGTTGATCGAAACTTCGACGGTTTTTTTCACCGCCGCGATGCTCGATCTTACAGGCAACCACAAACTTTCGCTGAAATGGAGCTCTAAAATGACCTCACTTCTCGCCATCGACTGCAGCCCTCGATACGAGCACTCGACTTCCCGCAAGCTCACGTCGCTTTTCGTCGAAAAATGGCGAGCAGCGCACCCCGACGGCGAGGTGGTCGAACGCGACCTGATCAAGACCAACCTGCCATTTGTCGATCTTCCATGGATTGGCGGCGCGTTCACGCCCCCGGAGCACCATTCGCCGGAGAGCGCTGCCGCCATCAAGATTTCCAATGATCTGGTTGCCGAACTGCAGGCTGCCGATCGCATCATCATCGGCACGCCGATGTACAATTTCACCATCCCGGCGGTGCTGAAGGCCTACATCGACCATATTGTCCGGGTTGGCGTCACTGTCGTCGATAATGTCGGGCAGCTGACAGGCAAGAAGGCCACCATCATTCTCGCGAGCGGGGGTGATTTCAGTCCGGGCTCACCGTTCGAGGGCTATAATCAAGCCAGCGGCTACCTGCGCCAGGTGCTGGGGTTCATCGGAATTACCGATCTGGACATTATTCTCGCCGGACGGGAACGCGCCGGATTGGTAGGGGAGACGGCGATCGAGGAATTCGGCGACGTGGTTGCCCTGGCCGCCGCCGCTTGAGACATCGTCTTTTCGGGGAGAAACGGTTATGAAAGTTGGTTTCATCGGCGCTGGTCGCATGGCGACGACCATCGGTCGTCATTTGATCGGTGCGGGCCACGAGGTCGTCCTGTCCAGTTCGCGGGGGCCGGAGGCGTTGGCGGGGCTGGTCACCGATCTCGGGTCGGCCGCCAGCGCAGGATCCAAGCAGGAAGCTGCGGAATGCGATGTGGTGATCCTCGCCACGAATTGGGCGGATGCGCCCGAGGCGCTCAAGGGAATCGACTGGAGCGGCCGCATACTCGTCGACGGGACGAACCCTCACATGGGCGAAAAACCGGACATTAGCGCCGCCGGCGTAGCAAGATCGGTTGCCGCATTGGAAGGCCGCACGTCGAGCGAGACAATTGCCGCAATGGCGCCCGGGGCCAGGCTGGTGAAGTCGATCAGCAACATGCCGATGGCTTGGATACAGGATTTCTCGCCACAGAAGCCGAAGACCGTACTGTTCGTGTCAGGAGACGATCGCGATGCCAAAGCACTCGTGGTCGAACTTATCGATTCGACCGGCTTGGTCGCGCTCGACCTCGGCTCTCTCGCGCACGGCGGTGCGATGCAACAGCTCGGCGGCCCTCTATCCGCTGTGGAACTGCACTTCGTTCGACGGATCGTTCGCTAAGCTAAATTTCAGCCGCGTGCACCGTGAGTGCCCGCATTAGCTCCCTTTCGGAAGGATTCAGGATGAACACCCCCGAACCGATGTTTGTTCGAGAACTAGCGCGCATCGACGACCCCCAGTTCGTGTCGGGACAGGTCGCCGGCCATCGCGCGCGCCGCTTGATCGACGCACCGGACGCCGTGTTCGCCGATCCGTTCGTCCTGATGGCCGAGGATTGGTCGCCGCCTGGGCTATTCGGTTTTCATCCACATCGCGGCATCGAGACGGTTACATTTGTCATCGAGGGGGCGATCGAGCATCGCGACAGCGCCGGACATGAAGGGGTGATCCAAGCCGGCGATGCTCAATGGATGACTGCCGGACGAGGCATACGGCATGAGGAAAACCCTCCGGCCGGGACAATTGCTCATACTCTGCAACTCTGGGTCAATTTGCCTGCAGCCGAGAAGATGGCTGATCCACGCTATCAGGATTTGGTGGCGTCCGCCTTGCCGGTCCGCAGCGAGGATGGAGTTGAGGTCAGGGTCTTTTCTGGAGCCTACGGCGGCATGGTCTCGCCCACACTCAACCACCTTCCTGTCACGATGTTCGAGGTGCGGGCCGAAAACAGTATTGCGTTTCGGCACTCGTTTGCAGCGACCGACAATGCCTTTGTGTACGTCCTCGAAGGCGCGGTCGAGATCGGGGCTGCCGGCAACCTTTTGAAGGCCAGCCAGCTTGGCTGGTTGACCCGATCGGAGGAGCCGGGGTCGTCGGAACTTATCATAGCGGCGCGGGGCACTGTCGGCCGCTTCCTGCTTTTCGCCGGCCAGCCCCTTCGCGAGCCGATCGCGTTTGAAGGTCCCTTCGTCATGAACACGCAGGCGGAAATCCAGCACGCGTTTGCTGACTATCGGGCAGGCCACTTCTAAAGATCCGCGGATTTGTTCAGTTTGCGCGACACGGAATGGCCCTCGAAAGGATCGGCGAGGTGTTTATCAGCCGAACGAGACCAAGTACCTGATGATCAGCTGGCCCGAAACGATTCCCCGTGCCTCCTTAACCGGTTCCCGGGCTTCAACGGACTGCTAGACAGATCGAGGCGACCCTCTGGTGACCTATGGAGCGGCGGCCATGACGGAGTTCTTCGACATGCTGAGATATGATGATGGGATATGAATATCACACCGCTAATCGAGGGCGATGCCTCTGCGGCGCTTGTGTATTCGAGCTAGTCGGGTCTGCAAACTGGGTCGGCCACTGCCATTGTGAGAGCTGCCGCCGGGCGACAGCCTGGCCATTTACGACGTGGAACGGGCAGGAGAACGGCTTCTGGAGGTTTCTGGCGGACATGCCCGTCAGCTATCAAAGCAGTGGAGGTAGGACGCGGCTTTTGCGGCAAATGTGGCACGCCGATGTTCTATCAAACTGAGCAGTCGCCTGACGAGCGACACTTCTGGGGCGGAAAACGGCGCCGTAATCTGAAACGCCAAAAGGGCTTTGCGATAGCGTCATATCACGCGAGCCATAGGTCGCTGTCGACTGCGGAAGTCAGTCTCCAAGCCAGCCCGACGCCGGCGCGGCGGGCAATATCGCGCATCGCCGCGTCAACTACCGTGCTCTGCGACGACGTCACGCGTCCGCGAGAAAGTGGTCGTAATTTCTCCTAGCGCCAATTCGATTGTTTCCTTGATAAAAGGATCACTGATCCATATATACGGATCAACGGTCCAATAGATTAAGGGCAGGCTTGTAAATCGCAGAAGAAGCGCTGTTCGAGAGCGCAGAAGTCGAAACCAAGGGAAGCACGACCATGAGCGACATCAGCGTCAACGGCTCAAGCGGCATGGCTGCAACAGTCGGCTAGCTGCCGCCGCAGCCGGTCACCTCATCAAGGAGAAATAGCATGCGTGTTTTTGTTACAGGCGCGTCCGGTCACGTTGGTTCCTACGTCATCCCAGATTTGATCGCAGCTGGCCACGAGGTGACCGGCCTGGCCCGGTCGGACAAGTCCGCAGGCGCGGTCTCCGCGCTCGGCGCCAAGGTTCGTCGCGGCGATCTTGCCGACCTCGAAGCACTCAAGGCGGCGGCCGCGGAATCGGACGGCGTCATCCATCTCGGTTACAGGGCTGAACTGCTCGGGTCCGGCGGGATCGTCGCGCTGCGCGATTCGGAACTGTCGATCGTGCTCGCGCTCGGTGAAGCGCTGGCGGGCACTGGAAAGCCGCTGGTCGTGGCGGGTAGCATCGCCACGCCGACAAACGTCGGCCGCGCGGGCCGCATAGGCGCACCGGTCAGCCTGGGCCGGCCGGCGACCGAGGATGATCCCGCCCTTCCCAGCGGCCCC
>UCCS01000122.1 GCA_900470965.1 Hyphomicrobiales bacterium
TTGCTGGAATTGCTCTAATCCCTGCTCGTAGCACCCGCCTTGAACAGGCTGCCCGTCGGTGTCTTCAGGAACATGTCCAGTGGAATGTGCTCCTGATGCAGGAAGCCATTGGCGGGCAGCAGGCCGTCGCGGACCATTTCGATGACAGCAACCACCGAGGCAGACGTCGTCCAGGCGATTGCCGTACGCCGAGCGCCGGCAATCTCGATCGGATAATAGGCGCGGACAAACTCCTTCCGGCGCAAGGAGCCGTTGATCGTGCCTTCGGCCGCGACATGCACATAGACGACATCATCATCGACCGGCGGCTTGGCGTTGGTCAGGATTTCGCCGGCGAGCTGGCGTTTGTCACGCATCAGAAGCTCATGGAAGAAGAAATTCATCAGCTCCATGTGGCCGGGATAACGCATCGTCTTGTAATCGAGATTATCGACCTTGCCGAGCATGGTGTCGCACATGGTGCCGAGGCCGCCCGAGGTCGTAAAGGCCTCCAGCTTGACGCCGCCGACATAGATCGTTTCGTGCCATTCCATCGGCGAGACGAGCTTACGAACCCCGCCCTCGATGACCTCGCAATCGTTCAGATATTCATTGACCACACCTTCCGGCGACCAGTTGAAGGCATAGCCCAGAAGCCCGGTCGGATGCTGTGGCAGAGCGCCGACGCGCATGCGGATCGAGCGGCAGCGGTCAAAACCATCGGCAAGGCTTGCACCGACGATGCCGACGAAGCCAGGCGCCAAACCGCATTGCGGCGCCATCAGCCCGCGGGCGGTCTTGGAAAGCTCGATGATGAAATTGGTGGTCGGCACATCCTCGGTCAGATCGAAATAATGGATGCCGGCGAGATGGGCCGCCCGCGCCAACTCGATATTCAAATGATAGGGCAGGCAGGACAGCACGGCCTCGACGCTCGACAGCAGCTCGCCGATGACAGAGGTATCCGTGATATCGCCGGCCCGGCATTTGAAGGGCAGGTCGCCCACGGGCAGTTTTGCATCGACGCCGATGACCTCGAAGCCGCCCTCATGTAAAAGCGTCGCCGCCAGCCGTCCGACCTTGCCGAGGCCGATCACGGCAATCCGTTCAAAACTCATTGATGTCCTCCCGAACGCCGACGTTCTTCACCGGCGCATTTTTCTCACGTGGGGGCTGTATAGAATAAAAAGCTTATAAAAGAAAACAGCCGGGATTGCTCCCGGCTGCTGAAACGCGGTGGATGTGCACCGCTTATTCGTTGATGAGGCGCTTCAAAAGCTCGATCTCATGCGACAGCTTCGTGTCTCCCGAGATCAGTTCCTCGATCTTGCGCACGGCGTGCAGAACCGTTGTGTGATCGCGTCCGCCGAAGCGGCGGCCGATCTCCGGAAAGGAGCGCGGCGTCAGCGTCTTCGACAGATACATGGCGATCTGGCGCGGCTTGACGATGACGCGCGTGCGGCGGTTCGAGACCAGTTCCTGACGCGAGACATTGTAGTGACGCGCGACGATACGCTGGATATCCTCGATACGCACACGACGCGGCTCGCCGGAACCGACGAGATGGGCCAGCAGCTCATCCACGCGCTCGATCGAGAGGTTCGGCTCGAAGGAGCGGCGGAAGACCAACTGGTTGAAAGCGCCTTCCAGTTCGCGACCGCTTGCCGTGATGTTGCGGGCCACATGCTGCATCAGCTCGGCCGGGATCTCCAGTGACGGATCTTCCAAGCGGGCAGCAGCAAGGCGGCGCTTCAAGATTTCGAGACGCATCTCATAGTCGGGACCATCGAGTTCGATCGCAACGCCGCCCTGCAGACGCGAACGGACGCGCGGATCGAGCGATTCCAGTTCCCACGGCGCTCGGTCGGCCGCGACGACGACCTGCTTGGCGCTGTCGAGCAGCATGTTCAGCAGGTGGCAGAATTCGTGCTGGATCATCTTGCCCTGCAGGAACTGCATGTCGTCGATGATCAGAAGGTCGATGTTGCGCAGCGAGTCCTTCAGCGTCAGCGCGTCATTGTCGCGGATCGCTGTCGCGAAACGCCACATGAAATATTCGGCAGTCAGATAGACGACGCGCAGGCCACGCGGGTTCTGCACCGCGGCATTGGCGATCGCCTGCAGCAGATGGGTCTTGCCGAGGCCGACGGTCGCATGGACGAAGAGCGGGTTGAAGCGCACGGCGCCCTGACCTGCTTCCGCAATGGTCTTTGCGGCGGCGAGCGCCACGCGGTTGGAGCTGCCCTCAACGAAAGTGTCGAAGGTGAAGCGGGAATCCAGCGGCGAGCCAAAGAGCGGCGAACCGACACTTGCCGGGCGCGCCGCAGCGGCGGCCGAAACAGCCTGCTGGACGATCTGCCCCGCCGGCTGGGCAGATGCCGGGCGGCGAAGCTGGGTGGGCTGGGTGACCGGCTCGACGGAGACTGCATCGTCCAGCGCCTTCGTGCCGGCGCGCGTTGCCGTGCGCACAAGGATCTCGACTTTCAGGATTTCGGGGTCTTCAGCCTGGAACAGGCCGACAATGAGATCGAGATACCGGTTGTTGATCCACGACTTCAGAAAGGTCGTGGGAACGGTGAGACGGACGACACTCTTGGAAACCGAATGAAGCTTGAGCCGTGCAAACCAACTTGCATAGACGTCAGGACCGACTTGTGCCTTCAGACGCGCGCTGACGCGTTCGAAGAGAACACCATGCTTCATCTCGCCCTTTTCTTCCGTTGCGCTCAGGTGAATGGAACCGAAAGACTGCTGTGCAGCTTCCCCGTTATCCAGTGCACCCGTCGTCATCGAATTCATCTGCATAATGCCGCCTTTCATTTCCTCGGGCGGTCATTCGTTGACAGCCGCCCGATCATTCCCCGCTTTGACAAAGCCGGCGGCATCTTCATGAGCCGCTCTCGCATGCCGGTTCACTCAAACACTGTCCCTTTTGGGACTGACAAAGAAACCCTGCGGTGGTCGCGGTCATGCGACAACCGTCTCAAGGCCTCTATGTCAGGCTGGCGGCCGATCCTCGTTTTTCGCCCGCAAGCCCGAACGCAATGCTACACTTTCCCCTGCCCTTCTCCTGGCCTCACGCAAAACGTGTGGCCGCGGAGCGCACAAAACGTCCCCGTCCCGTGACAGCCACGTCACGGTACAATGCCGTCGAGTGCGTGAGAAAACGGAAGCTGTCCGCTCCGTTGCAAATGACACAGAGCCATCATCCTGCCGACTTGGCAGTTTGGACTGACTTCTGCAGGTGATGTCCGCGCCCTTTGCTGGACGCCATTTAGGCAGGATCAAAAGGCAAGATCAACGATGAATTTTACGCAAAATTAAGACGCGGCCATTGACTCCGGCGGGGCCTTTAGGGCGTCACACCAACGTCAAAAAAGAATCGCTTTTGAATCAAGGAGATTCCCCGACCGGGTTATTTTGGACACGCATAAAAAGAAAAAAGAAAAAATCTTCTTGACTCATTTGAGGCCACGGGTTGCGTGACCAGAGTCGCAAGCCTTAAAAAGATCCTTGCGTAAGCTATTGTTTTAAAACAATTTTTCCTGTCATGCCCCTGACACGAAATCGTCGCAGGATTAACCATACCCACGGCGGGCGGCGGAATCGAAAAAGCCCGGTAAAATTACCGGGCTAATCATAACGAGCAATTCGTTAATGAGATATTTAGGCGTTCGCAGAAGCCGAAAGGGCCTTCACACGAGCAGCGAGGCGCGAGACCTTGCGGGATGCCGTGTTGGCATGCACGACGCCCTTGCTTGCGGCGCGCGCCAGCTCGGGCTCAGCGGCGATGAAGGCTTCCTTTGCCTTGGCGGCATCACCAGCGGCGAGTGCCTCTTCGACCTGGCGAACGTAGGTACGAACGCGCGAACGGCGAGCCTTGTTGACTGCGGTGCGGCGTGCGATCTTGCGGGTCGCCTTTTTCGCCGAAGTTGTATTGGCCATGGATGCCTCTCTCAAGAATTCGAACAAAACTCCGCCATTGCCGCGCTGGCCCTGCGGCCACTCAATTCAGCAATGCGGGAGCATTAGCGGAAAACCTGAGCGGCTTTCCGAACCGTGGGCGGGCATATAACGCTAAAGCCGCGCCACGTCAACGCGCATTTTCAAGGAAAAGCCCCTTTCCCGCCGCCGTCCGCTCACCTGTTCTTGAAGGCCGGTTTGCGCTTCTCGATGAAGGCGGCCATGCCCTCTTTCTGGTCCTCGGTCGCAAAGAGGCTATGGAACAGACGGCGCTCGAAACGCAGGCCCTCTTCCAGCGTCGTCTCGAAGGCGCGGCTGACCGCCTCCTTGGCCATCAGCACCGAGGGGCGCGACAGCGATGCGATCTTGGTAGCAGCCTCCATCGCTTCGTCCAGAAGCCGCTCTGGCGCTACCACACGCGAAACGAGTCCCGCGCGCTCGGCTTCCGCCGCATCCATCATCCGGCCGGTCAGGATCAGGTCCATCGCCTTGGCCTTGCCAACCGCCCGCGTCAGGCGCTGCGAGCCGCCGATGCCAGGAATGACGCCGAGTGTGATCTCCGGCTGGCCGAACTTTGCAGTCTCGGAAGCAATGATGAAGTCGCAGAGCATGGCAAGCTCGCACCCACCACCGAGCGCAAAGCCGCTGACGGCGGCGATGATCGGCTTGCGGGCCTTGGCGATCTCGTCCCAGCCGCTGATGAAATCGCTCTTATAGACTTCGGCGAAATCGAGCGGCTGCATTTCCTTGATATCGGCGCCGGCGGCAAAGGCTCGCTCGGAACCGGTCAGCACGATCGCGCCGATGGCATCATCCGCATGAAAGGCCGCATAGGCCAATTTCAATTCCTTGAGCACGGTCGAATTCAAGGCGTTCAGCGCCTGCGGCCGGTTCAGTGTGATCAGGCCGACATTGCCGCGGGTTTCGACAACAAGAGTTTCATAGGCCATGGCGCTCTCCTATTTCTGGCAGGTGGCGCAATAGAAGGTGGAACGGCCAGCCTGCACGATGCGCGAGACCGTACCGCCACAGCCCGGCGTGCGGCAAGCAAGACCTTCGCGATCATAGACGGAAAAGGAATGCTGGAAGTAGCCGAGCGAGCCATCCGTCTGGATATGGTCGCGCAGCGACGATCCGCCGGCGGCGATCGCATCGGCGATGACATCGCGGATGGAGGTCACAAGCAGGTTCAGCGCCTGCTTCGGCTTGCCCGTCTTCGTCACCAGCGTGCCGGCAGCGCGCACGGGCGACAGATGCGCCCGCCACAATGCCTCGCAGACATATATATTGCCGAGCCCGGCGATGGTCTTCTGGTCCAGGAGCGCGCTCTTTAGTGGCTGGGCCTTGCCGGCGAAACGCTCGGCCAGATAGGCGGCTGACAGTTCGTTGCCGGTCGGCTCCGGCCCCAGGCCGAACAGGAAAGGGTTGGCATCGAGCTCGGAACGGTCGGCAATATCCATGAAGCCGAAGCGGCGCGGGTCATTGTAGATAACGCGGCGCGGGCCACCCTCGCCGTCCAGATGGAAGATGGCGTGATCGTGTTTCTCGTCCTTGGAGCGCTCGTGGTGAAAATCGCCCGGCGTGGCAGTCAGTGGCCCCTGTTCGATCCGGAAGGAGCCGGACATGCCGAGATGGGAAATGATCGTCTTGCCGCTGTCGAGATCAATGAGCAGGTACTTGGCGCGCCGTCCGAGGCCGATGATCTTGCGGCCGGACACCTGCTGCTCGAAATCCTGAGGAAAGGGAAACCGCAGGTCGCCGCGGCGCAATTCCAGCCTCTGAATGCGCGCGCCTTCCATTGCCGGCGTCAGGCCACGCTTCACGGTTTCGACTTCTGGCAATTCCGGCATCTTAACCCATCTATATCTAACGTGTTTCAACCGCCCGCGATGTGCGCTATAGCGCCAACGTGCCGCGGGCGGACCGTGGCCCACAGATAGCGCCGCAGCCACGCTTTCGCTATGGTCGCCGCGCCGAATTCTTGATGTGAACGGAGTAGCTTGATGTCAGACAGCCGGACCTCCGCCGATGGCGGCATGGAAACGTCCTACGGCTTCCGCGAAGTGCCGACCGGTGAAAAACAGGGCCTCGTCAACGAGGTCTTCCACAAGGTCGCCAAACGCTACGACATCATGAACGACGTCATGTCCATGGGCATGCATCGCGCCTGGAAGGATGCGATGATTACGGCGCTGAACCCTCGCAAGGAGCCGGGCTACAAGGTGCTCGACGTGGCCGGTGGCACTGGCGACATCGCCTTCCGCATCGTTGAAGCCTCGAACCACCAGGCACATGCGACCGTGCTCGACATCAACGGCTCGATGCTTGGCGTCGGCGCCGAGCGGGCGGAAAAGAAGAAGCTTTCGGACAATCTTACCTTCGTGGAAGCCAATGCCGAGGACCTTCCTTTCGAGGCAAACAGCTTCGATGCCTATACGATCGCCTTCGGCATCCGCAACGTGCCGCGGATCGAGGTGGCGCTCTCGGAAGCCTATCGCGTCTTGAAACGCGGTGGCCGTCTATTAGTGCTCGAATTTTCGGAAGTGGAACTGCCGCTTCTCGACAAGGTCTATGAGGCCTGGTCGTTCAATGCCATTCCGAAGTTCGGCAAGGCGATCACCGGTGATGCCGAGCCTTACCAGTATCTCGTGGAATCGATCCGCAAGTTCCCGAACCAGGAGAATTTCGCGGCGATGATCCGCACCGCCGGCTTCTCGCGCGTTACCTATACCAATTATACCGGCGGCATAGCAGCGCTGCATTCCGGCTGGAAGCTCTGATCCGCATGAGTGCTTTCGGGGCATATTTCAGGCTCGTAAGGGTCGGCTGGATTCTGGTGCGTGAAGGCGTCATTTCGGCGCTGCCTTCGGAAGGCCTGCCGCCATCCGTGAGCCTGGCAAAATCCTTTGTCGGCATGTTTGCGCGCAATCGCAGCAAGTATCAGAAGCGCAGCGACCGGCTGGCGCAGGCCGTCGAGCGGCTTGGTCCATCCTATGTGAAGATCGGCCAGTTCCTTGCGACGCGCCCTGATGTCGTCGGCGTCGAGTTTGCCGACGACCTGTCACAGCTTCAGGACCGGATGGCCTTTTTCCCGGCGGCAGCCGCCAAGGCCAATATCGAAGGCTCGCTCGGGCGATCGATCACTGATCTCTACGCGAGCTTCGGCGATCCGATTGCAGCGGCCTCCATTGCGCAGGTGCATCCAGCCGAGGTCGATACGCCGACAGGACCCAAGAAGGTCGCCGTAAAGGTCGTGCGGCCCGGTGTCCGGGCGCGGTTTGCCCATGATATCGAGGCGATGTATCTCGTCGCAAATATGCAGGAACGCTTCATGCCGGCCAGCCGACGCCTGCGGCCGGTCGAGGTGACGAAAACCCTGGAACAGACCACCAAGGTAGAGATGGACCTGCGCCTTGAGGCGGCTGCCCTTTCTGAGATTGCCGAGAATACCGAAAAGGATCCTGGCTTCCGCGTGCCGAAGGTTGACTGGGAGCGCACCGGCCGCGACGTCATCACCATGGAGTGGATCGACGGCGTCAAAATGTCCGATGTCGAAGGGCTGCGGGCTGCCGGCCACGATCTCAATGAGCTTGCGGACACGCTGATCCAGTCATTCCTGCGCCATACGCTGCGCGACGGCTTCTTCCATGCCGACATGCATCCGGGCAACCTCTTCGTCGATTCCGACGGCATGATCGTCGCTGTCGACATGGGCATTGTCGGGCGTCTCGGGAAGAAGGAGCGCCGCTTCCTTGCCGAAATCCTCTACGGCTTCATCACCCGCGACTATATCCGGGTGGCGGAAGTGCATTTTGAGGCGGGCTATGTGCCCGGTCACCACAATGTCGAGAGTTTTGCCCAGGCGATCCGGGCGATCGGCGAACCGATCCACGGTCAGCCTGCCGAGACGATCTCGATGGGCAAGCTGCTGACGCTGCTTTTCGAGGTCACCGAACTTTTCGACATGCAGACGCGGCCCGAGCTCGTCATGCTGCAGAAGACGATGGTCGTCGTCGAAGGCGTCTCGCGCATGCTCAATCCGCGCTTCAACATGTGGAAGGCGTCCGAGCCGGTCGTCGGCGACTGGATCAAGAACAATCTCGGTCCCAAGCGCATCGTCACCGATCTCAAGGATGGGCTGAAGGCGGCCGTGAAGCTCGCAGAAGCCGCGCCCGAAATCGCCGCCCAGACAGAAAAGTTCCACCATCAGCTTCTGCATATGATCGAACACGGGTTGCGCTTCGATGAGCAGACGGCCGAGGCCATCGGCAAGGCGGAAGCACGCCACAACCGCTCGGCCAAAGCGGCTCTCTGGATCATTGCGCTCACGCTTCTCTATATTGCCTGGATACTGAGCTGATCGGGAAGCAACAAAAGCATGATGTGTTCGGCATTTGGGATATCCCGCCAGACGTGAGGCTCGCTTAGTCTCGCCTCCATGGAGATGAGCACATGAAGCATGAACGCCCCGGAATCGAACTGAGCGGCCAGCCCTTCAGCTTTGCCGAGATGATGAGGATCGGCTCCGGCAAGGTTGCGCTTTCGGCCTCGGAGATCGGTATGCAGCGCGTGAAGATCGCGCGTTCGATCGTCGAGGATGCCATCGAATCCGGCATGCCGGTTTACGGCGCGACCACGGGCGTGGGCGCCATGAAGGATGTCGAATGGTCGCCCGAAGATCTCGAGGTCTTCAATCTCGGCCTCGTGCGCGCCCACCACTTCGGCACCGGCACACCTTTTTCCTGCAATGTCGTGCGTAATGCCATGGCGATGCGCGTCAACACGGCGCTGACCGGACAGGTCGGCTGCACGCCCGATCTCATCGACGCCTATATGCGCATGCTGAAGGCAGATCTCATTCCGGTCGTGCGCCGCACCGGCTCGATCGGCTGCGCCGATATCGGCCTGATGGGCCAGATCGGCGCAGTGCTGACGGGCGTCGGCGAGGCGATCTATCGCGGCAACCGCATGCAGGCCGCTGAAGCCTTCCAGGCCGCCGGCATGGAGCCGGTGAGGATGGCGCCGCGCGACAGCCTCGCCTCGCTCAGCGTCAACGCCGTCAGTTTTGCCGCCGCCGCCGAAACGACACGCAATGCCGCCGCATCAATCCGTGTGCTGCTGGCAACCGGCATGATGGCCTCAGGTGCGCTTGGCGCATCGCGCGATCCCTGGCGGGCCGTGCGCCATGTCGGCACCGCACGAGAGGCGCTGATCGGCGCCTGGCTATGCAATGCTTCTGACGAATGGGAATGGCCGGTGGCGACCCACGTGCAAGATGCGCTGAGTCTCCGCATGATCGCCCAAGTCTTTGGTGCCGTTATCGAGAACCTGCTTTCGACGGGCCATAAGATTCTCGCCGCCACCGGCCGCTCCGACGACAATCCCGTCGTCGTCGAGGGACGGGTGATGACATCTGGCGGATCGCTGCCGCTCGACGTGACCATCCTGCTGGAATCGGCGGCACTCTGCATGGCGCATGCAGCGCGCAACGCCTTCAACCGCTGTGTCCTGCTCGGCAACGGGCAGCGGCGCGGCCTGCCGGTCAATCTCGTGCCTCCGGGCCGCATCGCGACCGGCTTCGGACCAATCATCAAGCTTGCGGGCGAAATCTTTTCGCGCGTACTCTCCATGTCGAACCCGGTTTCGGCGCAATCGCTCGTCGTTGCGGCGGGCCTTGAGGACGAGGCAGCCTTCCTGCCACTCGTCATCGAACGCTTCGACCGGCAGATGCGGGCGCTGAAGCGTCTCGCCGCACTGGAAGCCCTGCTTTCGGCACAAGCGATCGATATTATCGGCGATACGCCGAAGGGCGTTGCTGGCATGCTCTATGAGGTCGTGCGCAAACATGCGGCCTTCTATACGGTCGACCGGCCGCTTTCGGCCGAGGTCGAGGCGATCGAAGAGGAACTTGGCTCGGATGCGTTCCTCTCCAAGCTGATCGAGCAGGTCCCGATTGCCTCCTTCGACGATTTCTTTGCACTTGGGTCGCTCGAGCGCATCGAGGAACGGCTGACGCGGGAACCGGCCATCATCTGAATTTCGACCTATCGAGGGAGACGCGGCATGGATTTCGATCTCGTTCTGCAGGGCACGGTGGTGCTGCCGGAGCGCATTGTCGAGGGCGGGTATGTCGCCGTTTACGACGGAAGGATCGCCGAAGTCGGTATCGGCGTTCCGCCTGCGGCCAAAGAACGGCACATGCTCGGCAAGGCACTGATCCTGCCGGGTGCCATCGATGCTCAGGTCCACTCGCTCTCCCAGAAGGACCAGGAGGATTTCATCTGGTCGACTCGCTCGGCCGCTGCCGGCGGCATCACCACCATCGTCGACATGCCTTATGATGAGGGCAATCTCGTCTGCTCGGCTGCTGCGGTGAAGAAGAAGGTCGATCATGCCGGCCCGCAGGCGCGGGTCGATTTCGCACTTTACGGTACCGTCGATCCCGAAGAAGGTGCTGCCCGCATCGCCGAGATGGTGGAGGCAGGCGTTGCCGCCTTCAAGTTCTCGACCTTCGGCACCGACCCCAAACGTTTCCCGCGCATTCCGCCCGCCCTGCTCGACGCCTGCTTTGCGGCCATTGCCCCGACCGGGCTGACGGCCGGCGTGCACAACGAGGATGACGAGGCTGTCCGCACCTATATGGAGCAGGTGAAGGCAAGCGGCATTACCGACTGGCGCGCCCATGGCCTGTCGCGCCCGCCGATCACCGAACTGCTTGCCATGCACACTATCTTCGAGACCGGCGCCAATACCGGCTGCCCGTCCCATGTCGTGCATTGCTCGCTCGGACGCGGTTATGATATCGCGCGGGCCTACCGCCGCGACGGCTTTGCGGCGACGGTGGAATGCTGCATTCACTATCTGACGCTCGATGAAGAAAACGATGTGAAGCGGCTCGGCGGCAAGGCGAAGATCAATCCGCCGGTGCGGCCGCGCGCCGAAGTCGAGACGCTCTGGCGCAAGGTCGCCGAAGGCAATGTCTGGCTGGTGTCGACCGATCACGTGAGCTGGTCGGAAAACCGCAAGACCAATCCCGACATGCTGGTGAATGCATCAGGTGTTCCGGGTCTGGAAGTCATGGTGCCGCTTTTCGTCAAGGGCGCGCTGGAACGGGGCGTTCCCCTGACCTGGGCAGCGAAGCTTATGGCCGAAAATCCGGCGAAGCACTTCCGTCTCGACCATATCAAGGGCGCATTGACGCCGGGCAAGGATGCCGACATCGTCGTGCTGGAGCCGAAAGAGATGGTCTACGACGCCTCGTTCAGCGGCAACAATGTCGTCGGTTGGAGCCCTTATAACGGCATCCGCCTACCGTGGACGGTTTCTGCCGCCTGGCTGCGCGGCGAAAAGATCACCGAGGGGTCGAAGGTTCTGGCCGAGCCCGGCGCCGGCCGCTTCGTGCGCCCGCTTCCACGACAGGTGCTGGCATGAGCCGCAACCTGCCCGTCAATCCCGGCCGGATCTCCGCCGATATCGAAGCCCTCTCCACCATCACCGAGCCGGGGCATCCCTGGACGCGACGGGCTTTTTCGCCGCTCTTCCTTGAAGGCCGCGCCTATCTGGAGGCGCGCATGCAGGCGATCGGTTTGGAGACCCGCATCGACGCGTCAGGCAATCTGATCGGCCGGCGCGAAGGCGCAAAACCGGGCTCCGGCATCATCATGCTTGGCTCGCATTCCGACACTGTGCCCGACGGCGGGCGTTTCGACGGCATTGCCGGCGTTGCCGCGGCACTCGAAGTCGCGCGGTCCCTGCGCGAACAGGAGATCCATCTCGACCATGATCTGGAGATCGTCGATTTCCTGGCCGAGGAGGTCAGCATTTTCGGCGTTTCCTGCATCGGCAGCCGTGGCATGACCGGCCAATTGCCGCAAGCATGGCTCTCTCGCACAATCGAAGGTCGCGATCTCGCCGAAGCGATTGCCGAGGTCGGCGGATCGCCGGGTGTGCTTACTCATGAGAACAAGCCCGATATTGCCGGTTTTCTGGAACTGCATATCGAGCAAGGTCCTGTGCTTGAAAACGAGCGCGAGGATATAGGCATCGTCACGGCGATCTCGGGCATCACCCGCATCGAAATCACCGTCGAGGGTCGGGCCGACCATGCCGGCACGACGCCGATGGATTCACGCGCAGATGCGCTGGTTGCCGCTTCGCAAATCGTGCTCGATATCCGCAATGCCGCAAGCGAGCTCGCCAAGACGCCCGGCCATTTTGCAGCGACCGTCGGCGAATTCCGCATCGAGCCGAATGCCGCCAATGTCGTGCCGTCGCGTGTCGTGTTGCTGATCGACGGGCGGGCCGAAATCCGCGCCGACATGGAAGCCTTCTGCCGCTGGCTGGACGGCCATACGGAAAAGCTCGCTCTGGCCTTTGGCGTGACGATCGCGCCCCCGAACCGCATCTCCGACAATTTTCCGACACCGAGCGACAAGGGCCTGCTCTCGACTCTGGAACGGGCCTGCGAGACTGTCGGCGCCAAACACCGCTTCATGGCCTCGGGTGCGGGTCACGATACGGCCTGGATCGCCCGCGTGGCGCCGGCTGCGATGATCTTCGTGCCTTGCCGGGAAGGCCGCAGCCACTCCCCGGATGAATGGGCTGAAAATGACGACATAGCGCTCGGGGCGGCCGTGCTTTTCGAGGCGGTGCGCGAGATGGACAGGACACTTACGACGGAGAAGGATAATGGGACGCATACTGGTTGAGAAGGACGTGGAAGCCGCCGTCAAGGGCGGTTCCGTCTATGCCGCCGGCGGTGGTGGCTGGGCCGATCACGGCCGCATGCTCGGTTATGCCGCCGTTAATGTCGGCAAGCCCGAACTCGTCTCCATTGAGGAACTCGGCGACAACGACTGGATCGCGACGGCCGCGGCTATCGGCGCACCGGCCTCGACCACGCCCTGGGAAATGCAGGGCATCGACTATGTGAAAGCCGTGCAGCTTCTGCAGGAGGCGCTCGGCGAAAAGCTCTCCGGTCTCATCATCGGCCAGAACGGCAAATCCTCGACACTGAACGGCTGGCTGCCTTCGGCCATCCTCGGCACCAAGGTCGTGGATGCCGTCGGCGATATCCGCGCCCATCCGACCGGCGACATGGGATCGATCGGCATGGCAGGGTCGCCGGAACAGATGATCCAGACCGCCGTTGGCGGCAACCGGGCTGAAAACCGCTATATCGAGCTGGTCGTCAAAGGCGCGACGGCGAAGATCTCGCCGGTGCTGCGGGCGGCGGCCGACCAGTCCGGCGGCTTCATTGCCAGCTGCCGCAATCCGCTGCGCGCCTCCTATGTCCGCAAGAATGCCGCGCTCGGCGGCATCTCGATGGCGCTGAAGCTCGGCGAAGCGATCATTGAAGCGGAAAAGAAAGGCGGATCGGCGATCATCGATGCGATCTGCAAGACGACGGGCGGCCATATCCTCGCCGAGGGTACAATCACCGAGAAGGATGTGGTCTATACCAAGGAGGCCTTCGACATCGGCACGATCACGGTCGGCGCCGGTGACAAGGCCGTGACCCTGCATGTGATGAACGAATATATGGCGGTCGACGATGCCGACGGCAGGCGCGTCGCAACCTTCCCCGCCGTCATCACCACGCTTTCCGAGGAGGGCGAGCCGCTCTCCGTCGGGCAGCTCAAGGGTGGCATGCATGTGTTTATCCTGCACGTGCCGAAGGACATCATTCCGCTGTCGGCCAGCGTGCTCGATCCGACCGTCTATCCGTCTGTCGAAAAGGCGATGGGCATCGAGATAGCACGCTATGCACTGGAGATGAGGGCCTGAGCCATGGCGCGCGATCCCGGCCTGGAAGAACTGATGCGCGAGGAACTCGGCGACCGACCGGGGCTTACCGAAAAATCCATGTTCGGCGGCTGGGCCTTTATGCTCAACGGCAACCTGCTCTGCTGCGCGCGTCAGGATGGCATGTTGCTGCGTCTCGGCAAGGGAAATGACGATTGGGCACTGGCTCTGCCGGGCGTGATCCAGATGCTGTCGGGTGAGCGGATCATGCATGGCTGGGTACGCGCCAACGCCGATGTCTATGGCGACGATGCTATGCGGCGGCGGCTCATCGATGCGGCGCTTGCCTACGTGGAACCGATGCCCGCCAAGTAAATGAACCGGTGCCTTCAAGGCGCCGATGACGAAACGACGAGGAACCCAAGATGCCGAAGGCCAATCCACGCCATCCGAAATTTCCGATTCCCGGCGGGCCGGAGCTGCGCGCCAAGGGCTGGCGGCAGGAAGCGCTGCTGCGGCTTCTGGAAAACGTGCTCTCGGTCGGCGAAGATCCTGATAATCTTGTCGTCTATGCCGCTCTCGGCAAGGCGGCGCGCAACTGGGCGGCGCATCGGGGCATCGTCAAGGCGCTCACCGAAATGGATGAGGACCAGACGCTGCTCATCCAGTCCGGCAAGCCTATCGGCCTCGTGAAGACCCATGCCAAGGCGCCGCTCGTCATCATGGCGAATTGCAACATCGTCGGCCAATGGGCGAAGGCCGAGGTCTTCTACGAGCTGCAACGCAAGGGCCTGATCTGCTGGGGCGGGCTGACGGCCGGCGCCTGGCAATATATCGGCAGCCAGGGCGTCATCCAGGGTACCTATGAGATCTTCATGCGCATCGCCGAGCGTCGTTTCGGCGGCGATCTCGCCGGCCGCTTCGTGCTGACGGCCGGGCTTGGCGGCATGGGCGGCGCGCAGCCGCTTGCTGGCCGCATGGCGGGGGCAGCGATCCTCTGCATCGACATCGATCCGGAACGCGCCCGCAAGCGCCAGCAGATCGGTTACCTGCAGGAGATTGCGCCCGATCTCGACAGCGCGCTTGCGATGATCGATGCCGCGGTCAAGGAAAAGCGGGCGCTCTCCGTCGGTCTCGTCGGCAATGCGGCCGAGATCTATCCGGAAATTGCCCGGCGCGGCATCGTGCCCGATGTCGTCACCGACCAGACCTCGGCGCATGATCTCGTCTATGGCTATGTACCTAAGGGCATGAGTATCGATCAGGTGAAGGGCCTGCGCGATGACGGCCAGGGCCAGCTGATGGCCGCCAGCCGCGCCTCGATCGTCGAACATGTCACCGCGATGCTGGAATTCCAGAAGCGCGGTGCCGAGGTCTTCGACAACGGCAATCTCATCCGCACCCAGGCGCGCGAGGGCGGCGTCGCCAATGCCTTCGACATTCCGATCTTCACGGAAGCCTATCTGCGCCCGCTTTTTGCCCGCGCCATCGGCCCGTTCCGGTGGATGGCACTTTCGGGCGAGGAGAGCGATATCGCCCGTATCGACGATCTGCTGCTCGAGATGTTTCCCGACAACAAGATCATCACTAACTGGATCCGGCTGGCGCGCGAGCATATTCCCTTCGAGGGACTGCCGGCCCGTATCGCCTGGCTCGGCCACGGCGAGCGAACGGCGCTGGCGCGGCGAGTCAACGAGCTGGTCGCCAATGGCGAGCTCAAGGGTCCGGTCGCCTTCTCGCGGGACCATCTCGATGCTGGCGCCATGGCGCATCCGAACATCATGACCGAGCGGATGAAGGATGGTTCGGATGCCATCGCCGACTGGCCACTCATCGATGCGATGTTGCTCTGCTCCTCGATGGCCGATCTCGTCGTCGTCCATTCCGGCGGCGGCGGTTATGCCGGTTACATGACGAGCTGCGGCGTCACGGTCGTGGCCGACGGCTCGGAAGCCGCCGACGAGCGCTTAGACCATGCGCTGACCAACGATACGGCGCTCGGCGTCATGCGTTATGCCGATGCCGGTTATGACGAAGCGCTGGACGAGGTGACGAAGAAGGACGTGCCCTATATCCGGCTTGGCTGAAGGCCGTCGTCAGAGATGCCGCGTTTCGGCCGGCGCGGCGTCATAGCGATCGTGCATGCCATCAAAATAGGCGACCGGAGCGGCAGCAAGCTCTTCGGCGCTGGCATCATCGAGGCAACTGACGGCGATGGCGATGAAGGGGCCGATCGTCTCGTTGTCGTTGCGGGCAAAGGAAGCTACGCCGCAATTCTCGCAGAAAAGGTGATGGATAGAGCCGGAGCCGAAAAGATATTCACGCAACCCATCCCTGCCCGAGACCAGCCGGAAGTCAGCGGGCTGAACGATTGCCAGCCAGCTGCGTTTCTTGCGGCAAACAGAGCAATTGCACTTGAAAGTGCCAGCTGAAAGGTCGAGCCCGGCCTCATAGGCGACGGCACCGCAATGGCAGCTTCCATGATAGATCTTCTTCACAATGCTCCTCCGACTCTTATTTAACCTACAAGTTAAATTAATCGCCACAGGCCGGAAGTCAAGACGGGCGTCGAGCGAGCCGGCGAGCGGCGAGTGCTGACAGGAGAGCGAATGCCATCATGACCAGCGTGAAGATTACGATCGCCGCCCATCCCTCCATCGCCCAAAACCAGCCGCCGGCCGAGCCCATGACGCTGGAGCCGACGTAATAGGCAAGCATGTAAAGCGAGGAGGCGTGGCCCTTGGTGCCGGCGGCGAGTTTACCGACCAGACCACTTGCTACCGAATGGCTCATGAAGAAACCGCTGGTCAGCACGACGATGCCGAGGATGATGAACGGCAGGGAGGCCGACCGCGTCAGAGCGCAGCCTGCGGCAGTGATGACGATGCCGGCCAGGAGCACGGTAAAATGGCCGAGCCGATCGCCCAGAATGCCACCGACGGAGGAGGCGCCGATACCGAACAAGTACACCGTGAAGATCAGGCCGAGTTCGGTCTGGTTCAGCTCATAGGGCGGCGCGACGAGGCGGAAGCCGGCGTAATTGTAGATCGTCACGAAGGAGCCCATCGCGAAAAAGGCGACGGCGAAGATAAAGGGTAGAGCCGGATTGCTCAGATGGCCCATCCATGCCTTCAAATGGAATTGCGGATCGAAGCCGGCGCGGCGCATGAAATTGCGCGAGGGCGGCAGCAGCGCGATAAAGCCGATCGCGGCGGCAAGGCCGATTGCGCCGATCAGGAACAGAGCCGGCCGCCAGGAGAGATATTCGGCGAAAATGCCCGTCAGCACCCGCCCCGACATGCCGCCGAAGGCCGTGCCGCCGACATAGAGGCCCATGGTGGCGCCGAGACCGCGCGGGTCGATTTCCTCCGCGAGATAGGCCATAGCGACGGCCGGAACGCCGCCGAGCACGAAGCCCTGCAGCGCGCGAATGACCAACATCAGATGCCAGTTCGGCGCAAAGGCGGTGGCGATCGTCAATACGGCGGCGCCGACCAGCGAGATCGACATGAGGCTGCGACGGCCAAGCGCTTCCGAGACGGCAGCAGCGCAGACGATGGCGATCGCCAGGAAACCGGTGGAGAGCGACAGAGCCAGCGAACTTTCGGCCGGGCTGACGGAAAATTCCTGCGCGAAAATCGGCAGCAGCGGCTGCACGCAATAGAGCAACGAGAAGGTGGCAAAGCCCGAGAGGAAGAGAGCCAGGCTGGCGCGGCGATAGGCCCCGGTGCCGGGGGTCAGATATTCCTTGGACTGTTTCCTGTCGGCCGTTTTCAGGTCGGCAACGTCTTGGATTGCAGTGTCGGACATTATCAATTCCTTCCTGCCCTCCGATCTAGCCAGGACGCCTCCATTTGTCCAATATATGAAACTGGCAATCCTGATAGGTTTTGGAGATAGCGATGGAGCTGCGGCATCTGAGGTATTTTCTGGCAGTGGCCGAAGAGGGTAATTTCACGCGGGCGGCCGCGCGCCTCGGCATCGGCCAGCCGCCGCTCAGTCAGCAGATCCGCGATCTCGAGACCGAAATCGGCGCCATGCTCTTCCATCGCGTGCCGCACGGGGCGGAGCTGACGGCAGCCGGTACGGCCTTCCTGCCGGAAGCCAAGGCGTCGCTTGCGGCTGCCGAAAAGGCGCGGATTGCGGCGCAGAGCGCCAATCGTGGCGAGACTGGCCGATTGTCGCTAGGCTTCACCGCCTCCTCCGCCTTCAATCCCATCGTCAGCACGACGATCCGTCGCTTTCAGGCCCGATGGCCGGATGTGCAGTTGTCGCTGACGGAGATGAATACGCTCGGCCTGATGCAGAAGCTGGAACGCGGCGAATTGGATGCGACCTTCATGCGACCCGGCCTCGACGATCCCGACGGCATCAGGCTGAAACGCCTGCCGGACGAGCCGATGGTCGTCGCCCTACCGGCCAGCCATCCGCTGGCCAAGCAGAAGGTGCTGCCGCTTGCCCTGCTGGCGAAGGAGCCTTTCATCCTGTTCCCGCGTCTTGTCGGCCTCAGTCTCTATGACGACGTGGTGCGCGCCTGCCGCGAGGCGGGTTTCGACTTGAAGGTCGCTCAGGAGGCGCCGCAGATCTCTTCGGTTGTCAACCTCGTTGCCGCCGATCTCGGTGTCTCGATCGTGCCTGCATCGATTTCGCAGATCAAACTTTCCGGTGTCGCCTATCGCCCGATCGAGGGGCCGCCGGCCGTGGCGCGGCTGGCGCTCGCGGTACTGCGCAGCCAGCGCTCTCCGGTGACCGAAAACCTGATGGGCCTTCTGAGTTAGCAGTCCGGATCCCAATAGGGCGGATCACCGAAGGTCTTTTTCAGATGATCGGCGATGGCGCGCAGCTTGGCGGAGGGGTTTCGGCCTTCGGGATGGGCCATGTAGATGAATTCCGGCTCCGGCTTTGCGCCGACATCGATCTCCATCAGGCGACCTGCGCGAACGGTGGGGCCGGCAATGAAGGCCGGCAGGAGTGCGATGCCGAGGCCTTCGATCGCCGCATCGTGCAGCATGTCGCCATTGTTGATGCCGAGGCCGAGCATCGCGCGGATGATGACGGTGCCCTCATCCGTCTGGAATCGCCAGTCGGCTGCGCCGCGGTTGGTATAGAAGACGCCACGATGATCGTTGAGGTCGGACAATGAGGCAGGCTTGCCATGACGCTCGATATAATCGGGCGAGGCGACCAGCAGCCTGCGGCTGCGAGCGAGCTTCCAGGCGACGAGCCTTGTATCGGCGATGGCGCCGTGGCGGATGATGGCATCATAGCCGTCCGAAGCCGGATCGACACGCCTGTCATCCATGCCGAGCGTCAGCGCGATCTGCGGATGCGCCTTTAAAAACGGATAGAGGGCAGGCCCGAGATGCAGGCGACCGAAGGTGACGGGGGCTGCAATGCGCAACGGGCCTGAAAGCGTGCCGCGGCGCTCGGCCATATCGGCCACGGCGTCTTCCATCTCGCGGACGATGCGCCCAGCGCGCTCCAAAAAGGCGGCTCCATCCTCCGTCAAGGTCAGCTTGCGTGTGGTGCGATGGACGAGCATGGCGCCCAATGTCTTTTCGAGCTCCGCCAGCCTTTCGCTGACGACCGATTTCGACAGACGCAGCCGCCGCGCGGCTTCGCTCACCGAGCCCGCCTCGACTACGGCAACAAAAGCCGCGATCCCTTCGATTTTCATCATCGTTCGGCTTTTCCGAATTCGAACTCCGCGATCAGGAGACTAATCCGAACGAAAGAAGAATGCCATCTTCCAGTCATCGAAACGGGACGGCAATGCCGATCCAACCCAAATTCAGGAGATGGACAATGAATCGTCTGATCAACAAAGTTGCAATCGTC
>UCCS01000124.1 GCA_900470965.1 Hyphomicrobiales bacterium
CCTGCAAAAAGATCGACGCGCAAACCAAAAAAAGCAATGGGCTGGACAGTTTCGCATCTTTACCGTCGAGGTGAAGCCAACCCGCAACTGAGCACGCCGAACATGAAACCACGCAGCTCGTTCGATAGGGCAAGATCGTCTCCGTAACGCGTGGTCCGCGATGCTCGACAAGTGGTCGCTATACGAAGCGCGACGATTCAACCGCGATCACGTGCCCCGGGTGGCGACTGTTCTTGTCGAGCGTCTTGAGCTCCATCTGCGTTCACCTACCTCGCGGTCTGGCCGGCAAACCCCTAGCAGAGCAAAGGACAATACGGCGAGATATGCGAGCGTCGTCCTGCCCTGACTGCGGATCGCGCATGTTCTCCGCCGGTGAGAAAGAGGCGGGAAATCAAGCTTGGCATGCTGACAGTCGGCCAAATAACTGGCGCGGCGACGAATGCGTTTTATAATTTTCCCTGGCTCCGAGCAGAAAGCCGGAGCCCGACCTTCACCAACAAGTGCCAATCTGGGGAGGGACATCTGTCGCTGCCGAAAGATGCAATCGATACGGTGACGACAGGGGTCCGGGATTAGTGCCCCGCACGTCACGTGCCCGTCGACCGCGATGTCGGTCGCACGGCGATGTCAGAGGCGCTCCGGTCGCTGTAGAAGTATGCGGATAAATCAGTTCAGAAACGCTCAGGCCCAAGGCGGACCGACTGGGACCGGTCCGGGCAGCACGATTTCGCGGTCTGCGCCGCCGCCTTCGCGCCTTGGGCCGACCCGTCACATTGCTTTGGCGCTAAGTGGGCTCGGGACGCCTGGACGTCTCCTATCCGCGCATCCGGTCCCGCCAATCCCGCACGCCCACCGGCTCGATGCCGTATTCGGCCATCAGCTCTGCGGCCCGTCCGCTGCGGAAGAACTCATATTCTCCTGTCCGGAAGGCCGCATCGCTCGCCATGCGCTCGATCTCGCCGGGTGCATTGAAATGCAGGGCAAGCCAGCTCACGCCTTCGGGCACGCGCGAGAACAGGTCGCGGTAGGCCGCCTCGATGCCCTGCGGCCACGCCCAGGGCGTTTCTAGCTGCAAGTCGACAATCGGATTCCCGCGCCGCCGCGCCCGACACGATGCTGCGTCGAATTCCGTCGTCGTCACGGGTCCGACATAGTCGATGACGGAGAACGTCATGTAGTCTTTCATCATGAGGATCGGCAGGCGGTAGTCGGCCCCCAGCCGCTCGTAGACGGCAACGAACTCGGGCATCATCGCCGTACCCATATGGCAATCGAGGTGGGTCACATCGATGCCCGCAGCAAGCGCGGTGTCGATCTGGGCGCGCAGCTCGCGCTCCACCGCCGCCGGATCGGCGTTGCGGCGCACGTCGGGCACTTCGGCCCAGAAATAGCCGTCCGCATCGGTGAGGCCCTTATCCGATACACCGGTCAATGGACGCCAGCGATAGGGCTTCATGTCCGAGTTGAGGGTCAGGTGCACGCCGAGATCGAGCTCCGGATTGTCGCGGGCGATGGCAGCGATTTCCGCAAACCACGGGCACGGCACCATCACCGAGCCGGCAGTGCAGAGCCCCAGGCGGGTTAACTCGAGGAAAGCGGTGTTAGCGCCATGGCTGACGCCGACGTCGTCTTCATGAACGACAACGAAACGGGAAACGGATTGCGAGGACATTCTGGTCACCCTTTCTCGCGGGCCGCCGCGACATGCGGCAGCTTCATCGAGTTCGGGGGACCAGGCGCCGTAACGCCAGATTCCAGGACGCTTCTGCGACGTCCCTTTTTCGCTCCAAGCGTGATTTTGCACCCGCAGGCGCCGGCTTGCAAGTCAAAGGGGGCCGGGACATGGGGCCAAAGGCACATTGAACCTGACCGCCACGCTCACAGCTATCATCAACGACCATGAGCAGAACCAGATTGAGGGCCTTCTGCCGTGGAACTATCCCTCAGGATGATATGGGCCTAAAAGGCTCCTACCCGCCCAAAAGCTACCTTCCAAGACATCAAGATCGGAATTGCTTCGTGAGCCGCCAAATTGCCCAACCCAGCCCCTGTCCCAGAAGTCCACCACCAAGCACGGGGACCAACAGGAAAGAAAGGAACAACCCCGCTAGTCCGATCATGGCGGCAAGTCCCTTCACAGAGTCGCTGGTAGTGCATACGTCGCCCCAGGAGCATCCGCCGAATGCTGTCATTGCCACATCTATGAGCAGGACCTTGATCATCAGCCACGTTTGTCCGGCTCTGAACTTGTCTTTCGCAAGTTGCCAGTATGTCAACGGTGCGCTGAAGAGGATTATCGGTGCCGCGGCGAACGAATATGTCTTGAAGTCGCCGAAATCCATGAGACCTCCAAGGAATTTATCTCGCAAACCTTACCGAGCGCAACTAAAGAAATCGGAAAAAATTCCACCGCTTCTGGCGCGAAGCGGCGTCCCGTTATGGCGGTAACCCTCCGAACTTCCTAACGCATTGTGATCAAGGCGCGGCCAGGCCAGCGCTTGCGGAATGACGCTGACTCAAAGCAATCATCGTCGAAGGGGGCATCGCGCGCCAACCAAGGGAATCTTTGCGAATTGCTACCGGCGCTAACCCGGTTAAGGTAGCATTCAGCCCGGTAGAAAACTTACGAGCGCGCTGGACAAGAAAATGCGGGACATCGAAATACCGACGGAACGCACGATCATCCGCCCCTTCGCACCCGAGGACGCAGGCGAGGTATTTGCCTGTATCTCTCCTGAGATCACGCAGTTCACGGCCTGGGAACCGCCTCCGACCGAAGAGGCTTTTGCCGAAGTGTGGGAGAACTGGCTACCTGCTATGGACGAAGGATCGGAGCTTACGCTCGTCCCCCGCGGTCGCGACGATGGTCGGTGCCTTGGCATTCTCGGCGTACACGCCCTTCAATCCGGGACACCCGAGCTTGGAATCTGGTTACGCCGCGACGTGCATGGAAGAAGGTTTGGTCACGAGCTGATCGGCGCCGTGGCGAGGTGGGTGAGCAGGATGCATCCGGTCCGGTATTTCGAGTATCCGGTGGCCGAGGAAAATCTGGCCAGCAGGCGGATTGCAGAGGCCTATGGCGGCGAGATGCGAGAACACCGCCAGAACAATAAATACGACTGCGTCGTCTATCATATACCGCCGATCCTGCCGTAAGTCCGATCGCCGGTTGCGCCGTCGACGCGAAGAGCAGTCCGCTGAGCGTCACCGGGAAAGACGTGCGACGAGGATGCTGTCTGCAAGCGAGGCGGAGTCTTGGACTCGAGCTTTTAAGACGACGCCACCATCTCTCTCATCGCCGTCATGACGATTGCAGGATTGTATGGCTTTCCAAAAAACCTTCCTTCTACCGGAAGAACCCTGTCGCTCATCTCCCGATGACCTGAAGTCACGATGATCTTGATCGGCGGCCATCTGTTGCGAACGGCCGTCGCAAGCTTCAACCCGTCCATACTTCCCGGCATATCGATGTCCGTAAACATCAGCCCTATCTCCGCGTGGGCCTCCAGGATGGCGATCGCTTGATCGGCATTTTCGGCTTCGTATACGCGAAAACCCTCTTGTTCGAGCGACAATGCTATGTTCATGCGAATAAGTGTTTCGTCCTCCACGACCAGAACAGTGATCCCGTTGTCGTCCATGCGAAACTCCGACGGTGCTGTGCTCAGTTTTACTACAGGCATAGAGTCCGTAAACGCGCTCGGAACACGAACGATCCACAAGGAGACGTTAAATTTGCATGTTTATGACGCTAGCGTTCCCGGACATACGGCACAGCGGGCTACCATGTGGCCAGCCGGCGCAGTGGACCGGAAACATGGCATCTGAAACCTTCAGGGGCGAAACTGATCTCCGGCGTTGACCCGCACAATGACCCGAGTGCTGAGCGAACATATCGCGTGCCATAGCCTTGCCGGCTTGGCACTGAGACTTCGGGGCCGTCGCTTTCCGCCCAATCCAGTGTAAACACTGGCTCGTCCGTTTCGCAAACGTCCCACACGATGTCTACTGACCCCTCCCCGTTGGAGAGGGCTCCGTATTTGACAGCATTGGTAATGAGCTCATGCAGACAAAGAGCAATTGTCGTCGCCGCGTCCCGCCCCACCGCGATTTCGGGCCCTCGAACGTTGATCCGACGCTTCGTTCGGGTGTTGTATGGCGCGACCGTCAGCTCGACGACAGAGGAGAGGAAGACGTCCTCCCCGCCTGCCTCGAAGACCGCGCTGTGCACATCCGACAATGCCTGAAGGCGTCCCTTGAATTCCGAGGAAAGCCCCTCAAGGGTGGTCGCGCCTCTTTGCGTCATCTGGAAGATGGAGCTGACGCTTGCCAAGATGTTCTTGATCCGATGATTGAGCTCGAGACGCAGCTCTCTTTCGCGATCGATGGCATCGCGCACCTGACGCTGACGCAAACGGACGAGCAGGTTTGACTGAATGCTGTTGACAAGTTCCAGCTGAGCGATCGGTCGGGTATGAAACAATAGCCGCGAACCGGACCATGCGCGTTCAAGCTGAGTGCGAATTTTGGCGATGGATGCGGCTCGTTCAAGCAGTACCAGGATGGGAACTTCTGACCAGTCGGGCTGCCCCGCGAGATGTTCACTGATGCTTGCCACGATCTGTGGGTTCAGCGCTTCGTGGGCGATGACGATAACGCCCGGCGACATAGCGAGGTGATGGGCGACATCTTCGCTTCCGCGTAACGCCACCACCTCGACCCTTTGCTCCCGAAGCAAGGCAGCAATATAATCGGCGTCCTTGCGGAAAGGGGCGAGAACGAGCACCCAATCAATTTCACTTTCGCACGGATGTCCGCTCATTTCGGATCAGGAAGCGGATTATAGGCGACGACGCTGACGCTTCCGCTCTCGATCAGTAACTCCTGAACGTTGAGGTCATGCGGGCCATGCCGTTTTTTTACGACCGTGATGCTTCGGCGCAGCCGTACTTCGTGCTCAATGATCCGCAAAAGCAGAACGGTGTCGCCCAGAAAGCTGACATCGACGTCAATACCAACGTTTTGACCGAGCAAGCCATGCTGAGCGACAATCAACATCGTCAGCACGCCGGACCGAGCCAGGAATTTCAGAAGCGACTGGATGTCGCGCACTGCTTTTTCCCGATGCGGCAGAGAGTTTAGATACCCGGTTAGGCTATCGATGACAACGACACGGACCTTGTTCTCAGTGACCGCATCCTGGACGATTCGGCCGAATTCGCCGGGTGAGATTTCGTTCGGGTTGAAATCCCGCAGGATTAGCTTTCCGTCCTTGTGAAACTGCCGCAGCTCCATACCCAGGCCTTCGGAACGACGGAAGAAGGTTTCCAAGCGCTCTTCGAACAGGAACAGCGCGACACTCTCGCCGCGTTCAAGCGCGGCGGTGGCATAAAGAGATGACATTGTCGACTTGCCGGTGCCGGACTGGCCGATAACAAGCGTCGTGGTGCCGGCCTCCTGGCCCCCGCCAAACATGTCGTCGAGGGCCGCGACGCCGGACTTGATCAGTTGCGGCTTGGTGTTTTCCAATCCCGTGCTCGGCATGATCCGGGGAAACACCACAACGCCCTCTCCCTGCCGAATGGCCATATCATGGTATCCGTCAGCGACCGGAACGCCGCGCAGCTTGGATACTTCGACGCGACGGCGCACACCACCGTATTCTTCGAGCGCTTTGTCAAATCGAATGACGCCGTGCGCCAACCCTTCCACCTCCTCGCCGTTGCGATCGAACCCAGGCGTCTGCGTGTCGAGTAACAGCGCGACCACGTTTCGCTTGGCCAGGAAAGCTTTGAAGGCGATCAATTCACGACGAAACCGTGGAGAATCGCCGGTGATCAGTCGGATTTCGAGAAGGGAATCGTAGACGAGTCGACGGGGCTTATGCTTATCAATGGCCGCCTCGATTGCCTTGCGTGTTTCGTCAAGCCGCAAGTCGGAGGTCAAGAAAATGCTCTGTTCATCCGCTTCGTTAATGCTGCCTGAGGTTGTCAATTCTTCCACTCGAATGCCATCGAGCGTCCAACCATGCGACGCAGCGATCGCCTCGAGTTCGGCAGCTGTCTGCGAGAGGGTCACATAGATGCAGCTTTCACCAGCCTCAACGCCCGCCCGTAAGAACTGGAGGGCAGCCGTTGTCTTGCCAGAGCCAGGCGCGCCTTGAATCATGTAGAGATTGGACGCCGGAAGCCCGCCACGCAGGATTTCGTCCAGACCCGTAATGCCTGTGCTAACAACGGCAGACTTCTTCTGTTTCGGCATATCTCTTCTTTCGAAACCAAATAGCGCGGACCCAGTTGGACCGTGCCTCCTCGCTCATGAGGTCGTTTCAGTTATATTTGCGTTTGTCAAAACATCAATGACACCAGGACGCATCGGCCTCATGTCCGCCGGACAACTGGCGGACCGTCTGCAGGTGCGGCTGCTCGTACGCTCGACGCACCGGGCTGTCGCCAACAGACGTCGGGATTCGGTTCTACGAAAGGGCGATCCAGGACGTGCACGAGCTCTTGCTGGAGGGGAAAGGCGGCGGAGCCGGCCTATCTAGGCGTTTGCGGATCTGGCCGCTGCAGCGTTTGCCAGGCTCATGGTCGTGCCACGCCTCCATGCTATCCGTCGACAATGCAAAGTTGCGGTCAGCTAAAATATGGTTGACGATACGGAACACCAAATTGCATTGGCGTTGATCAGGTCCGACATCTATCGTCCACTCTCCAGTTCCACCCGCAAATTCGGCTCTCGGCTTTATCGGCAGGTTCGGCTTCGGCGTTCGGTGGGATTTGTCGGGGATTGCCTGAAAGCCACCGTCTCAACCGATAGTGCTTGCTTTGAAAGTCTTAGGTCCGGCTTTCTCGTTTTCTGTCGGCTTCCGCCAAGGCTCGCGACAACTGATCCTGACTAAAAGGTTTTGATAGCCGGATCGCTCCGGAAACATCCTCGGCACCGCTCGGCAACTCCGCGTAGCCGGTAGCCAGAACGACGGGAAGCGCGGGAAAGCGGCGGCGAATTTCTTGATAGAGGCGTGCACCCGTCATCTGTGGCATCGCATGGTCGCTAATGACGACGTCGGGAAGCGGGCCTGCCTCGAGGACGGAAAGCGCCTCCTCGCCGGACGAAGCCTGCATCGTCTCCATGCCGAGGTCTTCAAGCAATAGAACGGTGTTCATTAGGACCAACCCGTCATCGTCGACGACCAGCACCGTCATCGGGTGGAGCTCCTCCGATTCTGAGGATGGGACTTCCTGCGCGGGGACAGTTTCGGCGTCGGTTTCATCTGAAACGGGAATCCAGAGCTCCGCTGTAGTTCCGGCGCCTTGCTTCGATCGGAGAAACAGCTTGCCGCCCGACTGCGCCATCAGGCCGTGGACCATCGGCAATCCGAGCCCAGTCCCCTTCCCGACGCCTTTGGTCGTGAAGAACGGTGTAATCGCGCTGGCCAGGGTCTGTGGGTCCATACCTTCACCCTGATCCCGAACTGCCAGACAGACATAGCTACCCGCGGCAAGCTCAGGATCTTGGCTCTCGGACACCGCCTCCGTTCGCGCGGTGATAGCTATCCGTCCTTGGCCGGCCATTGCGTCACGCGCATTTACGACAAGATTGAGAAGTGCGCTCTCAAGCTGGTTGGCGTCGGTTCTTGCCTCCGGAAGATCCGCCGAAAGGTCAGTCTCGATCACAATGCCGGGCCCGATCGTGCGCTGCATCATTTCGACCATGCCGTCGACCAGCTCGGCGACATTGACGGGACGAAGCTGAAGTTCCTGCCTGCGCGAAAATGCCAGCAGGCGCTGCGTAAGGGCCGCTCCTCGCTGAGCGCCCTGGATGGCATTTTCGATGAGGTCGATGACGTCCTTGCGTACAGCGCGCTTATGGGCGATTTCCAGGCTGCCCAGAATTGCCATCAGGAGGTTGTTGAAGTCATGCGCCAGCCCACCGGTGAGCTGACCGACAGCCTCCATCTTCTGGGCCTGGAAGATTGCCTCCTGGGCGGCCCTTTTTTCGCTGATGTCGCGTGTGATTTTCGCAAAGCCGATGAGACTACCTTGGGCGTCGCGGATCGGATCGATGATGACGTTCGCCCAGAAGCGCGTGCCGTCCTTTCGAAGGCGCCAGCCCTCGCGCTCGAAACGCCCCTCCAGCTGCGCAATTTGAAGAGCCCGTGCTGGCAGGCCATCGGCTCGATCGTCCTCGGTGTAGAAGGTCGAGAAGTGGCGGCCGACGATCTCCTTTTCGCTATATCCCTTGAGGCGCTCTGCACCGGGATTCCAACTCGTGATCATGCCTTCCGGGTCAAGCATGTAGATCGCGTAGTCGGTGATCGCTTCGACAAGAAGCCGATACCGCTGCTCTTCGTTGGCTTGGTGCTGGTTCAACTTCTTCGCCGCCTTGGAATGTTCCATCCGATCTATGCTCTGCGACCAAATAGGTGCCTGTGTTCCAAGTTGTATAGCCAAGCGCGCTGAAATCAATGGACGGTGAATGTGTTTTCCGGTGCCGTCACACTGCCGATGGTCACGAGCCTGGCTCGAACTCCACTCGTGCGTCTTTGTATGCTCTCGAGGAGTCAAATCCTGTCGGCGAACGCGAGTCGGTAAGCGTCGTCCGCGCACGTTTGATATCGGCGACCAGTGCCTTTCGTTTTTTCTACCAAGAGTCAGATAGCACAACCAGAGCGTTTACAACACGGACCTTGGTCCGAAATTCTTCTTACGTTGCACAACCTTCTTGAATAGACGTCCACCCTGTTCTGGCGCAATCCTGCACTGATCGAGGGGTGGCTGCCAAAATGTGCCCTGCGCAAATTACGAGGCCGTTGGGGGACCCTCAAGTCGCCTTAATCACCTTGCACTCCCAGATTGTAAGAGGCAAAGATCATCTGATCTACCCAAGTTCGAAAACAATGAAGCGTATCGGAGCTTTCAGCAAGGCGGCCGCACCAGAAGTGCGGGAAAGCGGGAATTCGCGTCACACGATGGACGCGAGGAAGGGCAGCCGCAGAGCTTGCGCGTGGGCGCAAGCGGGACCGACTGCCCCGCGCCATCGTGTTCCGCTTTGAGGCCGAGCTCGCCACCGTCGCTATCCTCGCGATTCATGGTCGGCCCCTTTCCTCGTCACCTGCCCTGTCGCAACAGCGATCGGGCGATATCGATGATGTCGTCGCGGCGGTCATATTCTCTCTGATCCAGGCGCGCCGAGCCCGATCTTGAAATCGACGCCTCCCCCGTGGACTAACGCAATGCAAGATGGTGCCCATGAGCTATGGATACTGCTGCGCGCGTCGCCTGGAACCTGCCAAATCTTCACTCTCGGCGGAACATCCCGCAGGAGAACCTACCTTGTGACGCTCAGGTCGATAGAACAGTCGTGAAGGTTTGGAAAGAGAAGAGCGCAAGAAGACCTGAAGCCGGTGATGGCTGCGTTGATGGAGTGTTACGCCTCATCCCACGGTGCTTTGATCGACATGGTACGATCTGAGCGGGCGGCTTTCGGCGGCCATCCACGACGCACAATCAAGACTGTTTCAATCGGTCCTTTCAGCGCCAGTGGGCTCTTCTTCGCCATGGCACAGCAGATGCCTTTTGAATGTTGGGAACGAAAACCTCCACAGGGGCTTTAGACCTTCGGAGGATTGCCATGACCGAAGAAACTTTTGCACAGCTCACCTCAATCAGCCACCAGCTTCAGACCAGATCCTACGAGCTGTCGCAGGCAGGTAAGGACCATGACGTAGCAATGATCATGTCGGCGCTGGCTGTGACAATGGATGCGGTTAGATCTCTCGGTGAAGATTTACGCCAACTCACGGGCCCAAAGGGCTTGGGAGCCGAAGGAGAATAGGCGCATTCCTTCATCGTGCGATTTGCTGCTTTTTGCGCGTGGACCGGTGACCAGTCGAGGAAGACTTCCTGACAAGCAAAAAGGCCGCTGCTTACGCATACGGCCTCAAGCACTAGAGAAGTTGGGGCTTCGGTGGGCATCCTCCCACGGGCTAGACCAGTTTGGCAGGGGTCTCTTCGATCTCGGATGCTCTTCGATCCGCAAGTAACGAGTTCAAAGCCTGATGTTCCGGGCCAAACGGCCGCTGATTCAAAAACGAATTCACAGGGATTGTCGTTTCATGGCCACCTGACGATGGATTGCCGCGGTGAACGACCACTTCTCTGTCGGTGGCAGTGTCGAAGCCAAGAAACCACTGATCGCCATTCGTGCTTGAAGCAAATTCTCTGAGTTTTTCCACGTCGATGCTCCTTCTGAAGGTAGAAATAGAGCGCGGATCGGGAATTGCGATGAAATACTTTGCTTCGGCTGCAGGATCACCCCTTGGCAATCGCGAAGTATGCCCGGCGGGGGAACTTCGACGCCTAATCCATGTTGTACTCGGCATGACCGAAACAGAACAAAAAGCCAGCGGAGGGATGATCAAGTTCGTGCTGACGATATTCGTCATGGCGGTCATTCTTGCTGTAGCGTATTTGACTTTTTTTACTCCTGGCGAAGTTGAAACCGACCCGAAGGTACCCACCGTACGCGAAGGCGGCCAAGAACCATAACGAACGATGGTTCGAGGTATGGGGATCGGCGTCGGACTGGGCGCCGTTCTCGGCCCGACTGTGTTCGACAACATCACGATCGGGTTTGCCTGCGGGTGGGCGACGCGGTGCTCAAATCACTACCTGTTTACGGACTTACGTGACGCTCGTTACTGGCGCTTTCAGACGAGACGGCGCTTAGTCCGCTTGGCTTGCTCAGCTTTGGTGTAATGCGACAGAAGCGGCCTGACACCGCGCCGACTAGCATCCTGCGGTAATGTGTCCCTCGACGTCTGCCGCCGCGGGAACCTGGCAAAGACCTGCAACTGCGAAGGAAGCGAGTTCATGAGCTGATAGCTCGCAGTCGCTCGAAGGCAGTGCTCGAATAATCCTCGGATCCCACAGGGAGATGATCGAGGCGCAAAAGCAGGATGCGGCCGCGTCGACATTCCTCGGAACGAACTCATCGGTCGCGATGCCCGCGCACACGAGCTCCCCGACATTCGCCTTAAGTCGCTTCAGATGGTCTCTGAACGACGGCCAACTGCCTTCTGCGGCGAGAACAACGAGGTGGAACATTTGGCCATCGCCCTGACGGGCCTGCAGCATCAGGCGGTGTTGTCCGAGCGCAGTTTCTTTCAGGCGGCTCGCCGCACTGGTGAGTTCGCCGTCGGCAGGGGGCGTGAAGGTGAGATCGGTTTCGAAGAACTTCCCGGCGACGGCATCCCAAATTGCCGCCTTGGATGGGAAGGTTTTGTACACACTTGCCGGCGACTTCCCGAGCAGTCGAGCGATATCGACGACGTTTGTTTTCGAGGGCCCGTACAGCCGGCACGCTGCCGTGCCGGCTTGGATGATCGAGGAGATGTAATCAGCTCGCGGCTGGCTTTTTACAGTCGTGCCAACTTCCATTTGCCATTCCTATCTAGTCCGCATTCTGGACGGGCCTCAGACCGCTCTGATCGAGGGGTCACGATCAGTACGCAATCTGACCATCCACCATCTTTCCCCCGTTCGAGGAGAGCTCCCGCTTCAGGATTTCTCGCGCCTCCGGGCTGATGACCGCGACCGGAGCAGCAACGGCTACGCGCGCTGCCGACCCGGCGAAATTGGCAGCCGTCATCCCGATCTGATCGGCAACGCTTGCCTTTCCACCCTCGAGGCTCTGCCCTGCCAGCCGCCGCCCGAGCAGGCGCACGATCTCAGGGCTGTCGGCGAAGGCATTGTGGCCGAGCGGGTCGTTCGTCGCGATGGCGCTGGTGTCGATAACCGAAACGCCGAGTTGGTCGAGAAGAGGCGCGTAGGGTCTGAGATCGGACCCGCCGACGCGGCTGACGCCACCCGATAACCAGCTCGACATCTCCAGAGCCTTGTCACGTGTCGATGTCAGGATCACAAAGTGTGGCCGCTTCGGCCCCATCTCGGTGAACTGGCGACGGAACACGTCGATATCGATGTCCGGCGATGCGAGAACAACGTTCTTCACCTTCGTCGGGATTGATTTCTCGCGCATGGCGACGCCGCGCAGTGCCTCGGCCGCAAGCCAGCCGCCCATGGAATGGGCGAGGATCGTCACATCGGAGACGTCGGGACTGTTCACAGCCTGGAGGATCAGATCCTCCAGAGCGCGACGCGAATAGTTGGCGCTCTCCTTGTCGTAGAGGTAATCGAAGACACGGCCCCTTGATGGCCAGGTGAAGAGGATCGGTGCGGCGTCAGTTCCCGAGTCATGGACGATCTGCGCGAAGCGGAAGACGGCATCGGCGTAGGTGTTGTTGAAGCCATGCACGAAAATGACGACCTGATGCTTCGCATTTCGGTTCTTCCTGTACCAAGCAAAAGCCTGGCCCTCAGATTGCACCTTGGCGACCTGCGTGACCGCGAACTCCTTTTGCGGATTTGGCGGCATGCGGGACGGCCATTGCACCTCTCCGATCCTGCGGTTGCGATCGGCGGGGATGGATACATCGACGCTATTAAGGGAGATCGCCGTCCCGCGGTCGCCGGAAAAGAGTTTGCCGGGATCCTCCGAAGGCTTGCGTGTCGTGGCGACGAGCATGGTGACATGGCTCGTGCCGGTTGGGGTCACGGCGAGAGGTTGAAGGACATCCTGCACCCTGTTGGCGCAACCCGATGTAACGAGTGACAGGGCAACAAGGACCGGGACGACTCGGCCCGAGCGGGCAGCGATCGCCTTGGCGAACCCAACCCTGGTGAGGCCCTGGGCAATGCGCCCAGGGAATGAGAGCGGTATGGTCATCTCAGTTCTGCTCGACTTCGCGGGGAATTCGGAACCAGGCGACGTAGAGCGCCGGCAGGAAGAGAAGTGTCAGCGCCGTGCCGACGACGATCCCACCCATCATGGCATACGCCATGGGACCCCAGAAAATCTCATGCGAGATCGGGACCAGGGCGAGCGTTGCGGCCGCAGCAGTGAGCATGATCGGCCGCATGCGGTGCTCGGTCGCCTCCACCACCGCCTTCCACGCCGACATCCCCTCTGCCCGCAGTTCCTCGATCTGGACGATCAGGATTACGGAGTTGCGGATGAGGATGCCGACCAGCGCGAGGACGCCCAGGAGTGCGACGAACCCCAATGGCGAGTTGCTGGCGAGCAACGCCACGACGACGCCGATGAGGGCGAGCGGCGCCACCGAGAAGACCAGGAACAGCCTGTGGAAGCTCTGAAGCTGGATCATCAAGAGCGTAGCCATGATGACGAACATGGCTGGTGCCACCTTGGCGATCGGGCCCTGCGACTTGGCGCTCTCCTCGACCGCGCCGCCGACTTTGACCGAATACCCCGCCGGCATGGTCTTTTCGAAGGCCGAAATCTTGTCGGAGAGTGCTTTTACAACGGTCGCCGGCTGCGTCGCGTCACCGATCCCGGCCTTGATCGTGATGGTTGCAATTCTGTCGCGCCGCCAGATCGTCGGCTGTTCGAGCTCGTAATGGAAGGTTGCGACCGATGACAGCGGGACGGATTGACCGCTGCTGCTTTGCAGTTGCAGGTCAAGCAGGGTGTCGATCGAGCCGCGCTCCTTTTCCGCCGCACGCCCGATGACATCGACCAGGTAGATGTCGTCGCGGACCTGAGTTACGGCATTTCCCTGAACGACGGTGTTAAGCGCCATTGCGATATCCTCGGACGAGACGCCAAGTTGCCGGGCCTTGTCCTGCAGCACGTCTATCTTGACGACACGGGCCGGCTCGTTCCAGTCGAAGGCAATGTTCCTGAGGGAAGGATAGGTGCCGACGATCGAGCCCAGCTTCTGTGCCAGGTCGCGCACCGTCTGCAGGTTTTCGCCGGACACACGGTACTGGATCGGCTTGCCAACGGGGGGGCCGATGTCAAGAAGCTTCACGTAGGCGTCCGTTCCCGGAAAGGTCTTCTGAAGGTAGGCTTCCATCTGCCGCTTCAACTTGTCGCGAACGTCCAGTCCCTTTGTGACAATAATCGTCTGGCCGAAGGAAACGTCAGCCGGCTGCACGTCGAAGGAAAGAACGAAGCGCGGCGCACCCCTGCCAACATATGTCGACCAATGCTCGACGCCAGGGTTACCGGCCAGCATCTCATGCTCGAACTGGGCCATCTGGCGGCTCGTTTCCGCGATCGAACTGTTCTGCGGCAGGTTCCAGTCGACGATCAGTTCTGGGCGGTCGGAACTCGGGAAAAACTGCTGTTGTACCATCGACAGACCGACGACCGATCCGGCGAAGAGAAGAACCGTAGCGACGATCGTCATCCAGCGCCAACGCAGGCAGAATTGCAGCAGCCTTGAAAACGCCTTCGCGAAGCGCCCCTTGTGCTCCGCATGCTTCTTCATCGACTTCGGTAGAATGGTTACCCCGATCAGCGGCGTGAACACGACCGCGACCACCCATGAAACGACCAGCGAAACCGCGATGACGACAAAGAGCGTGAAGGTGAACTCGCCGGCATTGCTCTTGTTGAACGCGACGGGGATGAAGCCCGCAACCGTAACCAGAGTACCGGTCAGCATCGGAAAGGCCGTCGATGTGTAGACGTAGGTGGCGGCCTTCGTGAGACTGTCGCCCGCTTCCAGCCGTGCAACCATCATCTCGACGGCGATCATGGCGTCGTCGACGAGGAGGCCGAGCGCGATGATCAGCGCTCCGAGCGAGATGCGCTGCAGCGAGATGCCGGTGTAGAACATGACCATGAAGGTGATTGCGAGAACGAGCGGGATCGCGATCGCCACCACCAGGCCGGCCCTCATCCCGAGGCTGATGAAGCTGATCGCGAGCACGATCGCGACTGCCTCAAACAGGGCTTTCGTAAAGCCGCCGACTGCTTCGTCAACTACCTTCGGCTGGTCGGAGACTTTTTCGACGGAGACGCCCACTGGAAGCTTATGGATGATGTCACCCATCGTCTTTTCGAGCGTTTCCCCAAACGCGAGCAGGTTGCCCCCGGTCTTCATGCCAATCGCCAGCCCGATGGCGGGCTTTCCGTTGAAGCGGAAGAGCGACGTCGGCGGGTCGACGTAGCCACGGGTGATCGTTGCGACGTCGGTCAGCGGGAAGAAGCGATCGTTTACCCGAAGATTGATCCCACGCAACGTGTCCTCGGAAATGAACCGTCCGCCGACCCGCAAGGCGACGCGCTCGGGCCCGGTTTCGACAAAACCGGACTGGGTGACCGCGTTTTGCGCCTGCAGCGTGGCGATGATAGCCGACCGGTCGATGCCGAGGGCGGCGATCTTGCGGGTGGAGAATTCGAGGTAGATCACCTCGTCCTGCGCCCCGACGATGTCGACCTTGCCGACGTCGGGGATCTTGAGGATCTGCGTTCGGGCATTCTCGGCGAAATCGCGCAGTTCCCTCTGGCTCAGTCCGCTGTCACCCGTAAAGGCAAAGATGTTGCCATAGACGTCGCCGAACTGGTCGTCGAAGAAGGGTCCGACTACGCCTTGAGGGAATTCGCGCTTGATGTCGTCGATCAGGTTGCGGACGCGCGACCAGGTGGGCTTTACATCGCGCGCGTTGGTGTCCGGCAACAGGTCGACGAAGACGATCGTCTGACCGGCGGTGGTGATGCTGCGTGTATGTTCGAGATTGTCGAGTTCCTGCAGCTTCTTTTCGATGCGGTCGGTAACCTGCTGCGTCACCTCCTGGGCAGAAGCGCCTGGCCACTGGGCCTGGATCACCATCGTCTTGATCGTGAAGGATGGATCTTCTTCGCGGCCGAGCCCAAGATAGGCAAAGGCGCCCGCCACCGCGAACATGATCATGAAATACCAGACGAGAGAGCGATGCTTGAGCGCCCAGTCAGAAAGGTTGAATTTGTTCACGGGCGTGGCTCCTGGCTGAATTGCACTTTCTGTCCATCGGTAAGTTCATCGACTCCGGCGATGACGATCTCTTCCCCTTCCCGAAGGCCCGCTTGAACGAGGACGGAACGGGGGGCCGACGCCGGGCCATCGAGTTCAACCGGCCTCAGGGCGACCTGGGACGTGGCGCGATCCACCACCCATACCTGGCTGGTGCCCTCTTCATGGCGAATGGCGGAGAGCGGCAGCGTGATCGCGTTCTTCTTGTCTGCGACAAGCGGCGTCGCTGTAACAACGGCGCCAAGGCGGAAGATATCGGGGGCCCGATCGATCCCGATCTTCAGCCGATAGGTGCGAGTATTGGGATCGGCCTGCGGCGCGATTTCGCGGACCACGCCAGTGGCCTGGATTCTGTTGTCGAGCTGGAGGTCGACGTTGAAGCGGTCGTCCAGGCGAACACGATTGAACTGCGCTTCGGGCACGTCGACGATCACGTCGCGCTGCTCGAGGCGCGCCAGTTTCAAGATTGGCTGGCCCGCCGAAATCGTCTGGCCCGTTTCCGCGGATGTAGCGGTCACGACACCGTCGAACTCGGCCCTCAGCTGGGCGTAGCCTAGCTGCTCGTGCGACTTCGCAAGGCTGGCCGTCGCTTTCGCGACATTGGCAGCAGCCGACTTGAGTTGCTGTTCGGCAAGATCATAATCCGCAATGCTTGCTGCGCTGTTCTGCACAAGCTTTCGCTTGCGCAATTCGGTCGTCGTGGCATTCTCAAACTGCGCCTGGGCATTGCGCAGTTCGGCTTGCGCGCTCTTGACTGCGAGCTGCAGAGTGAGGGGGTCGATTTCCGCCAGGACATCACCCTTGTGCACAAGGTCGCCGACCTCGACCTTGCGAGACACCATTCGCCCGAGCGTCCGAAACGCCAGGTCGGTCTCGATGCGGGCCCGAACCACGCCTGGCAAGCTTGCGATTTTGTCCTGTTCGGCCGCAGCCATGACAACTTTGACTGGACGGGGAGCCGGCTCCTGCCCTGCGACGGAGTTCTGATCGCAGCTTGCAAGCAGCGACACTGACAGAAGAAGCGGGAGAGAGGCGCATATGCGATTGAGGGTCATCTCACTTGCCTTCCCAGGCGACTGCCTGGCCTTCCTTGAGAAACTTTCCGCCTTCGGTGACGATCAGGTCTTGCGCGGCGACGCCGCTGGTCACGACGAAATCGCTCTGGCGGTAGCGGTCGACCGAAATTTTCCGGAGCGAAACGGAGCGGTTTTGGGTGTTGACGAGCCACACGGCAGGTTCGCCTTGGGCTGATGCGATCGCGGTATAGGGCAGAACGATTCCGTCGCGCGGTGGGGCGCGCAGCTTGCCGACGACAGGCGTTCCGAGCGGCCATGGCGCGCCGTCCTGGAGCCCCAACTTTATGCGGATCGTGCCGGCCTTGGCGTCTATGACGGGCGAGACCTCGCGGATGTTGGCGTGGACGTCGTGCGACGGGTCGGAGACCGGTGCGACCTCGACGTCATCAAGCGGCCGGCCATCGAGAAAGAATGCCTCAAAGACGTCGAACACCGCATCCCGCGGTCCGTCATGGGCGAGCGTGAAGGCCGACTGCGCCGCCGACACCACCTGCCCAGCTTCCACGCCGCGCGCCGTGATGATGCCGTCTGCAGACGCTTTCAACTCGGTGTAGGAGAGCGCGTCCTCAGCCGTGGCGAGCGACGCCTCGGCGGCCTCGAGAGAAGCCTGTGCACTCAGCAGCTCCTTCTGTGCATCGTCAAAGACGGCCCGTGGAACAGCCTGCGACTGCAGGAGCGACTTTGCTCGATCGAACGCCAGCGTCTTCTGTGTGACGACGGCCTGCGCCGACTCCAGTGCCGCGCGGGCGACGCTGACGTCCGCCTGTTGTTCGGTATCATTGAGCCGCGCCAGAACGTCGCCGGCGTGAACATGCGATCCGACGTCGACCCTTCTCTCCAGAACCCGGCCGCTGACGCGAAAGGAAAGTTCGGTCTGAACTCTTGCCTTCACCTCGCCGGTGATTTCCGCACCCGGCTGATACTGAGCCTGCGACGCCGCAACGACGCGGACCTGCTGCGGCGGCGGCGCCACTTCGGCTTTGTCTTCGCAGGCAGCCAGAACTGCGCAGGCGAGACCAATTCCCAGCAATCGAAAAGACTGCATTTTTTGCTCCGGTAGGGTTTGCGAAGAGAGCCGCATTGTTGATCGGCTAGCTTCAATCTGCTGCTGCCAGGCTGTCGCCCGATGTTGACAGCGCCCACTTAATGACTAAAGTAGTCAATGTCAACATATCAAACGAAAAATGTTGACACTCGCAACATTGCCATAGGTGAAGCAGATGCGGTTAGCCGCCGGATATTCGAACAATTCCAAATGGATGATGGAACGCGGTGTTGAAAAAGCATCGCGGTCGGAACGGAAGGCACGGCGTCCCTACGAAATACTGGAGGCCGCGTTCGAAGAGTTTGCGGCAAAAGGTTATGCGGCAACGCGTGTTGAAGACGTTGCCACCCGAATGGGGATAACAAAGGGAACGGTCTACCTGTATTTCCCGACCAAGGACGTCCTTTTCCGGGAGATGTTTCGCCACGCGTCCACGTCATCCGCAGACCTGTCGACCGCCATGGGCAGCCTTAGGGGATCCTGCGCCAACCGGATCCGCGACCTGCTGCTTATCGCTTATGAAAATACGGCCAATAACCGAAAGACGAGAGAACTCCTGCGCTTGTCCGTCGCCGAAGGAGCTCGTCTTCCCGAAATGGTCGATTGCCGACACGAACTATTCATCGCACCGACGCTTGCGGCTCTCACGGCTTTGATCGAGGAAGGCGTGAAATCGGGAGAGTTGAGACATGATACGGCGGCCGACGCGCCTGCCGTGCTCGCGAACTCGATTTTTCACGTTGCCGTCTGGCGTCTGATGTTTGCGGATCGAGAGCCAATCGACGGCAAGGCGCTTATGGAGGCGCACATTGACCTCGTTATGAACGGGCTTCTGCGCCGTTCGAAACGAATGGTCTGATTTGCAAGGTGCGTCTGAGCGGACGGAGCTGTGCAGTTTTCGATGCTGGCAAAGGCCGGATAGGTCGTGAGACCTCCGGCCTCAACCTCTTTCCCCATGCTGAGCTGAATCTAATTTCCGCTGGGAACGCGATTGTAATTCGACGGCGGGACTTCGCCCGTGACCGAGATGTTTGCCTGGATCTTATAGACGATCCGTAGATTGGCGGCCGCAGCCTGAAGCCAACCGACCGCCTCTTCCGATGTCCATGCCGTGCCCTCCGGCGGCAGGCTCTCAAACAGGCCGGCAATCAGAGGATTGATGGACTGGGAGCTGCTATTGCCGCCGCTCTGATTCGTTCCGCCCTCTCCGCCGCCAACGGGCGGGCCGGAGCGGCTCTGATCGGAAGAGCTCGCATATGACCCGCCAGAAGAGCCTGAAGACCTGGCTTGAGACGAACCAGACGACGCCGCGTTAACAGAGCCCGGAGAGCTGCCGTGGGACGAACTCGAGGACGCTGCGCCAGAGGAACTCGCAGTAGATCCAGACTGATCTCCAGAGGAGGAATACGTCGTTCCACCTGTGCTCGAGGCGGCCGCAGCACCGACGGCGACGCCTGCCGCATACCCGCCCAGGACGTAGGCCTCGCGGCGATAGTATCCACGGCCATAGTCTCCACCGCCGTACTCTGCGCGGCCATGGTCTCCGCGGCCGTATCCGCGCCCATAATCTCCCCCACCATAGTCAGCGCGGCCGTGATCTCCGCGGCCGTAGTATCCGCGGCCAAAGTATCCGTTGCCGTTGCCAGAGACCTTGAGATCGCCGGAATTGTTGACAGTGAGGTTGCCTGAGTCCTTTCCGACAATATTGCCCCCGGAGTTCATGAAGGTGCGGTTGCCGTTGATGTTACCGCCTGAGTTCAGTGTGTTGCGGATGTTTCCGGACACGTTGCCCCCTCCGCGGCCGGGTCTTTCCGCCAAGCGCCCCTTTGCGCCACCGACAATTGGCATACGAGTGCGAGGGCTCACAGGTAGACGTTTCTGCGCGCTCACCGGCGGCCGACCGTGGCTCGCCATCGGCGGACGCGGGGTGCGGCCTATCTGCGGA
>UCCS01000139.1 GCA_900470965.1 Hyphomicrobiales bacterium
GTCCATCCATGCGGCGTCACTCCAGGAGAACGGGTCGATCGAGGCGACGACGGAGGCGGTCGACGGCGCCGGCTCTGCCGCCCGTGCCACCGGATCAGCCTTCTGGGCGAGAAGATTGCCGTGCCGATCGAGGATCTCGAACTTATAGCGCTCACCAACGGTAAGATGAGGGATGAATATCTCCCATATGCCGGCCTGCGGGCGAAGTCGCATCGGATGACGGCGGCCGTCCCAGGAATTGAAGTCGCCGACGACCGATACGCGCCGAGCATTCGGTGCCCAGACGGCGAAGCGTACGCCGGCCACTTTGTCGACTTCAAGCGGGACGGCGCCCAGTGCTCTGGTGAGATTATAATGCGTGCCTTCCGAAATGAGATGAAGGTCGAGCTCGCCAAGCAGCGGCCCGAAACTGTAGGGATCATCGGTGAGCTGGACCCCGTCTGGCCAGTGGATCCTCAGACTGTAAGGGCCATGGTCGGCAAGGATTGCTCCAAAGAGGCCGGCCGGGTGAACGAGATCGGCCGAAGCAAGCGGTGCACCACTCTGGCGATCGATCACCTCAAGTCCCAATGCTCCAGGAAGAAAAGCTCTGAAGCTGAAGCGGCCGTCACCGGCCGGGTGCATGCCGAGGATCGAAAAAGCATCGCCATGCCTTCCCTCGGTGAGAGCTTGCAGCGCATCCGCCTCCACACCGAAGAAGATGTCGGCGAGGTCGGTTATCATAAGCGGGTCTCCGAAAGTCGGGTCAGGATGTTGGCAAAGCCATTGAGCGGGATCGGCAGCCATTTCGGACGGTTTCGCGCTTCATAGGCGATCTCGTAGGCGGCCTTTTCGAGGAGGAAAATGTCGAGGACGCGCCGGATCTCTTCCGAGGTCTTCGGCAGATCGGGTGAGGCTGAAAGCGCCTTGACATAGGCCTGCAGGAACACCTGTTCTGCGCTTCTGCCAAAACGGGTAATGACCTCACGACGCCGTGCATCGTGGTGATCGGATATCGCGTCATTTTCGAGCATGGCAGTCGCCGTCAGGTAGTCCAGCGAACGTAACAGGCCGGCAGCGTCACGGAGTGGGCTTGTCTTGGCCCTTCTTTCAGCGAGGTTGCGTGCCGGTTCTCCCTCGAAATCGATGATGACGGCATCGCCTTCGGTGACCAGGATCTGGCCAAGGTGAAAGTCCCCATGCGTCCGGGTCAGCAGCGTGCCTCTTGCCTGGCCAGCGAGATCTCCGGCGAGTTTGATGATCCGGTCCTGTTTGCCAAGAAGAAGCCCGATACGCTCACGAAGGTCGCCATCGACGTCTTCGCCGATGTCGACCAGTTTGGAAAACGCATAGGCGATTTCGCCGGTGACGGATTTTCTGATGACATCGACGTCCCCATCGCCCGCCCGGAACGGTGAAAATGCCTCGTCTTCGGTCGGTCGTGACAGGAGCACATGCAGTTCACCAAGCCGCTCTCCGACCATGGCAACGAAGGTCAGTAGTGGTTGCAACTGCTCGTCGGCCGTCTCAATTGCGGTTTCGGTCATGACGATCTCGTCGGCAACCCGCCGGAGATTGCCAAGCATCCAATTCCACGCATCACCCTGGTTGCGGATGGCACCCTGGACGATGATCAGGGTCGAGCGCCTGCCTTCGCCATCGGTGCGTACAACCTCGCCAAGCAACGGTGCGGTATGTTCATATCCGTGCTCGGTCAGATGGCGGGTCATTTCGACTTCGGGATGGACGCCGATGAAGATATGGCGGATGAGCTTGATCATCGCCAGGTCGCCGACAATGAGCGAGCTGTTCGACTGTTCGGCCGATAGCCAGCGGATTGGCATGTCGTCGCTCAGCGCCAGACAATCGATCCGGTCGGTACCAACGAACTCGATCTGGCCTGTCCGACCGCTGACGATCGAGCGGTCGCAGAGCCCTCTCAGGATGCCGCGTGCCATTGTTTCGACCGCAAAACCATCGGTTAGGAAGCCGACACGCCTGCCCTGTCTTATACGCGCAAGCGACAGCTGTTGGCCAAGCACGTTCGGCGCCGTGTCGTCCCATTCGGCTGCCAGCGGCAGCTGGTAGGTTTCGACATGATCGGGAAGCACGGCCTCCAGCTCGCCGAGCACGACACCCTCGGCAAACGGAATGGGTGACGCCGAGACAAGCCGCGCCTCTTGAAGGGGCTGGTCCTTGGCGCCGAACCAGCGGCGCTTGGACAGATAGGCCGGCAGAATATCGCGGCTGAGGATCGCCGCATGCTGGGGCTGTTCGACGAGCTCCGTCAGACTGCGCCGGACGACGAGCGTGAGGAAGTCGGCCAATTGCTCGGGCGGGGCCATGCGCCAGGCGGGACCATCTGCTTCGGCATTGAGCTGGAACCAGAAAAATCCATAGGGAGGCAAGGTCAGCAGATAGGTCAGCTGGCCGATCGGCGGGAAAGGCGACATACCGGTCAGCTCGATGGGAATGCGGCCTTCGAAGGCTGATAGGTCGAGCTCGACAGCCTGGGGGAGCCGCGAGAGATTGACCACGCACAGGATGACTTCGTCGTCATGCTCGCGAAGATAGGCAAGAATGCGCCGGTTGCTCGGCGTGAGAAAACGCAGCGTGCCGCGCCCGAAGGCGCTGTGGCGGCCGCGCAATGCCAGCATGCGCCGGGTCCAGTTCAACAGGGAATGGGCATCGGAGACCTGTGCCTCGACATTGAGGGCCTCGAACCCATAGAGCGCATCGGCAACCAGCGGCAAGACGAGGCGAGCGGGATCTGCTCGCGAAAAGCCACCATTGCGGTCGGGCGACCATTGCATCGGCGTTCGCACGCCATCCCGGTCGCCAAGATAGATATTATCGCCCATGCCGATCTCGTCTCCATAGTAGACGACGGGCGTACCGGGCATGGACAGGAGAAGCGCGTTCATCAATTCGATACGCCGGCGATCACGCTCCATCAGCGGCGCCAGGCGGCGACGGATGCCCAGGTTGATCCGGGCGCGCTTGTCGGATGCATAGGTCTCCCAGAGATAGTCGCGCTCGGCGTCGGTCACCATTTCCAGTGTTAGCTCGTCATGGTTCCTCAGGAAGATCGCCCATTGGCAGGTCTCGGGTATGTCGGGCGTCTGCCGCATGATGTCGGTGATCGGAAAGCGGTCTTCCTTGGCGATCGCCATGTACATGCGCGGCATCAACGGGAAATGGAAAGCCATGTGGCACTCGTCGCCATTCCCGAAATATTCGCGTGTGTCCTCCGGCCACTGGTTTGCCTCGGCTAGCAGCATCACGCCCGGATGGGTGGCATCTAGCGCTGCGCGGATCTGTTTCAGGATCGCGTGAGTTTCGGGCAGGTTCTCGTTGTTGGTGCCCTCACGCTCCACTAGATAGGGGATCGCGTCGAGCCGAAAGCCGTCGATCCCGGTTTCGAGCCAAAAGCGCATGATATCGATGAGCTCCTCCATCACCCGGGGATTGTCGAAGTTCAGGTCCGGCTGATGGGAATAGAAGCGGTGCCAGTAATAGGCACCGGCGACCGCATCGAAGGTCCAGTTCGATTTTTCCGTATCCAGGAAGATGATGCGGGTCTCGGGAAATTTCTGGTCATTGTCGGACCAGACGTAAAAATCGCGGTCAGGGCTGCCGGCCGGCGACTGCCTGGCGCGCTGGAACCAGGGATGCTGGTCGGATGTATGGTTGATGACGAGCTCGATGATTACCCGGATATTGCGTTCGTGGGCGGCCGCGACGAATTTGCGGAAATCGTCGATCGTCCCGTAATCGGGACTGACATTGCGATAGTCGGCAATGTCGTAGCCGTCATCGCGCCGTGGCGAGGGAAAGAATGGCAGGAGCCAGATGGCGTTGACGCCGAGCGCGGCGATATGATCGAGTTTCTGATAAAGGCCCTCGAAATCACCGATCCCATCGCCGTTGGCGTCGTAGAAGGACTTGATGTGCAACTGATATATGATCGCATCCTTGTACCAGAGCACGTCGTCAGTGATCGTTTTTCTGTCTTCCGTGAAGGCTATGTCCATCTCAGGCCTCCCCTGCCCTGACCCGCCATATGGCGAAAGGCAAATGGGCCGGGTCCAGCCTGATCGTTTGCCATTTTCCGGTTCGCGTGAAATTCTGGCCAGTGACGAGATCCTCCAATGCGAGCGTGCCTGTATCGGCCACACCGTACTGCCAGAGCGGGAATTCGACGTTGCTTTCCTCGATGCCGTTGGGATTGAGCGTCACCGCGATCAAGAGGGCGTTGTGGCGTCCGGCCCCCGCCTTTTCGAAAAACATGATCTTTTGGTTCGACGAGGGCAGCAGCGTCAGGCCGAGATGCGATTGCAGCGCGAGATTGTCCCTGCGGATCCGGTTAAGCATGGCGATTTCCGCCTTGATATTGCCCGGGCGGTCGTAGTCCCAGGCGCGGATTTCGTATTTTTCGCTGTCGGCATATTCCTTGCGCTTGGCGTCGGGGCGCCCTTCGCAAAGCTCGAAGCCGTTATAGACGCCCCAGAGACCGGAGAGCGTTGCGGCAAGCGCAGCGCGTATGACATAGGCAGGACGCGGCGCGTTCTGCAGGAAATCCGGGTTTATGTCATGCGTGTTGACGAAGAAGTGCGGGCGGAAAAATTCGCGAGCCTCGCTCGTCGTGAGCTCGCTCATATACTGCTCGAGCTCCCATCTTTCGTTGCGCCAGGTGAAGTAGGTGTAGGATTGTGAGAAGCCGATCTTGGCCAGACGATACATGACCTTCGGGCGGGTGAAGGCCTCCGACAGGAATATGACGTCTGGATGGCGCGCCCGGATATCCCCGATCATCCATTCCCAAAAGGGAAAGGGTTTTGTATGCGGGTTGTCGACGCGAAACAGCTTGACCCCTTCATCGACCCACATCTCGACGATGTCGCGCAGTTCCGCCCAGAGCGCTGGTATGGCGTCCTCGGCGTAAAAATCGACATTGACAATGTCCTCGTATTTTTTCGGAGGGTTTTCGGCGTAACGAATGGTGCCGTCGGGGCGCCAGTCGAACCAGCCGGGATGTTCGCTCAGCCAGGGATGGTCGGGAGAGGCCTGGATTGCGAGATCGAGCGCGATTTCTAATCCAAACCGCCTCGCTTCATCAACCAGGCGCTCGAAGTCGTCGAAGGCGCCGAGCTCAGGATGAATGGCCTCGTGGCCGCCGGCTTCCGATCCAATCGCGTAAGGGCTGCCGGGATCGGCGGGGGCGGCGACCAGTGAATTGTTGCGGCCCTTCCTGTTGGTGCGGCCGATCGGATGGATCGGCGGGAAATAAAGAACGTCAAACCCCATGTCGCGGATCGCCGGCAGGCGTGCGATGACGTCCTCAAACGTACCGTGGCGGTTCGGATCGCCGCTCTGCGAGCGCGGAAAAATCTGGTACCAGCTCGCGAAGGCCGCCTCGCGCCGCTCCGACTCGACGCGATACACAGCTGATCGGGACTTGAAGGGCCGCCGATCGGCAAAACTCATCAGCTCGGCCATTCGCGGGGCAAGCAGGATGTCGAGCTTGCCCATGCCTTCACGGCGCTCGAGTTCGGCCAGGAATGCGCCAAGCTCGGTCCGTTGCTCGATCCTCATGGTGTCGGCGGGCTCAGCCGCGGCCCTGGCAATGAGTTCCTGCCCCTCGATCAACTCCAGCCGCAGGTCGAGCCGGGCCTCGTGCTTTTTAAGAAGTTCGTACCGGAAGATGGCGAAGGGGTTTTTCCAGGCTTCCACGCAAAATTCGAAACGGCCTACCCGATCGAGAACGAAACTCCCTTGCCATCGGTCATTTTCGGAAAGTGCCATGCGTGCCTCATGCCATTCCCCTTGGCCGCGTGGACGATAGAGAAGTGCCGCTGACAGGGGGTCGTGACCGTCGGTGAAGATATCGGCCTCGACCATGACGGCCTCGCCGATGATGCGTTTGACAGGAAACCGACCGTCGTCAACCTGCGGCTCGACTTTTTCGATGGCGATGCGGGGCGATCGCGTGGCGTCATTAAGCACCAACTCCCCTGCTTCGGCCGTTATGGCGGGACGAGCTCGGGTTGCAATGACGCAGACCTCGCCGGGGCCGAGACGTCGGCCGGCCGAGACCGCATCGACGGGCACGAATGGCGAGACCAGGCGATTGAGGATCGTTTCGGGGACGGTGCCTGGGCGACGCAAGTCCCTGTTGACTGCTATCAGCCGCACCTCCTCGGCAGTCCTGATATCTGGCCTGTTGGCCTGCGCGATGACCGTCACCTGAGGTGACATCTCGCTTTTGAGAAGCAGTCGCGGCCTGGACGCGTCGTTGTCATCCGATATCAGGTTACGCAACTCGGTCGAAATATCGAAGGCGCCTTCAGCTTTAACACGACGCAGACCGCCACCATGGCCATGCGTCGGATCGAGCGGCAGCATTGCACCGAATTCGAAGCCCATCGGCACGAGAAGTCCGTCGCCGAACTCGACCGCCAAACGCAGCGCGCGGCGCGACCGTCTCTCACGGATCTCCCTGCTTTCCGTGCCGTGAGCAAGCCGCTTGGCGAAAGGCGCTTCCGGAAAGGCAATCTGCGGTCCGAGCGAGCGCTGCAGCCGATATTCCTCCAGGATCCAGCTTTCACGCAGATCCCACCAAGCAAACGACGAGAAGCTGCCATCGAAGCCGCAGTCGCGCAAAGCATGGCGCAGCGCAAAGTCGGTTCCCGGCGTATAGGCAAAATAGCGTGTTGTTGGGTTTGCAGCCCTGGAGGCAGCGATCAACTGCTGCCAGTCGCGGGGCGACAACACATCCAGCCCGACAATCCGGTAGCCGGCAATGCCGCAAGCGGCAAAGACTGCCAACCGAGCCTGCCACTCCTCGATCACGGCGCTTGATGGGAAAGGCCCGGCTTCGAATGGCGTCACCGGCGATCGTCGCGGGTCGAGAGACAGCGATTCCAGATCACGCTCTTCGCCACCCCGGCTGACGGCAAGGTCCAGCATCAATTCGACGCCACGTTCCTTTGCATCCCTTGCAAGGCTGGCGACGGCTTCGTCGCAGGGCCCTTGCAACTGAAGGGCCGGATCGAGCGCCTGGTAATCCAGCGCTGAAAAAAGACTCTCTCCGGTTCTCAGAAATGGTGGGGCTGAGAGTACTGTATCGAAACCCAGAAACCGGGCATGATCGAAGACCTCCAACCATCGGTCCCTGCCAGATAACAAAAGCGGATTGACGTAGTAGATCCGCGGAGGATTGGTGGAAGCGGTCGGTTGAGATGCTGTCGTCATCACTCGGTGGGTCTCCACGCGTCCAATCGAATGGCCGATCTTGCAATTGCCGAGTTCAACCAGCGAAGGCTTTAGTTGTTCCCTGGCGACGCGACACAGGATGAGGTCGACCGGTGGATGTCGCCGACGGTTCCATTTTATGAAGAGACATTATGTCGGATGGGCTTGGGGGCCCGACGGTTCCCCGCCGACCCCGTCCTGTGCGACTATTAACCCGGCACGCTACCCCTATGGATAGGAACGGTAGCGCGAACTGAAATGGGACAAGCTTGGGCCGCCCGTTTCGATATGATCGGTGACGGTCTTTGCCAGCGCAGCGAAATCGTAGGGCTTGGTCAGAAAAGCAGCACCCCTGATATGCGAAATATCGACCTTGCGCCCTGACGTCACCCATATCGGAACGGATGATCTTGTCCTCCTCACAAGTCCGGCAAGGTCGAGACCTGTCAGGCCGCCAGGCATGTCGACATCCGTGATGAGCGCCTCGATCTTGTCATGTCTGGAAAAAGCAGCCACCGCTTCGAGGACGGTCCCGCATTCGATCACCACGTGCCCCGCATCGATCAACGCGTCGGCGAGCGCGAAGCGGATCAGCATTTCGTCTTCCACGATCAGCACTTTTGCCATTCCCGCACCTCTATGTGTTGAGATGACAGAGGAACGTCGCGATGTCCCATTCCGATACAATTGACGACCAGAGACCTGCGTTTATGGTTAATCAATCGTGAATGAATGGTCGGCCTTGGATTACACGGGCTGACATTTGGAAGTGTGGCTTGTCGAAGGTGCGGAGTGGCAAACTCGATCCGCAGGGAACCACCTGCAAAAACCCCTCCCCGGCCGGGGCCGGTGCGCTATCGCGTCGAGCCGTAAATCCATGCGATGGCTGCGGTGATGGCAACAGCGGCAAGCGGATTGCTTTTGATCCACCCTCTGGCACCGTCAAGAAATCCTTCCTGCTTTTGCGGTTCGCTTGCTGGCGGCGCTCCGGCCACCGACGTGCTGGATTGCGAGACCGGATCGGAGGCTGGAAACGTATCCTCTAGGGCCTGGTCCAGCTCCCCCTTGTTTTCCTGCTCCTTGTTCTTGGCCTTGTCGAGTTCGTATGCCTTTACGGCGGGGGATTTCACGGCGTTCATGTCTTTTCTCCACGTGTTCGCCCTTTTTAACGTCGTCCCGGTTTTGAAGTTCCGCGGCTGGCCGCAAGGGCGCTTTGAGGCCCTGAGACCAGAGACGTTCTGGTGCTTTGCCGGCGCCAGCTTGGCATCTGCTGGCAGCGGCAGATTGGGCGGAGGATGAAGTAGTCGGGATCCTCCATGCCGAAACTGAAAGCTCTTCGGCGTCGGAGATCGCCGACCGGCAGGCACGACCGATCGGCTTGGTCCCGTCTTCTTCACTACGACGGCGTAGGACGGTTGGGCTTATACGGCTTAGAAAAAGCGCTCCCGATAGGAAAGGACGCCTGGAGGCGGCTCACTGTCCGAGGGCGGCAGACGCGTGATCCAGGGTTCCGGCATGGGCTAAATCTGGTTGTCCCGTGTGCGCGGATCGGCGTTCACGTCGCGCTCCGGCTGGTCGGTCGGACAATTCCAGAACCGATGACACTACGCAGAACCAATGATATTATCGTCGGCCAGCGTCGGTAATCCCGGCTGTTCCTGGCCTGCCGGCGCGCGGCCGAAATCGCTTCTACGATCGGCCGCGATCATCGGCGATCATGTCAACTTCCCGACCAGAGCCGCATAGTCGGAGAACGTGAAACGTTGGCCACGCTGATGGGCCTGGTTCGCCAGGCTTAGGAGGTGGATCGGAAACAGGACGGCGGCCTGATTGGCCTCGGATAGCTGATGGGTGTCGTCCTGCTCGACAGCGCTTCTTGCCCGTTCGAGTGCAGCGCCAATTTCCTTGTGCCTCCAGCACGCCCCTATCGGCCAGCGTCTCGCAGAGCGAGGCGAGCGCCATGACCATGCCTTCCAGTTGAAGATTGGCGGTATTCAAATTGTCCTCCAGCGATGGGGTTGGTGTGCGATCCTGGCCCGTCAGGCCGTTGGATCGCGAATGGATTTCGGCACTTCTTCGAGCAGCAGTCTGAATTCGGTGATCGGCCGTCGATCTTCATCGAAGAGCTCGACCGAGACTATATTAAGCGGTGCTTCAGGCAGGCCGTCGCGGGCCATCTCGGCAAGGGCAAGCCGTGCCTGCTGCTTTGCATCCTCAAGGCTTGGAAACTCATGTGCAAGTTCGGTCGGTTCCGGGCTCGTGCGATCGATGACCTGAAAGATGAATTTTGGCATCGCGACCTCCATGCCCAACAACATCGGACAGCTCTCTTTGTTCCCGCGCGAGAGGATGCTGCTGTCGACAAGCGATGAAAGTCGACGTGACTTGCCGGCCGAACTTGCCTGTTCGGGTGCAGGGTCCGGGTGCTTCAGTGGAAATTGCGGCTTTTGACCTTCAGAGTGTCGATATGCAGGTCCGGGATCAAAATGTCGCGCGACTTCATCGCCGCCGCCGCCGTTTCGCGCGGATCGGCTCTTTGGGGAGAACCATGGGCAAACTCGTCTCCCCTTCCCGTCGCCAGGCGGAATTCCACATCCCGGTCAGCAAGATCGTTCAGGCTGCTCGACAGGTCGAAGAGTTGCTGGGCAACGAGATGAACGACATCGCCCTCCCGCTGGATGCGCCCGTTGATCGCCATCATCGAGGCGCCGAGCGCAATCCGTCTCGACCGCTCAAAGAGCTTGGGCCAGATGACGACATTGGCAACCCCTGTCTCGTCTTCCACCGTCAGGAAAATCACACCCTTTGCCGAGCCCGGCCGCTGACGCACCAGGACCAGTCCGGCCGCCATCAACCATCGGCCGTCGGAGGCCGACATTGCCTCCGAACAGGTGACGATGCGGCGCTCGGTAAGCTCTCGACGTAGGAAACTGACCGGATGGTCCCGAAGCGTCAGTCCTGTATGCCCGTAGTCGAGGACGACGTTATGACCCTCAGCCATCGGCCGGAGGTCGACGGCTGGCTCCTGTTGCTCTCCGACCGTCCTTTCCTCCCGTGCGGCGGCCGCCGCAAAGAGCGGCAATGGCTCATCTCTTAGCGCCTTGATCGCCCATAGGGCATCGCGACGCTCGAGGCGGAAGGAGGGTCGGAAAGCATCCGCCTCGGCAAGTTCCACCAGGCAGGCGGCGGGAACACCGGAACGACGCCACATGTCGTCGACACTGTCGAAGGGTTGATCGGCTCTTGCAGCGACGATCCGGGCGGCATCAGCCGTTGCCAGACCACGTACCATGCGCATGCCGAGCCGAACTGCGAGCCGGTTGGAACCCGCGACCGGTTCCAGCGTGCAATCCCAGCGGGACCGGTTGACGCAGACGGGCCGGATGGCGACGCCGTGTTCCCTTGCGTCGCGCACGATTTGGGCCGGCGCATAAAAACCCATCGGCTGGCTGTTCAACAATGCCGCACAGAAGACATCCGGATGGTGGCACTTCATCCAGTTCGAGGCATAGGCAATCAGCGCAAAGCTTGCGGCATGGCTTTCCGGAAAACCATAGGAACCAAACCCTTCGAGCTGACTGAATGTCTTTTCGGCAAATTCGGGCTCATAGCCGTTGCGGATCATTCCGGAGATCAGCTTGTCCTTGAAGCGGCTCACCCCGCCGGTGAATTTGAAGGTCGCCATGCTTTTTCTGAGCTGATCGGCCTCACCGCCGGTGAAGCCCGCGCAGACCATGGCGACCTTCATGGCGCTTTCTTGAAACAGCGGTACGCCGAGCGTCTTGGCGAGAACGGATTCCAGCTCGGGCGTCGGATATTCGGGCTTCTCCTTGCCCTCCCGGCGACGGAGATAGGGATGCACCATGTCGCCCTGGATTGGACCGGGGCGGACGATCGCGACCTGGATGACGAGATCATAGAAGGTTTCGGGCTTGAGGCGTGGCAGCATCGACATTTGCGCGCGGCTCTCGATCTGGAAGGTGCCCAACGTATCGGCCTTGCGGATCATTGCATAAGTCTTCGCATCTTCCTGCGGGATGGTCGCAAGATCGAGATCTACATTCTTCTCCTTGCGCAGCAAGGCAAAGCTCTTGGCCATGCATGTCAGCATGCCGAGCGCCAGCACGTCGACCTTCATGAATTTGAGTGCCTCGACGTCATCCTTGTCCCACTCGATCACCTGCCGATCGACCATGGAGGCCGGCTCGATCGGCACCAGATCGTCGAGCCGGTCATGGGTCAACACGAAGCCGCCCGGATGCTGGCCGAGATGGCGTGGCGCACCCATCAGCTGCTGGGCAAGGCGGAGGGTGAGTGCAAGCCGGCGGTCGTCGGGATTGAGGTTTAGGTCCCGGACATGTTGTTCACCGACGGCCTCGCTCCAGGCCCACACCCCCGATGAAAGTGCCTTGATCAAATCCTCGGGCAGTCCGAGCGCCTTGCCGACGTCACGGATGGCGCCCTTCGCCCGGTAGCGCGTGACAGTGGCGCAGAGTGCCGCCTTATGGCGCCCGTACGTCCTGTAGATCCACTGGATGACCTCCTCGCGCCGTTCGTGTTCAAAGTCGACATCGATGTCGGGCGGCTCGTCGCGTTCCCGGCTGACGAAACGTTCAAACAAAAGGTCGTTGGTGTCAGGGTCGATGCTGGTAATGCCGAGAATGTAGCAGATGGCACTATTGGCGGCCGAGCCCCTCCCCTGACAAAGGATGCCCTGGCTGCGGGCGTAACGAACGATCGAAAACACCGTCAGGAAGTAAGGCGCGTAGCGCATTTCCTTGACGAGATCGAGCTCGTGGCGGATGGAGCGAAGCACCTTCTGCGGCAAGCCATCGGGATATCGCGCCGGGATGTGTTCCCGGACATAGTGTTCAAGCGACTGCTGCGCGTCCATGCCGGCAACAATTGCTTCCTCAGGGTACTGATAGGTCAGTTCTTCCATGGAGAACGTGCAGCGCGCGACAATCTCCATCGTCCGCGCAAGCGCTTGCGGATAGCGTGCAAACAGCCGCTGCATTTCCTCCGGCGACTTGAGGTACCGGTCGGCATGGCGTTCGCGCTCGAAACCGACATCGTCGATCGTCGTGCGGTTTCGAATGCAGGTCACCACGTCCTGCAACTGCCGCCGGGCGGGCTCGTGAAAGAGCACGTCATTGGTGACGACGGTTTTGACCTTGTGGCTGGCAGCCATCACGGCAATTTCGTGCAGCCGGAGCTGATCGTTCGGCCGGCGTCTGAGGCTCAAAGCTGCATAGGCTCTGTTTTGGAAAATCTCCGCCGTCTTTCTGAGCTGGAGGGCGCATGTCTCATCGGCGAGATCCGGCACCAGGATGGCGATCAGCCCTTCCGCATAGAGAGCGACGTCGTCGAGCGTCAGGATGCATTTGGCCTTCCCGCCCCTGCTCTTTCCGAGCGTCAGCAATCGTGTCAGCCGCGAGTAGGCCGCACGGTCTGTCGGGTAGACGAGGATCGACATGCCGTCCGTCAGGTCGAGACGACAGCCGACGACCAGGCGAAGACCGGTGGCTCGCGATGCCTCCAGTGCCCGCACGATACCCGCTAGCGAATTGCGGTCGACAATGCCGAGAGCCTCTATGCCGATGGCCTTGGCGGTCGCAAACAGTTCGTCGGCCGAGGATGCGCCGCGCAAAAAAGAAAAATGCGTCGTGACCTGCAGCTCGGAATAGCTCATGTGAAGGTTCCATGCATGAACCAACGATGCGATCCGGTCTCGGGGTCGACACCGTCGCCAGCGCGATAAATCCAGTAGCGTTCACCGCTCTCGTCCGCGACGGTGAAATAGTCGCGCACGGCGACCCATTCCGACGATCGCTGCCACCATTCACCGAAGATGCGCTCGGGTCCGTCGGCCTGTTTCACCCGGTATCGCTTACCGCGCCAGGTGAACCACACGGGAGGGTGGTCGGGCAGCAGCGCCATGACCTCGATCGGTTCCGGGCGATCCATCAGCCGGACCGGGCGCGGCCAGTTCAACGGCCAGCTCTGTCCCTGCTCTTCGGCGACAGGCGAGATGCTTTGCAGTGATCGCTCCGCAACGTCGCTGGCCACCGGCGCGACGCGGTAGAGACGGAATTTTCCGCGATTGCCGAGAATGTCGACGAAAGCGCCGATATCGACCTTGGCCTCTTCGATCAGGGCGGAAGCAAACTGCCTGTCTTCAAGCGGCTCGACCATGATGGCAGCAAGGCTGAGCTTCTCGATGCCGAAGCCCGGATCGATGCGTTCGATCCGATCGTGCAGGAGTTTGGTCAGCCAGGCAATGTCGCGGACAGGCTTTGCAGTTCCGGCCCTCAGCGCCTGGACCGTATTGTCGACCCGGTGGACGATGAGGTCCGTGCGGCGTACGCCAAGGCCCCTTGCCTGAAGGACACGGCAGAGCCTGTGCACCAGCAGCGAGACATATTTGGCGATCGTCTCCGCAGCGCCGATCGGATCTGCGAAGGACCTTGACACTTCGACGAAGTCGGGCGAGCGGATTGGATCGATGGGCTCGGCTACCCGGCCAAACATCTGGTCGAGCCTGCGCGTGATCTCCGGGCCAAAGCGCAGGGTCAGCGGTGCTCTTGGCGTTGCCGCCAGTTCACCGACGGTGCGAAACCCGAGGATACGCAAACCTGTCACGACCTCCGCGTTGAGACGAAGCGAGGCAATCGGCAGATCGGTCACGGCATCGACTGTCTGGCCTGGTGCCACCACGCTTGTCTCGTTGCCGATCGAGCGCGCCAGCGCATGGGCTGCTCCCCAGCTGTCTGCGACCGCTGCCCGTGCCGCCAGACCTTTGGCGCGGAAGCTGTTGACCAGGCCTGACAGCATAGGCCCCTCCCCGCCCTGCAGATGGTCGGCACCCTCGGTGTCCATGACGATGCCGTCAGGTGGGTCCAAGGCAACGACAGGCGAATATCGGGTAAGCGCCCAAAGGGTGATGCGCTCCAATACCGCAAGATCGCCTGCAGGATCGGCATCGACCATGTTAAGTCCCCGCACGAATGCCTGCGCCTTGGCGGCCGGCATGCCGATAGTCAGGCCAAGCTTTGCGGCGTTTGCGTCGACCGCCGACAGCCATCGCTTCGACCCGCTCTTTGCGACCACGACAAGCGGTGCGTCAGCCGGAAGGGACGGATCGGCGCGTCTGATCCGATCTGTCCGCAGCGTCGGAAGATATACGGAGACGACCCTGGCCATCACATGCCTCGACGATGAAATCTGTACTTTCTCCGGCCTTGATCCTGATCAATTCGGCGAGCCACCTGGCTCTACCGATGCCGGGAACGGGCAGCGGCTCGGACGGCAAGACCGAAACGCGCCAGCGCGAGGCAGCGGCCGTCGGATGCCCGAAATCACTTGCCTCCGTCTGGCGTCGCCAGCGCCGGATGATCAGCCCGAGCGTTCCGGATCCCTCCGCGGCCAGTTGCAGGCGGCGTGAAACGACCATTGGCAAGCGCACCGTTTCGGCCACGACCGCGCCAAGCCCGCCGAAGCGCAAGGCCTCCTCACAGGCCTCAAGCACATATTCCTCGTGAACCGCCTCGACATAGATCACGCGATCCGGATGAAGGCCGGTCTGCGCGAGCGCCGGTGCGAAGAGATCGGGACGCGCCAGGCACCACACGACCGTGCCCTTGGTGCGGGCCGCTATGCCTGCGACAAACAAGGCAGCAGCAGCGCCGTTGACGGCGCCGGCCCCGCCTCCGGCGAATTCATGGATAGCGCCATAGGCAAGGCCCCCGCCGGGAAGCTTCTCGTCGATTTCGCCGACACCGAAGGGTAAGACCGCCTTCGGCCGGGCAGCCGCCCCTTCGAGATGCTGGATACGCTCTCGAAGCTCATAGATAATTCGGTTTGCGCCTGGCCGAGCCATTGTCCGGTCTTCATCATGTTAAACGTATCCACACCGCAGGAAAGCGGATATGTTCTTTATTTGTTCCTAATTCAAACGTGAGTCAACGTAGCTGTAGAGGTGAATATTCCTAACCGGGCGCTATCCGCACCTCGAATGGCAAAAAAATAGAATTAGTTCAACCAAATGGACGGATTCGAACGAACTTGAAAAATGTCGACATAAGAAAAAATACCTATTGTTTGCTGGCCCCTTGCCTCAGCTCTCCGTGCCCGTCTGCAGGCAGATCCAGGAAATCCTTGCCGCCGCGGCGATGATCGATCCAGTCGCCCGACGGGCCGCCCGGCTCCTGACCGGATGGCAAGCTTTTGCCTTGTGAAAAACAGGGAACTTTTCGTTTGGTCTGACGTTAGAACGCGGCAGATAGTTGGCCGAAGCTGATGGCTGGAAGAACGATGCGCGTCCAAACACCCATTTTTACTGTCTCCGCGCTCGCAATTTTGGTTGCGCTTGTCGCCATCAATCCATTCGGTCGTCATCTGGTCGACCCCCGCTCGACATCTGCAATTATAAGAGAGGGTCATTGACGAATGCGCCGCTCGATCTCGTCTGCGGCGTGCTCAGCAGTGAACACGCCTGGTCGGACCGAAGCTTGATTGCACGGCCAAATGCCAATGATCATGCTTATATCCCGCCTTTGAAATCCTGTTGTCTCTATCCCCGCCAGCTGCCTCGTTCAGCGCAAAAGAACACAAAACCAGGAGAATGAATTGGCCCGTCCAAAAGGCAATCCGATCGACGCTGTCGTTGGACAAAACCTGCAGCGCATTCGAAAAAGCAGAGGAATTAGCCAAACCGCACTTGGTGAGGCGCTCGGCATTTCCTTCCCGCAGATCCAGAAATACGAGACAGGCATCAATCGCGTCAGCGCCAGTGCGCTTTACGAAATGGCCCGCGCCCTCGGGGTGTCACTGGACGACTTGTTCAGCGGGGCCGAACAGATTGTCAGCAACGATCCGACGCGAGAGACAAACCTCGCCGGACGACGACCGACAGAAATCGATCAGATCCAGAACCCTGCCATTCGCGAGGCGATGCGGAGTCTCATCACGCTGGTAGCCGGGCCGGGCACGCAAAATGAGGTCGGAGCGGAAATCGCGCAATAGCGTTGCGACCTGGGTCGTCGTTTACTCAATCGGGCTTTAGCCGAAGCAACCATGTGCTCGCTGTTCTGCCCAAGCGTATTCTCGACAATGACAGTACTGACGGACAAGGGCCTGCGGCACCGGTTGTGCCGCGGCAATTGGCAGCGAGGTCGCAGTCATTGTTGCGAGACAACGTGCTCTCCAAGGACGTCCCCCACATTCAGATTATAGCTGAACAGGTGAACGCGATATGCAGCAGCCGCTGAACCTGCTGACGGCGTCCGTGCAAAGTTTACCGAAATGTTTCCCAGGCGATGCCGAGCGACCACCCTTGAGCATCAATCTTGTTGAAACCTTCACCTCCCACATGAGGCGAAACCTCTAAACTGGCTCTGCACTCGTCAGCTCTAGAAAGGGAGGAGACGATGACAGACGCGTTGAGCGGAATTGCGTTTTTGACAAGGTCAGACCTCGCCACGAGAGGCTGCGCGCTGACGACCAAGGACGTGCACGAGGCCGTAGCGCGAGCCTGGGCCGAAATCCGGTCCGGGGCGGCGCGCGGCGGCAAGGCGGTCCTGTCCTTGCCCGAAGACGAGTTTTGGTCGGTCCCCGATTTTACCGCATTCAAGCCTGATTTTGCCGAAGAACGTCTCGGCTGGAAGCTGTCATCTCTCTATAGCGTCAGCTCGACGCATGGCGGGGTGAAGATCATCGGCGCCAATGCCTTCAATCGCAGCCTCGGGCTTCCGAGATCAACATCGACCTTCATCCTGCTCGACAAGTTCACACTTCGCCCGATTGCGATCCTCGACGAGACGGCGCTTTCGGCAGACCGGACCGGAACCTATGCCTCACTCGTCGCAGAAGCATGTCTTGCCCGTGGCACTGCCTCCTGCGTCTTTCTGGTTGGAGCCGGGCCGGTTGCGCAGAGCGTCATCCGGTCGCTTGCCTTTTCCTGCGCGGACAGGATCGAGCAGATCTTCGTCCGCGCCCGCAGATTGGAAAACGCCCGCGCGCTTGCAATTGCGCTCTCGGGCGAAGTCAAGATCCCGCTCGTCCCTGTCGATGACAACCGGACCATGCGCTGCTGCTCCCTGGTCGTCACCGCGTCCAATGCCCGCGAACCAGTCTTTGCGGACGAGGATCTGGCGCAAGAGGCGACCACGCTCCATCTTGGGGGCAACGAGGCGCCGGACGATTATCTGAAACGGGTGTTTCGAACCGGCCTCATGGTTTGCGACGATCTCCAGACCGTTTCGAGGCGCAATTCGCAGAGCATCGCCCTGCATTTTTCCAGCCGAGGCCTGTCGCTGGAAACGATTGGACCGCTCATCGGCATACGCGAACTCGCAAATCCAGCACCCTGGTACGAAGACAATGTCGGACCGACCTGCGTTACCTGTGTCGGCCTGCCAATGCTCGATCTCTTCGTCGCCCAAGCGAGCTTCGATAAATATTGCCGTGCACATGCAGGGTCGGAGGTGGACCGGACATGTCCTATCTGACCCGCATTCTGGCCGAGCATGTGCGGGCGGCACCGACAGAATATTGTCCTGACATCGCTGACGTCGCCCGACGCTGTATCCTGGATCTGCTGGGCGCTGCTATCGCAGGCGTAGCCATGCCGAGTGCGGTAGCTGCGCGCACCATGGCCGGACCGGTCTTTGGCAGCGGCGAGGCGCCGATTTGGTGCGCCGGCAGGTGCGCGCCGGCGGGGGCCCTTTTCTGCAACGTCACTGCCGCATCCGCGCTCGACATCGACGACGGCAATCGCGCGGCTCGCGGACATCCGGGGGCGTGCGTCATCCCCGCGGCGTTGTTGATAGCTGGCCAGACCGGAGCGACGGGACGTGAGCTGATCAGCGCGATCATCTGCGGCTATGATGTCGGCGCGCGCATCGCCGCCTCGCAGACGACGGACGGAATTCGCACACGCCAGTCCGGTCGCTGGGCAGCCTTCGCTTCGGCCGCGACAGCCGGCCGCCTGTTGCAGCTGGAGCCTGTCCGGCTTTCGCATGCTCTCGCCATTTCGGGCGTGATGGCGCCGAACCAGCTTGCCAACGGCAGTTCCGGCTACTCGCGGCTGACAGGCAACGATGTCAAGGAAGGTATCGCATGGAGCAGCCTGCTCGGCATGACGGCGGCCCATCTCGCGGCTGCCGGTTTTACAGGGCCTGAGGACCTTCTCGATCACCCGGACTATTACGACGGAAGCCGCATTCTCGGTGAGCTCGGTCGCCATTGGGAAATCGCCGACACCTATTTCAAGCCCTACGCCTGTTGTCGCTATATTCACCCGGCACTTGATGCCTATAGCGAGCTCGCCGACGAAGATACGATCAGCCCCGAAGACATTGTCGAGGTCGAGGTCCGAACCTTTGCATGGGCCTTGAAGCTTGCCAACAGGAATGCGCCGGAAAGCATGGTCGACATGCAGTACAGCCTGCCCTATTGCATGGCGATCCTCGCCATCGACGGCAAGCAAGCGCTCGCACCGATCGGGGCAGATGCTCTTGGTCGAAGCGACCTCAGCCGCTTTGCGCAGAAGGTTCGCCTGAGCATTGATACCGATCTCGACCGACCCTTTCCGACGCAGACCCTTTCGCGTGTGATCCTGCGTACCAGAACGCTCGAGTTGACCTCTAAAGTCCATAGTCCGGCCGGTGACAAGGCGCGGCCGATGAACTGGCAGGCTATCGTCGAGAAATTTCGCTATCTGACGCGCCACCGGCTGCGCGAGGACGAGCAGCAGGACATAGTCGACGCCGTTGCCATCTTGCCAGACGGCGATCCTCAGGCGATCACACGGATCCTCCAGGCGGTGCGCCACCCCCTTTGATCGACGGAAGCTGTTCAGTCGATCGGCAAAGAGCGGTGACCGGCAGCAGTTGGCTGGCAGACGAGGCTTCCGTTGAAAACGACCATCCTGCCGGCGACGAGAACGTGGCGGACACGGCCGAGATTGTTAGTCTCGCTGATGATGACATCGCCGCGTTTTCCCTTGGCGATCGATCCCCGATCGCCAGCCAGTTCCGGAAAGATTCTGGCGACGTTACCCGTCGCCAGCGCGATCGCTGCTGCGGGCGACATGAACTTCTTTTGTACTACCCGATGAATGGCTTGCAGAATGCCATCCCAGTCGCCGCCCGCGTAATCGGTCGAAAGCGTATCGACGAGACCCGCGTTGATCAATGCATCGAAGTTGTCCGGGCCGTTGCGCCAGCGCGTGCAAATGCAGTCGAGCGTCGACACATCGACAGCAGCACCCAGATCGCGAAGCGCCTTGGCCGTTACCAGCGCTTCTTCTGTCGTGAACGAAGAATGATTGCTGTGGCCGGCTATGATACGCGCCTTCGGATGGATTCTTGCAAGTCCGATCAGCTGTTCGGCCGTCGGCGCGGCATTATGAAAGATTGCCGGCATCCCGGTGCGAGCGGCTTGTGCGGCGATTTCATCAAGACCGCGACGGGCGATCCCGACCGATGGCATCACGGTATCACGTATCAATCTACTCAAGCCTTCCGGCGTGAAATTAACCGAAAGCCCATTCTCCTCGATCAGCCGTGACAACACGTCATTGTTCCGGTCGTGTTTCTTGTCGAGCCTGCTGCCGAGCACGGCCTCCTTGAGTTGGCGGGCCAGCCTTGGATGGACAGCAAGGCCTGATGCATTCTCGATGGCGTTAGGCAGGAAACGATAGTCCTGCGCCCCGCCGCCGAGTGTCTGGCCGCCGCCAGCTTCGCCCAGCGCTTTGGCGCCGCGGGCGAGCATCTCGTCGATGGTCGCCGTCAGATGGCGCCCTGCAAGACCCGCCCCGTCGGCGGCTACAGCTGCCGCGATGCTAGAGGGCGTATGGGCGGTGCTGACATGAATATCGAGCGGATGGGACTGACCTGGCCCAACGTCAATTTCGTCTGGCAGGGCAAGTCCGCAGACGTTTAAAAGTGTGGTCGTACCGGACAGGAGGTGGCGGTTGCGCTGATAATCGACGTCGTAAGGGTCAAGTGGCAACGATCCGCTCGGCATTGATGGGCCGCAGATGCATCCATGCGCATGGGCATTAATGACGCCAGGAAGGACCGTGCACCCACTGGCGTCGATCACATCATAGTCGTCCGCCAATGCGGTCTCGTCCGTTCGCGCGACGGCCTCGATCATTTGGTCGGACACGAGCACGCTCGCCTTCTCGAGAAACTGGATGCCGTCGCCCGTAAGGACGCTTGCATTGACGATCGCAATAGGGCGATGCGGGCTCACGATGTCCCTTCCTTTCAGAATGGATTGGACTCCAGTGCGTATCCGATGCCTCGGACAGTTCGGACGACGTCAAGCTTCATGATTGGCGTTAGCGCCTTGCGAAGCCTGCCGATATGGACGTTGACGGTCCGCGGATCGACGAAGACACCTTTCGGCCATGCCCCGGACGCCAGTTCATCTCGTTTGAACACTCGTCCGGGATCGCTAATCATCACACGCAGCAATTCGAACTCGACCGGGCCAAGATGAATGTCATGCCCGTCAAAGAGAATCCGGTGCGTCCGCGCATCGACGATGAGACCCGAATGATTGAGCCGCTCCAGCCCGGCCGATGCCGGGGAAGAGTGATGGTTGCCGACCAAACGTTTTAAGGCGCGAAGATATCGATCGGGTTCGAGCGGTCGCATGAATGCCTCTTCGACGCCGACATCCAGGAATTGCGCGAAGCGATGCGATTGTTCGGCTGCGAGAAGGGTGACAATGCGTACATGGCGGGTTGAGCTGTCCTCCTTCAGCACTCTGCAGAGGCCGAGCGCAAAATCAGGCTGTCCGTCGACAAGGAGCCCAACATTCGTTCTCTCCTTGATAGCGGCAATTGTTTCGGCCGGGCCCATCGCCAGCTCGGTCGCAAATCCATCCACTGCGAGAATGTGGCGAACCGAAAGGCAGAAGTCGGTATCAAGCGAACTTATGACGACGCTGGATTGCACAATAGAACCCGCGAGAAATCGAGACGCTCTCTCAAGTTCGACACGTCTTGCATCAACGATGTCACGAACGGTCGGACTCGGCAAACGCTTTGATATTAAATGATGTTTCAAGGTCTCGCAGTGCTTTGCGATTGCCCGCAGGCCTTCAAATCTGTGAGTTGAATCCCCACGCATCTATGCTCTTCTTGGCTGATGGAACCATCAAAGCCGGCAGAAATCTTGATCGCGTCCGACGACCTCACGCTCGCGCAACAGATCGCTCACATCCTCAGGGAAGACGAGCTGGCAACCACGGAGATGTCGCCCGAGCGCGTCCTGCACCAGGGTTTAACTCACCACGAGTTTCGGCTCCTCATCGTCGCGATCGTCGTTGAAAGCCACGTTGGCGTTGCCTTGTGCGAGCAGGTGAAAAATCAAAGCGGTATTCCGATCATCCTTTTGCTTCCACCGGAACGGCATCTCGATGGTATTGAAGCCGGAGCCGACTTCTGCCTGCCGCTTGACAGCGATCCAAAGCGACTGATGACGCATGTTCGCGCGCTGCTGCGGCGATCGGGGCCGGCCTCCAGAAAAGGCGGACGAAGTCTGCGTTTCGATGGCTTTCGCATTGATATGGACCGGCGTCAGTTGTTTGCGCCCGATGGTTCGATCGTCAAACTTCTCGGAGCCGAGTTCGAAATCCTGCTCGCCTTATGCCGCCATCCGGGCACCGTTCTGTCTCGCGCCACTTTGCTCGACGCAACGCATATAGGCCTTGGCAGGCCGCTCGAGCGCAGCATCGACGTTCATATCTGTCGGCTTCGGCGCAGCCTTTCCAAGGCGCAGGCCAATGCTGGCGAACTTATCCAGACCGTGCGGCTCGGCGGCTATGCCCTTATTTCCTCGATCAACCCTGAATAAGTAAGGATTCAAAAAATCGTCTCATGAGTGTTTAATCGCTGCAGGATACTTCAATTGCGGTTAAATCTCGGCCGGCGATCTAGCAGCCTCGCTTGGCCGGCTAAGGAGCGATGCGCCGTGAAGAAAAATCTGGATACCTTGATTGATGTTTTGAGCCTTTCGGACGACGACCAATCCAAGCAACTCGCATTGCACAAGTTTGCACAGCAATGTGGGTTCGAGCATTATGCCTATGTCAATATTCGCCCGAGCCTTCCCGAAGTCTTCACCGATTATCCCAGGAAATGGACGGATATCTATTTTGCCAATCGGTACCAGAGGATCGATCCCGTTATTGCCTCCGCCAAGCGCATGCGAAGACCTTTTTATTGGTCATCGCTGCCGCTGCATCGGGCCTCGACAGCGGCGGAGCGGAGATTTTACGCTCATGCACGTCAGTTCGGTATCGTTTCCGGCTTGTCGATCCCAATCGGCGTCGCACTCGGCCGCACTGCAGTCCTGACACTTGCATCCCACCTGCCGGACTTTAAGGGAGAGGGCAAGCTCGACGACATACAGGCGATCACCGCAACGACGCTCTTATATGCGCTCCTGAAGAGACGTGATCCATCGACAATGGCGGAGCCCCAGATCCATCTCACCGTCAGAGAGAAGCAATGTCTGTATTGGCTCGCAGTGGGAAAATCCTTATCGCTCACCGCCGATATTCTCGAGATCAAGAAAGACACCGTGCGCCATTATCTCAAGTTGGCCCGAGGCAAGCTCGGCGCCGACAACACGATAAATGCAGTCCATGTAGCCACACGATTGGGGCTTATCTGATCTGGCGCTGCAAAAGACGCCCTGCTGATGTCTTGCTCCCGGCTGGACGGCCGACGACAGAGACGCGATGGCATTTTAGCATTTCCGAATCTTCATCCTTGACTCGATCAAAAATGAGAACATAATAAGAACATCACCACCCAAAAGGAAGGATGACGGCGATGAGCAATTTGCCGAACGATACGTTATGGCAAGAAGCAGACCTCGATAGGGTGCCTCAAGGCACCTATTGGACGCCTCCTGCGCCCCTGAGCATTTATGAGCTGGAACCTAAGCTTCGTGCCGCGGTGTCGCAGGCTATCGAAACCCGCTGCGACAGGGTTGATCAATTCGAGATCCTCCTTGCCCATGCCTTTGATATGGAAACATGCGCTCCGGTCGGGACCTTCGTGGTTTCGGCTGACGAAGCTGGCGGCCGAGCCGTTGGCATTTTTAGCGACCGCGGCGAGGTCGGCATCAAGGAGCCGATGTGGTTTGCCTTCGATGGCGACACTGACGAAGCTTTCAAGGCGCTGCATGACCGGGTCAAAGAAAGCGGCTATCTGCCGTGATATTCGGCGGCTCCGACTTGCGGACTTCTGCCCGTCGATGACGCCATCGGGCAGAACTAGCAATGCCGGAAATGAACCGCTCCCAAAACTCTCGCGCTGGTCCTTGGAGGAGGCGCGGGATGTTGGGGCAACGCTCTTTGTCCGGCGCTGTCCCTGCAATACAACGTGGCGCCTCCTGCCGGGCGTCCTCAAATTCCGAAATATGCAACGTGAGTGCTTACCTCGATTTTCATGGGAGGTCCACGTGCGCAGATTAAAGGCCGAAGGGATGCAGTAGCACAGCCCACACCCAGCCTGACTGGCTGTGGGCCAGTCGGCAGGGCAAGGCTTTGGCCAATAATTTAGACTGAGGGAACAAAGGGCCGCTTTCCAAGTATGGGCATTGGGATCGTGCGGCGGGTGTTGTCCACCCTTACTGCCCTCTGTGTCGACCCGTGCGATCCCACCACTCCTACAGAGCTGGCCGCGACCGGCAGGGTCTCTTGCCCAGGATCCGGCTGACTCCTTCCTCATCGTGGCCACCAAACCACTATTGTTGCTGTGGCAAAAACGAGGGCCGCCAAGATGGCAAATACAAGCCACGCCAGAAGAGCCTGGGCAAGGCGATGAAGCCGGAAGAACCGCGGTCGCAAACGATCGACCCACGGAACTTCTCCGAGATCCCTTAGGCGTTTTTTTCCTCCCCCGGCGACCATCCTCGTGCTCAAGCTGACGTTGCTGGACGAAGTAACGCGGATCAAGGCTTTTGGTTTGCCGGATGCATCCGCACCTGTCATTTTCGCGCTCGCCGTTTCGCCAGCAATCGATTTTTTGCCGATCAGCTGGAACTTTCTTTCATACTTTCGGTTTTTCTAATGGACCGCCTGACGACATGTTTGTCTTCCAGCCTTTAGCGAATCGTTTGTGCGGTCCAATTTTCCACTCCCTCTACTCCTGCCCGCTCCGGCGGGCGCCTTTTTGCCCGTCAGATCCATGCACGGCCTTGATTCTCATTCGGCAGCTGCTTCTCGCCAAAACAGCCCACCGGCAGCCGCACCGGATCCCGACGTTCCGCGGCATGGTCAATGCGCTCGACTGACAAATTTGTAGCGTGTGCGCGTCCTTGCGGCACCACCGAGGCAGCGATGTCGCTATGCCAATAGCTGTGCGAGCTGGACAGCGGGAGGCTCTTGCCGGTTGAAATCAACGGGCCACATAGGCGCCGGGAAATACGATGTCCTGATCGACGAGCACGCTGAACATGTATCCGGGGCGAATTTTAAGGGTCGGCTGAAGGTTGAGGCCCTTGTCGATCGATCTTTCCGCCACCCGCCCGAAGCTCTCCGCAAAATTGCGCCGCGCTGCATCCGATGCCGTATCCTGCGTGTCCCGCGTCGAACTTTCTGGCATAGAAGCGTCTATTCCCGTCCCGATGAGGGCGATCAGGGCAGCCGAGGCGAATGTCCTGACCGTGTGATTGTTGACGCGATCCTCGAAGCCGCCGTAGCCCTGCGCATCCGTGCCGGCCATTCCCCCGGTCTGCAGCGTCGATCCATTTGGGAAAATGATGTCTGTCCAGACGACAAGCACCCGCGCCTGACCGAAGGCGACCTTGGAATCATAGCGCCCGAAGAGCTTTGCTCCTTGCGGAATGAGCAGTTGATGGCCGGTGGCGCTGTCATAGACGGCCTGGCTCACCTGGGCGCTGATACGCCCGGGCAGGTCGGAATTGATGCCGGTGATCAGTATTGCCGGAATGACGGAACCACGTTTCAGCTCATAGCGCGACAGTTGCGGAACGACCTTGTTCGGTAAGTAGCCGAACTCCTTGATGTCGGCATTGAAGAAATCCTCTTTGGAACCCTGCTTGTTTTGATCTGCGTCCCGCCCGGCGAGCCCGGCTTGGAGAGCAGCCTGATAGAGGTCGACGGGGTCGGATGCCTTTGCACCGTCGCGGGCCGGATCGGCCGATCTTTCGGGTAGACGAGCTTGGCTGATGTCGACCTGCAAAGGTGAAGCGCGTGCGGCTTCGTCAGCCTGCATTCGAGCCAATTTCCGGCGCTGGATCTCGCGCAGATAGCGCTCGCGCCCTTCGCGCACCAGCCGGGCCTCGAAGTCGTCAGGGGTCTCCGGCACAGGCCCCCTGAACGCCGGTTGCGGGGTTTCTGGAACAGGCTTGTCCTCGACAGATTTCGGCGCTTTGTCACTGACCGGAGGGGGCAGGAGCGGCTCGACCAGCTCAGGCTCGCCGATGATCCCGTCTTGAATGCCGCGCTTCAGCTGGTCGGCATAATTTGCTGCGGGAACGCCTGCGCTATCATCCCGTTCGGTCTGCCTGGGATAAAGGCCCCTGGAGGAGAGACCGAAGATGATGACGCCGAAGAAGACGATGGCAAGGCCTATGACGAGGAGTACCGGCAGCTTGTTGAGCCGCCTGATTGCCTTCGACTGAAGGCTGCTTGGGTCGCCAAGCTGTAGGGACTGGACCATGCTCTTCTTTCCTATTTGACCGCCATCACCGACAGCGGGCTCGTCGGAACGGCCCCCGAATTCGACAGGGCGTAGAGGCGAGCAATACGCAGGTTCCGCGTTGAAAGGCTGGCGAGGACCCCCTCTTCAGACCTGTCGAGCGCGTAGGAAAGTGCGATTGCATTGCTGTCGTGTTTAGGACCTGACACGACGGCGTAGCCGGATCCCTTGAGCGAAGCCTCAAGCGCAGTGCCAAAGGGCGAGGGGGTGTCCGGCAGGGCAAGGGTACCGGCTGCAGTAGGGAATTGTTCGGAAAACCGGTTTGCCATGTCGCCGGCAATCATGGCGGTAGCACCCAGGGAGAGCGGCGCAAGGTCTTCGCGTGGATCCATCCTGCCGGAAGGGGCCTGGCAGCCGGCAAGTGCAAGCCAACAGCCCAGCGAAGCGAGAAGAACGCGGCGCATGTCAGCCCGCCCGCCGGATTGTGACCTGCTGTTTCTTCCAGCCGACCCCGGAGACAAGCACGGCGCGCTCGATGTTGTAGTCAACGACCATCAAATTGTTCGACATACGATAGTTGACGATGCGGTTTTGTCCGCCAGAAACGACGAAAAGGACGGGCGCATCCTGTCCGGCGAGTGAAGGCGGAAATTGGATGTAGGTCTTCTGGCCATCCGAATAGACCCGCGTCGGCCTCCATGGCGCGTTGCCACGAACCGTATAGGAGAAGTTCAGCTGGTCGGCAGAAACGCCCCCTCCCGGTCCACCTTTGGCTTCGAGGCGGGCATTGACGTCGGCGAGCTTGTCGGAAACATCTTCGGGGTACGAAAAGCCCACCCGTGCCATGTATTGGATCGGATGGGACTTGAGCTGGATGTGATAGGTGCGCCGTGATGTGGTGACGACCATGGAGGTCAAAAGCCCGGGTTCGGCCGGTTTGACGATCAGATGGATCGCTTGCCCCCCGACTGCCCCTGACGTCGCAGGCTCTATCTTCCATCGCACCGTGTCGCCGACCAGCACGTCGCGAACGACCTCGCCCGCTTCGAGTTCGATATCGCAGACCTGCAGCGGCGAGCAGACGACGGAAGGCTGGGTTTCGCCGAAGAGGAAGATGACCTTGCCGTCGGCGCCTTTTGTGACGAGACCTGGGGCGTCGCGCCATGTGGACGATAGGCCCGTCCCTTTTGCCTCATTCGGCGTCATGGTCTGAGAGCTTGCCGATTGTGCGACACCAACTGTGATCGCAAGGATGGCCAAGCAGAAGGCAACGGAGAGTTTCCTGCGGTTTTGCATAGGCTTTCCTCGTTTTAAAGCTGTGCGGTCCAGTCGAGGTCTTTCAGATAAAGCCCGATCGGGTTGAGCCGAATTGTTGCCTCGTCCTGCGGCGCGGTGATTGTCACCGTGGCGATGGCCCGGAAGCGGCGGGTGGCGGTTTCCTTGCCGCGCCGATCGCGTTCGAATTCGGTCCAGTCGATCTGATAGGACTGTTTCGAAAGCGCCACGATATTGTTGACCTCAACGGCGACGGTCGCGAGCCGGGCCTTCTCGAATGGAGAATTGCTACGAAACCAGGCGTTGATTTTCTCTGTCGAGGGATCCGAGGTCCTGAGTAGGGCGTAGGTGTGGTCGATATACTGCTTCTGCACGACGGCATCCGGCGTCACCGATCGGAAGCTCGATACGAAGCCACCAAGCGTGGCACGCACGACCCGCGCATCGGCATATTCTATATGTTCGGGAAATCCCGCCGACACCGGTGTGCCCAGCCTGTCCACCTCCACAATATAGGGCACGAGCTTGACCTGGGCGCTCAGATAGAGCGCATAACCGAATCCAATGATTGCGATCGACAAGGCGAGGATCGCAACGATGCGCCAGGCAGCCGCTGCTCTGACGTAGGAGCCGTAGCGTTCATTCCACTCGATACGGGCAGCGAGATAAGGGTTCTCCACGTGGCTCGACATTTCATCGGCTCCTACTGTTTGCCCGGCTGGCCTGATGGCGATGAACGTTTGGCTGGCGGGGACCGACCCTGATCGAGCTTGGCATTTGCAAGGCCGAGCAGCGAACTGGCATGTGCTCCGGGTGCCCCGATCGCCTTGTCCTTCATTGCAGATGCGGACGCCGCGCCGGCCGCGCCTACGCCTTCGGCCATGCCGCGCAGCACCGCACCGGCCATCGAGGCCCCGCCTGCCCGTGCGGATCTTGCGCCCGACAAGGCGGCGGACGCCATGCCCGCCGCAAGAAAGGTTGCGCCGAGGGCGGAAGACGCGGCCTGCCCACCATGGGAGATGACCTCAGTGCCGCTGGCCACCGATACGCCTTGAATGACGCCCTGAATAATGTTGGGGACGTAAGTCGCGATGATGAAGACCACGATCGCGATGCCGGCGATTGCCAGCAGGGTCTGGAATTGCTCGCCGATTTCAGGCCTGTTCGCAAGGCCGATGAGAACCTCGGATCCGATGCGGGCGATCATGACGAGCGCCATCAGCTTCATTCCGACGCTGAAGGCATAGACCAGATATTTGACGGCGAAGTCCTTGGTAAAGGACGACCCGCCAAGGCCGAGCATGATCATGCCGGCGAGAAGTCCAATATACATTTCGGCCATGACCGAAACGAAAATGGCCGCGACGAGGGAAAAGGTAATGACCGTCACGATCGTAGCGAATGCAGCACAGACCGCGAGCAGATTGTCTTCCAGAAGGCCAAAACGGATCTTCTCCGCCATCTTGGCCGCCACCGTCAGACCGGCGTTGAAGATATCGGTCGGAGATGCGTCGCCCCCGGATGCACCGATCTGGAAAAGACTGTCGACGACCGCTTTCGCAAAGCCCGGACCCTTGTCGAGAACGAGAGCGAAAAAGCCGATGAACATGATGCGCCGCGCAAGCTCGGCGAACCATTCTTGAAGCGATGGCGCCTGCAGGGCGAGCCAGATCGCGGCGAGGCCGATTTCGATCGAGGCCAGGATCCAGAAGAGTGATCGGGCAGCGTTCGAGACGGTCTGCTCCCAGCCTCGAGCCGCGTTATTGATCTCGTCCTGCAGCGAGTTGATCAATGAGCCCTCCTGCGCATGAGCAGGAATGACCAGGATCAGCATGAAGATCGCCGCCAGCCCGGCACGTCTTGCCAACATCACGACTTTACCTCGCCCGCTGTTGCCTCGAAACGCCCCCACTGTCGTGCTGTTGATCACCACCGCGGCTCCATCGTCCGGCCGCCCGTCATGGGCGGAATCGTCGCGCGGAAAAACTGTTCCCGCCGGGCCTGGGCGAGGTCCCGGTCGGTCTGATTTGTCTGGAGCCAGGTTCCCATCATCGTCATCTGCTGGGCGACGAGGCCACGCAGCTTTTGCATTTGGGAGACCTGTTGGGCGGCAATCTCATGGCCGACCTGGAGCGCCTTCATCTGGCCGTCCGCACCGACCGACATGGCCCGTATCGTTTCCATCGTCGCCTCCTCGCTTTCGAATTGCCTGGCCGTCAGACCAGCTGCGCGAAGCGTCCCGGCAATCGTGTCTCGGTTGGTGTCCGACCAGGTCTGATACGTGGACGAGAAACTGTCGCCCTCCGGAAGGTGCGACCTCAGCGCCGCATAGCTCGAAAAGCGCTGACCCAGCACATCATCGGCATTGCTCATGGAAAATGCGATGGCTTGGCCCTGAGAGACGATCGATCTCAGGTCATTGAGATCACCGGCTACCTCGCCCCAGATATGGGCGGGGAGCTGTGCCGTGTTCTGCAGCATGTTCTGATAGATATTCAGTTGGTTCTGGATCTGCTCGGCGAGTTGACTGATCTGGGTCAGCTGGTTGTCGACCTGAATGCCAGAACTTTCGAGCAGCTTGATGAGCTCGCTATTGTTTGCCAGTTGCGTGAATTCGGTCGCTGCACCCGTAGCCGCGCCGGCGATCGCAGGATGGGGGCGAACGGCTGCGGCTGAGATGGCAATTGTGATTGCAAGATATCGGGATCTAGATCGCACCATTGGTCACCCCTCTCTCCTTGAGCCAGGTTTGCGGCCATTCGCTTGCGACTTCTCTGCTGAGCGACCGGATACGCTTCAGATCCTCCTTGCTCGACGCGCCAACGAAAGAGAGCGCCAGCGGGCCGAGCGCCATGTCGAACAGGCGCCTGCCTTCCGGGGAGACGACATAATAGTCCCGCTTCGGAATCGCAGTGGCGACGATTTCGATCTGGCGGTCGTTGAATCCGATCCGCTCGTAGAATTCCCGCGCCCCCTGTTGGCGGGCCGACCCGTTGGGCAGAAAGATCTTTGTCGGACAACTCTCCTTCAAGACGTCGACAATGCCGGAGCGCTCGGCGTCCGAGATCGATTGCGTGGCAAGGACGACGGCGCAGTTGGCCTTGCGAAGGACTTTTAGCCACTCGCGGATCTTTTCCCGAAAAACCGGATGGCCGAGCACCAGCCAGGCCTCGTCGAGAATGATGAGGCTTGGGGCACCGGTCAGCCGCTTTTCGATACGCCGGAACAGATAGGTCAGAACCGGCAGCAGCGTGCGCTCGCCCATCATCATCAAGTGTTCGATCTCGAATGTCTGGAAACGCCCGAGCGTCAGACCGTCACTTTCGGCGTCGATAAGTTGGCCCATCGGTCCGTCCACCGTGAAATGCCGAAGCGCCTCTTTCAGATCACGCATCTGCACACCGCTAACGAAATCCGAGAGCGAACGGCCCGGTGAATGAGCCATCAGTGCGACCTGTCTTGAAATGGCGTTGCGATGATCCGGCGTGACCCTGATGCCCTGCAGGCCGACCAGCGTTTCGATCCATTCGGCTGCCCAGGCGCGATCGGTCTCGCTGGAAAGCGAAGCGAGTGGGCAGAACGAGAGCTCCTTTGCCTCTTCTCCACCAATTTCGTAGTGATCGCCACCCGCAGCAAGTGTCAGCGGCAGCATCGACGAGCCCTTGTCGAAAACGAAAAGCTGCGCTTCCCTGTAGCGAAGAAACTGGGCTGCGATCAGCGCAAGAAGCGTCGACTTGCCAGAGCCCGTCGGACCGAAGATTAACGTGTGCCCCACGTCATCGACGTGAAGGTTGAGGTGAAATGGCGTCGAACCGGACGCCACCTGCATGAGCGGGGGTGCATCCGGTTCATAGAAAGGACAGGGTGCGGTGGCGCTTCCCGTCCAGACTGAATTCAGCGGTACGAGGTCGGACAGGTTACGGGTTGTGATCAGCGGCTCGCGCACATTGCAGTACCAATTGCCAGGCAGACTGCCGAGATAGGCCTCCGTTGCATTGAGCGTTTCGATCCGGGCTCCGAAGCCTTCGGCCTGGATCAGGCGGCGCACCACTTCTGAATGGCCTTCCAGGCGATCCTGCTCCTCATCGAAAAGCAGGATGACGGGGGTGTAATAGCCGTAGGATACCAGCTCGGATGAGGCCTCGGCGATCGCATCTTCCACCTCCGCAACCATCGAGAGGGCGTGCTGGTCGACAGCACGGCTCTGTGTCTGGAACAGCTGGTCAAAGAATGGCCGCACCTTCTGCTGCCACTTTTTTCTGGTTCGCTCCAGCCTGTCTCTTGCTTCTTCGGCGTCGAGAAAGATGAAGCGGGATGACCAGCGATAGCTAAGAGGCATCAAATCGAGGCGGTTGAGGATGCCTGGCCAGCTTTCCGCCGGCAGTCCGTCGATTGCAACGACGGACACGAAGCGATTGTCGATCTTGGGCGTCAGACCGTGCTGGAGTTCGGCCGTTATGATGCAGTCCAGATACATGGGTATATCGGGCAGCCGGACGGGGTGATTGTCGCCCGTCATGCAGAAACGGACAAATTGCAGAAGTTCATCGTAGCGGGCCTGGCTCCGCTCAGATGTCGATGGTCGACGGGTCCGCATTCTGCGGATCGACAGGCTGCTTGCCAGATATTGCTCGATCTCGCGGACGGCTCGGTTGAAGTATGTCAGCGCGACGTCGGCGTGGCTCTGTTTTCGGCTGTCGGCGTCGGAATAGATATATTTGCCGAGAACCGATCGGCGGGGCTCGAGCGGCTTATAGGTGAGGACGATGGCATGATGGCTTTCGAAGTGATTGCGTTCTGCTTCGAAATGGCGCCTTCGCTCCTCATCAATCGCACGCGTCACGCGATCGGGAAAATGCGAGCGCTCTGGTGCAGCATAGTTGGCGGTCTGCACACGGACCGCCTCGACCTGGATCATCCAGCCTGATCCAAGACGCGCCAGAACATGATTGATCTGGTGTGCCACGTCGTTGCGCTCGGCATCGGTCGAACTTTCGGAGTCCGGCCCGGCAAAATACCAGCCTGCCATCAATGATCCGTCCTTTAGGAGAAGGACGCCCTCGTCGACGAGACCTGCATAAGGAAGCAGATCGGCAAAGGATGGTCCAGCGTGGCGGTAAAAGCGAAGATCTACCATGGTCGCCTCACCCTCGACGCCAGGGCGTCGACGTCGCCCGGTAATGGGGTCGGTAGCAGAGATGGCGCAAATACACCTTGCGCATCATCGGGTCGGCCTTTGCCATTTGCCGCAGTAGGCCGACGAGGGCGATCCAGATCGTGATCCCAATCAGAATCGAATAGACTGTCAGGACCACGAAGATGAGGATGATCGCCGCGAGCCCGGCGATAAGGACCAGTTCGCGGTCGGCGCCCATCAAGAGGTTCGGCCTCGACAATGCGCGATGGATGCGGTTCGCCTGCAGGCCTGAAATGGGCGCGGTCATCACGCCTCCCCTCCCCTGCCCTGTTGGAAAGGCTTGTCCTGCGAAAACCCGATCGAAGCGCCGGTCGCGTTGAAAAGGCCGACGATCTGGGTCGCGCCCAACAGGACGCCGGCTACGAGGACGACATACATGAGGCGCCGCGCGAAATCGTTAAGTTCTCCGCCGAAGATCAGCATGCCGCCGGCAACTGCGACAGCGGCAAGCGCGATAAAACCGGCAACCGGCCCGGTGATCGATTGCTGGATTTGCTCGAGCGGCGCCTCCCAGGGCAGGCCGCCTGCCGATCCCGCCAAGGCCGGCTGGCCGACGGCTAGGAGGAAGAGAAATGCCGGTACGATGAGGTAGGCGCGGGTCCTAAGCTGCATGTCGTTCCTCCGGATTGAAATCGATATGGTAGTGATCGTCGGCAAAGCCCTTTACGTGCAGAAGATCCTTGATGCGTCGGCCGGTCGGTGTCCGTTCGATCGAGACGACCAGGTCGACTGCGTCGCCGATCACAGCCTGCATGGGCTGGCGACTGACTTCGGCGGTGAGTTGTTCGAGGCGCTGAAGGGCCGAACATGCCGTATTGGCATGAAGCGTGGTAACGCCGCCGGGATGGCCGGTATTCCATGCCTTCAAAAGAGTGAGAGCTGCCCCATCGCGCACTTCTCCGACGATGATGCGGTCGGGTCGCAGGCGCATCGTGCTTTTGAGGAGCCTCGCCATGTCGACATGATCGCTGGTGTGCAGCGACAACGCGTTTGCGGCGACGCACTGGAGTTCGCACGTGTCCTCGAGAATGACGAGGCGATCGCCCGGTGCACTTGTCGCGATCTCGGCGATGACCGCATTGGCAAGCGTCGTCTTGCCGGAGCCGGTGCCGCCGGAAACGACGATGTTGCGCCTCGACCGGACGGCCTCGCGCAGGCTACGCGCTTGCCAGGCGGTCATTGCGCCCGAACTGACGTAGTCGTCCAGACCGATCAGCCGGGAGCCTCGCCTGCGGATCGAGAAGGCAGGCGCGGTCACGACTGGCGGCAGGATTCCCTCGAAGCGATGTCCGCCGACCGGCAGTTCGCCCGAGACGATCGGCCGCGTCGTGTCGACCTGCGAATTCAGCATATGGGCGACGGCGCCAATGACGATCTCGGCCGCACCCTGTTCCATGATACCCACGGCGGCGATGCCCTCGCCGAGCCGCTCGATGAATAAATGTCCGTCCGGGTTGAGCATGATCTCGCTCACCATTGGATCGGCGAGCGCGCGGCAGACGACGGGGCCGAGCGCATCTTCGAGCTTGCGGACCAGCCGCGATAAGGAGCGGGTTTCCATCCAAAGCGCCTAGGCCGCGTTGCAAAGGCTGGCGGAAAATACCGATCGATAGGATGGAGGCCTTATCGCCTCGAAATGCGACCGCGTCACCGGCAGGCTTCCGGCAACGCTTCGCACGTCGCCGATCAATTGCGGTTCGCCGTAGCGCGCAAGCGGCCAGGAAGCTCGCTTCAGGATACGTTCGAACCGGATATCAGTCACGGTGGCGATCTCGCTGACACCACTGATCAGACACCACTCAAGGATACCGGCAAACAGGAAGACCGTCGCGCCGTTCAATCCGAAACGACCACATGTCTCGGCATCCGCGTGCGTGTCGACGCAGAAGCGGGAGCTCTCGACCATCCTTGCATGAGCGGGAAACGGCTTGCCGCCCAGAAGCGTCGAGAAGACGTCGGCGAGCATCGTCGGTCCTACGGCCGGAAGGAGACGCGCCGAAGCAATCGCGGCGTTTCCATCGTCGGCGACCACGATATAGACAGGGCCGAGTGTGTCAAAGAGGTCGTGTTCCCTCCCTTCCTCGACCTTGACCTGCCAACCGAGCCGCGCGTGGAAGACCCGGGCTCTGAGACGGAACATACTGTCGAGAAGAGATGACTGTGATGCTGCGTCATCCGGTCCTATCGCCCTCACATACATACTCGATCCTCCGTGTCAGTTGAGACAAGGCATTGAAATCACGATCGGCGGTGAATGTCAGACCCTCACATGCGAGGGGGAGTGAGTCGCAGCACTGTTGCCCGATCCGACGAAAAACGGGCTTTTTATCCTGCCACATGTGGTGAGCTAAATTTCACTATGGCTTTCCACAGGCATCAAGGTTAAGTTACTGGAAAGGTGAATGAATCGCCCGCCTGAAATTGCTGGGTGCCATCAATGGCTGAAGTTTGATTCACAACCTGGTAACCCTAATCGCCTTGCCGCCACGATAGAATCGGCCATAATAACGGTTCAAACGGGTTTTTAGCCTCAAAATCGTTATCTGGACGATCGATCGTGATGAACGCTAATTCGAAGCCTTCCGTGAGCAGGCCCATGAACTTTGAGGATCAGATCCTCGAACAGGGCGATCTGATCTCACAGAAGCTCCATCTTCTGAGCGTGCAGCGATTTCCGCCGAACGCCAAGAAGACTCTGCGAAGCTTTTCGCTCGCCGAAGTCGCCAATTATGTCGGCGTCTCGCAAAGCACCTTGAAGAAGCTGCATCTCGAGGGAAAAGGCCCCTCCCCGCAGACGTCCTCTTCGGGCCGTCGCTCCTATACGGCCGAGCAGATGCTCGAACTTAGGCAGTATCTCGACGCGCATGGACGATCCGAGAGCCGGATGTTTGTCCCGCATCGGCGCCCCGGGGAGAAGCTGCAGGTGATTGCTGTAGTGAACTTCAAGGGCGGCTCTGGCAAAACCACGACGGCCGCCCACCTGGCGCAATATCTAGCGTTGACGGGTCATCGCGTGCTTGCCGTCGACCTCGACCCGCAGGCCTCGATGTCTTCGCTGCATGGCTTTCAGCCGGAACTCGATCAGATATCATCGATTTATGACGCCATTCGCTACGATGGCAACAAGATGCCTTTGTCCGATATCATCCGGCAGACGAACTTCCCCGGTCTCGATATCGTGCCTGCCAATCTCGACCTGCAGGAATATGAGTACGACACGCCGCTTGCAATGGCCGACAAGTCGTCGAATGAGGGCAAGACCTTCTTCACCCGCATCTCACGGGCGCTTGCCGAAGTGGATGACAGATACGATGTCGTCGTGGTCGATTGCCCCCCTCAACTCGGCTACCTGACGCTGACAGCGCTGACGGCGGCAACGAGCGTCATGATCACCATCCACCCGCAGATGCTCGATGTCATGTCTATGGGGCAGTTCCTGCTGATGCTCGGCGGCATTCTCAAACCGATCCGGGCCGCAGGCGCCGAGGTCAATCTCTCCTGGTACCGATATCTGATCACCCGCTATGAGCCGACCGACGTGCCCCAGGCGCAGATGGTGGGTTTCATGCAGACCATGTTTCACGAGTTCATGCTGAAACATCAGATGCTGAAGTCGACCGCGGTCTCCGATGCCGGCATTACCAAGCAGACGCTTTATGAGGTCGAGCGGGCTTCGATGAACCGAGGAACCTATGATCGAGCCGTGGAATCTCTGGATGCCGTCAACGCTGAAATCGCCGCTCTCGTGCATCAATCATGGGGGCGCTGATTTGTCAGCTGACAAAAACGAGGATTTCGCTCGCAAATTCAATTCGCTAGTTGCCGATTGGAGGCATTGAGATGGCGCGCAAGAACCTGCTTCAGGGCCTGGTCGATCTCCCGAATGATCCGCCAACTGTCACAAACTACCCGATGCGCGGCGCCGGCAAGTCGCTGGTGCGTTCTCTGGACGATTTGGCAAAGCAGGCCGACAAGTTTTTGGAGGGCGAGGCGATCGTCGAGCTCGATCCGGATCAGGTCGATGCCTCCTTCGTCCAGGACCGGATCTCGGAGGACGATGCCGAGTTCGATGACCTCAAAGAAGCAATCCGCGTTCGCGGTCAGGATACCCCTATTCTGGTGCGCCCCCACAGGTCGGCAAAAGGTCGTTATCAGGTCGTCTTCGGCCATCGGCGCCTCAGGGCTGCGCGCGAGCTCGGACGCAAAGTCAGGGCTGTCGTCAAGCCGATCGACGACCGTACCCATGTCATTGCCCAGGGTCAGGAAAATTCCGCCCGCGCCAACCTCACCTTCATCGAGCGCGCGCTGTTTGCCCGCCGGCTGGAGGATCTCGGTTACGATCGAGATGTGATTGCAGCGGCCCTTGTCGCCAATGCTGCATCGATCTCCAAGATGATGTCGGTGACCGAACGGATCTCGGCTTCGACGATCCAGCAGCTGGGTTCTGCTCCGGGCGTCGGACGCGAACGTTGGGTCGAGCTGTCTCTTCTCGTCGGCAAGGCCTCCAATGAGGCGAAGGTCTCCGAGGTCCTGCAGTCGCCCGGTTTTGGCGAATTGCCATCCGACGAGCGATTCTCGCGGCTTTACGGTGCCCTCAACAAATCGGCCAGGCCCGTCCGAAAGGTCGAGGCGGGAGCTGGCAAAGCGACCTGGCAGCCGCGCGACAAGGCGGTGCAGGCCGAGATCAAGAATACCGGCAAGGCGTTTTCGATGTCGATGAAGGCAAAGAATGCCGGCCGTTTCGGTGAATTCCTCTCCAACCGACTGGACGCGCTCTATGAGCAGTTCCTCGCCGAGGAGGGAAACAAAGGAGACTGAACCGCAAAAGAAAAAGGCCCCCAAACGTTGCCGTCGTGGAAGCCTTCCTCTGATCTAAGCACCCAGAGAATCGCACTTCCCCGAATCACAGTCAAGAGTCTTTGGCACCGAATTTTGGTGAGCGGATTTCTTTTGCCCGACAGAAGGTGAGAGAAAAATGCAAACGCATAAGGTAACGACGCCCTTTGGGCGGCGGCCGATGTCGCTTGCCTTGGTGAAAGGGCAGCTGGACGCTGCTACGATCAAACCAGGCAAGTCGGTCGACAAATGGAAGGTGTTTCGCGACGTCTGCGAGGCCCGTTCGCTGCTTGATGTCCAGGATCGCGCGCTCGCCGTCCTTGACGCGCTCCTGACCTTCCTGCCAAGCAATGAGCTTTCCGAGGAGATCGGTCTCGTCGTATTCCCGTCGAATGCGCAGCTCAGCGTGCGCGCCCATGGCATTGCCGGCACGACGCTGCGCCGCCACTTGGCCGCGCTCGTCGATGCCGGACTGATCGTGCGCAAGGATAGCCCAAACGGCAAGCGCTACGCACGCCGTGACGGAGCAGGCGAACTGGAACAGGTCTTCGGCTTCTCCGTTGCGCCGCTGCTCTCCCGATCGGAGGAACTGGCTTCACTTGCCCAAAGCGTGGCGGCCGAGCGCCGACGTTTCCAGATCGTCAAGGAGAACCTTTCGCTCTGCCGGCGCGATATTCGCAAGCTGATCTCCGCAGCGATGGCAGAGGGCGCCCCGGGGAATTGGAGCTACATCGAGAGCCAGTTCGTGGCACTTCTCGCGCGGATTCCACGCACGCCCGCCATTGCAGACATCGCCCCGATCCTTGAAGAGATGGAGATGCTGCACGAAGAAGTCATCAACCAGCTGGATTTCCAGCAAGATCATCAAAATTCAGACGGCAATGATGTCCATTTTGAACGTCACATACAGAATTCACATACCGAATCTATCAATGAACTTGAACCTCGCTCCGAAAAAGAGCAGGGCGAAAAGCCGGGTTACAAGATCAGGCCGGTTGCCGAACCGATAAAGGCGTTCCCTTTGGGCATGGTCCTGCAGGCTTGCCCGGCGATTGCCGACTATGGCCAGGGTGGAAGCATCGGCAGCTGGCGCGAACTGATGAGTGCTGCGATCACCGTCCGCTCGATGCTGGGTGTCAGCCCGTCGGCCTATCAGGAGGCCTGCGAGGTCATGGGGGCGGAGAATGCCGCCGTCGCGATTGCCTGTATTTTGGAACGGGCCGGGCACATAAATTCGGCGGGTGGCTATCTCAGGGATCTGACGGCGAAGACTGCACGCGGTGAATTCTCGCTTGGACCGATGCTGATGGCGCTTTATCGCAGCAATGGCAGCGCGAGCAGGCATGCCGGGAAAGGCTAGGACGGTCCGGCCGCAGTGATGGACGGCCAGCGACCTTTCCGCCGCCAGGTGTGAGCCATCAGGCTCTCGTTTGCCACCAGACAAGCGCGAAGGATGCGAAGGCGAAAGTGGTTGCGAGTAGCGTCTGATGGTCCATGAGACTGTCCTTGTTGCAGCAGCACGATAATGCGCAAGCCAGTCAGGAGTTCCCGATGACCAGAGTGCCTGGGCAAGCCGAAAGGGCATGGGGATCAGCCTACTTTTCGAGCTTCGGTCGTCGACCGGCGGTCACCTGGAATCCTCAAAAGCTATCTGCTTCGCAAACATGGTTAACCGTGCCTCAAACGTCAGGATGGAGCCGAAAATCGCGATTTCGTGATGGCGGCCGAGCCGAGAAAATCATTGGCGCCGTTGCCACCGCGGGCTGCAGTGCCATCTGTCTCATCCGGACAGGATGAGCAAGTGGAGGACGACGATGTCAGTCGATGAAGACCGTATCAGACGGCGCGCCTATGAGATCTGGGAGCGCGAAGGCCGGCCTCATGGCGAGGATATGAGGCACTGGCTTCGGGCATTTCAGGAAATCGCCGCGAGTGCTGACGCCACCAGCAAGCCGGCCAAGACGCCGCGCGCGAAGAAGGCCACAAGCGCCGACAAGGCAGTAAAGCCAAAGGTCGCAAGCAGATCCAAAGGCGGCGCCCAGAGCGTTCAAACGACAAACCCTCCGCCGAAAGCTGCCTAGCCTGTCGCGAGCTTCACCAAGCACTGACGGGTTTGAGTGCGAGCGGCAGTTCGGTCGCCCGGCCTATAGGTCTTAGAAAAACGGGACGCCTTGGTGGGCCCCCCGCGATCAGTTGTGTCTTGCGACAATAAATCTCTCGTGCAGATCAGAGTG
>UCCS01000203.1 GCA_900470965.1 Hyphomicrobiales bacterium
TGGCGCCCGGCACCAGTTTCGATATCTGGTCGGCAGCTCTTGCCGATGCGCTTTCCCGCATCAAGGCCTTCGGTGCGGAAGCTATCGTCGTGGCGCTTGGCGTCGATACGTTCGAGCGCGATCCGATCTCTTTCTTCAAGCTGAAATCGGAGGACTTCATTCGCATGGGCGAGATGATCTCAGCCGCCGGCCTGCCGGTCGTCACCTGCATGGAGGGCGGCTACGGAGTGCCGGAGATCGGCCTCAATGTCGCCAATGTGCTCAAGGGTCTGGAAGTCTGATCTCCTCCTGATGACCGACGAGACCGTTCCATCCGATATCCCGACGCCCCGCATGCTGAGCTGGGCACGCAACTCGACCATCTATCGTCTCGAGCGGCGCATGATGACGGAAAAGCAGCTCTTTGACGCCGTCACCCGCAAGGCGAAGGAGAAATTCGAGGACATCAGCGCAGCGCAGATCAAGGCTGTCGCCGATTTCGCCGTCAAATTTGCCTATGACAACAAGGCGATCGACGATAGCGCCTATGCTGAAATCAGCACGCGTTCCGCCGTGCGCAGCGGCAAGTCGAAGCGCGCCATTGCCCAGAAGCTTGCGGTCAAAGGCGTCTCCAGCGACAAGGTGGAGGTTGCACTCGAAGAGGCTGACGATCTCTATGCTGCGGCGATATTCGCCCGCAAACGCGCCTTCGGCCCGTTCCGCCGCGTCGAGCTTGATGAAAAACGAAAGGCAAAGGAGCTCTCTGCCTTCGCCCGCAACGGCTTCAGCTTCGAGATCGGCAAGAAGGTTTTCGGTATGAGCTTCGAAGACGCCGAAGAGGTGATCCTCTCAGGCCGCCTCTGATATCGCATCAAGCCTTTTGCTGCCCCGATCAGAAGTTTGAATTTGTCGCTCATGCGCTGCTCTCCTATGAAGAGCGCGCAATCGGAGATATCAATGGAAGAAAGAACGAGCGCCGGACCGGGCACGCTAACGGCGAAGACGCCTGCTGCATTTGGCGGTGTGGCTGCCGGCGGCTTGATGTGCCTCATGTCCATGTCCTCCATCCAGTTCGGGGCGGCGCTGTCCTCCTCCGCCATCGCCACCTATGGGCCGGTCGGTGCCACCTGGCTGCGCCTCGCTTTCGCTGCCATCTTTCTGGCAATCGCGGTGCGCCCGCGCATCTTCAGCTACAGCCGCACCCAGTGGACAAGTGCCCTGGTCCTCGGCACGACCACGGCGCTGATGACGATGAGTTTTTTCTCGTCGATCGAGCGCATTCCGCTCGGTCTCGCCGTCGCGATCGATTTTCTCGGACCGCTTTCCGTCGCGACCATTGGCTACGGATTGAGCCGGCGCCTCATCTGGCCGCTCATTGCCGCTTTCGGCGTTCTGGCCCTCGCTCATGACGGGGAAGGCTGGGTTGGCGATCCCCTTGGTGTTCTCTTTGCATTTGGTGCGGGAACCGGCTGGGCAATCTATATCGTGCTCACGAAGAAGATCGGCGCAAGCTTCAAGGGTCTTGAAGGACTTTCCATGTCGCTCATGGTTGCCGCGGTGGTCGCAACGCCCTTCGGCTTTGCTGGCACGGTGCCGAAGCTTGATGCCGACGGCCTGATTGAAATGGCGGGCCTCGCCATTCTGGTGCCACTGCTGCCCTACACACTGGAACTGATCGCGCTGCGGCGCATGCCGACGGCCTCCTTCGGCATCCTCATGAGCCTGGAACCCGCCATTGCAGCCCTCGCAGGCTTCGTCATTCTGGCACAGCCTATGACGCTTCTGCAGATGGCCGGAACGGCTTTGGTCGTCGCCGCAAGCGCTGGCGCGACCTTTTCGGCAAGGCAGTAAAGCGTCAGCCCATCTTCTTCGCGGGATCGTCAAGCGCTGGATTGTAGAAGAGCGACAGCGTCAGGCTCTTTGCGATCCGCTCCGCAGTCGCCATGAACCACTCCTTGGCTTCCGGCGTCGGTGCCACATCGTCGAGCGTTTGCGAAAACAGCGAAAGCCATTTCGGGAAAAGCTCCGGCGTCATGTTCGCAACGCCGAGATGCGCCTGCACCGGCTTGCCGCCATAGGCGCCGCTGCGAAAGGCGACGGACGACCAGAAGCTCTTCATCTTCTGCATATGTTCGGGCCAGCGGCCGGAAAGCCGCGCATCAAAGACAGGTCCGAGCTCGGGATGCCTGAGCACCCGCCCGTAGAAAGTCTCCACCAGCTTCGAAATGAAGGCCTCGTCCACGCCGATCGCCTTCATCTCAGCCTCGGCTTTTTCACGGATCGCGGCAACATGCGCGGCCCGTCCCTGTATCTCGCTATTCATCTTTAACCCCGGTGCCGTGTGCTGCAGCAGCTTCCATATAGGTTGACGTGCTGCCTCAGCAAAGCGCGATCGGCAGATCGCGGCATTCTGTCAATCCCGCCGGGCTTTGATCTTGACCCACGCGGGTTGCCTCTTTAGATTTAGAATAATTCTAAATTACTGGAGATTCCTTATGTTGGCCCGTTTTTTCAGATCACCGAAACGTTCCTTCCGCTCTCTCTCCGAGCAGGAAATCCTGGCGCTCGCCATCGCCTCGGAAGAAGATGATGCTCGCATCTATCTCGCCTACGCGGAGCATTTGCGACAGGAGTTTCCGGCCTCTGCCAAGGTGTTTGAAGATATGGCGGAGGTGGAGGACACGCACCGAAAGTCGCTGATCGAAATTCACCGCCAGCGCTTCGGTGAACGCATCCCGCTGATCCGCCGCGAGCATGTCGAGGGCTTTTACGAGCGCAAACCGGACTGGCTGCGTGCCAACCTCTCTCTCGATGCCATCAGGCAGGAAGCCGAGGCGATGGAGGAGCAGGCCTACCGCTTCTATGTCGAGGCGATTAAGCAGACCTCCGATGCCTCCACCCGTCAGTTGCTTGGCGATCTCGCTCTCGCCGAACAGGGCCATGAGGACATCGCCCGCATGCTGGGCGACAAGCACACGCCTGACGATGTAAAAAAGGAGGAGGATGAGACCGCGCGCCGCCAGTTCGTCCTGACCTATGTGCAGCCGGGCCTTGCCGGTCTGATGGATGGTTCGGTCTCGACGCTGGCGCCGATCTTCGCTGCGGCTTTTGCCACGCAGGATACCTGGCAGACCTTCCTCGTCGGCCTGTCGGCCTCGGTCGGTGCCGGCATCTCCATGGGCTTCACGGAGGCCGCCCATGACGACGGCAAGATCTCGGGCCGCGGCTCGCCGATCAAGCGCGGCCTTGCCTGCGGCATCATGACGGCGCTCGGCGGTCTCGGCCACGCACTGCCCTACCTGATCCCGGACTTCTGGACCGCGACCATTACCGCCGCCATCATCGTCTTCTTCGAGCTCTGGGCGATCGCCTTCATCCAGAACAAATATATGGAGACGCCGTTCCTGCGCGCCGCCTTCCAGGTGGTCGTCGGCGGCAGCCTCGTGCTCGCAGCCGGTATTTTCATCGGGAACGCGTGAAGCATAGCTCAGAAATGAAAAAGGCCGGCTTTCGCCGGCCTTTCCCACAGTCCCCTCAAAATTAATTATTTCAGAGCGCCGACCAGAACGTCGCGGCCATTCTCGATGGTGACCCAGCGACCAGCATTGAAGCTCGACTGGCGCTTGATGAAGCTATAGGGCGTCGCAAACCACGGCTTGACGTCGGAAGCCAGGTTGTCGAGCACGAAATCGCCCTCGGCAGTACGCAACGTCAGCACCGCATGACCTTCACCATCAGGCTTGCGGACAACTGTCATCAGCAGATCGGCAGGTGAGAAGCCGCGCTGGATGAGGATACGGCGCTTCAGAAGCGCGAAGTCCTCGCAGTCGCCAGCCGTGGTTGGATAGGCCCAGACCTCGTCCTTGCCGTAGATTTCCTTGTCGGTCATCGGCGTGATGGTGCGGTTGACGGTCGCGTTGACCGAACGGACCGTGGCCCACTTGGCGCCGGTCATGGCGAGCGGACCGGCATTGCGGTTGGCACCGCATTCGCTGCGGTGCGTCTGACAGAAGTCGTAATGACCGACCGGCTGCGATGTCGCATTGCCGGTCACCATGGAGGCATTTTTGCTAGGAGCCGGAATAGCGGCCGGCGCCATTGCAAATACGGCCATCATGGCCACGAGGAAACCCTTGATCCGCACGCCCTACTTCCCTGCATCGCCCTTCATTTATTAACAAACAGTTAACGGAGAGGGCTGAAAGGAGTCAATCGTTACTTCTTGGGAGGGCCTTGCAACTCGTAGACATGGTTAAAATGCAACATAACCTTAGGGATATCTGAGCATAACTTGCTCAACCAAAGTCCTCTATTCGGGCAGTTGCATATTCTTTGGTGGACGACTGGCTTCAGTCTATCGGATGAGGCCTTTGACGGCGCTGCGCAGCCGCTCGATGTCCTGGGGGCGCGACAGCCTGTGGTCGCCGTCGCGGATGAAGGTCAGCACCACGTCGTCGGCAGGAAGATGTTCCACGAGTTTCATCGCATGCAGATAGGGCACGTCAGCATCTTTCATGCCCTGCAGGATATGGATTGGGCAGCCTGTTTCGATAATGCCGGTCAGCACCCGGTTCTGGCGGCCGTCCTCGATGAGGGCGCGTGTATAGATGTTGGGCTCCGGGCTATACTGCGAGCGTTCCTCGAAATAGCCGCGCTCCTCCAGCGAGGCGCGTTCCTTCTTCTTGAGGTGCGGCTCGATGAGATCAGAGGTGAAGTCCGGCGCCGGCGCTATCAACACCATGCCTTCGAGCTTTGGACCGCCGTCTTTCGCAAGCTCCTGCGCCACTCTGAGTGCGATCCAGCCGCCCATCGAAGAGCCGATGAGGATCATCCGTTTGGGGGCGGTATCGCGGATCACCGCGAGCGCCTCCTGCAGCCACCGCGAGATCGTGCCGTCGGTGAAGGTACCGCCGGAAAGCCCGTGACCGGAATAGTCGAGGCGGATGCAGGCGGCACCCAGTTCCTCCGCCAGCCGGTCGATTTCGACGGCCTTGCTGCCGCTCATGTCGGATCGGTAGCCGGATAGCCAGACGAGGGCGGGAAGGTCGGCGCCTGCCCGCGCCGGCCGCAGCAGCATGGCGATCTGCCGTGCGTCCTCGTCTTCACCGACTGTCAGGAACTTCGGCTGAAGAATGGGCATCTCGTCGGACATCGGGCAGAACTCCTATTATTTTGGTCTATAAAACAGATTCTTGACAGGCTGACAGCAGGTGATTTTTCCGCTATAGGGTGTTATTGAATCCGTTGCAGTGATGGCGTGACCCGTTTGTGCCCCCTTTCGAACTGGGACACGAAGCTGCAACGTTCCGAACAACGCGAGGAGAATACGACCATTCGCAGACCCTTTAAAACCGACGCGCCCGTAAAGGATGGACCGCGTTCGAACCGTGAAATCCGCATTCCCAAAGTTCAGCTGATTGGGGCGAACGGTGAGAATCTGGGCGTCGTGCCTACCGACCAGGCCTTGAGAATGGCGGAAGAAGCCGGCCTCGACCTCGTCGAAATTTCTCCCAATGTCGAGCCGCCGGTGTGTAAGATCCTCGATCTGGGCAAGCTGAAATATGCCAACCAGAAGAAGGCCGCCGAAGCGCGCAAGAAGCAGAAGGTGGTTGAAGTCAAAGAAATCAAGATGCGTCCGAACATCGACACTCATGACTATGAAGTGAAGATGAAGGCGATGGGTCGCTTCTTTGACGAAGGTGACAAGGTGAAGGTAACGCTGAAGTTCCGTGGCCGCGAAATGGCCCACCAGGAACTCGGCATGAAACTTCTCCAGCAGGTCAAGGCCGACACGCTTGAGATTGCCAAGGTCGAAGCCGAGCCGAAGCTCGAAGGCCGCCAGATGATGATGGTGCTGGCGCCGAAGTAACCGGTGCCGCATCCTTTCGCTCAAAGCCGTCCGACAGGGCGGCTTTTGTGATTCTTGCGGGTGCAAGAATCATCATCCGCCCCGTTGCACTTTCATGACGCTGCGGTTATAAGCGCGCGTCCGAACTGACCGGCAGGGCATGCCGTGGCAGTTTCGAATGCTTGCGGGCAGGTTTCGTCACTGGCCCCGCAGATCAACAACAAACGCTCCCACGCCTTTGGCGAAGACCGTAACAGGGCTTTCGCAGAAGGGCTTCTTTGATGAGGCGGGTGAGGAGCTCTCAGAACGGAGTAGCAAAATGCCCAAGATGAAGACGAAGTCCTCTGCCAAGAAGCGGTTCAAGATCACCGCCACCGGCAAGGTCAAGGCGGCTGCCGCTGGCAAGCGCCATGGCATGATCAAGCGCACGAACAAGTTCATTCGCGATGCACGCGGCACCATGGTTCTGGCAGAACCCGATGGCCGCAAGGTTGTGAAGAACTATCTGCCGAACGGTCTCTGAGACTATTCCGGTAACGCGTTAGATTAAGGAGATCATGAAATGGCACGTGTAAAAAGAGGCGTCACCGCCCACGCCAAGCACAAGAAGGTTCTGAAGCAGGCCAAGGGTTTCTACGGCCGCCGCAAGAACACCATCCGTACCGCCAAGGCTGCCGTTGACCGCGCCAAGCAGTACGCATACCGCGACCGCAAGGTTAACAAGCGCAACTTCCGCGCCCTCTGGATCCAGCGTATCAACGCTGCCGTCCGCGAATTCGGCCTGACCTATGGCCGCTTCATCGACGGCCTGAACAAGGCTGGCATCGAAGTCGACCGCAAGGTTCTCTCCGACATGGCAATCCATGAGCCGGAAGCATTCGGTGCCCTGGTTGCTGCCGCCAAGAAGGCCCTTGAGTACCTCAAGGAAACCGGCACGGCTAACGAGTTTGAAGGCGCGGTTCGTTAACCAGCGCTTCCCAAGCTTGACGCTTTTTTTGAATTTTGGGAAACCCGCGCTGGTTTGGGCTAGCGCGGGTTTTTCTTTCTTTGTACTGCTTGCGCGGCCTTGCCGCGCCCGCCTTTCGAACGCCGCCTGATCTGGACGGAAAGAAGACAATGTCAGATATCGACCAGCTTAAATCCTCTCTGCTTGCCGAAATTGCCGCCGCCAATGACGAGCCTGCGCTCGAAACCGTTCGTGTTTCCGCGCTCGGCAAGAAGGGCTCGATTTCTGAGCTGCTGAAGACGCTCGGCGCCATGACGCCGGAAGAGCGACAGACCCGCGGCGCAGCAATCAATGCACTGAAGAACGAAGTAACCGACGCCCTTGCCGACCGCAAATCGGTGCTGAAGGAAGCTACGATCAATGCCCGTCTCAAGGCCGAAACGGTCGACGTCAGTCTGCCGGTCCGTTCCTCGCCGGCCGAGCGCGGCCGCATCCATCCGATCAGCCAGATTGTCGACGAAATCACCGCAATCTTCGGTGACATGGGTTTCTCGATTGCCGAAGGTCCCGATATCGAGACCGACTATTACAATTTCACGGCTCTGAACTTCCCCGAGGGACATCCGGCCCGCGAGATGCACGACACCTTCTTCTTCAATCCGGATGAGAAGGGCGAGCGCAAGGTTCTGCGCACGCATACCTCGCCGGTGCAGGTTCGCACGATGGAATCGCAGAAGCCGCCGATCCGCATCATCATCCCCGGCAAGACCTACCGCCAGGATTCCGATGCCACGCATTCGCCGATGTTCCATCAGGTCGAAGGCCTGGTCATCGACAAGAAGGCCAATGTCGCCAATATCCGCTGGGTGCTGGAGGAGTTCTGCAAGACCTTCTTCGAGGTCGACAGCGTGACGATGCGTTTCCGCCCGTCCTTCTTCCCCTTCACCGAGCCCTCCTTCGAGGTCGACATCCAGTGCGACCGCTCCGGTCCGATCGTCAAGTTCGGCGAAGGCACCGACTGGATGGAAATCCTCGGCTGCGGCATGGTCCACCCGAACGTGCTGCGCTATGGCGGGCTCGATCCGGACGAATATCAGGGCTTTGCCTGGGGCATGGGCCTCGACCGTATCGCCATGCTGAAATACGGCATGCCCGACCTGCGCGACTTCTTCAATGCCGATGTCCGCTGGATGAACCACTACGGCTTCCGACCGCTCGACATGCCGACGCTGTTCGGTGGCCTGAGCGTTTAAGGGAGGATTGAACCTATGAAATTCACACTCTCCTGGCTTAAGGATCATCTGGAAACGGATGCCACGCTCGATGAAATCTGCACCCGCCTGACTGAGATCGGGCTGGAAGTGGAAGATGTCGACGACAAGGCGGCCTTCAAGCCTTTCGTCATCGCCAAGGTTCTCTCGGCTGAGAAGCATCCGCAGGCCGACCGTCTGAAGGTGCTGATGGTCGATACCGGCCAAGGCGCTCCGGTGCAGGTCGTCTGCGGCGCACCGAATGCGCGTGCAGGCCTGATCGGCGCCTTTGCCGCTCCCGGCACCTATGTTCCCGGCATCGACGTGACGCTGTCGGTCGGCAATATCCGCGGTGTCGAAAGCCGCGGCATGATGTGCTCGGAAAAGGAACTGCAGATCTCCGACAATCACGACGGCATCATCGACCTTCCGGAAGATGCGCCCGTGGGCACGAGCTACGCCGCCTATTCCCATCTCGACGATCCGGTCATCGAGATCAACCTGACGCCGAACCGTCCGGACTGCACCTCGATCTATGGCATCGCCCGCGATCTTGCAGCCTCCGGCCTCGGCACGCTGAAGACGCGACCTGCGCCGTCCTTCGCCGTCGAAGGCGAAACGCCGGTCAAGCTGACGCTCGATCTCGATGATCCTAAACTCTGCCCGGGCTTCGGCCTGCGGCTCGTGCGCGGCGTGAAGAATGGTCCGAGCCCGCGCTGGCTGCAGCAGCGGCTGCTCGCCATCGGCCTGCGCCCGATCAATGCGCTCGTCGATATCACCAACTACATGACCTTCGACCAGGGCCGGCCGATGCACGTCTTCGACGCCGCCAAGGTCAAGGGCAACCTGACTGTGCGTCGCGCCAAGGAAGGCGAAACCGTGCTGGCGCTCGACCAGCGCGAATATAAGCTCGGCCCGAACAATGTCGTCATCGCCGACGAGAACGGTATTGAATCGATCGGCGGCATCATGGGCGGCGAACATTCCGGCTGTGATGAAAAAACCGTTGACGTGCTGATCGAATCCGCTCTCTGGGATCCGATGAACATCGCCAAGTCTGGGCGCGCGCTCGGCATCATCACCGATGCGCGCTACCGTTTCGAACGCGGCGTCGATCCGGAATACATGGTTCCCGGCCTCGAGCGCACGACGGAACTGGTGCTGGAACTTTGCGGCGGTACGCCGGCAAAGGCCGAGATCGTCGGCTATAAGGGTTACGAGCCGAAGGTCGTCGACTTCCCCTATTCGGAGGTCAAGCGGTTGACCGGCCTCGAGGTCTCGACGGACGAAAGCAACACGATCCTGACCCGTCTCGGCTTCAAGGTTTCCGGCTCCGGCGAACGCGTCTCCGTGGCGGTTCCCTCCTGGCGTCCTGACGTGGACGGCAAGGCCGATCTCGTCGAAGAGGTCATGCGCATCCATGGCGTCGACAACATCAAGCCAGCGCCGCTCGAAAGTCATGCTGCTGTCAACGGTCGCATCCTGACGACGCTGCAGATCCGCACCCGCTCCGCCAAGCGCGCACTCGCCTCGCGCGGCATGCTGGAAGCCGTCACCTGGTCTTTTATTCCGGAAGATCAGGCAAAGCTGTTCGGCGGTGGTTCTCCGGCCCTCAAGCTTGCCAATCCGATCGCAGCCGAAATGTCGGACATGCGCCCCTCGCTGCTGCCGGGTCTGCTGACGGCCGCCCAGCGCAATGCCGATAAGGGCTATGGCGATGTGGCGATCTTCGAGGTCTCTGGCACCTACGAAAACGACACGCCGGAAGGCCAGCGGCGCGTCGCCGGCGGCATCCGCCGTGGCACGGCATCGCTTTCCGGCGCCGGCCGCATGTGGTCGAATGCGGCAAAGGGCGGCGGCCAGCCGGTCGATGTCTTCGATGCCAAGGCCGATGCGCTTGCCGTTATCGAAGCCTGCGGCCTGCCGACGGGCAATATCCAGATCGAGCGGGGTGGTCCGGAATGGTATCACCCCGGCCGTTCCGGCACGATCAAGATGGGTCCGAAGGTGATCCTCGGCTATTTCGGCGAGTTCCATCCGACCACGCTTGAAAAGCTTGATGTGTCCGGTGCTCTCTGCGGCTTCGAAGTCTATCTCGATGCCATGGCCGAGCCGAAGAAGAAGGCGACCCGCACCAAGCCGGCGCTCGAACTTTCGCCCTTCCAGGCCGTCAGGCGCGACTTCGCCTTCGTCGTCGACAAGACGGTGGAAGCCGGCGCCATCATCAAGGCGGCCACCGGCGTCGATCGCAAGCTTATCACTGGCGTCAACGTCTTCGATATTTTCGAAGGTGCCTCGGTTGGCGAGGGTAAGAAATCTGTTGCGATCGAGGTCCAGATCCAGCCGGCCGACCGCACGCTGACCGACGAGGATTTTGAAGCGCTGACGCAGAAGATCGTCGCCAGCGTCGCCAAGTTCACCGGCGGCGTCCTGAGAAGCTGATCCGGCTAACAGAAAGTTTGAGAAGACCGGCGGCGCAAGCTGCCGGTCTTTTATATGTGAAGATGATAGAGCTTGCTGACGATCGTCCAGCGTCCGTCGATCTTCAACAGTGACAGATAGTCGGTGAAGCGCATGCCGGCAAAATCGTCGGTCACTTTCACAGTCGCCGCATCGCCGGAAATATCGATGCTGCCGATGTCCATATAAGGCTGAGTTCCGGGTGGTGCGGCCCCTTCCTCAAGGATTGCCGCGATGAATTCATCGCGCGAAAGCCATTCCACCGCATTCTGATAGTGCCCGATGATCGAGCTCTTCGGGTGAAAGGCTTTCTTCAGGGCTGCTTCATTGGCGAAGGCCATGCCCTCGACATAGAGATGAACCGTCGCTTCGATTGCCTGCCTGTCGGCCATATCGACACCTCGCCTCACATTCTGAAGGAAATGATAGCGGGGTCGTCGGCGAAGGCAAGGCTGGGAGAAGGAGAGCGGCCGGCGCCGGCCGCTCTCCTTGCCGGTATGAGGACAAGTATCAGGCTGCGCGAGACGCTTTCTGGTTCGCGGCAGTCGTTGCAAGCTTCGTCAGAAGCTGGTCGGTCTTGCCTTCTTCCTGCAGCGTCTGATCGAGAAGCGTGACGGCTTCCTTGAAGCCCAGCGTCTGCGCCCAGGTCTTCAGTGTCCCGTAGCGAGCGATTTCATAATGCTCGACGGCCTGAGCCGAGGAGATCAGGCCTGCATCAATCGCGGCAGTACCTTTGAAATCCTCGATGATTTCCTCGCCTTCGGCAATGATGCCCTGGATCGCCTCACAGGTCTTGCCCTGGGCGCGCTTGCCGATGATTTCGAAGACCTGCTGCAGCCGCTCGACATGACCTTCGGTTTCTTCGCGATGCTTCTCGAAACCCGCCTTCAGTTCCTGGGACTGGGCAGCGCGCGCCATCTTCGGCAGGGCGCGCAATATCTGCCGTTCGGCGAAATAGATGTCCTTGAGCGTATCGTAAAACAGATCTTCCAGTGTCTTTTCCTTGGCCATTGTTCCGTTCCTTCGTTGGGGGATTCGCGCCCTTTCGGCGACACTCTTAGAAGCGAATACCGTGCTAATTGTTCCCGGCGCATTTCGGGTGGAACGGCTCCATTTTCCGGGCAATGATGTCTGGAGCAATCGGGGAGGACAGTGCATGAAGAAACCGGGATCGATGAAGGGACTGGAGGATCTCGGTCGGGTGCGCCTGTCTCGGAACTTCTTCTTCCGCGATTTCCTCCATTCAGAGATCGCCGATTTCTATCGCATCCCGAACATCCCCGACGATCCCGATCTTGCCGTCGAAACGGGCCGGCGTCTCTGCGAGGAATTGCTGGAGCCGTTGGAAGCGACGTTCGGGCGCCTTCATATCCGCTCCGGCTACCGCTCGCCTGCGGTCAATCGCTTCGGCAATGAGAACAACCTGAACTGCTCGACCAATGCCGCCACCGCCGCCCATCATATCTGGGACATGCGCGACTTCGACGGCTGCATGGGAGCGGCCGCTTGCATCGCCGTTCCCTGGGTGGTCGATCGTTATAGTGACGAAAGCGATTGGCAGAGGCTCGCCTGGTGGATCCATGACCACCTACCCTATGCCTCGCTCTGCTTCTTCCCGAAACTATGGGCCTTCAACATCCAGTGGCATGAGCGGCCGAAGCGGGTGATCCAGAGCTATGTGCGCCCGCGCGGCATCCTGACCAAGCCGGGCATGGCCAATTGGGAAGGTGATCATTCCGAATGGTATGAGGGCTTTCCGCAACTCAAAAATTGATGCGGTAGCGGATGTGGCCGTCACTCTTGACGTATGTCTCGTAGAGCGCGCGGGCCGTCTTGTTCTGCTCGCTCGTATGCCAGTAGAGCCGCGACCATCCGTTCTTCTTGCAGAGGGCCACGAGGTCGTCCATCAGCGCCCGGCCGACACCCTTGCCGCGCACATTTTCTGATACGAACAGGTCTTCGAGATAGCAGTCCCTACCGCGGATCCATGTGCCTTCATGTGTCAGGCAGAGTGTAAAGCCCACGACTTCGCCGTCGAGTTCCGCCACCCGCATGAAGATTGCCGACGCCGGATCGAAGACCCGGCGCCAGGTGGAATCGGTAATATCCGCATCGACGGTGACCTCGTAGAAAGCGAGATAGTCCGCCCAGAGAGCACGCCAGCGCGTCTCGTCTTCGGGTCTCGCATCGCGGATTGTCACGGTCACGTCATCACCTCGTTTTAGGCACCGGCCTCGTCGAGCAGCGCCATTGCCTCGTCGGAGAGCTTGAGCGTGGCCGATTTCACCAGGCTTTCAAGCTGGGAAAGGCTCGTAGCACTGGCGATCGGCGCCGTCACGCCCTTCTTGCGCAGGAGCCAGGCGAGCGAGATTTCCGCCGGCATGGCGCCCGTCTCGGCCGAGACCGTGTCGAGTGCTGCGAGAATGCGCATGCCCTTGTCATTGAGATACTGGGAAACACGGCCTTCGCGGGCCCGGCCCTCCGTATCCGCCTTGCTGCGGTACTTGCCCGACAGGAAGCCGGCTGCGAGGCTGAAATAGGTGATAACGCCGATATCCTCCTTCACGCAGAGATCGGCAAGCGGGCCTTCAAAGCTCGAACGCTCATAGAGGTTATATTCCGGCTGCAGCGCCTGATAGCGCGGCAGGCCTGCCTTGTCGGCGGCATCGAAGGAGGCCTGCAGCAGGCTCGCATCATAGTTCGAGCAGCCCACGGAGCGGATCTTGCCCTGTTCGAGCAGCTTGGCATAGGCGCCAAGCGATTCCTCATGCGGCGTATCGGCATCGGGCCAGTGCGACAGATAGAGGTCGATATAGTCGGTCTGCAGCCGGCGCAGCGAGTCCTCAACTGCCTTCAGAATATAGTTGGCCTTCAGCGTCTTGCCCTGACCCATGTCGGAGCCGACCTTGGTGATGATCACGGCCCTGTCGCGGGAGACCTTTCCCTTCTTCAGCCACTTGCCGATGATCTCTTCAGAGTCGCCGCCCTTATTGCCCGGCACCCAGGCGGAATAGACGTCGGCGGTGTCGATCGTGTTGAGACCCGCATCGAAGAAGCCGTCCAGAATATCGAAGGACGTTTTCTCGTCGGCCGTCCAGCCGAAGACATTGCCGCCGAAGACGATCGGCGAGATCGAAAGACCTGTTTTTCCAAGCCGGCGCATTTCCATGGCGCTCTCCCAAAATGCTGAAGTGATTGAAATCTGAAACGGCAGAACGCCGTCCATCGGTAACCTAGCGCGGAGTGTCCTGGAAGGAAACCAAACTTCCGTGATCGGCCGTCGCGCCATTGCGCCGCAAGAGAGGGCTGAATAAGGTGCGCCCGATGGATTTCAGGAGGACCTTTCATGTTGCGTTTCGGTATACTTTCAACGGCCAAGATCGGCCGGGACAATGTCGTTCCCGCCATTCAGGACGCGGAAAACTGCGTTATTTCCGCCATTGCCAGCCGTGATTTTGCGCGCGCCCGTGACATGGCGGACCGCTTCTCCGTGCCGCATGCCTTCGGCTCCTACGAGGAAATGCTGGCGTCCGACGTGATCGATGCCGTCTATATTCCGCTGCCGACCTCCCAGCATATCGAATGGTCGATCAAGGCTGCGGATGCCGGCAAGCATGTACTCTGCGAAAAGCCGATTGCGCTCAAGGCCTCCGAGATCGACGATCTCATCACCGCCCGCAACCGCAACAAGGTCATCATCAGCGAAGCCTTCATGGTCACCTATTCGCCGGTCTGGCGGAAGGTCCGTTCCTTGTTGCAAGATGGTGCGATCGGCGAACTTCGGCATGTGCAGGGCGCCTTCACCTATTACAACCGCGACCCCGGCAACATGCGCAACATCCCGGCGCTTGGTGGCGGCGGCCTGCCTGACATCGGCGTCTATCCCGTCATCAGCACCCGCTTCTCCACCGGCAAAGAGCCGTCCTGGGTCCAGGCGATCACCGAGCGCGATGCCGAGTTCGGCACCGATATCTATTCCAGCGTGAAGGCCGATTTCGGCGATTTCGAGCTGAGCTTCTATATTTCCACCCAGATGGCCGGCCGCCAGATCATGGTCTTCCACGGCACCGACGGCTATATCGAGGTCAAGTCGCCCTTCAACGCCAATCGCTGGGGCCCTGAGGAGATCGAAGTGACCAATCGTGGTCATAACGAATCCCAGATCATCCGCTTCCAGGACAGCCGCCAGTACAGGTGCCAGGCGGAAGCTTTTGCCCGCGCTGCTGCAGGCGAAAAGGAAGAGATCGTTACGCTGGAAGATTCCAAGCTCAACCAGAAGGTCATCGACGCCATCTACCGCGCCAGCGAGCAGGATGGTTGGGAAGCCGTTTAATTTTTCTCGGCTTTGCCGCGGAAGACGAAGCGGGAATAGCCGAAGAAGCTGAAGAACATCGACGCTGCGGTCGCGAGCACCATCGCGACAAGCGGCTGCAGCGCCGGTAGCGATAGAAGCAGCGCCGAGTAGAGCCCATAATTGACGAGGGCGGCCGTCACGCCGACCGACCCGTAGCGGAAGCCTTCTGCGGCCAGCGACCGGCCTGATCGGTCGAACGTGAAAGTCCGGTTGAAGGCCCATGTCGTCGCCATCGCGAGCGCAATGGCAAACAGCCGGGCGATGAAGGGACCGAGTGGCGTCACTTGCAGAAGCAGCGCAAGCACGCCCGCATCGACGATAAAACCCAGCCCACCGGCGATCGCGAAACGAACGAGCTTCTTCATGCGGCATCCGCTTTCTTGCCATCAAGCGTTATGGCTGAGGTTTTATCCTTTACCGAAACCGGTGCCGCAAGGCTCATATAATGGATGCGCAACTGCTCAGCCCGCGATCGCGCAACGGAATCGAGGATTACACCGGCAGTAAACAGCATGATGGAGATCATCGCCAGTGCCGTCGAAAGCACCCAGGTCGGCATGCGGCTGACGAGGCCGGTTGCAAAATATTCTGCCAGCACCGGCTCCATGAAGCCGAGACTTGCCAGCATGAAGAGGGCGCTGATCGTGCCGAAGAAAGCGAAGGGCCGCGTTTCCTTCATCAGCATGGCAAACATCCAGAGGATCTTGCCGCCGTCGCGGAAGGTCGACAGCTTCGAATGCGAGCCTTCCGGGCGCCTCCCGTAATGCAGTTCCAGTTCACTGACAGGCAATTTCAGCCGCGACGCATGCACCGACATTTCCGTCTCGATCTCGAAGCCGCCGGAAACCGCGGGGAAACTCTTGACGAAACGGCGTGAGAAGGCTCGATAGCCGGAGAAGATGTCGGTGAAGTCAGGCCCGAAGATCGCGCGATAGAGGATGTTGAACAGCCGGTTCCCGAGGGCATGTCCCTGCCGGCCGGCATCGTCATGCACGCCGCGCCGCGTGCCGACCACCATATCGGCCCGTTCCGTCAGCAGCGTCCGCACCAGCTCTTCGGCATCCTCGGGCGCATAGGTCCCGTCGCCGTCGGCGATGATGTAGATGTCGGCATCGATATCGGCGAACATCCGCCGCACCACATGACCCTTGCCCTGGCGCCGCTCGCGCACGACATGCGCGCCGGCGAGCATGGCATGCAACGCCGTGCCATCGGTGGAATTGTTGTCGTAGACATGGATATGCGCATCGGGCAGTGCCGCCCGGAAACCCCTGACGACAGCCCCGATCGTCGCCGCTTCGTTGTAGCAGGGAAGCAGAACGGCAATATCAGGACTTTCGCTGAGCGATCGCGCCATTGGGTTACACTCGTTACAAAGAAACCGCGGCGAATTTACGCCATGCAGCGTTAACAAGCCCCTATAAGAAACGAAAGCTGTCACGTCCTGTGGTTTACACTTTCTTGATAAGCCAAGGCTAAGGTTTGCCCATCACGCAACGACCTGGCTATCATGATGAACGCAGTGCAGCCGATCGCCAAGGCGCAATCCGCATCAGCCAGGACTGGATTCGTCGGCAGTATCCGGCAGATGCTGACGCGTCTCCTGCCATCCGCTCTCATCTACACCGTTATCCTGATCGGCATTATCACCGTCATGAAATATGCCGGAGGTCCGGTCGATTATGTCGGCCCCGATAATGACGACGGCATGCGCTTGGTGGAGGTCAGGGATTTCCTGAACGGGCAGGGCTGGTTCGATCTGATGCAGTATCGGCTCGGTCTGGGGGAAGGCACGCTCATGCACTGGTCGCGGCTGATCGACCTGCCGATCGCTGCGCTCATTCGCTTCTTCGGCCTCCTCCTCGGCCATGATGCTGCGGAAGCTGCTGCACTCGTGGTCTGGCCCCTGTCGCTCGTTTTTCCTGCCATGCTTGCCATGGGCCTTGCCGGCCGTCGTGTCGGCGGCCTTGCCGGCATGCACCTGTCTTTCTGCTTTGCCGGCATGGCGATCTATACTGGCAATCGTTTTGCGCCCGGCGCCATCGATCATCACAATGCCCAGCTCGCGCTCGTCGCGACGATGGTGGCGATGCTCTTCGATGAAAAACAGCGCGCCTGGAACTACGCCGTCGCCGGCGTGTCAGCCGCATTGGCGATTGCGATCGGTGCGGAAACCACGCCCTTCGTTGCCATCTATTGCTTGGTCGTGGCATTTCTCTGGGTCTGGGAAGGCGAGCCGTTCGCCGCCGCCACCAGGGCTTTCGGCCTTAGCCTCGCTGTTGCGATCAGCATCCTCTTCTTTGCAACGGTGCCGCCACAGCACTATTCGGCGGTGACTTGCGACAATCTCTCGCTCGGCTTCTACAGCCTGGCGACGATTGGCGGTGGCCTGCTGCTCGCCTCCGCCGTCTTTGCCAGCCGTCTCGGCCGCGGCTTGCGTTTCGCCATGCTTGCGGCGGTCGGCGCCGCCGTTTTCGGTTCGGCTATGGTCATTGCGCCTGAATGCCTGCGCAATCCGCTTGCCGATCTCGATCCTATGTTGGTCGAGCTCTGGCTGCGCAATGTCTCGGAAGCGCAATCCATTCTCGCGCTCAGCCGGACAGATCCCTTTTCCATCGGCGCATTCTATGCGCCTGGCCTGCTCGCGATCGCCGTCTGCATTTTCCGCTCCGTGCAGGGCGATCGCGTGCAGGTCCATCTCGTCCTTCTGGCGCTCTTGAGCGTCAGCTGGGCCGTCGCACTGGTACAGGTCCGTGGAGCCGTCTTCTCAAACCTCCTGTCCATCCTGCCGCTTGCCTTGCTGATCATTGACGTGCGCCGCATGTCGAACGGCGACAGCGAAAATGCCGCAGCTGCCCTCGTCTATATCGTGACGGTTCTGGCAAGCGTGCCGGCGGTATGGGCCGTCGGCGGCGCACTCGTCGAAATGCAGGTCAACAAGACAAAGAATGCCGACGAGGCAGAGAGGCCTTCATGTTCCTCCCGGCAGGCGCTCGCGCCGCTCGGCGGCCTGCCTGCCGGTCTCGTCTCGGCACCGTCGGAGATGGGTGTGCCAATCCTGCGCTACACCGCCAACCGTGTTTTGTCGGCGCCCTATCATCGCAACCAGGGCGGCATGCTGACCGAGATGCATATCGGTCTGGCCGAGCCGCAGGAAGCAGAGGCATTTCTGAAGGGAGCGGGCGTCACTGTGCTTGCCTTCTGCCCGGATGATCTGCAGACAAGTGAAATCGCCAGATTGAAGCCCGACGGGCTCTATGCGCAGCTGGGGAAGGGCAGTATCCCTGCGTATCTTGACCCGCTGCCGAAAGCTGCGGGCAGCGGCGTCCAGTTCTTCCGTTACCGGCCGGCGTCGGACTGACGTCCTGTCTTTCAGGAGTGGACGAGCACAGCCCGCAGGCGATCGGTGGTAAAGAGGCCGCCCAGATAAAGCAGCAGGCCGACATTGTAACCGATGATCGTGTAGAAAAGTGCCAGGAATGAAACCGCACCGCCCGAGACAATCGCGGCGATGGCAAAGGTTACGGCGATCAGCATGGCGACGATTGCAATGACGCCGGCTGAGCGCATAAGGCCAGCGGTGAGGCCCAGGGTGGTTGCTGTCAGGATGATCATGTCGTCACCTCTTCTTCAGGTCGTTTGCGAGGAGCCTAGGGGCCCTCCGCTAACAAAAGTTTATTGGCCACCCTTAATGAAAGCTGCAATTGCAGCCATGGTTACGGATGCGTTCACCTGACGGCATTTCCTCCGGCTTGCGCCGGGCATGCGTTTCGATATAAGTCAACTCTGTTACAGGCTGAAAAGTTCCGTTACTTTCTCATTTACGTAAACGGAACTCCCCCTCAACGGCAACGACGTAGAGCGAAGCAGCATCACGCTGACAATTCGATCGGCGCCTGATCGACTGGTTGTTCGGAAAGAGGGCGAGCCGATACCTATAATGGTTGAACATAGCGACGATGAAAGAAGCGATCCCTTCCGCGCCTTCCATCGGCGGGGAATACTCACTGTCACCAGCATGCTCATTTTTCGGGTCGGTGTTCGCCACTCCCTACGAACGTGAATGATACTAAGATTTTTTTTGGAGTAGCGATATCCCTATTTCTTGGGTCTCCCACCGATTTTTGAATAAAAATTCGCCCTTCTCCTACCCCGACCTTTCCGTTTGGGGGCGATCAAAATAGAAAGGGGGGATGAGCAATGTCTTTGACGGCGATTCGCCTACCAACCTTGCGGAATATTCGGTCTCGGAGCTCTCCGGTTCCATCAAGCGGACCGTCGAGACAGCCTTCGATCAGGTGCGTGTGCGCGGCGAGATTTCGGGTTACCGTGGCCCGCATTCCTCGGGCCACGCTTACTTCTCGCTGAAGGACGACCGCGCGCGTATCGATGCAGTCATCTGGAAAGGCACTTTTTCTCGCCTGAAGTTCCGCCCGGAAGAGGGCATGGAGGTGATCGCGACCGGCAAGGTCACGACCTTCCCCGGCTCATCCAAATACCAGATCGTCATCGAGACGCTGGAGCCTGCCGGCGCCGGCGCATTGA
>UCCS01000147.1 GCA_900470965.1 Hyphomicrobiales bacterium
TCATCCGCGGTATTTCGAACCCTCTGAAGGACGTGCACAACGCTCTGCAGGCGGTTGCCGAGGAAGATGTTTCCCTGAAGATCCCGCATACCGGCATGAACAACGAAGTCGGCATGATGGCGAAGGCGACGCAGTCGCTGCAGGAAAAGATCAGGGAACGTCACGCGATGTCCGATCGCGAGGCTGCCCAGCAGCTGGCTCTCGAAAGCGAGCGCGAAAGCAACCTGCGCCATCAGCAGGATGAAGCCTCGCTGCAGGCCCGTGTCGTCAGCACCATCGGTCAGGCGCTGGAGCAGATCGCCCACGGCGACCTGACGGTGCGTTGCGCCGACATCGGCCAGAAATATGCGGCCCTGCGCGACAACTTCAACGATGCGCTCTCGCATCTCGAGGCCGCGATGGCCCAGGTCAGCGCCAAGGGCGGTGATATCGGTGTCGCCAAGGAAGAGATCCGTCGCGCCTCCAACGAGCTTTCGCAGCGCACCGAGCGTCAGGCCGCAAGCCTGGAAGAAACCTCGGCTGCTCTCGATGAGCTGACCGTTGCCGTCCGCCAGACGGCCGATGGTGCCCATGAAGCCAGCAAGCGGGTTCACTCGGTCTCGACCGAAGCCACCCATAGCGATGCGATCGTCACCCAGGCGATCGAAGCCATGAGCGGCATCGAAAAGTCCTCGTCGGAGATCACCAAGATCATCGGCGTCATCGACGAGATCGCCTTCCAGACGAACCTGCTGGCGCTCAACGCCGGTGTCGAGGCAGCCCGTGCCGGCGAAAGCGGCAAGGGTTTTGCCGTCGTCGCCCAGGAAGTGCGTGAACTGGCCCAGCGCTCGGCTGCTGCCGCCAAGGAGATCAAGGATCAGATCGCCCGCTCGTCCAGCCAGGTCGACCACGGTGTCCGCCTCGTCGGCGAGGCAGGCGAAGCGCTGAAGCGCATCTCCGACCAGATCAAGGCTGCCAATGAGATCGTCGCCAAGATCGCCCACAGCGCGTCCGAACAGGATACGACGCTGCGTTCGATCTCGTCCTCGATGAACCAGCTCGACGCCGCCACCCAGCAGAACGCCGCCATGGCCGAAGAGACCACGGCATCGGCCGAAACGCTGGCTGCCGACACCGATGAACTACTCGGTCTCATCCGTGGCTTCCGCGTCGGCAATGCTGCCGCGGCTCCTGCCATGCATCAGGGTCGCCGCGCCGCATAAGCCGGG
>UCCS01000128.1 GCA_900470965.1 Hyphomicrobiales bacterium
GAGGCGACCTCGGCGCTCGACGAGAAGAGCCAGGACAGGATGATGGAGATGGTGATCGAGGAATTGCCCAAGGTTACCATCGTCAGTGTGGCGCATCGCGCCGAGCTCGAAGTCTTCCATAGCCGCAAGATCACTTTGGAACGGCGCGAGGGCGGCGCAAAGCTCGTGAGCGACATCGATCTCATCCCGCGCAAGAGAAAACGCAACGTGCTTGCGCGCTTTCTGGACAATCCACGCTCCCCGGCGAAAGGCAGCACGGGTTCGGGCAAGGCGGAATTGTCCGAGAAGAAAAAGTGATATTCGCCTTGTCGGCAAATCGAGGCCTTCGCGCAGATGGCCCGCAGGAGTTCCGTGCCCGGGCCGCTATTGCGGACGAGCGACGGCTGACAGGAATTCCTGTGTATTCGACAGAATGGTGTCGCCCATGAAGCGGAGGGAGTCGACGGATCGTCTGGCGGCTTCCGCGTCCCCATATCCGCATGCGTCTTCGATCAGGATCGGGACGATGCCGAGGTCGGCGGCGTGGCGGCAGGTCGGCTCTATGCCGAACTCCATCGCAATTCCGCAGATCGCCAATGCCGAAAGGCCGGCATCCCGCATGGCGATTTCGAGTGGCGTTCCCTCGAAAGCCGACATTCCGAGCTTGTCGAACACGAAATCCTGCTCCTGCGGATGGAGTTCCGGAATGATCTGAACCGCTTCGCTGTCCCTCAGGAACCAGGGTTTTACGGCCTCTGGGTCATCGGTGCGTTGCCATGCCATTGCCATGCGCGTTGCAAACAGCCCCATCCAAGGCTTGGGCAGGGAAAGATGGCGGCAGAAGGCAATTCTCATCCCGGCGCGTCTGGCTGCCGCGACAATCTCAACGATGCGGCGGGTCGTCTCTTCCGATCCCGCCACCTGCCGGGCAATGCCGACCTGCATATCGTAGACCAGCAATGCGGTTCGATCGGGAGAAAGCCAGTCTACAAGTGCCGTGGGTATCGTCATTGGCGCGTTCCCTGACAATGGTGACCGCCCTTAAGTAGGGCATGGATGTCCATTTGAACAGCGATCCAACGCTCGCGCGGTCCAGTTGCCGCAATCGGCGAAAGGAAAATGCTCTGGCGCTCCTGATGCCATCAGGGTCTCTGCTGTCGGTAGAGTTCGAAGACAGGCGCATTTCCGCCTGCCGTATATTGAATTATAGCAATGCATTGAGTACAAATTATTATTAACTGCTAATAATAAAGCATTCACCGATTTACTTTATAAAAAGGGATAAGCGAAAGAGGGAGGGACCTCTGTTTATTGTATCGGTATTGGATGAAGGCGAAGAGAGAAACTTCGTTGCCGTCGGCTTACACATTAGCGGCAACCAGATTCACATCGACGTTGGCGGCTGCGAGCACCATTTCAAACTCGCCGACCTGATCGACATTCTCTCGGTCGAACATCATCGCGCCCATGACATCGAAGGGCGCGTGCGCGCTCTTGCGCTGTGCCACTGACCGCTGTCCTGCCCGGCATCGATTGGCTGCCGGGCCTTCGCCGCGCCGCTTGCCGGGGCGGGCATTGATCGCGTTCGCAGTCCGCTGCCGGGCGCCGTTGCGCATCGACTGACGTCAAAACTTATCTGTGATGAGCGGAACCTGAGGCGGATGCCTTAAGTTGTGACTGATGACCCGTGAAGCGCGATGGAGGTTTTTGGCGGCGTTGCGTGAAACAAGAGAGCAATTCCAGTAGAGGTGCGCAGCGGTTTTGTGTCCGGAATCGCTCCAAGAGACCTTTTGGAAACGGAGTAGCGGTTTCAGGCAGTCCAATATTCAAGCTTCTGATGTCGACAGCAGCGAATTCGCCTGGACGGCTGTCGGTGTTGATGCACCTCAAACGTTCTATGTTCGACGAGGCGTCACCTTGTCGATTGAAACGACAGTTTGGAGATTGGAAAACATGGCGCTCAAGCGGATGGACAATGTAGGAATCGTCGTCGAAGACCTCGGAGCGGCGATTGATTTCTTTTCCGAACTTGGCCTCGAGCTCGAAGGGCGGGCCATGGTCGAAGGAGAATGGGCCGGGCGCATCACCGGACTGGGCGATCAGCATGTCGAGATTGCCATGATGCGCACACCTGATGGCCACAGCCGGCTCGAGCTCTCCCGATTCCTCAAGCCTGATGTCGTCGCAGATCACCGGAATGCCCCGGTCAACGCGCTCGGCTACCTCCGTGTCATGTTCGCCGTCGATGACATCGACGAGACGCTTGAAAGGCTCAGCACGCGCGGTGCGCAGCTCGTCGGCGAAGTCGTCCAGTATAAAGACGCGTATCGGCTCTGCTACATCCGTGGGCCTGAAGGGATTCTCATTGGAATCGCCCAGGAACTCGGCTGAGCGCATCCTCCACGGTCGGCTGGATCGCGGCCTGCCCATTTCCCTGCGATCGGAAGGGACAGGCCGCTGTCGCAGGGCGCTACTTCAACGGCAGAAACAATTCCACGATGACCTCATGGACCGGCACATTCGGAGGGAAGGAAAAATGCCGCTGGCAATAGATCGGGAAGTCGCGCGCCTCCTCGCCGCTGGCCGGAAGCCAGTCACGATAAAGGTAGAGTGCGGCGGGCTCCAGATTGTGGGTATCGTGGACGACGCGGATGACCGCGCAGCGTCCGCCCGGGATCACGCCGGCCTTCATCACCTCATCATCTGCATCGATCGGCCGGCCGGTCCCGACACACAGGTCCATGCTATAATCGGCGGGAATCGCGGGGGTTCTCGGCGATCGGAAGATGTTGAAGGTAGGGCTTGTCTCTGGTGACAGGCCGGCGGCTTTGCGCCAGGCGATGAACCGCTCAATGCTGGCGCCGAGGGTCGCCCGGTCGCCCCGGTGCTCCAGGATCGCCACCGGCGTGGGCGGCACATCGCGGATCGTCACATCGTCTTCTTCATAGGTTATCTGCATGAGCTTGCTCCTTGCGTTTTCGAGGGGCCTGAAGGCGGCAAGCCACGGAGCCCAGTCGGGAGACTTCCGGAACGACGAAGGCGATTGCCCGAGCCGTTGCCGAAAGGCGCGGGCGAAGGCATCAGGCGCACAGTAACCGGCGTCCATCGCTATGTCGGTGACGCTCTGATCGTCCTTTGCGGCCAGCCTGTGTGAGGCGCGCTTCAAACGGGCGAGCTGGACATAGCGATGCACCGACAAGCCGAAGGTTGCCGAGAACTGCCGGTGAAAGTGAAACTTCGAGAAGGCTGCGACGCTGCTCAGCGCGCCCAGGTCCAGATCGTCGTCCAGATGCCGGTCTATGTGATCCAGCACCCGCTGCATCCGGGCATGGTAGGCTTGAAGCGCCGCCTTCATCGTTCCGTCCTCCGTGGCCGCACCAACTAAGCGCAGGCAGACATGACGCGCTCGACCGATCTTGCGGTTTTGTCACGGGTCGCAGACCGTCGACAATGGCGAAAAGGGGGAAGCCATCCGAGATCCGGTTGACGGCGACGTCGTCTGTCCTCGGTAACCCAGGCTCAGGACTCATTGACTGGAGCCGGACGATGACGGCGCGGCGATACGGATCGGCGCCTTGTACCGCATTTGTAGCCCTTGGAAATCTCTCCGATCCAAGGGAAGATCATCCCGCTCTAGCTTTAGAGGGGGAGACTTTAATGGAAAACCATGAGCCGTTTTTACGCGAGGCTATTGCGCTCTCGAAATCCGCGGTGGAACAGGGAGACGAACCGTTCGGCTCCGTGCTGGTGAAGGACGGCAAAGTCATCCTGCGCGCCGAAAACAGCGTCTTCACCGGTCATGATATGACGAACCACGCCGAGATGAACCTGATCAAACTGGCGGCACAGCATTACGACACTGCATATCTTGCTGACTGCACGCTCTACACCAGCACGGAGCCGTGCGCGATGTGCTCCGGGGCGATTTATTGGTCGGGCATCGGGCGTATGGTGTTTGCGTGCTCCGAAGCGCGGCTTGGTGAGATTGCCGGGATCGGGTTGAACGTGCCGAGCCGGGCGGTGCTGCAGACCGGTGCGCGCATTGTCACCGTCGACGGCCCGAACATCGAAGAAGAAGCCGCCGAGGTACATAAAGCATTCTGGCCGAAGCATCTGGGCAAGGCCTAGGACTCGTTGATTAACTAGCGCAGCGCCCGCAGTGCGTTCAGGATCACGGCCACATCGATTACCTCCTGCAGCATGGCCCCCGTAACCGGCGGCAGGAAGCCGGCGCCGGCAAAGATCATGGCGACGAGCGAGAGGCCGATGCCCGCGAAAATGCTCTGGACCGCGATGGCGCGGGAGCGTCTGGCTATTTCGATGGCCGAGGCGATCCTGCCCAGATCGTTGCGGATCAGGACGATGTCGGCGGCTTCGGCTGCGGCCGCAAGATTGGTGGCTCCGACGGCGATGCCGACATCGGCGGCTGCGAGTGCGGGAGCATCGTTGACGCCATCGCCGACCATGAGAACCTTTCCGCCCAGGCGTTTACTCGCGGCACGCTCCCTGGCGATGACCTCGACCTTCTCGACCGGAGACAATCGCGCCTCGACAGCATCGAGCGACAGGGAGCCGGCAATGGCGGCAGCGACGCTGCGCTCATCGCCGCTCGCAAGCACGATCCTGCCAAAACCCAACTTGCGGAGTTTGGCCACAAGTTCGACGGCATCGCCGCGCAGGCGATCCTCGAAGCCGATTTCGCCTGCAAGCCGGCCATTGATGAAGACGCTTGCCTGCATTGTGCCTTTTTTCTCGGGGGCACGGGGCGGCTTGCCCTCGGGCGTGAAATAGGTATCGCCGCCAACGCTCACTCTGATACCGTCGACAAGCCCGGAGATGCCGGCGCCCGGAAGTTCCGATACATCAGTCGGGCGTGACAGCGTCAGCTGGCGTCTCTGGGCCTCCCTGACGATCGCGCGGCCGACGACATGCGAGGATGCCTGGTCCAGCGAGGCGGCAAGCCGCAAGATCCTGTCCGGTCCTTCCGGCCCGTCGATCGAGACGACCTCGGGATCGCCGGCCGTCAGCGTGCCGGTCTTGTCGAAGACCGCGACGGAGGCATCCGCCAGGATCTCCAGCGGACCTGCGCCCTTCACCAGCACACCCGCCTTTGCAGCCTTCGAGGTTCCGGCCGCAAGGGCGACGGGAACGGCCAGGATCAGCGGGCAGGGGGTCGCAACGACGAGAACCGCGACGATGCGCGCCATGTCGCCCGACAGAACGGCGGCGCCGAGCGCGATTGCCAGCGTCAGCAGAAGAAAGGCGATCGCATATCGATCGGCCAACCGCGCTATCTGCGCCTTGGAACGCTTCGATGCCTCGACCAGTTTGACGATGCCGGAATAGGTGCTGTCCTCGGCGCGGCTTTCCACCCTGATCTCGACCGCGTCCCCGGCATTGGTGGCGCCGCTCGAAATCCGCTCGCCGCTGGAGACGACGACCGGAAAGGCCTCGCCGGTCAGGACGGATTGATCGATCGATGCATGGCCTGTCATCAGCGTGCCGTCTGCGGGGATGACGTCGCCTCTGCGGATCATCAGGACATCACCCACTGCAAGTTCAGGAATGGGGACTTCTTCGATACCATTCTGGAGCAGGCGAAGTGCCGTTCGCGGCACCTGCGCCAGCAGGGCCGTCATGCCTTCGTCGGCACGCCGATGCGCATAGGCTTCCAGAAACTGGCCGCCGGCATACATGAGGGCGACGATCGCTCCGGCAAGATATTCGCCGAACCACAGGGTCGCGGCCATTGCGAGCGCGGCGATCAGGTCGAGACCGAGATCGCCGTTTTTGAGTTTGGCAAAGATGTCGATCAACAGGAATGCGAGAGCAGTGCAGGTGCTTGCCGCCAGCACGAACCGGCTTGCAGAACCATAGCCCAGCAGGAACAGACAGAGAGCCACCAACAGACCGATGAGGGATGCCGACGCCATGATCGTCGACCTCAGGCCGATGCTGGACATCCATGCCGGCAATTCCCCGAAAATGCGAATTCGGGGGTGAGCCTTCGTCTCGTCCAGAACGCTCATGGTCGAACGCCTCCCATTTTCCTTTCGGGTGCGCAGGATCGATGCTCTGAAATCGTTGCCCGACACCGGTTACGCGCCCGGGAATTTGGCACAATAACAGGATTTTTCCTTGATCTCTCTCAAGCTGCGCCTGCCTGGCCGGAGAGGGCCGGCAACCGAGGCACGAGTGCCGCATCTGCGCTGTCAGTGGCGCAAGCGCCAAAAAGAGCTGGCGTAAACGTGTGCCTTGCAGGTTGACAGAAAACCTGGATTCGGCGTCGAGTTCCGGAACCCTTGATGGGCGCTGCAGGCTTTCAATGCGGCGCCTCGTCCATGGCTGACCTGTTTCTGCCGAGCGTATACGACCATCACTTGTCTATTAGGTTTTGCTGCGTTAAATTATGCAAGATTTAGTTGCATTCATTGTGCCGGATCGATAGGCCAATGGATGGCGAAGCGATACCTTCGGATGACACCATGATCTGGAACAATCGCATCACACGCATCACCGTTGGTCTGCTGCTGCTGGCAATCATCGCTGTCGTCTCATTGCCAGCGATTACCGGCTTTACGAGCCTTGATGGCACCGTCAATGCGCGGTTCGCTGTTGTCAATTCTCCGATCGACGGCACGATTGCGGAAGAACCCCTCAAGGTCGGTAGTCCGGTCAGAGGGGGACAATCCCTCGTGGAAATCAGGAATACGCGCGTCAATCGCGCAATCCTCGCTTCGCTCGAGGCAGATCGCAACACCGCACTCGACCGCGTCTCGGCACTTAAAAAGGAACGGGAGGAGCTTTCCGCGCTTCGCGAAGAATTATCTGCCAGATTGGAAGTCTACAAGCAGACTACCATTGCCAATCTCGAACGCGAAGTCGAAATCCTGCGGAAGAAAGTCGAGGTGTCGCAAGCGCAGGATCTGGTCGCGCAGGTCGACCTGAACCGTCGGATGGAGCTCGAGTCAAAAGGCATACTTACGCAGAAGCTGGTTGAGGCCGCGCGCGCCGCAGGAGCTGCGACCGGCGGCGAAGTCGAAATCAGCAATCTAACTGTCGAACAATTGCAACAAAGGCTCAATGCGGTCCGCCAGGGAATCTTTGTCTTCGGCGACGGACAGAATGACGTGCCTTATTCGCGACAGCGCGAGGACGAGGTTGTCGTTCGCATCAACGACTTGAACTCACGCATAGCGGAAAATGAGACAAAAGCCACTGAAGTTCAAAAGCAGTTGGTCGAAGAGGGAAACCGTGTCGACAGCCTTGAATCCGCGACCGCGATAGCGCCGTTCGACGGCGTTGTTTGGAGCAGGAGTATCGTCGATGGTTCGAACGTCGTGCTGAACGACGAGCTGATGCGTCTCCTCGACTGTCGAGAGCTGTTTGTGGATATCCTTGTTCCCGAGGTCAATTATGACGAGATCTATCCTGGACTTGTCGCGCAGGTGCGCTTGTTCGGTCGCAGCGATGTCTTCAAGGGCACGGTCATTTCTGTCAGAGGCAACTCGGCTTTGGTCGAGACTGATTCCTTCGCCGCCAGCTTGCCGCCGTCGACACAGCGCAATGCCCGTATTCGGGTTCGCCTTGATCCATCCTTCATGAACGACGATTTTGCGAACTCCTGCCAAGTTGGGCGCACAGTGCAGGTACGGTTTTCCAAGCATGGCATCGACGTGTCCAACTGGGTCAAAAGCCTGTGGTTCAGTATCTTATAGCGCTGGTTCCGACCTTTCTCGTTTTAGCCTTCTTTTTCCTGGGGCCGTTCAATTGGTCGCGCCATCACACCTGGACACGGGCGGTGACCTGCGCGTTTGTCGCAGCAGTCGCATTGCGATACATGTTCTGGCGCTTGACGGAGACAGTGCTTCCCTATCCCAACGACGGTGCGAATTTCTACTGGGTTTGGATCCTCTTCGTCGTGGAGATTCTGGCCTGCGTCGAGGTCATCCTTTTTCTGGTATTGATGAGCCGCTACGTCGACCGGAGCGCAGAGGCTGACAGGCTGGCTCGCGTTTTCTTTGCGCGAGAGCAACGTGAACTTCCGACCGTCGATGTTTTCATTCCCACCTATAATGAGCCGCTCGACGTGCTCGAGCGAACCATCGTCGGCGCTCTCTCGCTGGATTATCCTTCCGACAAATTGAATGTGTATGTGCTTGACGATCAACGCCGAGACTGGCTGAAGGCCTATTGCGAAGAGAAGAACGCCATCCACGTCACTCGCGGCGACAACAGCCATGCCAAAGCAGGCAATATGAACAATGGGCTGAAGGTCAGCTCGGGCGAGTTTATTGCAGTCTTCGACGCCGATTTTGTTCCCTATCGACATTTTCTTCGCCGGACTCTGCCCTTCTTCAGCGATGAAAGAATCGGCATCGTCCAGACACCTCAACATTTCTTCAATGTCGATCCGGTGCAATCGAATCTGGGTTTGGAGAATATCTGGCCGGACGAGCAGCGCTTGTTCTTCGACGAGATCGCGCCCAGCAGAGACGCCTGGGACGTCAGCTTCTGCTGCGGGTCATGCTCGATTGCCCGCCGCAAGTCCGTCGACGCAATAGGCGGTTTTCCGACGGAGTCGATCACGGAAGACCTGCTGACAACTCTTTCGATGCTCAACAAAGGCTACAAGACCCGCTACCTGAATGAGCGGCTGTCGATGGGACTGGCTGCCGAAAACCTGACCGGCTATTTTGTGCAGCGCGAACGGTGGTGTCAGGGAGGAATTCAAACCCTTTACCTTTATAATGGCCCGCTGCGCGGCCCGGGATTGACGCTCTTTCAACGGATCATGTTCCTGCCAGCATCATGGCTCGTGCAGTATCTGGTCCGCTTCATGATATTGCTCGTTCCCATCGTCTATCTCTGGCTAGGCCTGATCCCGCTTTATTTCACTGACATAGCCGATTATGTGGCTCATCAGGTGCCGCTGCTGGCGGCGTATTTTCTGCTTATGCTGTGGATCACCCCGACGCGCTATCTGCCTGTGATTTCCAGTGCCGTCGGGACCTTTGCGACATTTCGCATGTTGCCTACCGTGGTCTCCAGCCTGTTGCGACCATTTGGCAAGCCGTTCAGGGTGACGCCAAAGGGCAGTGGCAACGAGGCAAACCAGTTCGACCGCTACAGCTTCGCCTGGATCGCAAGCATGATTACGGTCACCGTTCTTGGTCTGCTGGTCAACATCGTACCGGAAACGTCGCACGTGCAAGGCCAGTTTTCACCGGTCGCGGCCTGGTGGTCAGGTATCAATATCGTCGTCTTGCTCATCGCGTCACTCATCTGCTTTGAGAAACCCCGGCGCCTGTTTCATGCGTTCAAGCTCGATGAACCCGCGATCGTAGACGATGTCCCTGGCCAAATCGTAAGTTTGGCACTGGACAAGGCGGTCGTTGCAGTCCCGACCATGGCCCGATTTCAATCCAAATCCGTCGTGCTTAAACTGCCAGGCTTTGCTCCGTTCAAATCAGAACTCAGACAGGTCACCCAACGACGCAGGACCATAAGTCGCAGCGGTGACAAGCAATCTTACTACCTGCACCTGCATTTCGAACTCAGTGACTCTGCTCGCGACAGCATGATTGTGAAACTCTACACTGGTCAATATTCGCAGGACATTCGCGACATCGATAAAGTCGCGGTCTCTCTTAATCTTCTTCTGCGGTCGTTCGGGCGAACGCGCACGTTATAGTCGACCGTCAAAGCGCGATCGTCCGCGACCATGTGCCGGAAGCGGCCAACGGCCCACCGGCTTGCCACCGCGTCGCCAGCGTTGCCAATCGCAAAACATCCAAGCCCGCGGATGTGCTACATTGCGTCATCGCGTGCTTATGTTGCGGGAGGGATCGAGAATGCAGCGCAAGCTGGCTACGATCATGGTCGGTGATTTCGTCGGCTCCACCGCCGCGATGGAATCGGATGAAGAAGGTGCAATTGCGCGGATCGACACTGTCCTCGAGACCGTTCGGATGATTGTCCAGCGCCATGACGGCCGTGTCTTCGGTACGGCGGGCGATGGCCTGCTCGCCGAGTTCGCCAGCCCTGTCAATGCGCTGAGGTCCGCCATCGAGGCGCGCGCCGAGATTGCTGCCCTTCCCGGAGCGAGCGGCGGCGATATGCGCTTCGGCCTCCATCTCGCAGATGTCGTCGTCGTAGGCTTGGACCTGCGCGGCGATGGGGTCAACATCGCCGCGCGCATCGAGGCGTCTGCGCCACCCGGCGCAATCGAGGTTTCGGGGCTGCTTCACGACCAGGTCCGGCGGGTCTCGCCTTGCAGATTCGAAGATGTCGGCGAACGGCGGCTGAAGGGAATTCTCGAGCCGATCCGGATTTACCGGGTCACCGATCTGGTGGACCGTCACGTCTTTCAGTTCGCTCCAACGCGATCCGCTCCCAATGCTGCGCAATCTCCTCGGACCAACTCAATCGCAGTGGCGCGGTTCGACGTAGCGCCCGGCGCTGTTGCAGATCAATGTTTCCTGGCGGAGGGCATTACCGACGACCTGACGCTCGAACTCAGCCGCCTGAAGGGATTGTTTGTCAGTTCCCGCTCGGCGGCAACCGCGCTGACGACGAAAGATCCCGTCGAGATCGGCCGTCTTCTCGGCGTCGGCTACGTCATCAGCGGCTCGATCCGGCAAGTGGGCGACGACCTGCGGGTCAACATCGCGCTTACCGAGACCGGAGAGGGTCTCGTCATCTGGTCGGATCGTATCAAGCGTCCGTTTCGCGAATTGCTCGATGTGTTGGACGAGATCATCGCCCGTGTTGCAGCAACGGTGTCCGGACGGATCGAGCAGTCGGAACTTGCGGCAGCACGGCTGAAGCGCCCGGAGAATATGACGGCCTATGAGTATTATCTGCGCGGCCTGGACCATCACCGCCTGGTTGGCGTGTCGGATATCCACATACACGAAGCCATGGCCTGGTTCGAGCGGTCAATGGCCGCCGATCCCGGTTTCGGCCGTCCCTTCGCAATGCATGTCTGCACGTGGAGCAACAAGCCAGATTTCGACCTCCAAAGGGCCGAACAGCAAGTCGCACATGCACTCGCCCTCGACCCGACCGATCCGGAAGCCCATCGCATCATGGGCGCGATCAAGATGAAATCAGGCGACTTCGTTTCGTCGCGTTACCATCACATTCGTGCCCACGAACTTGCTCCGAACGACGCCTACATTCTCGGCCGCAGCGCGGCTTTCTATGTCTATGCCGGAGAGCCTGAGCGCGCCCTCGAAATGCTTGATCGTGCCGAGACGCTTGATCCCTTCCTGCCGGTCTGGATCACCGAAGAGCGGGTGGCAGCCCTTTACGCGCTGGGCCGTTTCGAAGAGATGAGGCGCGTCGCCTTGACGCTGCCCTTCCAGACCAGGCGCACGTTGCTCTATCAGGTTGCTGCGAGCATGGCCTGCGGCAATTCCGAACGGGCGGAATTCCTTGTTCGGCAAGCCCTTTCCCTCGATCCGTGCCTGTCGGCCGTCTATATCCGGATGCAGGAGACCTATGCGGACGAGTCCGTTACTGAAACCCTTGTTGAGCGCAATTGCAATGCCGGCCTGCCGATGACGCCGCGCAAGCCCGCAGCCCGAAAGAAATCACTCTCGCTGAGATGATGATCGCCAGATCGCAGAGCCATCAGGCTTTATGCATGTGGTCCATCGGGATGACGCGGCGGCCTCTTCTATGCCTTGGGTGCTTCTATGCTTTAAGTCTGGCGACCTGCGGGCCGACGATGGCAGCAAAGAGGCTGGGGTCGCCGAGCGCGCGGGCCGACAGCATGGCGCCGTGAACCGACGCCATCAGGATTTGCGCTTCTTCCTCGGGCGATCTGGCGAGCCGGAAGAGTTTCTTCTCTACGCCGGCCTTCAGCACCGATGTCAGCCAGGCCGCCAGGTTCTCGAAATGCCGGCGCACATGGGCGGCCACCGGCTCCGGCAGCATCTGTATTTCGGCCGCGAGCATGGCGCAGACGCAGAAAGGCTCGGACGCGTCGAGGATGCATTTCTGCCAGTAGTCCAGATAGGCCTGCAGCTGTTCGACAGGGCCGGGGACGTGCTCGCGCAGCGACTTCAGGCCGGATTCGGCGCGCTGCGTATAGCGATCGACCAGGACCTGCACGAGCTCGGCCTTGGTGGGGAAATGGTGGTGGATGCTCGCCTTGCGGATGCCGACCGCATCGGAAATATCGGCATAGCTGAAGCCGTTATAGCCTCCCGCCACGACGAGGGACTGCGCTACGTCAAGGATCTTTTCCGAGGTCGTCTGTTCCATGCAGCTTGCCTATCTGCGGGTAGGGAGGCTGTCAAGTTTGGCACAGCGGGCTCGCTCACGCGCATGTGTTCCAGCCGGCAGAGGGCAGCGGCGTTTGACGGTTGACTCTCCAAGTTCAGCTACCTACTAGTAGGAAGACAAAACAAGGAGCCTGTCATGCAAAACCAATCTTCTCCGCAATCGAGCTGGTTGCGATCCTATTATTTCGTCCGTGCGCTGTTTTCGATCGGCTGGATCATCGCCACCATTCTCTCAGGAGGGCATTCCGCGCTCGCCTCCGTGCTGCTCGTCATCTATCCGGCCTGGGATGCGGTGGCGAACCTGGTGGACGCCCGCTCGAACGGCGGCCTGAAGGCGAACCCCGCCCAGACGTTCAACGTCGCCGTCAGCACGATCACCACGCTTGCCGTCATCATAGCCGTCCTGAACAGCACCTATGCCGTCCTCGCTGTCTTCGGCGTCTGGGCCATCCTTTCCGGCCTGCTGCAGCTTTCGGCCGCCGTGCGGCGCTGGCGCACCTACGGCGCCCAATGGGCGATGATCCTCAGCGGCGCGCAATCGACGCTCGCCGGCGGTTTCATGATCAGCCAGTCGCTCGGGACTACGCCGCCGAGCATCCTCGACATTGCGCCCTATGCGGGGTTTGGCGCCTTCTATTTCCTGCTGTCGGCTGTGTGGATGACGGTTGCTGCATATCGCAAGCTGAGCGTGCAGGGGTGAGGGGCGCCAGCTTTTCAGCAGGTGCGACCTTACGCTCTGTGCTCTCAAAGGCGCTCATGGAATAATGGGCTTCATGGCTGTGCCGAGGAACGTCTCGGCCGGCCATTTTCGCGTCATACAATTGTTCGGTCTGATGGCGTCAGATTGCTTTTCGAGAACCCTCTTGTACCAAGTCGCTTCGGCCGATGGGAAGTCTGCCAGTTGGTAGAGGACGAAGTCCTTTTCACCAATGCTGAGCAGGGCAAGAAAGACGGCCTGCCGATAATCCTCTAAAATAAGTGGGGGCCGTTTTGGCGCAAAGTTCTGCTTGAGAACATTGCGCAGGGTGTCGTCCGCCGCGCCAATGCGGCAAATGGCAAGGACAGGTGCGAATTTCAGGAAGTTATCAGGTTTCACCGCCCTTGCCATATCAGCGTAGTAGGGCAGTGTGCCAAGGCCCGCATCGGCCGCCCGGATAAACAGGCCAGGATCAGCTTCCAGCCATCGATCATTCTCCCTCACCATCCGGAAGATCCGGCCGGCAAACGGCGCGAATGCATCTTCGCTCAAAGCCGTTAGCGCGCTGCCGAGCTTAATGGCAACTGCGGTCGAGTTGCGGTCATTCCTTCGCAAAAGGTCGTCGATTGTGGAGACGATCTTTTCAGCGTTGTCTGCCAGACGGTCCGGATCGGAAGCAACCACATACTGAAAATTCTGCGGAAGCGAGCCAGCCGCTCCTGAAGCAAGCCGATCGAGCGCAGCATAAGCATTTTCCTGCACCTGGCCTGCGATTCCGCGCGCCTCGTTTTCTGCGCGTGCGTTGGCGGCAAACCCTGCGAAGTGAGCTTTCTCATCCAAGCTATAGGCCGGGATCGAGAGCAGGATAGAGACGGGGTTATCCGATACATCGGCAGGGAGATTGTCAGGCTTTGTGTCGAGGTGATAAAAACTTGTGCGGAAACCGGCCGAGCATACCGGCTCTGACGAGAACGAAGCGTAGCCGCAGCCAAACACCGGAAGTGGCAATGATGCATAGCGCCGCGCAGTGGCGGTCCGGTATTCCGCAATCGTTTTTCCCCGAAACTTAATGCGGTATGAGCCTTCCGATATCAGGTCTTTCTGCTTCCAGATCTCCGGTTCCTCGGAAACGACGATCACGCGTTCTTTGGTCGGGTGTTCCGAGAAGCTGATTCTGCAAGGGCGGCTGCTATCCCAACCCTCGTAAAAAATGGTCATCTTGTTCAGGTGGAAGCCGGGGTCATCGACGATCGTGTCGCAGACGGCCCGCGTCATGAGCCTGAAAGAAGTAAAGCCTGCAGTCTTTTCACCTTTTTCTTCGCTATAGGCGACGGGGACCTTGTGGCTATCGATGAAGGTGGCGGCGTCGCTCATGATCAGGTCTTGCGTCGCCGCATCGAATGTCATGACGCCGTGAGGATTGCTTGCTTTCAGCCCGGCTTCATATTCGGCAATCTGGCGACCCTGTTCAATGTATACGCCGTAATAGGCGGAATAGGCGACGAGTGGGATAACGACGAAGGCTCGCGATGCTTGCCCGATCAGCGCTTCGTAAGCTAGGCAGAGCAGGAAGAGATTGAGCAGGAGTCCGCAGATGTAAGGACTGCCGATCAGCAGGAATGGCGCCCCCACATAGGGAAGCGCCTGAACGATCAGCAAAAGCGCCAGACTGCCTAGGATGGTCAGCGAAGCAAAAGGTACGCGCAAAGGAAAACCAGCCGTTGCAATTGGACGGGATGGTTATGCTTGAGAGTTTAATTTCCGGCTAAGATGCTCTTTCAGATTGTATCTTCGCCCGAACGTTTCCTCGCATCCTCGCTCCATCCCCGTTGGCAAAGCACCCCCTCTGCGGCTAGTCTCGCACCACCCACCTTTGGCCGCCGCCCCCCACGGCCCGGCCAGCCACATCACGAGGATACCATCATGAGCACTATCGAAGCCGTTGCCGAAGAGGCCAAGGGCTGGCGCCGGCATATTCATCAGAATCCGGAGCTGCTGTTCGATCTGCCGGAGACGGCGGCCTTCGTGGCGGGCAAGCTTGCCGAATTCGGCTGTGAGAATGTCACCACGGGGCTTGCCAGGACCGGCGTCGTCGCCGTCATCGAGGGCACCAGAGGCCCCGGCAAGGTGATCGCGCTGCGCTGCGACATGGATGCGCTGCCGATGTCGGAGCAGACCAATCTTCCCTATGCCTCCAGAAATGCCAATCGGATGCATGCCTGCGGCCATGACGGGCACACCGCCATGCTGCTCGCCACCGCCAAGTGCCTTGTCGAAAACCGGGATTTCTCCGGCAAGGTCGTGCTGATCTTCCAGCCGGCCGAGGAGGGCGGCGGCGGAGCGCGGGTGATGATCGAGGAAGGGTTGCTCGAAAGTTTCGGCATCGACGAGGTCTATGGCATGCATAACGAGCCGGGCCTTGAGATCGGTTCCTTTGCAACACGCGCCGGCCCGTTCATGGCGGGTGCCGACCGTTTCGTCATCACCATCAACGGCAAGGGCGGGCATGCGGCCTCGCCCAACATGACTCGCGATCCGGTTCTCGTCAGCGCCCATATGGTCACCGCGCTGCAATCGATCGCCTCGCGCTTCACCGATCCCTTCGATCCGGTCGTCGTTTCCATCACCTTCTCGGAGGCCGGCAACGACAAGGCGTTGAACGTCATCCCGGCCTCCGTGCGCCTCGGCGGTACGATCCGCACCATGCAGGCGGATACGAGGAAGGCCGTCGAGCAGCGGTTCCGCGAGATCGTGCATGGCACGGCGAAACTGTTCGAGACGGAAGCCGAGATCGACTGGCGGCCGGGTTATCCTGTCACGGTCAACGATGCCGGGAGGACGTCGGCCATCGTTGCGGCGGCATCGAAGGTAGCCGGCGAGGGGCAGGTGGATGCGAAATACGAGCAGTCGATGGGGGCTGAGGATTTCTCCTACATGCTGGAAAAGCGCCCGGGCGCGATGATCCTGATCGGCAATGGGGATAGTGCTGGTCTGCATCATCCCGCCTATGACTTTAACGACAAGGCGATTGCGCATGGGGTGCGCTATTGGCTGTCGCTGGTCGGCCAGGAGCTTGGGGGAAAGTAGAGCATGCTGGCAGTGGGGCCGCGGAGCATCCCGGTCTGCTGCCCACGCAATGGACAGCAGCTTTCCAGTCACTCGCTTTCCGGCTCAAGCCCAAATGCGTCACGAATGCCGATCCCGGTCGCCGATTGCCTTAATTGATTTTGGAACAGAGCTGTGTCCCGGGGGTTGAGGTGCGAGGCCGATCCCGGCTTCAACCCTCAAGGAGAATATCATGCCGAACCAAAGCGCCTCCAACGACAGCGGCAAATCCGGCCAGTCGAGCAAGAGCAGCGACGTCAAGTCCACCAAGAAGGCTGCGGACACGAAGGGCAGCTCGAGCACACGCGGCGGCACTCACGAGCAGCACGTCAAGGCTGGCGAGCAGAGCCATAAAAACAGCAAGTAGATCGGAAACGATCAGGGAAGGGCCCGCAGCAAGCGGGCTTTTTTTGTGGCCGCGCCATGCCGGTTGAGGGGATTGCGCAACCTTCATTTCTCCATCCGATCAATAAGACGCGCCCGGCGCGGAACTATTCGGCTCCGCTTCTGTTAGGGATTCACCCACCGACCCATCAGATCCTCGGCAGGTCGTGAGAGACCCTCTCTCTGAAACATCTCGGGGCTTTCCGTGCTCTCCACCGCCCATCCCAGGATGGGGCGCGAATGACGGCAAGCCACCACGCAAACACCCGAGCGGAATCTGTAGTCAGCACGCTGCATCGATGCAGGCGTGAACAAAAGGAATATGCCTATGCCCACCTCCCAGCCAACGATGGCCCAGCCATCGATCTCCCGGCCGCGCGGCGATGCCGTGACCGCCGATACCGGGGTCTTCGATCCCTCGCTTACCGGCGCCCTCAACAAGATCTCGTGGGGAGCGGTGTTTGCCGGCGTCGTTCTCGCGCTTGCCGCCCAGTTTCTTCTGAACCTGCTTGGTGTCGGTATCGGCGCTGCCGTGCTTGATCCCGTCAGATCGGACAATCCGGCCGCCAGCACCTTTTCCATCATCGGCGGCCTCTGGTTCGTCGTTGCCGGCATTATCGCCGCCTTCATCGGCGCCTATGTCGCGAGCCGCCTCTCGGGCCGTCCCAGCCAATCCACGGGCGGTTTTCACGGCATCACCTCCTGGGCGGTGACGACGCTCGTCATTCTCTATCTTCTGACAACCTCCGTCGGTGCTCTTGTCGGCGGTGCATTCAGCGGCCTTTCGGGCGTGGTCAGCGGCGTCGGCAACAGTGCGGCGACGGCTNNGGCCACCGATCCGATGGGCGATATCGAACGCCAGATCCGCGATGCGAGCGGCGGTAACGAGCCGCAGGCCCTGCAGACTGCCGCAGTCTCCGCCATGCGGGCCGTGGCAACAGGCAACCAGGCCGGCGTCGATGATGCCAAGGCCCATGCTGCCGATGCTCTGGCCAAGGCCCAGAACATCCCCGTCGATCAGGCGCGCACCAAGGTCGATCAATATGAAGCCAACTACAAGGCTACGGTCGAAGCTGCCCGCCAGCAGGCGCTCGTTGCAGCGCAGGCCACGACCACGGCCGTTTCCAGAGGTGCACTCCTCGGCTTCCTCGCGCTCGTGCTCGGCGTCGTTGCAGCCTGGTTCGGCGGTGTTGCCGGCACCAAGCCTGCCGTCGTCGTCGAAGAATACACGCTTGGCAGAAATACCTGATCCAACCCCTGAAGGGACAAGACCATGCCAAAGAATCTCAACGATCTTCTCTATGAAACGCTCAAGGATATCTACTTCGCAGAAAAGCAGATCCTGACAGCCCTGCCGAGACTGGCGGAAGCGGCCCAGGCGACCGAGCTGAGAGAGGCCTTCCAAACCCATGCCACCCAGACCGCCACCCATGTGGAGCGTCTGGAACAGATCTTCGACATCATTGACAAGCCCGCCGAGCA
>UCCS01000071.1 GCA_900470965.1 Hyphomicrobiales bacterium
CGGGCCTTTATTGTCGGCAATCCAGTTGTCGGCAGCGTCGAAGGCGTTGGAGACGATGACGTTGCGCACCATCGGATCGCGCGACGGGCGGAGGCCCGAATTGGCGACGAAGGTCACTTCCATGTCGAGGCGTTCGGCCACTTTCAGGATTTCGGGTTTGACGGGGCAGGCGTCCGCATCGACATAGATCATGGCGATATCCTCACGCCAGCTGGGTGGCCGGCTGGCGGACCATGTCGAGATGGGGAATTCCGTCTTCCAGATATTCCTCCGAGGTTTTCATGAAACCGAAGGATTCGTAGAAGCGGCGCAGATGCGCCTGCGCCGAAAGCGCGATGGGATTTTCCGGATAAAGCCGCTCGCAGGCGGCGATCGATTCGGTCATCAGCGCGTCACCGAGCCGCTTGCCGCGATGGGTGGGCGAGACGACGACGCGGCCGATCTTTACCGGATCCTGCGCGCTATATGGCTTCAGGAGCCGCGTCGAGCCGAGCAGTTCGCCGTCATCCAGCAGCCGCAGATGCAGGGCGTCGATATCCTTGCCGTCGAGTTCCGCATAGGGGCAGTTCTGCTCGACGACGAAGACGTCGACACGCATCCTCAAAAGATCGTAGAGCTCCCGCGCGGAGAGCTCATCGAGACCCTTGAGGTCGGCCATGTAGGCAGGCGTGGCCATCAATAGACCACGACGCCACGGATGCTTTCACCCTTGTGCATAAGATCGAAGCCCTTGTTGATGTCCTCGAGCGGCATTGTGTGTGTGATCATCGGGTCGATCTGGATCTTGCCTTCCATGTACCAGTCGACGATCTTCGGCACGTCGGTGCGACCGCGGGCACCACCGAAGGCCGTACCCATCCAGTTGCGGCCGGTGACGAGCTGGAAGGGACGCGTCGAGATCTCCTGGCCGGCGCCTGCGACGCCGATGATGATGGACTTGCCCCAGCCGCGGTGGCTCGCTTCCAGCGCCTGGCGCATGACCTTGGTGTTGCCGGTGCAATCGAACGTGTAATCGGCGCCGCCGATCAGGTCGCCGTGGCGCTTCGTCATGTTGACGAGATAGGGCACGATGTCGTCACCGACTTCCTTCGGGTTGACGAAATGCGTCATGCCGAACTTCTCGCCCCATGCCTTCCGATCCGGGTTGATATCGACACCGATGATCATATCGGCACCGGCAAGACGCAGACCCTGCAGAACGTTGAGGCCGATACCGCCGAGACCGAAGACGATGGCCGTCGCGCCCATCTCGACCTTGGCCGTGTTGATGACGGCACCGATGCCGGTCGTCACACCGCAGCCGATGTAGCAGATTTTGTCGAAGGGCGCGTCCGGATTGACCTTGGCAACGGCGATCTCCGGCAGGACAGTGAAGTTGGAGAAAGTCGAGCAGCCCATATAGTGGTGGATCTTGTCCTTGCCGATCGAGAAGCGGGAGGTGCCATCCGGCATCACGCCCTGGCCCTGGGTCGCGCGGATCGAGGTGCAGAGATTGGTCTTGCGCGAGGTGCAGGAATAGCACTCGCGGCATTCCGGCGTGTAGAGCGGAATGACGTGGTCGCCCTTCTTCACGGACGTGACGCCCGGGCCGACGTCGACGACGATGCCTGCGCCCTCATGGCCGAGGATTGCCGGGAAGAGGCCTTCCGGATCAGCGCCGGAGAGGGTGAAATCATCGGTGTGGCAGATGCCCGTCGCCTTGACCTCGACCAGCACTTCGCCGGCCTTCGGACCCTCCAGCTGAACGGTCATGACCTCGAGCGGTTTTCCTGCCTGAACGGCAACGGCGGCGCGAACATCCATCTTCGATCTCCTCGTGATTTGCGTGTCGGACTCTTGCACGCCCGGCAAGGACGGCTCAAGCGGAAAAAGATCGAGAGAGCCGTGGATCCATCCGGATGCAGGCCGCTCTTCCTCTTTGAATTTATGCATCAGGCTTTAGGCGAATTCCATGATGACGGCATCGACCGCGAGGCTCTCGCCGGGAGCGGCCTTGATCTTGCCGACAACGAGGTCGCGCTCGGCACGCAGCACGTTTTCCATCTTCATGGCTTCTACCACGGCAAGCGTTTCGCCCGCCTTGATCTCCTGGCCTTCGGAAACGGCAATGGAAACGACGAGGCCGGGCATGGGGCAAAGCAGCAGCTTGGACGTATCCGGCGGCAGCTTGACGGGCATCAGACGGTCAAGCTCGGCATGGCGGGGCGTAAAGACACGCGCCTTGACCGACAGGCCCTGCCAGTCGATGCGCAGGCCGTTGAGAATCGGGCGGATCTGCGCCGTCACCTGCCGGCTGGCGACCCTGCCGTGCCAGACCGGATTGCCCGGTCTCCAATCGGTGACAACGGTTTCGGTGTGGCCGCCGACTTCCATTTCCATTTCGAAAGGGATGGTGACGAGGCCATCGACCAGTCTTATCGGCACATAATTGCCGCCGAGCTTGACGACCCATTCTTCGCGCAGCGGGCCGCTCGGGTGGCGCAGGCGATCGGCGAAGCCTTCGCGCCTGATGGCGTCGACCAGGGTCGCCGACAGCGCGATGGCGGCAAGGGCTGCCTCCTCCGAAGCATCCGGCGCGATCGGCGCAAAGCCCTCAGGATATTCCTCTGATATGAAGCCGGTGGAAAGACGCCCTTCGCGCCAGCGCGGATGTTTCATCAGCGCCGAGAGGAAGGGAACGTTGTGCTCGATGCCATCGACCACGAAGGCGTCGAGTGCCTGTCCCATCGCTTCCACCGCCTGCAGACGGCTCGGCGCCCATGTGCAGAGCTTGGCAATCATCGGGTCGTAATACATGGAGATTTCAGCGCCTTCGAAGACGCCGGTATCGTTGCGGATGATCACATCGCCGTTGCGGCCTTCGGCCGGCGGGCGGTAGCGCGTCAGGCGGCCGATCGAGGGCAGGAAGTTGCGGTAGGGATCTTCCGCATAGAGGCGGCTTTCGACCGCCCAGCCCTTCAGCTTGATATCCTTCTGGGCGAAGGGCAGCTTTTCGCCGGCGGCTACGCGGATCATCTGCTCGACGAGATCGATGCCGGTCACCAGTTCCGTCACCGGGTGCTCGACCTGCAGGCGAGTGTTCATTTCGAGGAAATAGAAATTGCGGTCGCGATCAACGATGAATTCCACCGTGCCGGCGCTCTGGTAGTCGACGGCCTTTGCCAGCGCCACCGACTGTGCGCCCATGGCTGCTCGCGTTTTTTCATCAAGGAAAGGCGAGGGCGCTTCTTCGGCGACTTTCTGGTTCCGGCGCTGGATGGAGCATTCGCGCTCGCCGAGATAGACGACATTGCCGTGGGCATCCGCCAGAACCTGGATTTCGATATGGCGCGGATCGACGACGTATTTCTCGATGAAGACGCGGTCGTCGCCAAAGGAGCTTTTGGCTTCGGAGCGGGCGCGGTCGAAACCGTCGCGCACTTCCGCTTCGTTCCAGGCAATGCGCATGCCCTTGCCGCCGCCGCCTGCCGACGCCTTGATCATCACGGGATAACCGATCTCGGCCGCGATCTTTTCGGCGTGAGGTGCATCCTCGATGACGCCGAGATAGCCCGGCACGGTCGAGACCTTGGCGGCATTGGCGAATTTCTTCGATTCGATCTTGTCGCCCATCGCCATGATGGCCTTAGGCTTCGGGCCGATGAAGATGATGCCTTGTTTTTCCAGCGCCTCGCAGAAGGAGGCGCGTTCCGACAGGAAGCCGTAGCCGGGATGCACGGCTTCAGCACCCGTCTCCTTGCAGGCGGCGATGATCTTGTCTGCGACGAGATAGCTTTCGGCTGCCGGGGCAGGGCCGATATGGACGGCCTCATCGGCCATTTCGACATGCAGGGCATCCCGATCCGCATCCGAATAGACCGCAACGGTGGCAATGCCCATGCGGCGCGCGGTTTTGATCACGCGGCAGGCAATCTCGCCGCGATTCGCGATCAGGATTTTCTTGAACATCGAGTCTCCACCCAGGAAATGCGTTCCGGAGTTTTACGCATAAAAAGCCGGAACGCACAATTGGGCTGAAGAATCAGAGGCAGTCCGAAGATTTGGGAGATCAGGCAACTGCGGCAGCGGCGACAGGCTCTTCGTCGATGATGCGCAGCCAGCGGCTGCGTCTCGGCTGGGCATAATCCCTGAGTTCGACCGAAGCCATGATCTCGCCCCAGCGCTGATGATTGGCGCCTGATAGCGTTGTCGTCTCGATGCGCTGCAGGACGCCATATTCGATCGACGAAACGCCGATGACGCCGCCTTCGCTGACGCTTCTCAAAACGCGCATGACGTAATCCACGTCCTGCCGTGTGATGCTCCTGCGGTCGGTGGCACGGGTCAGCTTGTAACCGCCGATATCCTCGCCGAGCGCCAGGCGGAGCTGATCCAGCGCCAGGGCGCGCAGCTCATCGGGCACGTGAGCGCTGAGTTCCATGACGTGCAGGATGAGCTCAAGCTCGAGCGCGGAATTCACGACGCCGTCGGTCGTGAACATGCGCATGATCCATGCGACGTTGATCTCGTCCAGCGAGCCCTGCGGATAGGTATAATCGACGATGAAGCCTGCCAGCTGTTCAACGAAGAACGTGTTCCATTCGGCGCATTTTTCGGGGCAGGAATTATTGAGCGCTAACATCACCACGACATGATCGGATGTCCGGATTCCCTCCGGAAAGGTGTGTTTGCGCAGCAGCACTATGTCTTCGGCCGTCAGCCGATGCTTCCCGGCGATGACACACGCCGGAAAAGCGAGACGGAACTCACTCATGTTTTATCTCCAGACTTCATCATGAAGTCGGAAATGGTTTTAGCGATCCCGAATTGAAGATCCCTCAAGAAGCAGGGTTAACCTTCGATGCCGCATTTCGTGCGGATTTTAGTGATCGCGCCTGGAGACGCTCGCGCCAGATGATAAAAAGCCCCGATGCAACAATGATGGCGATGCCGATCCATTTGGAAACATTCGGAAAATCGCCGAAGAGGGCGTAACCAAGCACGGTCGCCGAAATGATCTCGAAATACTGGAACGGAGCGAGCAGCGAGAGCGGCGCCAGCCGGAAAGCCTTAACAACCAGCATGTGCGCATAGCCCGAAATCGTGCCGAGAATGAGCAGCAGCACGAGGCCGAGCCAGGAGGCGGGCAGGGAGGGCGTGAAGTCGGCACTGCCGATGCTGTTTCCGACGAAAAGTGCCGCGGTCATGAAGATCGTGCCGCCGATGCCGGACATGGTCTGCATCGTCAGCGGCGAATCCGCCTCGCCGATGGCGCGATTGAGGAAGAGATAGAGCGAGAAGAGAAAGGCGCAGAAGACTGGCAGCAGTGCTTTCAGGCCGAAGATCTCATAGCTGGGCTGGATGACGATCATGGCGCCACCGAAACCGACGACAATTGCCATCCAGCGCCGCCAGCCGACCTTGTCTCCCAGGAAGAGCGCGGAAAGCGCCGTCAGCATGAAAGGCTCGACGAAATAGATGGCGAAGACATCGGCGAGCGGCATGTATTTGACTGCGACGAAGAAAAGCAGGCTCGCCGCACCATGCAGCGCGCCGCGCAGCAGGTTCATCCACGGGCGTTTGGCCGACAGAGCCCGCATGCCGAACATGGCAAAGAGGATCGGCAGGGTGCAGACGAGCTGGAAGAAGAAGCGGTAGAAGGTTACCTGTCCGGGCGACATGCCCTCGAAGGTCGCCATATATTTGGCGATCGCATCCATCGTCGGCAGGATGGCCATAGCACCGGCCATGATGGCCATGCCCTGGAGCGGATTCTGTGCGGAGGGAGATTCGGACATGATGGCTGCTTCTTGCGGATGGTGTCATGAACCACAGGAAGCCTGGGCAATCAAGGACGGCAATCAGGGACAGTGTCCGGTATCGTTGACGGTTTCGCCGAAGATTTCTTCGAAGGCGGCACGCAAGCGGATATCGGCATCGGTCATCATGACCGGCAGGCCGAGATCGACGAGGCTGGTGACGCCATAGGCCGAGATACCGCAGGGCACTATGCCACTGAAATGATCGAGATCGGGATCGACGTTGAGCGACAGGCCGTGGAAGGTCACCCATTTGCGCAGGCGGATGCCGAGTGCCGCAATCTTGTCTTCCGCCATGGTGCCGTCAGGCAGCAGGGGTCTCTCCGGCCGGCGGACCCAGACGCCGACGCGATCTTCGCGGCGTTCACCGCGCACATTCATCGAATCGAGCGTGCGGATGATGACCTCTTCCAGTGCAGCGACGAAGGCACGCACATCCTGCCTGCGGCGCTTGAGATCGAGCATGGCATAGGCGACCCGCTGGCCGGGGCCATGATAGGTGTATTCGCCGCCGCGTCCTGTGGCGAAGACCGGAAAACGATCCGGCTGGACGAGATCTTTCGCATCGGCGCTGGTGCCCGCCGTATAGAGCGGCGGATGCTCCAGCAGCCAGACGAGCTCGTCGCCGCCATCTGCAATATCAGCCACTTCCCGTTCCATCGTTTCCACCGCTTCCTGATAGGGAACGAGCCCGTCGGCGATGCGCCAGCGAACGGGGCGCGAGCCAAGTTTCGGGAGCATGGAGAAATCGAGATCGGTGCGTAGCATGGTAGTCCTTGGCACTATCCGCAAAAGGAGAGGGCGGGCGCGGGCTTCTATATGGACGCAGGCGCAGAGCGATTCAATCGCTCTTTGCGGCGGGCAGCCATCTCACAGATGCAATCAGCCGGTGCCAGCAGGCGTTGCTGTGATATCCACGAGGGGCGGTTTCGGTGGGAAGGGGCTGCCGCGCGCTCGTCTTGCGGCAAGGACATCAGCACCGGAGAACTAAGCCTATGGCCAAAAAAGAAAAAACCCGCCGAAGCGGGTTTCTTTGGTGCGGTCGAGAAGACTCGAACTTCCACGGGTTGCCCCACAGCGACCTCAACGCTGCGCGTCTACCAATTCCGCCACGACCGCATCGTGGTAGAGCCGATTTGCGTCGGCGAGGCAGCATGTAGCAAAAGCCTCAGACGGACACAAGCGCGATGTGACAGTTTTTTTTAAAAGCTTGCCACAGGTGTGGATTACGCGGCGCGGGACATTGAATTTACAAGAGAAAAGGGCCGGAAACCGGCCCTTTCTTAGATCATATCAATGCATTGCGCGGCATGCCTCTGTGCGGCTTGCACCGCTATCGGCACCTTTCTGACGCGAGCCTTTCGGGCCGATCATGCTGTGGCAATCCGGAAGCGGCTTGATGCTGGCGGTTGCGGTGTTGTCGACTTTCGCGGGCTTGGACATCGCGGCAGGTGCGAAGCCGTCGCTGTCATTCGTATAGTCGCTGGAATAGGCCGGGGGGGCCACACGCGTCGGGTAGTGGACGGGCTTTGCCGGCGCGACCGGCGTCTGGTAGAGGCCATCACCATCGTTGGAATAATCATCCATGTATTTCGGCTGCGCGAAAGCGGCACTTGCCATGCTGACGGCAAACAGGGTGGCGGCGACGGCGAGTTTCATACGCATGGGTCTATCTCCTCAATCTGTTGTTGAATTCAACAACGCAAAACCAACCCTCGGCAAGGTTGAGTCCGCTCCCCAATTCGGGCAATTTTGTGAGAATGATGACAGCCATCTTGCGACGTTTTGTCCAAATGAAATCACATATTTGTCAATGTTCTTGAGGGTCGCGTTACCTTAGCCGGCACAGTTAATAGCCTGAGATGTCAGTGCTTTCGTCAACATGACAATCCTGCAATCTTTAATTGATTAACTATTTGTAATTTTAGAAACATAAAAACCGGAAAGCAGGTCGCTTTCCGGTTCTGAAATGCGGCAACTTTGTGTTTTTCGGCTTTAATCCTCGTTCGGAATATGGGCGTCGACACCTGTCATCTGCAGCCGGTTGCGCACGCGACGAACACCATCCACCGAGAGGGCGCCGAGCTCAACCTTGCGGGCGATGCCGATTGTTTCAACGGACCCTTCCAGCGTCACGGTATGGCCGTCGGCGTGAACTTCCACACTGTCGATATCCACGTCAGGGATGTTCTCCAGAGTCTCGGTCACGCGGGCTTCGAGGTCGTCGCTCTCGTCGCGATCGATCGTATCGGGCTCAAGCGAATCCTTCAGGCGGTTTTCATTGCCATCCTCATCCGTGCCATCGATGCGGAAGCCGCTATTGCGGTCGCGGTCGAAATTAGCCGAGGTTTCGCCATACGCACGGTTTCCGGTTGCCTCAGCCCTTGCGCCGCTGCCGTCGGCATAGGGCCAGCCGTCATCCAGATTGCGTTCTTCGAAGTCGCGGTAATCCTCTTCGCGGGAAAGCGGGGTCTTGTCATCGATCTTTGACTTTGCCATTTCCGTCTCCTTCCGGGTTTCGTTCTGCAAGGCAAACGCCGCAAGGGTGCTGATGGTTCGGCCGATCGTAGCAAGACCTCAGCTTTTCGTCTTTTCCCATTTCCTGATCAGCCGATCACGCTTCAGCCGTGACAGGCGCTGCAGCCAGAAAATTCCGTCGAGCTGGTCGACTTCGTGCTGGATACAGATGGCCAGGAAGTCCGATGCTTCTTCTTCGTGCTGATGGCCATCCAGATCCTGATAGCGGAACCTTATTGCCTTCGGGCGCGTGACCTCGTCCGTTGCGCCGGGCATGGAGACGCTGCCTTCCATATGAACCATCGTCTCGTCCGAAAACCACGTGATCTCGGGATTGGCGTAGATGCGCACGCCGTCCGCCTTGTCGAGCTCCAGCACCGTCAGACGCTGGAAGACGCCGATATGGGCAGCGGTGATGCCGACGCCGGGGGCTGCGCGCATCGTCAGCAGCAGATCGTCGGCAAGCTGCGACAGGGCCGAATCGAACACCGTCACGGGGGCACAGACCGTCTTCAGGCCGGGATGCGGATAGCGGAGAATTGGGCGGACCGGCACAGCTAAGCTTCCTTTCGGCAAATGGCAGCGGAAACTATAACCGACTGCAGGCATTGTCATCAGAAAGCATAGGTTTGCGCTTTACGGCAGAAATGCTTTCGGCTAGCTGGTCAATGAGAATTCCGACGGCCGCAAGGGCAGGGCGGAATTCGCTTATCCGCTTGTTGACAATGCATTTTCAGCCGACATTCTCGAATGCGGCTCGTTAGTCTTTGAAATCAAATTGAGATGCGAGGGCGGCATATGACGACGACCGACACGGAAGACCGCAATCGCAGACGTCCGGCCGACGGGGACGTCGACATCTATAACGAAGACGGCAATGTGCGCAGCGACTTCCTGGCACGCCTGGGTGCGGCCATCGCCGACCGCGACACGCTGTTTCTTCGCCAGAATGTCGCGCGCCTGCACGAATCGGAAATAGGCGACCTGTTGGAATCGCTGCAGCCGGATCAGCGCCTGGCGCTGGTGCGCCTGCTCGGCGACGATTTCGACATGACGGCGCTGACCGAAGTGGACGAGACGATCCGCCGCGAGATCGTCGACCAATTGCCGAACGAGCAGATTGCGGCTGCCATCGGCGAGCTGGATTCGGACGACGCCGTCTACATTCTCGAAGATCTAGACCAGGAAGACCGGGAAGAGATTCTCGCGCAGCTGCCGTTCACGGAGCGGGTGCGCCTTCGCCGCGCGCTCGATTATCCCGAAAGCTCCGCCGGCCGCCGCATGCAGACGGAATTCGTCGCCGTGCCGCCATTCTGGACGGTCGGCCAGACGATCGATTACATGCGCGACGAAGAGGATCTGCCTTACTCCTTCTCGCAGATCTTCGTCATCGATCCGACCTTCAAGCTGCTCGGCGCGGTCGATCTCGACCAGATCCTGCGCACCAAGCGGCAGATGAAGATCGAAACCATCATGCGGGAAACGAACCATCCGATCCCCGCCGAGATGGACCAGGAAGAGGCTGCCCAGCTCTTCGAGCAGTATGACCTTCTCTCCGCAGCCGTCGTCGACGAAAACGAACGGCTCGTCGGCGTGCTCACCATCGATGACGTGGTCGATGTGATCCATGAAGAGGCGGACGAAGACATCAAGCGCCTCGGTGGTGTTGGCGACGAAGAGCTGTCAGACAACGTCATCTCGACCGTGCGTTCGCGCTTCCTGTGGTTGCTGATCAATCTCGGCACAGCGATGCTGTCTGCCAGCGTCATCGGGCTGTTCGACGGCTCGATCGAGAAGATGATCGCGCTTGCGGTGCTGATGCCGATCGTCGCCTCCATGGGCGGCAATGCGGGCACACAGACCATGACAGTGACGGTGCGTGCGCTCGCGACTCGCGACCTCGATATCTACAATGCCGGCCGCATCATCCGCAGGGAGGCAGGGGTCGGCATCCTGAACGGAATGCTCTTCGCCTTGCTGCTGGGCGTGATCGCCGGCACCTGGTTCCACAATTACCAGCTCGGCGCCGTCATCGGAGCGGCAATGATCATCAATCTGATTGCAGCGGCGCTTGCCGGCATCCTGCTGCCGCTGCTGCTCGACAAGATGGGAGCGGACCCGGCAATCGCCTCGTCCGTCTTCGTCACGACCGTCACCGATTGCACCGGCTTCTTCGCCTTTCTCGGCCTCGCGACATGGTGGTTCGGTATCTGAGCAGATGCCGAAATTGACTATTACGTAAAAGTCAATATTATGCCGGGTCGATGACGGGGATGAGATGCTAGTGAACAAGTATTATACCATAACGGAGCTGACGCGCGAATTCGGAGTGTCGACGCGCACGCTTCGCTTCTATGAAGACGAAGGTTTGATCCATCCGGAGCGCCGCGGACGCACGCGGTTGTTCCGGCCTGCCGACCGGCGCCTCATTCAGGAAATCCTGCGCGGCCGGCGCATCGGCTTCACCATTGCTGAAATCCGCGAAATCATTCAGGTCTACAAGGAGCCGCCGGGCGAACTTGGCCAGATCAAGCTGCTCATGAAGCGCGTCGACGAAAAGCGCGAAGACCTGCGCCAGAAGCGCAAGGATATCGACGAGACGATTACCGAGCTTGACAATATCGAGGAGGCCTGCCTCGGCCGCCTCGCCGAGATCGGCGTCACCACCTGATTATTGTTGAGGCTCGGGCTGTGACTGCGGCGCAGGCTCTATTTCGGCGCTGCACTGGCTTGCAAGCGCCATAATCCGCTCATCATCCGCCTTGACCTCGCCGGCCTGGAACGGCGCGAAGAGTTGTTGCGCCTGCAGCTGATCGAGCGTGCACTGGCAGAAGCCGCGGCAGAGCGCTTCGCCCTGCTCGACCGTGCAGGACGTGTTGCATTGGCGCAGATAGGTCGCGGCCGGATCGGGCTTTGGCGGCGCGACGATGAAGGTCAGGCCATAGGCGATGGCGATCAGCACCGGTTGGTGGATGAGGTAGAAGGCGAGGCTGTGGCGGCCGAGGCGCGCGAGCCATGTTCCACCCGTGCCCAATGATGCCAGCTTCTGCGGCAGGTTCGTACGGAAGGAAAGACGCGCGAGGCCCATGCCGAGGAAGAAGGGCGTTGCCCAGGGGAAGAGTGGCACAAAATCGTTCGACCGGTCTGGCGTGGCCGCAAAGCCGATCCAGGCCAGATATTTCGGGTCGAACAGGTGCCAATCCAGCACACCGGGCATGACGAAGGCATCGGCGATCCAGGCGACGAACAGTGCCAGCGCGACGAGCAGGGTCACGGGCAAGGGTAGGCGCAGGAAGACCACACCGATCAGGCTCAGAACCGCGATGGAATGCAGGATGCCGAAATAGATCCATCCGCCGGGCACGAAATAGGCTGTCGCTGCCGATATCACCACGGCCGCGCCGGCGATCATGGCGAAACGCTTCCAGAAGGAAGGCCAGCGGATGCCCGGCCGGCTGGAAAGCACAAGACTGACACCGACGATGAAGAGGAAGGTGGTGGCGATCGCCCGGGCATAGATCTTCAGCCAGCCGCTCTCGGCCGTTCCGGGCGTAAGGTAGCCCATGAACTCCAGATCCCAGCTGGAATGGTAAGTGGCCATGGCAATGAGCGCCGCGCCACGCACCGTATCCACAAGGCCTATACGCGGCGGTTTTGCGGCAGCCGCCGCTTCCGTTGCCGACACTATCATTCACAATCCCTCGGACAGCTCATCACCGTCACTCGCTGACGGCTTGTTGCGCTGAACAGGAGAAAGGTGGAGATTTGGTGGCGGGTTTGCGTCCATGATGGCGAGGCGCGCTTCCGAAAAGAATTGCCGGCGGGTAAGGACGAAAACCACGATTGATGTCGTACCCATAAAAACATAGGGGTTAATGAACCAGCCGAGATAGCCGATCGACAGGAAGATCGCCCTGAGACCCTCGTTGAAATGGCTGCCGGCGATGACGTTCATGCGGATGACACGCTCCGCCGCCCGCTCGGCGGCAATGATGTCCTTTTCCGTATCATGCACCATCGGAATGCCGCCGAAGAGAATGGTGCAATAGTTGAAGAGGCGGTAGGACCAGCCGAACTTGAAGAAAGCGTAGCCGAAAAGGGCAGCAAGGCCGCCGACCTTCATTTCGAAGACGGCGTGGCCGCTGTGGAAGACGAAAGGCAGGTCGGCGAAGACCGCGTCCACCTTTTCCGTTGCGCCAAGCAAGGCGAAGCAGCTGCCGATCGCGAAAATGGATGTGGAAGCAAAAAAGGCGGTGCCATTCTGCAGCCCGGCCATGATCTGGGTATCGATCATCTTCAAATCGCGGCGCAGGGAATTATATATCCATTCACGCCGCCGCTCTGCCATGGCATGGGTCAGGCTGGTGCGCCCGAAGAAGGTCTGGCCGTGCAACAGCCACGAATAGCCCATCCAGATAAAGATAAAGAAGGCAAGCGCGATATAATCCGCCGTCGTCATCATCAGTGATTCATTTCCCGCATCAAACGTGGCCACTCTACATATGCATGCGATTGCTGCAATGACCGGCAAAGAAGAGAATGACTAGCAAGATGGAGCGCTTCGAACGAGAGCCTTTCCCGGTCAGCTTGAAGCATTCTGCCGGAGCAGGTTTTCGTCAGGGCAGAAGCGATTGGCGAAGGGCATACCTCTGGGGTATGTCCGAGCCGATCGCTTCTGATCCTGGCGGAAAGATGCCCGGCCCTTCGGGTTGGCTCAAACGGGCCGCCTGATCGACCGGCCGGCTTGGCCGTAGATCTGGGCTACGACGCGCGCCGGCCGGTCGATCATCCGACTCCGTTTGAGCCAACAGAATGCTTCAATCTGACCGGGAAAGGCTCTAGTGTCCGGCCGGATGTCGCACCGGTTCAAGGCGATGTCGGTCCGCCACGCGGATGCGGAACCGGGCTCGCATAGTGTGCATCGTGAAATTTAAAAGGCGCTTCCATGTTTCTTTCGGTATTCGATGTGTTCAAGATCGGTGTCGGGCCGTCGAGCTCGCATACGATGGGGCCGATGACGGCTGCCAACCGGTTCCTTGAACTCATCCTGTCCAACGAATGGCCGCGTCCTTCCACCGGCGCACAGGTGGCCGCCATCAAGGTCAGCCTGCACGGTTCGCTCGCCCACACAGGGATCGGCCATGGAACAGGCAGGGCGGTCATCCTCGGCCTGATGGGCGAGGCGCCCGACAAGGTCGACCCCGATCGCATGGATGCGATCATCAATGGGGTGGAAAAGAGTGGCCGGATCACGCCCGAGGGGCATCCGGCCTACCAGTTCCAGCCGAAGACGGACCTGATCTTCGACAAGAAGCAGCCGCTGCCGGGTCACGCCAACGGCATGAGCTTCTCCGCCTATGACAAGGACGGTCGGCTTCTCGTCAAGCGCATCTATTATTCCGTCGGCGGCGGCTTCGTCGTTACCGATACGGAGCTGGAGCAGATGCGGGCGCGCAAGAAGGCCTCGCAAGGCAATTACAAGGTGCCTTACCCTTTCGCCAGTGCCAAGCAGATGCTGGAAATGGCAGAACGTTCCGGCCTGTCGATTGCGCAGATGAAGCGCGCCAATGAGGAAAGCCAGCGCAGCCGCGAGGAGCTGGATTCCGGCCTCGACCGCATCTGGGAAGCAATGCGCTCCTGTATCGAGCGCGGGCTTAAGGTCGAGGGCATCATGCCCGGCGGGCTGAACGTCAAACGCCGGGCCAAGCATATCCACGACAAGCTGCAGGAAGAATGGCGCAGCAACCGCGTCAACCCGCTGCTCGCCAACGACTGGCTGAGCGTCTACGCGATGGCGGTCAACGAGGAAAATGCTGCCGGCGGGCGCGTCGTGACGGCGCCGACCAATGGCGCGGCAGGCGTCATTCCCGCGACGATCCGCTACTACGAGCATTTCCACGAAGACTGGGACCGGAACGGCATCCACGACTATCTGCTGACCGCAGCGGCGATCGGCGGCATCATCAAACACAATGCGTCGATCTCGGGCGCGGAAGTGGGCTGTCAGGGTGAGGTCGGCTCGGCCGCCGCGATGGCAGCAGCCGGCCTCGCAGCCGTCATGGGCGGCACGCCGGCCCAGATCGAAAACGCCGCGGAAATCGCGCTCGAACACCATCTCGGCATGACCTGCGATCCGATCGCCGGCCTTGTGCAGGTCCCCTGCATCGAGCGCAATGCGCTGGGTGCGGTGAAGGCGGTCACGGCCGCATCCCTCGCAGTAAAGGGCGACGGCCAGCATTTCGTGCCGCTTGACGCCTGCATCGAGACGATGCGCCAGACGGGTTACGATATGAGCGAGAAGTACAAGGAAACGTCGACTGGGGGCCTTGCCGTCAACGTCGTAGAATGCTGAGTTTGTGGACGCCCGTTGCTTCCTCCTTGACGCTGCCGGTCAAAAGGATTTCAACGGCAGCATGGCACTAAATC
>UCCS01000129.1 GCA_900470965.1 Hyphomicrobiales bacterium
CTCCTGCTTTTCGACAAAACCGACTGACGGGAACGGCATGTGGTAGCCAAGGAAGGCGATCTTCTCGGTGGCGATCATGTCGAACACCTTCTTGCGGGTTGCGGCCGCCTGCGCCTTGTCCATGTCGAAACGCACCTCCCAGTCCGGACGCTGCAGCGACAGGATGTAATGGTTTGCCGTATCACCCGTCATGACCAGCCGCTTGCCCTCGGATTCGACATGAAAGACCATGTGGCCGGGCGTATGGCCGGTTGCGAGCATCGCGGTCAGACCGGGCGCGATCGTATCACCTTCCTTGACGAAGGTCGCCTTTTCGGCGAGCGGCACGACATTGGCGAGCACCGCCTTGTGGCCGCCTTCGGCAGGCGTGCCTTCCCGCGCCTTATCCAACCAGAAATCGTATTCGGCCTGGCCGATGACATAGCGGGCATTCTTGAAGGCCGGAGCACCACCTTCCATCAGACCGCCAATATGGTCCCCGTGCAGGTGCGTCAGGGCCACGACGGTGACGTCGTCAGGTGAATAACCTGCCGCCTTCAGCCCGGCGGTGAAATGGCCCAAGCCGCGTTCGCGGCCGGCCGCACCGAAGCCGGTATCGACGACGATGACGTCGGAACCCGTATCGACTACCGCGGGTGCATAGCTGTTTGCGAACTTGTCGGTCGGCAGGAAATTGGCGGCGAGAAGCGCCTGGACGGTTTGCGGGTCCTGGTTGGAACCGAAGGTCTCATAGGGCTTTTCGAGCACGTTGAAACCGTCGCGGACGGCAGTGAACTTGAAGGAGCCGAGCTTGAACTGATTGATCTGCGGCTGCGGGGTAACTTCCATATTGCCTGTTTCTCCAGTTGCGGCCGCATAGGCCGTTCCTCTCAGGATGACCGGCGCGGCGAGCAGACCGAGGCCTGCGGCAAAAAGCGCGCGTCGCTTTATTCCATGAAAAATCGTCATATATCCATCCTCGACACTGTGCGGTGCGTCGCCGCACGACCCCCGATATTCCAGCCGGATTGATACAGGATTTCTGGCCCCGGCCGGGTAAGCATATGTCAATTTTGAGAGGCGAAAGTGTCGGGCAAGTCGTCTCACGCAGTCGTGATCCAAACGTGTAATGGAAACCGATTGAGGGATTGGCACAGCCCGTAACTGGGACTACACAGCACGGGCTTCCCAAGCCCCATCCGCATCCATCAAGGCATTCGCCTATGAACCGCATTGTCCCGCTGATCCTTGCCGTTGCTCTCTTCATGGAACAGATGGACTCGACTGTAATCGCGACGGCCCTGCCGGCGATTGCGGCCGATCTGCATGTCGGACCGATCACGCTGAAACTGGCGCTGACCTCTTATATGGTGGCGCTTGCGGTGTTCATTCCGATCAGCGGCTGGATGGCGGACCGGTTCGGCGCGAAGAATATCTTCCGGCTGGCGATCTGTGTTTTCGTCGTCGGCTCCATCTTCTGCGCCTTCTCCTCCAATCTCATCGAATTCGTCTTTGCACGCTTCCTGCAGGGCATGGGCGGCGCGATGATGACGCCTGTCGGGCGTCTGGTGCTGGTGCGGACGACGCAAAAGAGCGAACTGGTCTCCGCCATGGCGCTGCTGACGATCCCGGCCCTTGTCGGCCCGCTTGCCGGCCCGCCACTCGGCGGCTTCATCACCACCTATTTCAGCTGGCACTGGATCTTCCTGATCAACGTGCCTGTCGGCATCATCGGCGTGTGGCTTGCGACAATCTACCTGCCGGAAATAGAGGCGACGGCTCCGCCGAAGCTCGATTTCAACGGTTTTATCCTGACCAGCCTTGCGGCTGCAGGCGTCGTCTTCGGCCTCTCGGTCGTCAGCCTTCCGGCCCTGCCGCCGATCATCGGTATTGCGGCCACGGCGATCGGCATCATCTGCGGCGTGCTCTATGTGCGCCATGCCAGGCGCTACCCGACGCCGATCCTCGACCTCAACCTGTTCAAGAATTCGACCTTCCGCGCTTCGACGAGCGGCGGCACGCTGTTCCGCATCTGTGTCGGCGCCATGCCGTTTCTGACGCCGCTGATGCTGCAGCTCGGATTTGGCCTTACGCCCTTTCAGTCAGGCCTCATTACGTTTGCCGGCGCGATCGGGGCCATCACCACGAAGTTCATCGCTCGGCGCGTCTATAAGGCGATCGGCTTCCGCACCACGCTTCTCTGCGCCGGTGCGGTGACGACGGTCGTGACCGCTGTGACCGGCCTCTTCACGCCGGAGACGCCACATCTTGTCATCATCGGTGTGCTGCTGCTTGGCGGCTTCTCCCGCTCCTTCATGTTCACCGGCGTCAATGCGCTGGCCTTTGCAGATATCGACGATGCGCAGGCAAGCCAGGCGACATCCATGGCCTCGGTGATGCAGCAGATCAGCCTTGCGCTCGGTGTTGCCCTTGCCGCCTCGATCCTGGAAACCTCCATCTATTTCCGGGGAGCCGAGCTGCAGGTCATCGATTTCCACATCGCTTTCTTCGTGATTGCCGGCCTGACGGTGCTTGCCACCATCCCCTTTGCCCGCATGGCCAAGGATGCCGGCGCCTCCGTCTCCGGCCACCGCGCCAAGCGCCTGGCACCCGCGACGATCGCAGCCGAGCAGCAGCCGGTCAAATAAGCAGGCGGCTATTCAGCCTTCTCGCAGACCGCGCATAGCTTGTTGCCGTCGAGATCCCTGACATAGGCTGCGTAGAAATGCGCGTGATAGGAGCGCAGTCCCGGTTCGCCTTCATCGATAGCGCCGGCAGCAATTGCTGCCGCATGGAAGGCATCGACCGCCGCCCGCGTTTCCGCCTCGAAGGCGACCATGGAGCCGTTGCCATTCGTGGCCCGGCGCCTGTTAAAGGGGGTTACGACCCAGAAGCGGCAGCGAGTGTCGCCATCGGCGGCATAGCCGATCTCCTCCTCCGAATAGCGCTGGCGCCGGTAGCCGAGCACCGGCAGAACGGCATCATAGAAATGCCGGGCGCGATAGAGATCGTTGGTTCCGAGTGTAACGTAAAGAAGCATGGGATCGGTGGGTATCCAGTCCTGGGAAATCATCATCCGCAGGACTGGCGCAAAGATCAAGCGTCCTCTGGCTCCGCCTCGACCTTGCGGCCTTTGAAACCCTTCGCCAGCAGGAACATCTCCACCGATTCGGCGCGCGATGAGGCGGGTTTGACGTGCACAACCTGACGGAAATGCTGCTTCAGCATGGCAAGCAGATCCCGCTCGGTGCCGCCCTGGAAGGTCTTGGCGAGGAAGTGCCCACCCTCGCCCAGCACTTCGATCGCGAAGTGGGCTGCGACCTCACAAAGGTGCATGGTGCGCAGGTGATCGGTGCGGTGATGACCGGTCGTCGGTGCCGCCATGTCCGAGAGCACCAGGTCCGGCGTGCCGCCGACGGCCTCCATCAGCTTTTCCGGGGCTGTGGGATCAAGAAAATCGAGCTGCAGTACCGTGACGCCGGGTAGCTGCGTCATTTCCAGAAAGTCGATTGCTGCAACGCGGACATCCTCGTCCGTCGACCCCGTCACCTTCGCGGCGATCTGTGACCAGCTTCCGGGAGCGGCCCCGAGGTCAATGATGCGCCTAGCGCCCTTCAGGATGTGGTGCTTCTCATCGATCTCCAGCAGCTTGAAAGCCGCACGGGCTCGATAGCCCTCGAGCTGGGCACGCTGCACATAGGGATCGTTGATATGGCGCTCCAGCCACTGGCGCGAAGAGGCCTTCATCTTCTTTTTCTTGACGCGCTGGCCGAGCTTGCGGCCGGTGCGGTTTCCCGCGATCGTTGGCTTGGTCATGCCTACCCCTTGTTTCCCCGCTGGCCGCGGCGGTTGCGATGACGCCGCCAGACGCCGTCATCGGCCATCATGTCGGTGAGCAGGCCTTCCCTCAAGCCACGATCGGCAACACGCATGCGCGGGCTCGGCCAGCGGCGGCGGATCGCCTCCAGAATGGCGCAGCCGGCCAACACCAGATCGGCGCGATCCGGCCCGATGCAGGGATTGGCAGCGCGGCTTTCGAAATTCCAGGAAAGTAGCTTTGCCTGCATGGCGGAGACTTCGTCATCGGACAGCCATATGCCATCGACCTTGCGGCGGTCGTAGCGCGGCAGGTCGAGATGCACGCCGGCAAGCGTCGTCACCGTGCCCGAGGTACCGATCAGATGGAAATCGCCATCCTCGGCAATCTCGATCTCCGGGCAATCGAAACTCGACAGCATGCCCGCAACCTCGCTCACCATGCCCTCGAAAACATCAGGCGTCACATCGCGGCCGCCATGGCGCTCCGAGAGGGTGACGACGCCGACGGGCAGCGAGGTCCAGTGGGTGATGTGATTGGCAAGGCGGGCGAAGCGGTTATCACCGATGCGGATGACGGCAATTTCCGAGGACCCGCCGCCGATATCGAAAAGCACGACTGAGCGCGCCTCGCGCCCGACCAGCGAGGAGCAACCGGAAACGGCAAGCCGCGCTTCGGTTTCCCGATCGATGATTTCAAGCTCCAGTCCAGTCTCGACCACGACGCGCTGCAGGAATTCCTCGCCATTGGCCGCCTGACGGCAGGCCTCGGTCGCAATCAGCCGCATGCGACGGATCTCGCGGCTCCGGAGCTTGGAGGCGCAGATTCTGAGCGCATCGACAGCCCTCTCCATCGCCTCGTCGGACAACCTGCCGCTGGCGGCAAGCCCTTCGCCAAGGCGTACGATGCGGGAAAAGGCATCGACGACGCGGAACTGGCCGGGACGCGTCGGCTGAGCGATCAGCAGGCGGCAATTGTTGGTGCCGAGATCGAGCGCGGCATAGAGCTCGTCCGGCCAGGGATGTTCGCCCCCTGCCCGTTCGTCTTCATGACCTGGCTGACGGCTCCTGCGATTTGCCGCTTCGGCATCCTGCACCTCGCGCAGCACAGGGCGCGACTGCGCTTCAGCGCGATGTTCGGGCCTTGCGGACGGCGGCGCTTGCACAGGAGCCAGCGGCCTGCCTTGCAGACCCCGCTTGCTGCGATGCTTGCGTCGGTTACGTCGGCTGGAGGGCGAATCACCATTGGGGCGCGGGCCATGGCTTTGAGCGACGGCCTGAACCACAGGCAATGACTGGACGACCGTATCGGGCTGAGATGCGCCACGCCCACCACGACGGCGGCGTTTCCGCTTGCGGGCCGGGCTTTCCGTGTCTTCCTTCGGGCGCGCTGCCTCCCCGGCATGGCCGGAGAGATCATGCGAAGCGGGATGAGCGGCGCCGCGGGATTGCCCGCCACGCTTGCCCTTGCGGCGCCTGGACTTCTTGCCGTCCTTGCGCCCTACCGCCGACGCCCCGTCAAATTGCGGCCTTGCGCCGCCTTCGGGGTCTTCCACGTTCGTTTTCCATCGCGCCGCGCAAGTCCAGAAAGGTATGCAGCAGGCGCTCATTCGATTTTTGCGTTGGCGCGAAGATATCAGCGACCGACGAAATCACCAAATTCTTTTTGATTCCAGATTTTAGCCACCCGATTTTCACGCCGCGTGGAGGGATCGAATTTTTTCAAAACGGGTATTTGCAATCCGCCCGGTTTTGGTTATAAGCGCCGCACAGCAGCCAAGCCACGCTTCGGCAGCGCCTGCTGGGGAATAGTTCAATGGTAGAACGACGGACTCTGACTCCGTTAATCTTGGTTCGAGTCCAGGTTCCCCAGCCAAATTTTTCCTCCTAAATTCCACTGTCTTGAATTGAGAGTCTTCTGCACCCGGTTTCGCGCAAGCGCGGTAGCAAAACCTCAACCTTCCATCGCTAGAATCACCCCGACTCCCTGGGGACGGTTCGCGCCATGAAGACCTTTTCTGCGATATTGCTGGCAGCACTTCTTATTCCGGCCACCGCTCGGAGCGAGACGGAATGGATGGGCGATGCGCGGCAGTGGTCGGTCGGGTTCGTCGGTGAGAAGCCGTCCTATTGCCGGCTGGTCTGGAACAATGAGCTCGGGAAGACGGTCGAATTCCGCCAGAGCCTCGACAGCGTCATGTGGCTCGTTTCGAAGGATGGCTGGGATATTCCCGAGGGCACCACGACCAAGGTGACACTTGTCGGGTATTCCGGCACCAAGGCTGTTCCGGCCGAGGCCTTCGACAGCAAGACGCTTCGCATCCTGCCGGCCTCTGAGAAGACGGGCGTCGCGCAGATCAAGAAGATGCTCAAGAATTCCTTTATCGGCACGCCGGATATGGAACTGGATTTTGCCGGAAATGAAGAGCCTTGGGTGGTGCCGCTGTCGCGGCTGCAACAGATGTACACGACCTACGTCAATTGCCTGAACCGCCTCGTCCCCGCCAATCAGGCCAGCCAGGTTTCGGACAAGACCCAGCCGTTCTAAAGCGTGTTGCGATCTTTCAGATTCGCTCGCAGCGCTTAACCTCCTCATTTTACGCATGTCGTGATCGCAAAACCGCTGAACACTTTTGCGCGACATGCTTTCGGCTCCCGCTTCGTGCGTCGCCACGCCGCAGCACCGCGCCACAAATTTGGCCTGCGCCGCAATGATCATCCTAGTCGTGCCAGCTGCACTTCATTCGCGCGGGCAATTGGATTGGTGTTCTTCCCGTTCAGGAGGCCATTGTGCAAAGGCTTCGTATCGCATTTCTCATGAGCGCCGTGGCAATCGCCGCCGTCGAGCTTGTCAGCCCAGCGGAGGCTCAGACCGTCGCCCACAAATCAGCAGATACCCATGTGCTTGTCGTGCGACTGCCGGATGGTTCGCTCGAGCGCATTCGTTACGCCGGCGACCGACCGCCGCAAATCCGGTTCGACACTCAGCCGGATTCCGGCCTTTTCGATCCGTTCTGGCCTTCCGCTCCTTTCGCCGATCTGGACCTGATATCCGCGGCGATGGACCGCGAGGCTGCTGCGATGATGCAACAGGCCGACAGCATGATGCAGGCATCTCCGGGAAATCCGACTGAAGTCGGCCTCAACAGGCTGCCGTCCGGCATGCAGGGCTATTCGATGGTTTCGACCATGTCCGGCAACAGCGTCTGCACCCGCCGCGTCCGTTATTTCAGCAGCGCTGACGGCAAGCCGCACTTCGCGAGCAGCACATCAGGGAATTGCTCACCCGGCAAGGCGGCGGGCGCGCCGTTGCCCAGCAAGGCGCCACGGCCGGCCCTGAAGTCGAAAACCTCTGGTGTCATCGAGGTCAACGCCCGGCCGCCGGCAACAGATGGCGGCGTATCACAGGCAAATCTTCGGCTTGCGAGCGCGGTGAACTGATGGATTACGGCCCAGTATCGTTAGTTACAGTCAGACGGAAATCTTGCTCCGTACCGCATCGGCGATCTCAGTCATGCGGTCGACCGGGGCGTGGCCGATGAGCATGAAGGCGTGGGTGGCGTTCGCCCAGTAGACCACATTCATGCCCTTGCGGCCTTCGATATCGGGGGCCTTGGGGCCGCCACCGGAGGCGACGATGCAGAGCGCCATGGGGCCGGTTTCGGGATCCAGATAGGCGATCTGGGCGAGCGGCTTGCCATCATATTGCAGGATCTGGGCGCGCTTGAAATCGATATCCGGCAGGGCGACTTGCTCTGGCGAGAGCTGGAGGCGGAGGTCGCCGTCCAGACTGGCGAGCTGCGCTGCCTGCACATCTCTGGGCGGGACCGGACCGGCGAGCGTCTCCGGCGTATAGAGCGAGATATATTCGGCAACGACGGCGCGCCATTCGCTGTTTTCGTCCTTGCCCGAGAGCCCCGTGCCGAGACCGATCACGGCGCGGTCGACGGCAATGCCGGCAACCACCGAAGCAGCAAGTGCACCGAGAAAGCCTCGACGGCTCATGAAGGCAGCCGGTCTTGCAGGCCGGGCGGCGGGAATGGCCGACAGCATGGCTTCGAGCTTTGCCCGCGGAGCGGCATCGAGCAACGGCGCAAAGGCTTGCTGATAAGGCAGGCTTGCACGCGCCAGGAATTCCAGCCGTTCGGCGACAGCCTCGTCGACCTCGACCATAGCCTCGATGCGGGCAGCCTCTTCGGGCCCAAGTTCACCATCGATGAAGGCGGTCAATTCATCGTTGGAGGGTATTATGTGCTTCGTGCTCATTCAACTCCCCCTGCCGATACGGTTTCGGAGAGCTTAGCGCGGGCGGCTGCCAGCCGGCTCATCACGGTGCCGATCGGAACATCAAGTATGGCGGCGACCTCGCGATAGGAAAGCCCTTCCACATAGGCGAGGAAAACCGCCGATCGCTGCGCGTCGGGCAGCGCATTCACCTGTTTCAAAACCTGGTTCGCCATGACATGCGTTTCTGTGTCATGGGCGCCATCGAAACTCAGCGTCTCGTCGGCATCGACGAAGCCCTGCCCCTGGCGGACGCGGCGGGCACGGATCTCATTCAGCCAGATCGAATGCAGGATCGAAAACAGCCAGCGGTCGAGCCGCGTGCCTGCGACAAACTGATCGGCCCGTTCCAGCGCGCGAACGCAGGTCGCCTGCACGAGATCATCGGCCACATCACGCTGATGCGAAAGAACGAGGCCATAGCGCCACAGACGGGCGAGATGTTCCGTCAGGCCGCTCCTGATATCCGCTTCGCTCGCGATGGCCGCCTCCGCGCGTATTGGCTGTTTCGGAATCGCCGGCCGGGCCGGCGATTCCGTTCTGGCGCGACTATAGGCAGGAAATGTGGTGTGCGCGACCGACATCCGGAAATACCCTTCAATCAACCTTATCTCTCTTCTGCCTCACGCAAGTGTACAGCTTATGCAATTCCGGACGCAAAACCGCTGCACACTTTTTTTGCTGGAATTGCTTTAGATCTTCGACGGATCGAGGATGGCGGCGTTGAGGTCCTGATATTCCTCGCAGCCGGTGCCGCAGATCGCCTTGATGGTGGTCAGCTGCTCCTTGGCGAGATTGAGCTCACCCTTGATGACATAGGCTTCGCCGAGATATTCGCGGACCTTGGCATATTGTGGATCGAGCTTCACCGACTGCAGATAGTAGGAGATACCCTCATCCGTGCGGCCGAGCTTGCGCGTGGCGTAACCGCGATAGTTCAGCCATTCGGCATTGTTCTGATCCTTGACGGTGTCGAGCATGGCGAGCGCTTCTTCATAGCGGCCGGCCTTGGCGAGCGAGTAGGCGTAATCGGTACGGTTTTCGTCCGTCACGTTGGCGCTCTGCTGTTTGACGCACTTCTTTGCCTTCTTGTCATAGATCTCGCCCTTCTTGCAGACCGGCATGGTGCTGCTATCGTCGCCGATGGCGAAGACGGGACCGGAAAGGACAGATGCGGCAATGCAGCTGCCGAGCACGAGAGAAGCGATGCGAACAGTCTTGGTCGTCATGGGATAACTCCTCGAAAAATGACGTTGCGAGGAGTGAACACCGCTGTTGGCAGGTTTATTCGGCCGGCTTTCGCGTTTTTCGATCACTGCTTCGTGAATAGTAGCGTACTGAATAAACCTTCGCGCCCACGTGTTTTCCGCTCGTTCCGCCGGGAACGACAAGGAGCATACCGTGACTCAATCCGTCAGACTTTTAAGCCTCGCCACTGCAGTGCCTGACCATATCATCACCCAGACCCAAGCCGCCGAGACCTCCGCGCGCCTCTTTGCCGATCGCTTCAAGGAATTCCGCCACCTCGCGCGCGTGTTCGACAATGCCGGTATCGGAAAGCGGCACGCCGCCCGTCCCCTCTCCTGGTTTGAAGAGACGCATGGCTGGCAAGACAGGATGGAGGCCTATGAGGAGGTTGCCGGTTCGCTGTTCGTCGCGACGGCAACGCGCGCGCTTGGTCAGGCAGGGCTGACAGCCGATCAGGTCGATTGCGTGGTAACGGTTTCCTCCACCGGAATCACCACGCCGAGCCTCGATGCGCGGCTCGCCGGCCGGCTTGGCTTTCGCGCGGATATCGAGCGTGTACCCGTCTTTGGGCTTGGCTGCGCTGCCGGCGTTTCCGGCTTTGGCATCGCTTCGCGGCTGGCGCGCAGCCGCCCGGGTGCCGTGGTACTCTTCGTCGCCATAGAGCTCTGCACGCTGGCCTTCCGTCTGGATGAGCTGACGAAACCGAACATCATCGCCACCGCCCTCTTCGGTGACGGGGCTGCAGCCTGCGTGCTACGATCAGGCCAAGGCGGTATGGCGGAAGTGGAATCGGCGGGCGATCACCTGTTTCCCGATACGCTCGACATCATGGGCTGGAAGATCGACGATACCGGGCTCGGCATCCTGCTGGCGCAATCGCTGCCGCCCTTTGCGGAAAAGGAGCTCGGCCCGGCGATCGACGGCATCCTGGCGCGCAGCGGGCTCAAGCGCGATGATATCGACCGTTTCATCTGTCATCCCGGCGGTACGAAGGTGCTGGCGGCAATGGAGAGCACGCTTTCCATGGTGCCGGATACGCTCGACATCGAGCGGTTGGTGCTTGCAGATTACGGCAATATGTCCTCGCCGACAGTGCTCTTCGTTCTGGAGCGCGCTATCAGCAGAGGTCTGCCGGACCGGGCCGCGATGATCGCCATGGGGCCGGGCTTTACGGCAAGCTGCGTGACCTTGCGGAGGGTTGCATGATGTGGCCTTCCATCGCATTGCTGACCTTCGTGACCGCCCAGCGGCTTTCGGAACTGGTTATCGCGCGCCGCAATACGACGGCGCTCTTCGCAAGGGGGGCGCGCGAGATCGCGCCCGATCATTACCCCTACATGGTGGCGCTCCATACGGGCTGGCTCGCCGGGCTATGGATGCTGGCGACGGGACAGCCGGTCCAACTCTTCTGGTTTGGTCTTTTCATGCTGTTGCAGGTGCTGCGGCTGTGGGTGCTGACCACACTTGGGGAGCGCTGGACGACGCGTATCATCATCCTGCCCGGTGCACCGCTCGTTGAAGGCGGCCCTTACCGCTTCTTCAAACATCCGAACTACATGATCGTTATCGGCGAGATCGCCGCCCTGCCGCTTGCCTTCGGCATGCCACTTTATGCGCTCGTCTTTTCGCTCCTCAATGCCGCCGTCCTGACTGTTCGCATCAGGGCCGAAAATGCCGCACTCAAAAGCGCAATGATTTTGAAATGAAATGCGATTTTTCGTTTGCGCCGCAGCATTGAGATGGGCATTTTAGGCTCTAAAACACAGCGGAATGCAGGGGAAAATGACGAAAAACGCAATCGTGCTCGGCGCCGGCATCGTCGGGGTTTCGACGGCCATTCATCTTCAACGCCGCGGCTGGCAGGTGACACTCATCGACCGCAAGGAGCCGGGTAACGAAACCTCCTTCGGCAATGCCGGCCTGATCCAGCGCGAAGGCGTCATGCCCTACGGTTTTCCCCAGCAGCTCGGCCTGCTGCTGCGCTATGCTCTGAACAACCGCATCGATGCGCATTATCACCTGAAGGCGCTGCCGAGCCAGCTCGCCTTCCTCGCCCGCTACTGGTGGAACTCCAATCCGAAGCGGCACGAGATGATCACCAAGGCCTATGCGCCGCTGATCGAGAATTCGATCACCGAGCACAAGGACCTGATCGAGGCGTCGCATGCCGAAGCGCTGATCCGCAGGGATGGCTGGATGAAGATCTTCCGCACCGAGGCCAAGCGTGACGAAGCCTTTGTGGAAGCTGCCCTCTGGAAGGATCAATTCGGTGTCAGCTATGAGAGCCTGAATTCGGCCGATATCGCTCGATTGGAGCCTAATATTATCGGGGATTTCGTCGGTGGCCTGCGCTGGGTCGATCCCTGGTCGGTTCTCGATCCGCATGCATTGACGCGTGCCTATCGCAGCTATTTCGAAAGCCTCGGTGGGCGATTTGTGACCGGCGATGCGGCGTCGCTCGGGCCGGCCGGATCGGGCTGGAAGATCATGACGTCGGAGGGGTCGCTGGAGGCCGATGATGTCGTGCTGGCACTCGGCCCCTGGGCGGCGGTCGCGACGCGCCGCCTCGGCTATTCCTTTCCGCTCGGCGTCAAGCGCGGCTACCACATGCATTACGGCGTGCAGGGCAATGCTGTGCTCAACAACTGGACGCTCGATTCCGAGCGCGGCTATTTCCTGGCGCCGATGAACAAGGGCGTGCGCCTGACAACGGGGGCGGAATTCGCAACGCTCGATGCGCCGAAGACGCCGGTGCAGCTCGACCGGGCCGAAGCCGTGGCGCGCACGATATTCCCGCTGGGTGAGAGATTGGATCCGGAACCGTGGATGGGCGCGCGACCCTGCACGCCCGACATGATGCCGATCATAGGCAAGGCGCCGCGCCATCAGGGCCTGTGGTTTGCCTTCGGCCATGCCCATCACGGGCTGACGCTCGGGCCGGTGACGGGACGTGTGCTGGCGGAACTGATGAGCGGCGAAACGCCGTTCATCAATATCTCGGCCTATTCGCCCAGCCGGTTCAACCCTTAGAGCCTTTCCTGGCTAGATTGCAGCATTCTGCCGGAGCAGGTTTTCGTAAGGGCAACGGCGATTGGCGAAGGGCATACCTCCAGGTACGTCCGAGCCGATCGCCTTTGATCCTGGCGGAAAGATGCCCGGCCCTAGCTGGTTTGCAAGCAAACCACCGGGGTTGGCTGAAACGGGCCGCCTGATCGACCGACCATCCGACTCCGTTTGAGCCAACAGAATCCTGCAATCTAGCCAGGAAAGGCTCTAACACCGAGAGCGGCGAGAGCCTTGAGGGCTTTTGCCGCGATATCGTCGATTGTGTCCTCGATATCGACGGTGACGACACCGGGCTCGCCGGTCGGCACTTCCAGCGTCTGCAGCTGGCTTTCCAGGAGCGAGGTCGGCATGAAATGGCCCTTGCGGTGACCCATGCGCTCGGTCAGCAGTTCTTTCGAACCTTCGAGATAGACGAAATAGAGGTTGCCGCCAGCAGCGGCTCGCAGGCGGTCGCGGTAGCTGCGCTTCAGCGCCGAGCAGGAGACGATGATGCCCTTGCCCTTGGTAAGCGACGCCCTCATCTCCTTGCCGATCCGGTCGAGCCAGGGCATCCGGTCCTCGTCGGAGAGCGGAGTGCCCTTCGACATTTTCTCGACATTGGCAGCGGGATGCAGCGCATCGCCTTCGACAAACGGCAGGCCAAGGCCTGCCGCTATCTTTTCGCCGATCGAAGATTTACCGGAACCGCTGACGCCCATGACGATGATTGCATGGAGAGTTCCGTTATTCTCGGTCATCGCTCATCTCGGTGATCGTTGCAGCGTGAGATATCTGCGGCCTTACTAGGCCGCAGAGACGGCAGCGGCCTTGCGTGCAAGACGTGCCTTGATCGTATCGACATCCGCCCGCGGGGTCGCCGCAAACAGGGTCTTGGTATAGTTGTGCTGCGGATCGCTGAAAACCTGCTCCCGCGTGCCGTATTCGACTGCCTCCCCGAAATACATCACCATAACCTCGTCTGCCATATAGCGAACAACCGAGAGGTCGTGGCTGATGAAGACATAGGTCAGGTTCAACTCGTCCTGCAGGTCGGCGAGAAGGTTGAGCACCTGCGCCTGCACCGACAGATCGAGTGCGGAGACCGGTTCATCGAGAACCAGGAGCCGCGGGTTCAGCATCAGCGCGCGGGCAATGGCGATACGCTGGCGCTGGCCGCCCGAGAACATGTGCGGATAGCGGTTGAAGTGGACGTCCTGCAGTCCGACCTTCTTCAGCATCGCCATCGCCAGGTCGCGCCGCTCGGAAGCCGGCGTATTGGTGTTGATGATCAGCGGCTCCATCAGGATGTCGCCGATCTTCTTGCGCGGGTTCAGCGATCCGTAGGGATTCTGGAAGACGATCTGGACCTTCCGGCGGATTTCCGGCGTCAAATCGCCCTTGAAGATATCGACCTTCTTGCCGTCGATGAAGAGTTCGCCCGACGTGGCCGGGTCGATCATCGTCACGATGCGGGCGAGCGTCGACTTGCCGCAGCCGCTTTCGCCGACGATCGCCAGCGTCTTGCCTTGCTCCACGCTGAAGCTCACGCCCTTGACAGCATGGACCGTTCGCGCCTTCTTGAACATGCCGCCCGGTAGGTAATAGTCGCGGACGATGTTCTTTCCTTCGAGAACTGGCGTCATCAGGCCGCTCCCTCCACAGTCTTGTTCGGATTGAAAAGTTCGCCGATGGTCGGCAGCCGGTCGCCGGTCGCATTATCAGGAAGGGCGGCGAGCAGTGCGCGCGTGTAATCGCTCTTCGGCGCTTCGAAGAGCGAGAGCACGTCGGCCTCTTCCATCTTGCGGCCCTTGTACTGGACGATCACCCGGTCTGCCGTCTCGGCAACCACGCCCATATTGTGGGTGATCATGATCAGACCCATACGATGCTCCGTCTGCAGGCGCATCAGAAGATCGAGGATCTGCTTCTGGATGGTCACGTCGAGTGCCGTGGTCGGCTCATCGGCGATCAGGAGCTTCGGATTGCAGGCAATCGCGATGGCAATCATGACGCGCTGGCACTGGCCGCCCGACATCTGATGCGGGAAATGGCCAAGCCGCTCGGCGGGATCTGGAATGCCGACCGCCTGGAAAAGCTCGATTGCGCGCTTGCGCCGCGCCGCCTTGTCGAGACCGAGGTGAATTCTCAGCACCTCTTCGATCTGGAAGCCCACGGTGAAGCAGGGATTGAGGCTCGCGATCGGCTCCTGGAAGATCATCGACATATCCTTGCCGATGATTTCGCGCCGCTTGGCGCCGGACATGCCGAGCAGGTTCTGGCCGTCAAAAACCATCTTGTCGGCCGTCACCTTTGCCGTCCAAGGCAGAAGGCCCATGGCAGCGAGCATCGATACCGACTTGCCGGAGCCGGATTCGCCGACGATCGCCAGAATCTCACCCGCGTCGACCTTCAGCGAAACGCCGTCGACGGCGCGGAAAGGACCGGTCGACGTCTGGAATTCAACGACGAGATTTTCAATTTCGAGAAGCGCCATCTCAGGACCTCTTCATCTTGGGGTCGAGCGCATCACGCAGGCCGTCGCCCATCAGGTTGATGGCGAGAACGGTGATGAGAATCGCAAGACCCGGAAATGTAACAACCCACCAGGCGCGCGATATGAACTCGCGGGATTCGGCAAGCATCGTGCCCCATTCAGGTGTCGGCGGCTGAGCGCCCATTCCGAGGAAGCCGAGGGCGGCTGCATCAAGGATCGCGGCGGAGAAGGCAAGCGTTGCCTGGACGATCAGCGGTCCGAGGCAATTCGGCAGGATCGTCTTGAACATCAGCCGGAAGGTGCCGGCACCGGCGACGCGGGAGGCCACCACATATTCCTTTTCACGCTCGCCCATCACGGCGGCGCGTGTCAGGCGCACGAAATGCGGCTGGTTGACGATCGAGATCGCGATCATGGCATTGAGCAGGCCGGGACCCAGCACCGCGACGAGCACGAGGGCCAGAAGCAGTGACGGGAAAGCCAGGATGATATCCATGAGGCGCATGATGACGATATCGACGCGGCCGCGGAAATAACCGGCAACGAGGCCGATCAAGACGCCCGCAAGCACCGACAGCGTGACGACCACGACACCGATGAACAGCGAGAACCGTGCGCCGAAAATCAGGCGTGAAAGGATATCGCGACCGACGGCATCGGTTCCGAGCGGATAGGAGAAGCTGCCGCCATCCATCCAGAAGGGGACAGACAGGAGAAGCTGGCGGTTCTGCTCGGTCGGCGCATGCGGCGAGACGAGCGGTGCGAAGATCGCCATCAGAAGGATGACGAGGAAAACGAAGAGACCGATGACGGCGCCCTTGTTTCGCGAGAAATAGTACCAGAATTCCGTAAGGGCGGAGGGCTGGTCGGATTTTGCAGTAACCGTGCTCATGGACCGCTCCTAGTGCCTGATACGCGGATTGATGAAGCCGTAGGTCAGGTCGACGATCAGGTTCACCAGCATGATGATGCCGGCGATCAAGAGAAGACCGCCCTGGACGACTGCATAGTCGCGCTTGAAGACAGCATCGACCATCCACTTGCCGATGCCCGGCCAGGAGAAGATCGTTTCGGTAAGAATGGCGCCTGCGAGCAGTACGCCGACCTGCAGGCCGATCGTGGTGATGACCGGGATCATAGCGTTTCTGAGCGCATGAATACCGACGACACGCAGCGGCGCCAGACCCTTGGAGCGGGCCGTGCGCACGTAATCCTCGCCCAGCACTTCGAGCATCGCCGAGCGGGTCTGGCGGGCGATAACCGCAAGCGGAATGGTGGCAAGCACCACGGTCGGCAGAATGAGATAGCTGACGGCCGAGGCGAAGGCGCCCTTCTGGCCGGAGAGCAAACTGTCGATCAGCATGAAGCCGGTGACAGGTTTGAAGAAATACATCAGCGAGATGCGGCCGGAGACAGGCGTCCAGCCGAGATAGCCGGAGAAGAAGATGATGAGCAGCAGGCCCCACCAGAAGATCGGCATCGAATAGCCGATAAGGGCAACGCCCATCACGCTCTGATCGAACCATGTTCCGCGCTTGACGGCCGCGAAGACGCCGGCCGGCACGCCGAGAAGGATTGCCACCAGGATGGCGCAGAGCGAAAGCTCAAGCGTTGCCGGGAAGAGCGTAAAGAATTCGCCGAGAACCGCACGTTTGGTAACGATCGAGGTACCGAGATCGCCGTGCAGCACTTTTCCGAGATAATCGAAGTATTGCACGTACATGGGCCGGTCGAAACCGAGATCGTGCATGATCTGGGCGTGACGTTCGGGTGCCATGGTTCGTTCGCCCGACAACAGCATGACGGGATCGCCAGGAAGCAGGCGGATGAACGAGAAGGCAATGAGCGAAACGCCGAGGAAGGTCGGTATCAGGACTGCGAGGCGCCCGATGAGAAATCGCAACATAGCAAGGTTGTCCAATAGTTTCCGGCGGTCAGGTGGAGACCTGACCGCCGGTCGAGCCCGGTTTCAGCCGGGCAGTTTATCATTTTTCTTATTCGGCGATATCAACGCCGTCGAAGCGGTGGATGCCGAGCGGATCCATATGGAAGCCCGATACCTTCTTGCTGACCGGGACGAAGACCAGCGAGTGGTCGAGCGGAGCCCAGGGAGCTTCCTTCTTGAAGATTTCCTGTGCTTCTTCGTAGAACTTCGTGCGGGCAGCAACGTCAGCCGTTTCCTTGGCCTTCGTCATCAGAGCGTCATAGTCCTTGTTGCACCACTGAGCGCGGTTGTTGCCGCCCACAGCGTCGCAGCCGAGCAGCGTGTCCATGAAGTTGTCCGGGTCGCCGTTGTCGCCGGTCCAGCCGATGATGACAGCGCCATCGCGCTTCACGTCGGAGGAGAGCTTCAGGTATTCGGCCCATTCATGGGTGACGATCTCGACCTTGACGCCGACCTTGGCAAAGTCTGCCTGCATCAGTTCGGCGGCGCGGCGAGCGTTCAACATGTACGGACGCGAAACCGGCATTGCCCAGATCTTCATCGACAGATCCTTGACGCCAGCGGCTGCGAGAGCCTTCTTGGCGCCTTCCGGATCGTACTTGTCGTCCTGGATCTTGTCGTTATAGGACCACATTGTCGGCGGGATCGGGTTCTTGGCAACCTGGGCAGCGCCCTGGAAGACGGCGTCGATGATCGCCTGCTTGTTGATCGCCATGTTCAGCGCGCGGCGGACTTCCGGCTTGTCGAACGGAGCCTGCTGGGTGTTGTAGGCGAGGAAGCCGACGTTCAGGCCAGCCTGTTCCATGACCGTGAGGTTCGGATCCTTCTTGAGCTCGGCAACGTCAGCAGCATTCGGATACGGGACGAGGTGGCACTCGCCGGCCTTCAGCTTCTGGGCGCGGACAGCGGCGTCCGGGGTGATCGCGAAGACGAGATCGTCGATCTTTTCCTTGCCCTTGAAGTAGGTTTCGTTGGCCTTGTAGCGGATGACGGCATCCGTCTGATAGGCAACGAAGGTGTACGGGCCGGTGCCGAGCGGCTGCTGGTTCAGCTGGGCCATCTTGCCGTCAGCGGCGAGCTTGTCGGCATATTCCTTGGAAACGACGGATGCGAAGTCCATCGCGAGGTCGGCCAGGAACGGAGCTTCCGGATGGTTCAGCGTGAACTTGACGGTCAGATCGTCAACCTTCTCGACCGACTTGATGAGGTCAGGGAAGCCCATGCCGGCGGCATATTCGTAAGAACCGCCTTCGACATACTTGTTCCACGGATTGTCCGACTTGATCTGGCGCTCGAACGAGAAAACCACGTCGTCGGCGGTGAGATCACGCGAGGGGGTGAAGAAATCGGTGGTCTGGAACTTCACGCCGGGATGCAGCTTGAAGGTATATTCCTTGCCATCGGGGGAAACCGTCCAGCTGTCGGCAACACCCGGCTCGATCTCCGTACCGCCATGCTTGAATTCAACGAGGCGGCTGTAGACCGTACGTGAAGACGCATCGAAGGTCGTGCCTGACGTGTAGAGGCTCGGATCGAAGCCTTCCGGCGATCCTTCGGCGCAATAGACAAGCGTCTTGGAATACGCGGCGGTGGCCATGACCGAAGCCAGGGCTGTCGCTGCGAGCAGGACAGAGAACTTTTTCATGATATCGTTTCCCAGGTTTGTTCTTTTTTGATCTTTAGAGATCGGGCGCTCATTACCCCGATCAGCGGGCCGATGGAACGATATTTATTTGCTGAACGCAACGGCATCCGCAGAAAATTTTTCCAGAAAAGCAATTTTAGAAATTTTCGGTCAAAAATAGGCCAAAATTTGCAAGATTGAGACACGTTCAACCGCATTTTTGTCGCTTTTGGTACAATTTGGCGTCGCGGAAGGCGTTGAGAACGGTTTCAACGGGCTCTGATATATCAACAATCCGTGAGTGCAAATGAAAAACCACGGCTATCGAAAACAGCCGTGGTTCATGACGATATCAGAATATTCAAGTATCAGGCGGCCGGTGCCGGAACGACGGGCTTGCGATAGTGCTGTTCGCCGGTGAGGCCCAGCAGAAAGTTGATCTGCGGCCGCGCCTTTACCAGGTCATCGATCGAATATTCGGTCAGCACGTCGAAGAAGGCGTTCAGCGCCTTACGCAGCGCCGAATTCAGGCCGCAGCTATCGACCAGCGGGCACTCGACCACGCCATCTTCAAAGCATTCCGCCATGGCGAAGCTGTCTTCGGTGACCCTTACCACATCAAAAAGGCTGATATCAGTCGCCGGCTTGCCAAGGCGCACACCGCCGTTGCGGCCGCGCACCGTCTCCACAAGGCCCGCCTTGTTGAGAGGCTGCAGAATCTTGAAAAGGAAGAGCTCGGAAACACCGTATGCCCTGGCAATCTCCGGAATCCGGCTCAAATGTCCTTCATTGGCTGCACAATACATCAACATGCGAACCGCATAGTTGGTCTGCTTCGTCAACCGCATGCCGATCTCCTAAATCATTCGTGAACCGTATATAGTGGCTTTCACAGTTTTGAACAATTCCAAAATATGAAATTCACATTCACGTTTCCCGCGACTGCTCGCCGCAGCGTTTGAAACGAAAACGGGCCCTTCCCGGGCCCGTTTCCAAATGCGATGGCTTTCGCGTCACTTCATCGTCGGCATGACGAATTCGGCGCCGCCCTTGATGCCGGATGGCCAGCGGGCGGTCACGGTCTTGGTCCGGGTCCAGAACTTGATCGAATCCGTGCCATGCTGGTTGAGGTCGCCGAAGCTCGAAGCCTTCCAGCCGCCGAAGGAGTGGTAGGCGAGCGGCACTGGGATCGGAACATTGATGCCGATCATGCCGATGTTGATGCGGGAGGCGAAGTCGCGGGCAGCGTCGCCGTCGCGGGTGTAGATCGCGACGCCGTTGCCGTATTCATGCTTCATCGGCAGGGAGAGCGCTTCTTCATAGCTGTGGGCGCGAACGACGGACAGAACCGGCCCGAAGATCTCGGTCTTGTAGATTTCCATCTCGGGCGTGACGTTGTCGAACAGGCAGCCGCCGACGAAATAGCCGTCCTCATAACCTTGCAGCTTGAAATCGCGGCCATCGACGACAAGCTTTGCGCCCTCTTCGATACCCTTGTTGATCAGACCCTGGATGCGGTTATAGGCATCCTTGGTGACAACAGGGCCCATGTCTGCCTTATCGTCGGTGTAAGGACCGATGCGCAGGGATTCGATCTTCGGGATCAGCTTCTCGACGAGGCGGTTCGCTGTTTCCTCGCCGACCGGCACGGCAACCGAGACGGCCATGCAGCGCTCGCCAGCCGAACCGTAGCCCGCACCCATCAGCGCGTTGACGGCCTGGTCCATATCGGCATCCGGCATGATGATCATGTGGTTCTTGGCGCCGCCGAAGCACTGGGCGCGCTTGCCGTTCATCGCAGCCGTCCCGTAGACGTAGCGGGCAATCGGCGTGGAGCCGACGAAGGAGACGGCGCCGATATCGGGATCGGTGAGGATCGCATCGACGGCCGTCTTGTCGCCGTTGACGACGTTCAGGATGCCGGCCGGCAGACCGGCCTCGATCATCAGTTCGGCAAGGCGGATCGGAAGGGACGGATCGCGCTCGGAGGGCTTCAGGATGAAGGCGTTGCCGCAGGCGATTGCCGGGGCAAACATCCACATCGGGATCATGCCCGGAAAGTTGAAAGGCGTGATGCCGGCGCCGATGCCGACGGGCTGGCGGATCGAATACATATCGATCGCCGGGCCGGCGCCTTCCGTGAATTCACCCTTGGCAAGATGCGGGATGCCGCAGACGAATTCGCAGACTTCGAGGCCGCGGATGACATCACCCTTGGAATCCTCGACCGTCTTCCCGTGCTCGCTGGAAAGCAGCGTCGCAAGCTCATCCATGTGCTGGTTCAGGAGATCGACGAACTTAAAGAAGACGCGCGCGCGGCGCTGCGGGTTGGTGGCCGCCCATTTCGGCTGCGCGGCCTTGGCGTTTTCGACGGCGGCGCGCAGTTCCACGACGCTTGCAAGCGCAACCTTTGCCTGCACTTCGCCGGTCGCCGGGTTGAAGACGTCGCTGGTGCGGCCGCTGGTGCCGGCGACCTTCTTGCCGCCGATGAAATGACCAATCTCACGCATGGGTGTTCCTCCTGATCTTTTGGATAACGCAACAATCGCACTTCAATTTGCACAAATCAATGCGCTATAATAAGCAACCGTTGTGCGTATATTATAGTTCGACCGCAGTGGCCGGTGTTCCTGATTCAAAACTTGGCACGGCACGCGGACAAGTCAAAGGGAAGGCCTAAGCGATGAGCAGGAAACCTGTCGTCAGAATGGCGGAACTGGAGATCGATCCAGCCACGCTCGAAGCTTATCGCGCGCTGCTGACCGAGGAAATCGAAGCATCCGTCGCGCTGGAAGACGGTGTCCTTTCCCTGAATGCCGTTTCCATCAGGGACCATCCGAACAAGGTCCGTATCCTTGAGGTCTACGCCAACAGGGAAGCATACGACGCTCATCTGCAGACGCCGCATTTCCTTAAGTACAAAACCGAGACATCAGGCATGGTGACAGCGCTGACGCTCATCGACGTCGATCCGATTGCGATGCGTTCAAAGCTATGAACTGGGATGACGTTCGCATTTTCCTGGCCGTCGCCCGCACAGGGCAGATCCTCGCTGCGTCAAAGAGGCTGGGGCTCAATCACGCCACACTTTCGCGCCGGCTGACCTCACTCGAAGAGGCGCTGAAGACGCGGCTTTTCATACGCCGGACGAATGGCTGCGAGCTGACCGCCGAAGGCGCCGTCTTCCTTGTCTCGGCTGAGCGAATGGAAACGGAGATGCTTGCAGCACAGGCCAATCTCGGCCACACCGATACGGCCATTGCCGGAACGGTGCGCGTCGGCGCGCCCGATGGGTTCGGTGTTTCCTTTCTTGCGCCGCGCATGGGCCGGCTGATCGAACGCCATCCGGAACTGAAGATCCAGCTCGTGCCGGTGCCGCGTTCCTTCTCGCTATCGCAGCGCGAGGCGGATATCGCCATCACGCTGGAGCGTCCGGAACAGGGACGGCTCGTCTCGTCCAAGCTGACCGACTATACGCTCGGTCTCTACGCGTCGCGGGATTATCTGGCGCAGCATGGAAAGCCCGAAGATGTCGATGCCTTGAAGGCTCATCCGCGCATCGGCTATGTCGAAGACCTGATCTTCACTGCCTCCCTGAATTTCTCTGGCGAGGTGATGCGCAGCTGGGATGCGGGGTTCGAGATCTCGACGGCGATCGGCCAGACCGAGGCCGTGCGTTCCGGCGCCGGCATCGGCATCCTGCACGACTATATCGCCCGGCAATACCAGGAACTGGTACGCATCCTGCCGGAGGTTTCCATCCGCCGCGCCTACTGGACGACCTACCACGAAAGTGCGCGCGATCTGGTGCGCGTGCGCAGCGTCATCGATTTCCTGCAGGAACTCGTCGACGGGGAAAGGCAGATCTTCCTGTAATACATATGTTTTGCGCAATTCCGGACACAAAACCGCTGCACACTTTTGCTGGAATTGCTCTAGAGATGCTTTGCCGGTTCCTCGTCCTCATCAGGGTTGGGAAGCGGCGTTTCATCCGGCAGGCGATCCGGTTCCGGTTCCTTGACCGGCGGCTCCGGCTTCCAGCCCGGTGAAGGCATAGGCGGCTGGTCGGGAATAGGTTCGTTCGGAACTGACATGGCCGGCTCCTTTACGATTTCGATATTGGATTATTTGTTGTGCCTGACGGTTTCGGCAGCGCGCACCGGCATGCTGTCGATGATGGCGAAAAGTTCGTCCGATGTGATCGGCTCACTGGCCTTCAGCTTCACGGTGCCATCCTTGCCAAGCAGGAAGGCGGCAAATTCGCCTGTGTCAGGCATGTCCAGTTCCCGCCGGAGCGCCTCGCCGTCCAGCCCGTCGCCGCTTCCGAAGAGCGGCTTTATGCTGGATCCGGTAAGCTTGAGAATGACCATATCCCGCTCCTCAAGAGCGGCGCGATCGGCAAGCAACTGGTTTTCCTGGCGGGCTGCGCGGAAATTGTCCTGGTCGGCAATCACAATGAAGACGCGGTTCTTCCACTGGAACTGTTCGAGACTGGCGACAGCGGCGTAAGCTGCATTCGTCTCATCGATCTTCGTTGCGCCGTAAAGAAGGGTCTTGGACATACACATACTCCCGTCGACCGTTGAACGGCGCGGGAGCGCAAGAGTTCCAATCATGTCCCTTAAAAGGGGACGACGGCCGATCAGAAAATGCTGATCGGCCTTGTCGCCTCATCAGATATGCAAAAAGGCAGAAACTGGAACCTGCAGTGCTGCAGCAATACGCCTCAGCTTTGCCGGATCGGCGCTTTCACCATTTTCGATTTCGAGGATTTCCCCATTGGCCAGACCGCAGGTGACTGCGAGGTCTTCAATGCTGTAGCCAACCGCACTGCGTGCGTCCTTAACCGCAGCTGCCACGTCAATCGGGGAAACAGCGGTCGATTCCTCTATATTCTGAACAGAAATGGACATCAAATTCTCCTTAATGCCTCGGTGGACTGTCCCTACCCCCAGGCGGCAAGCCGCCAGCATTTCGCAACGCAACGAAGACATTGGGCAATTGCTGCATCGCACCGCACATAAATAGGTAAACTAATGTTAACGGCAATAGCAAAATGCGAGCAGGCATCATTTTGACATCAAAAAGCGCTGATGCCGTGCATTGCCGAACAGGAAGACCAACTTATGGGAGAGAATGGTACGGTTGGGGGGTCTCGAACCTCCGACCTCAGGTGCCACAAACCTGCGCTCTAACCAACTGAGCTACAACCGCACAATGTCACGCACGGCGCGACGGGGGTCACATACGGGGACTTGAACTTTTATTCAAGCCCCGATTTGCGCTCAATATACAAAAAGGCTGAACATGCGGTCCAGCCTTTATTATCTATCGAGCCTGGTAGATCAGGCAACCTTGAAGGATGCCATGGCCTTTTCAGCGGCTTCCTTGGAAGGCTTTGCAACCTTTTCGGCAACCTGCTTGGTGGTTTCCTGCAGCGACTTCGCCTGCTCGACGGTCAGTTCAGCCTGCTTGCGGAAGAAGGAGGTCTGCAGCTCGAAGAATTCGGCGACGGACTTGACGCCGAGAAGCGCTTCCATGTGCGAGAGCGAGCTTTCAGCATTGACGCGGAGCGCGTCGATCGCCTTAAGGCCGATTTCAACGCTGCCAGCCTGTGCGGTCTGGACCGTTGCTTCCAGCGTCTTGCCGGCTTCTTCGCCTGCGGACTTCAGCTTGGCATAGGCTTCCTTGGACTGCTGAGCACCCTTTTCGGCGAAGTCACGGAAAGACTCGGCCAGCTTGCTCGGGTCGAAAGAGGCAATTGAAAAAACGTCGTCGGTCTTTATGGTAGCCATCGGATCGTGTTCCTCTAAGATGGGCAGATCTTGTGCCCGCGATAAATCGGATAATTCTTATATAGGGCATTTTATTGTGCATTGCAACATCATTGTGCGCCGCACAATGCGTTAACCTTGCCGCCCGAAAGCTCCCGGCTCTTCTGGACCGACCGCAGACCTGCAGTTATTAATAAGCAGTTAATTTGAAGAGGCCGAAAGCGACAGGTTCGATAATGCCCGCAGTCCAGTATCCGTTCATCGACATTGCCGTTCATGCGCGGGTTCGTGAACGATTTTCGCGTGGCGAGGCCATGGTTCTGTTCTCGGGCGACCTTTCCCACTTGCTGTGGGCAAACGGTGCCGGCGCCGAGCTGTTTGGCCATGCTGCGGTCTATGACCTGCTTGATCAGGGCGTCAGCCACGCCGACATCACCTTCCGCCAGCTCGAGGCGACTGCCCGCCAGCTTGGCGAAGTCGGTGACCAGAAGACTTTTATCATCCGCATCGCCAAGGGTTTCCAGCGCGTTCAGGCTCCGGCTTCGTCGGAGCTCATCCGTCTCGCTTCTGGCGAGAAAGCCATCCTGTTTTCCGTTCCGGTCTCCACACGTCCGCTGACGGCTGGCGCAAGTGCTGCGCAGATGCTGCAGGGCCTCGATGACCCAGATACGCATATGGCAGTGATCGGGGCCGAGGGCGAAGTCATTGCCGCATCGCCAGGTTTCGCCTTGCTCGGCATCACGCAGCAAGCGGCAAGGACGCTCATCACGCTTGCCGGCGCCCATCCAGACCGGCTGGTGAAGCGCCCGGTTGCGACCGGCCGCGGCCACTTGCCGGCTGCCGTCGGCAAACTCAACGACGAGCCCGCACTCCACCTTCTCTTCGCCGTCGAAACGTCGATCGGTCATCTCGATCCCATCGAGCCCTCCGCCAAGGTGGAAGAGCCTGCGCCGCAGGAAATTGCACCTGCAGAAGCCGCAACGGATGAAATTGCTGATGTTGCCGCGCCTGTGGCTGGCTTTACAGAAGCCGAAGCGATCGACGCCGTTTCCGGCATCGAAGAAGTCGAGGAAACTCTGGAGGAAATCATCGGCGAGGCCGAGGAGCCGGTTGAAGTCATCGAACCGGCCGAGGTCGAAGCCCGTTTCGAGCCGTCGGCAGATGAGAGCATTTCCGAGCCCGAAGCAGCGGTCGTCGAAGACTCTGGCGAGCAGCCGATGGATCAGCCGAGCGAAACTTTTGCCTCAACGGAAGAGACCGTTGAGGCAAGCGCAGAGGCTCCGGTTGTGGAGCAGGTTGAGCCGGCCACTTCCGTCGCCGAAAACTTCGCGGCGACACCGGTGGTCCCGGAGGAGCCTGAAAGCGCACCGAAGAGCAGCTTCGTCTTCAAGCCGAACAGCCGCGCCACCCGGTTCGTTTGGAAGATCGATGCGGAAGGCCGCTTCAGCGAAGTTTCGCATGAATTCGCCGAGGCTGTCGGCCCGCATGCGAACAACATCATCGGCAGCGCTTTCTCCGATGTTGCCGCCCTCTTCAACCTCGATCCGGAATCAAGGCTCTCCGAGGCCTTAGCGCGACGCGATACCTGGTCCGGCAAGACGATCTACTGGCCGATCGAGGGCACAAGCCTGGTCGTGCCTGTCGATCTCGCTGCGCTCCCGACCTATACGCGCAACCGCGACTTCGATGGTTTCCGCGGCTTCGGCGTGGTGCGCCTGTCGGACGCGCAGGAAGACCCTCTGGCACTCGGACTGACGCTCGGGCCTGACGGCATCGGCCATGATGCCTCCTATCTTGGCCCGGTCAATGAAACCGCGCCGGAAGAGACGGCACCGGCAGAAGCTGAACTGCCGCAAGAGCAATCTGAAGAAATTGCCGAAGCTGCGCCGCAGGCCGAAGATGCAGTGAATCCAGAGCCCGATGTCGAAGAAGACACCGGACCGGAAGTGGAAACAGCGACAGAGGTAACCACTTCGGAAGAGACGGCAGCAGTGGAACCTGTCGCCGAGGAGCAATCCGCCGCTGAGCCTGATGTTGCCGAGCAGCGGGAAGAGCCGCCGGCGCTACGCCTTTCCGAAACGCCGAGCCGCCGCTTCACCGACAAGATCGTGCAGTTGCACAGCGCCAGCAGCGGTCTGACGGCTGCCGAGCAGGCAAATTTCCGCGAGATCGCCAAGCGCCTCGAAGCCTTCGGCGCGCGCAACGAAGAGCCGGTCGCTGCCCCACAGCCGGAACCTGATGTCGAACAGGCATCGGTAGTCGAAGACGTTGTTGCCGAAACTTCTGTCGTCGAGCAGGCAGCACCGCAGGAAGCGATCTACGAAGCCGCAGCAGAACCGCTGCCGGAAGAGGCTTCCCCGCAAGCCGAAGAAACATCCGCAGCCGAAGCGGAAGACGACGTGACCGAAGGTCTGCAGGAGACGGTCAGCCAGATCGAGGTTCTGACCAGCTTCATTCCGCCGCGCGTGAAGATGACGGACGGGCTCTCGGCGGCGACCGTCGATCTGCTGCCCGTTGCCGTGCTGATCCATGCTGGCGACCAGCTGATCCACGGCAATCCGGAATTCCTGCGGCTGACGGGCTACGATTCCGTCGAAGCCCTCTCCGAAGTGGGCGGCATCGATGCATTGCTGCAGCGCCATGACCTCGAAAACGGTTCGGGCACGATGATGCTCGTCAAAGCCGACGACAGGCTGGTGCCGGTCACGGCCCGTCTGCAATCGGTTCGCTGGGAAGATTCCAACGCCCTGATGCTGGCGCTGATGCCGGTCGAAAACCGGGAGGAAGGCAGGGGCGAGGTTATCAGGCTCGACCAGCGTTCCGACCGGATGGTCGAGAAGGTCGCCAAGCTGCAGGTCGAGGTGGAGGAGTTGCGCTCGATCCTGGAGACGGCAACCGACGGCGTCGTCGTCATCGGCACGGAAGGCGATATCCGCTCGATGAACCGCTCGGCAAGCGCCCTCTTCAACTACGACGAACAGGAAACACGCGGCAAACCCTTCGTTATGCTGTTCGCGCATGAGAGCCAGAGGGCCGTTCTCGACTATCTGCATGGGCTTTCCGGCCATGGTGTGGCAAGCGTGCTGAACGACGGACGCGAGGTGATCGGCCGTGAGGCCGCCGGCGGCTTCGTGCCGCTGTTCATGACCATGGGCCGCCTGACCTCATCCAACGGCTATTGCGCCGTCATCCGCGATATCACCCAGTGGAAGCGTACCGAAGACGAGTTGCGCAATGCCAAGGGTGCGGCCGAAACCGCCAACGCTCACAAGACAGATTTCCTGGCGCGCGTCAGCCATGAGATTCGCACGCCGCTCAACGCCATCATCGGCTTTTCCGACATGATGGCGAGCGAGCGCTTCGGGCCGATCGGCCATCCGCGCTATATCGAATATGCCAACGATATCGGCCGTTCCGGCCGGCACGTCCTCGACATCGTCAACGACCTGCTCGATATTTCCAAGATCGAAGCGGGCGAGATGGATCTCGATTTCGCTTCCGTCGGCCTCAACGAAGCGATCTCGGAAGCGGTGGCACTGGTGCAGCCGCAGGCAAACAGCCAGCGGGTCATCATCCGCACCGCCCTTTCGCAATCGGTGCCCGATGTCGTGGCCGACCTGCGCTCGATCAAGCAGATCGCGCTGAACATCCTGTCGAATGCTATCCGCTTTACGCCATCAGGCGGGCAGATCGTCGTTTCCACTTCCTATGAGGCGAACGGCAGCGTCGCGATGCGGGTGCGCGATACCGGCATTGGCATGACGCGCAGCGAGCTCGACCAGGCGATGAAACCATTCCGCCAGGTGTCGTCCACGCAGTCACGCCATCGCGGCGACGGCACCGGTCTCGGCCTGCCGCTGACCAAGGCAATGGTCGATGCCAACAGGGCGATTTTCTCGATCAATTCTGCGCCGAACGAAGGCACGCTGGTGGAAATCACCTTCCCGTCGCAACGCGTGCTGGCGGGCTAAGCACTTATTTTTGCGCAATTCCGGACGCAAAACCACTGGACACTTTTGCTGGAATTACTCGCCAAAGAAAAGGCAGCCAATGGCTGCCTTCGAGAGTTTGTGCTGGTAAAACAAGAGCTTAGTCGATCAACGTCATCTTTCGGGAACCGCAGTTCCAGACCATCTCTTCATGTATGGTCTCCAAGTTGGTTTCACCTTTGACAAACCTTTCTTAACGAAAGGTTTCCAAAACGCGGAATTGATCAACGGCAAAAGCTTGTAGTTTAGCAGCCACTATCAGACCTTTAGCTCTTCCAGTCCGGCAAAAAGCTTGAGTGCCTCGGGGTTGGCGAGCGCCTCCTGATTTTTCACCGGCCGGCCGTGGACGACCTCGCGCACGGCAAGTTCGACGATCTTGCCAGACTTGGTGCGCGGGATATCGGCGACCGCGATGATCTTGGCCGGCACATGGCGGGGAGAAGCGCCGACACGGATGCGGGTCTTGATCGCCTTGATCAGATCCTCGCTCAAGGTGACGCCGGGCGCCAGGCGGACGAAGAGCACGACGCGCACGTCGTCATCCCAGTCCTGGCCGATGCAGAGCGCTTCGGCGACTTCGTCCATCTGCTCGACCTGATTGTAGATTTCCGCCGTGCCGATGCGCACGCCGCCAGGATTGAGCGTCGCATCCGAACGACCGTGAATGATCAGGCCGCCATGTTCGGTCCATTCGGCAAAATCGCCGTGACACCAGACATTGTCGAAGCGCTCGAAGTAGGCGGCGCGGTACTTGGCGCCATCAGGATCGTTCCAGAACATGACCGGCATTGACGGGAAGGCCTTGGTGCAGACCAGTTCGCCCTTTTCCTGACGAACCGGCTTGCCTTCGTCATTCCAGACGTCGACGGCAAGGCCGAGGCCAGCTCCCTGGATCTCGCCGCGCCAGACGGGTTGCAGCGGATTGCCGAGCACGAAGCAGGACACGATATCCGTCCCACCGGAAATCGAGGCAAGCTGGACGTCTTCCTTGATACCTTCATAGACGAAGGCGAAACCTTCAGGCGACAGCGGCGAACCGGTGGAGGTGATCAGCCGCAAGCCCGAGAGATCATGGCTCGTGCGCGGCGTCAGTCCACTCTTGCGCACCGCGTCGATATATTTGGCCGAGGTCCCGAAGATCGCGAATTCCTCCTCGGCCGCATAGTCAAAGAGCACATTGCCATCAGGCGCGAAAGGCGATCCGTCGAAAAGGCAGAGCGTGGCGCCGGAGGCAAGGCCGCTCGCCAGCCAGTTCCACATCATCCAGCCGCAGGTGGTGAAGTAGAAAAGCTTGTCCCCCGGCTGCAGTCCGCAATGCAGGCGATGCTCTTTCAGATGCTGAAGCAGCGTGCCGCCGGCGGAATGCACGATGCATTTCGGTACGCCTGTTGTGCCCGAAGAAAACAGAATATAGGCCGGATGGGCGAAAGGCAGCTGCACGAACTCGATCGGCTTCGGCGCATAGGGAGCAACGAATTCTGAAAGCGTCTTGCCGCCGGCGGTTTCGCGCGCGACCTCTTCGGCGTTGCCGGCATAATGGACCACCAGCGTCGGCACACCGAGGCTCTTGGCGACGTTCGCCACCTTTAACTTCACGTCCTGCAGCTTGCCATTATACCAATAGGCATCGCAGGCGATGAAAAGCTTCGGCGCGATCTGCCCGAAACGATCGAGCACGCCTTGCTCGCCGAAGTCCGGAGAACAGGACGACCAGATGGCGCCGATCGAGGTTGCCGCCAGCATGGCAGCTATCGTTTCCGGCATATTGGGCATCATGGCCGCGACACGGTCACCTTCCCCAATGCCGAGCGCGCGAAAGCCCTGCTGGAGCTGTGATACAAGCGCGCGCAGGCGATCCCACGACCAGCGGTCTTCGACCTTGTCCTCACCGCGGAAAATGATGGCATCGCCCTGCCCGCTTCCGCTCAGCAGATTTTCGGCGAAGTTCAGGCGCGCCTCGGGAAAGAAGCGCGCTTCCAGCATGCGGTCGCCGTTAACGAGAATATCCGCGCCGCGCTCTCCCTTCACGCCGCAGAAATCCCACAAGGCCGACCAGAAGCTCTCCCGATCGGCGATCGACCAGGCATGCAGATCCTTAAAACCTTTCAAGGCGAGACCGAAGTCTCCATTGCAGCGCTGCAAAAAGGCATGGATCGGGCTATTTTCGATCCCATCTTCCGTGGGCTTCCAAAGCGGCTGATTTTCCTGCATTCAATCCTCCTCCCCAATGCGGAACTTATAGCATGCTGCATTGCATTATAAAGTGTGCAGCGACGCGATCCGCCGCGCGTGGGATTTGCATATGCCCGGTATTTCATATATCCGGCAAAATCAGAAAATAACGGGTAACCGGCTGAAGTTCCGGCGGAGCGCATGGGTACGTCAAGACAAGGCAGATGGCGAAAAAGGATCGGCCCCGTCTCGCGCTGGCTGCCGGCATTTGCCCGTATCTCCACCATCCTATTGTTAATCGGGCTTGCGTTCTTCCTCGCGCTCAGGATCGCCGCTCCCTATCTTATTTCCACCGGCTTCGTGCGCTCGGGCATCGAGGATGCCCTATCGAAATGGACGGGCTATCACGCCGAGATCAAGGGCAACCCCGTCCTCGAATTCTGGCCGACGCCACGCATTACGCTAAACGACGTCACCATCCGCCAACCGCGCGAAAGCGGCGACAAACTGCTCGGCCGCATCGAGAGCCTTTCAGCCGATTTCAGCCTGATCGATGCGCTGCGCGGCCGCACTCGCTTCCACGAATTTCACCTGCTGCGGCCCAGCCTCGCGCTGACGCGCGATGAGAATGGCCTGATCGACTGGAGCTATACCGGCCTTCTGGCACGAGCCATCGTTGGCGTACGGGATGACAACGGCACCGAGGTTCTCGATCCGAAGCTCGACGCCGACATCGGTGCCGTGACGGTGGAGGATGGCACGCTGACCCTGACCGATACGCAGACAGGCAATGTCTACCACTTCGACAGCGTCGCAGCCGATATCGCCTGGCCGAAGCTGTCGAGGGCCATTTCAGCCGTCCTCATTGCCCGGTTCAACGGCGAGGACATGAAGGTCGATTTTGCCTCTGCCGCGCCGCTGCTGGTCTTCGGCGGCAAGAATGCTGAGATGAAGGCCTCGATCGCTTCCAACCTGATGACCGCGCGTTTCCAGGGTGTCGGCAGCATGGTGAGCCTCTCCTCGGTCTCAGGCAACATCAACGCCAGCTTTCCGGATGTGCAGGCCCTCCTGAAATGGTCCGGCAGATCTATCCCGGGGATCGAGTCGCTGAAGAGCGCGTCGATGACCTCGGATGTGACGTCGGTATCCAATGGTTTCCGCTTCAACAATGTCAGTATGGCGCTGAACGATGCGAGCGCCACCGGTGTGATGGATTTCACCGTCGCACCCGGCAAGCGGCCGAAGATCGGCGGGACGCTTGCCTTCGACCAGATGAACCTTAAACCATTCCTCGATGCCTTCGCGCTCAGACTTGCCGCCGGCGGCCTTGGCGACTTGCTGCTACCGAGCCCTCTCGGACCGCTGCAACTTCTTGATCTCGATGTGCGGCTTTCCGCGCGACAGGCGCAGATGGGTATCTTTTCACTTGCGGATGTCGGCGCCAGCGTGATCGTCGCCGGCGAGGAAGCGAAGTTCGATATTGGCGACAGCCAGTTCGAGGGCGGCGAAATGACTGCCCATCTGGAGGCGACCCGTCGCGATTTCGATGGTGGCGGCAAATTGCAGCTTTCGATCCGCAACGCGGATTTCAATGCACTTGCCGAAAAATTGCAGCTTAAGGGGCCGCTGCCGCATGCGACCGGCTCTCTCGATCTTTCGCTGGAGACGCCGAAGGCGATCTGGACGACGGGACTTGCCGATGTGACCGGCAAGCTCAGATTCTGGACAGCGGCGGGTTCCATTCCCGGCGTCGATGTCTATGCGCTTCGCACGCAGGCAGCGCAGAAGCCGTTCTTCGCGCTGAGCTCCACTGGAAACGGATCCTTCGCCTTCAGTAAGCTCGATCTTCAGGCCGACTTTGCCAATGGTACAGCGGAAATCCACAATGCGCGATTTGCCGGCTCCGATCAGCTGCTGACGCTATCAGGCGTCATTACTTATGAGTCGAACGGGCTTGCGCTCTCCGGCGCGCTGGAAGCGACCGATCCGGCAAAAGCGGCCGATCTGCCGCGCCTGCCCTTCTTCATCGGCGGTTCGTGGCCGAACCCGGTCATTTCGCCGGTACCGCTGTTCAACGTACCGACGAAAACTCAGCCTTAGAGCCTTTCCTGGTCAGTTCTAAAGCATTTCCGGACGCATAACCGCTACAGGCTTTCGCCGGAATTGCTCTTAAGCTGTCGCCGCCGCGGCCCTCTCATCGCGCTCGCGCTGTACTTCGCGGCGCTTGGTGACGACAGATGCGCAGATGACGCCAACCGCCACGATGGCAATCAGAATGGTGCAGACCGCGTTGATCTCCGGCGTCACGCCGAGACGCACCTGGCTGTAGATCTTCATCGGCAGCGTGGTTGCGCCCGGTCCTGACGTGAAGCTCGCAATCACGAGGTCGTCGAGCGACAGGGTGAAAGCCAGGACCCAGCCGGAAAAGACGGCTGGCGAGATGATCGGCAGCGTCACCTCGAAGAAGGTCCTGACCGGCGGGGCGCCGAGATCCTGAGCGGCCTCCTCGATCGACTGGTCGAAACTCAGAAGCCGTGACTGCACGACGACGGCGACGAAGCACATGGTCAGCGTCGTATGCGCCAGTGTGATGGTCCAGAAGCCGCGGTCAAGGCCGATTGCCACGAAGAGGAGCAACAGCGACAGGCCGGTGATGACTTCGGGCATGACGAGCGGCGCGTAGACCAGTCCTGAAAAGAGGATGCGGCCGCGGAAGCGCGTGAAGCGCACCAGGGTGATCGCCGCCATAGTGCCGAGGATCGTCGCGAATGTCGCCGACAGCAGGCCGACGCGGATCGTCACCCAGGCCGCATCGAGCAGGGCCTGATTGGAGAGCAGCGAGACATACCATTTGGTCGAAAAACCGCCCCAGACGGTGACGAGCTTCGATTCATTGAAGGAGAAGATCACCAGAAGCACGATCGGCAGATAGAGAAAGGCGAAGCCGAGTACGACGGAGGTGATGTTAAAGCGGGTCCATCTGAACATGGCTTATTTCCCTGCCTCGTCGGCTTTTGCCTGAACATTCTGGAAGAAGACGATCGGGATCACGAGGATGAGAAGCAGGATCGTCGCCACCGCCGAAGAAACGGGCCAGTCGCGATTGGAATTGAATTCGTTCCAGATCGTCTTGCCGATCATCAGCGTCTGCGAGCCGCCAAGCAGGTCGGGGATAACGAATTCGCCGACGGCCGGGATGAAGACCAGCATGCAGCCGGCGATGACGCCCGGGATCGACAGCGGGAAGGTGACGCGCCAGAAAGCCTGGATCGGCGTGCAACCGAGATCCTGTGCCGCCTCGATCAGCGTGCCGTCCATCTTCTCCAGCGCCGAGTAGAGAGGCAGCACCATGAAGGGCAGATAGGAATAGACGATACCGATATAGACGGCTGTATTGGTATTGAGGATGATCAGCGGATTGTCGATGAGGTGCAGCGACGTCAGGAACTGGTTCAAGAGCCCTTCCGGCTTCAGGATGGCAATCCAAGCATAGACGCGAATCAGAAAGCTTGTCCAGAAGGGCAGGATCACCAGCATCAGGAGCGTCGGGCGGATGCTGCGGGGCGCCTGCGCCATGCCATAGGCAACCGGATAGGCGATCAAAAGCGTCAGGAAAGTGGAGATCCCGGCGATCACCACACTCGAAATATAGGCATTGAAATAGAGCGGGTCGTCGGTCAGGTAGCCGTAATTGTCGAGGGAGAAGCTCGAGACCTTGTCCCAGAAACCACCCCAGCCATCAGCGAGAGCGAAGACCGGCTCATAAGGCGGCATGGCGATCGCCGTTGCCGACAGCGAGATGCGGAAGACGATGAAGAACGGCGCCAGGAAGAAGAGCAGCAGCCAAGCATAGGGAATGATGATGACGAGGCGGTTGTAGAAGCGTGAAGTGAAGGTCCGCATTGTCTCAATCCTTCAGCAGCACGCCGCTGTCCTCATCGAAGGAGACCCAGACTTCCTGATCGTAGGTGAAGGGGTCATCGACGGCGCGCTGTGCGTTGAGGGAAGAAGCCTTGACGACGTTGCCGTTTGGCAGCCTAACGTGGAAGACCGTCATGTCGCCGAGATAGCCGATGTCCCAGAGCTCGCCCTTGGCGGCATTGGTCGAGGCATTCCCGGGCGCCGCGCGGGTGACGCGGAGCTTTTCCGGGCGGATGGCGAAACCGAGCGTGCTACCAACGGCCGGCGCGTCGGTCGAGGCCGTGCGGACCGTGAAGCCGCTGTCGACGGCAATTTCGACCGCGCCATTTGAGGC
>UCCS01000015.1 GCA_900470965.1 Hyphomicrobiales bacterium
CCGCAGCCGGACGGGCCGAGGATGACGATGAATTCGCCCGACTGGATTTCGAGGTCGACGCCATGAACGACGGCGTTCTTGCCATAGCTCTTTTTCACGCCACGGATGGAGATCGGTGCCAAGGGTCTGTTCCTTTCACTTCTCGGTGGAGATAAGGCCGCGCACGAACCAACGCTGCATCAGGATGACGAGGATCAGTGGTGGCGACATGATGATCAATGTTCCGGCCATTGCGACGTTCCAGTCAGGCAGGCCGAATTCGGAGGGGATGAGTGTCTTGAGCTGAGTGACGGCGATGCCGAACTTCGGATCGGTCGTGATCAGCAGCGGCCAGAGATACTGGTTCCAGGCCCAGACGAACATGATAGTGAAAAGTGCAATCATGTTCGGGCGCGACAGAGGCAACAGCACGTCCCAGAAGAATCGAACCGCACCTGAGCCATCCATCTTCGATGCTTCGGCAAGCTCATCGGGAACCGTCAGGTAGAATTGGCGGTAGAGGAAGGTACCGGTCGCGGTGGCGACCATCGGCAGCACGAGACCCGGGTAGGAGTTCAGAAGACCCCATTCAAGCTTGATCTGGATGCCGGTGACCTGGGCGACAAGCCAGCTGATGCCGGTGACATCAAGGACCGCCTGGAAGGGCTGAAGCGCATTGGCGGCGATCGAATAGGTCGGCACGATGCGCACTTCCAGCGGCAGCATGAGCGTAATGAAGATGATCCAGAAGATCAGATAGCGGCCGCGGAAGCGGAAATAGACGATCGAGAAGGCGGCCATGGCCGAGAGGATGACCTTGCCGGCGCCGACCGTGGCAGCGAAGATGACGCTGTGAAACAGCTTGTTCCCGAGATCGGCGCGAACCCAGGCAGTCTGCACGTTCTCCCAGAAATGGCTGCTCGGGACCAGCGGCAGCGGCACGCGGTTGACTGTCTCGAGATCAAGCGTCGATGCGACGATGACGATCAGGAAAGGCAGGAGTGCGATTACCAGACCGAGTGCGAGTAGGGTGTAGCAGACGAAATTGAATATTGGCGTGCGTTCGATCATGTTTGCGACCTCACTTGTAGTGCACGCGCCGCTCGATGAAGCGGAACTGGAAAATGGTGAGCAGGATGACGAGCCCCATCAGGATCATGGATTGTGCTGCGGCGCCGGAATAATCGAGGCCCCTGAAGCCGTCGAAATAGATCTTGTAGACCATCAGATCCGTGGCGCGCGCCGGACCGCCCTGGGTCATGACGTCGACGATACCGAAGGAATCCTGGAAGCTTTCGGTGATGTTGATGACGAGCAGGAAGAATAGCGTCGGCGTAAGCAGCGGCAACTGGATGTCCAACATGCGGCGCAGCGGCCCCGAGCCGTCCATGGCGGCCGCCTCGATCAGCGAGCGTGGAATGCCCTGCAACGCCGAGAGGAAGAAGATAAAGTTGTAGCCGATATATTTCCAGGAAAAGGCGACGATCACGGCGATCATGGCGTCCTTGCCGTCGAGCGCCGGGTTCCAGAGGCCAGGCCAGACCTGGTTGATAACCGACAGAAGACCAGCCTCCGGTGCCAGGATGAAGCGGAAGGCAAGACCGAGAGCGGGAGCAGCAATCGCGTAGGGCCAGATGAAGACCGAACGGTAGATTTTGTGGCCGCGCAGTTCACGATCCGTCAGGAGCGCCAGGATGAGTGCCAGCCCCATGGCGATAGCAGTCGAACTGAAGCCGAAGATCATGCTGCGGGTGACGGAGTCCCAATAGATCGGGTCGCTCAGGAGCAGTTTGAAATTGTCGAAACCGACCCAGGCGTTACCGCCGCCCCATGGCTGCTCGAGCGTGAACGCCCAATACAGCGCCTGCGCGCTCGGCCAGTAGAAGAAGACGAAGATCAGCAGCAGCATCGGAAATGCGAAGAGAAGGCCGATCGTCGTCGAGGAGAAAGTGACGCGCTTTTCCATGAGTGGTCGTTTTCGTCCTGGTTTGGTTCTGGCGCGGGCGGCGATGTCGCTCCCGCAGCGGGTAGGGGAATGTGCAAAGACGCACCCGGCACGCCAAAGCGGCCCGGGTGCGGCTCATATCAGTCGATTAGGGAAGCTGAACGCCCTTGTAGGTCTGCTGGAAGCGACGCAGGAGCTGGTTGCCGCGATCGGCAGCAGTGTCGAGCGAAGCCTGGACATCGGCATTGTTGACGAAGATTGCCTGCAGGCCGTTAGCGATTTCGGTGCGGACCTGGAGCAGGCCACCGAGACGGATGCCCTTTGCAGAGGTGTCGCCAGCCGGGGAAGCGGTCAGGCTCTGAATGGCGAGTTCGCGACCGGCATAGGGAGCCTTGTCGTAGAAGCCCTGCTTCTTCAGGTATTCGAAGCCGGAGTTACGAACCGGGATGTAGCCGGTAACGGTTGACCAGGTGAGAGCTTCTTCCGGCTTTGCGATGAAGTTGAAGAAGGCAGCAGCAGCCTTGTATTCGGCGTCCGAATGACCTTTCAGAACCCAGAGCGAAGCGCCGCCGACGTAGGAGCTGTGACGGGTCGCGTCGCCATAGGTCGGGAGCATCGAAACGCCCCAGTTCATGCCCTGCTTGGCGGTACGGCCGACGTTGCCGTGGTCGCCAACCGAGGTCAGGATGACCTGGCAATCGCCAGCAGCGAAGGCTTCAACGAAGGTCTGGCCGACAGCCTTGTTCTTGATGACGGCGAGCTTGTTGTCGTACCAGGACTTCAGGTCCTTGACGTAGCTGACGAGCATCGGGTTCTTGTTGAACACCAGCTCGGCGTCGAGGCCTTCAAAGCCGTTCTTCTTCGTAGCGATCGCTTCGCCGTTGACGGCTTCGAACTGCTCGATGTACTGCCAGACTTCGTTGTTGGAGATGTCGAAGCCGAGCGGGCAAGCATAGCCTGCGTCCTTGAGAGCCTTGAAGTCTTCGCCTGCTTCCTTCCAGGTTGCCGGAGCATGGTCCTTGCCGATCTTGGCGAAGGCGTCCTTGTTCCAATAGAGCAGAGCCGTCGAGGAGTTGAAGGGGAAGGAGTACATCTCGCCCTTCGACGTTGCGTAGTAGCCGGCGATACCGGAGAAATAGTCCTTCCAGTCAACATTGTAGCCCATGTCGCTCATGAGCTTGTTGGCCGGGTAGTAGGCGCCCGAAAGCATGATGTCGAGTGTGCCGGCATCCGAAACCTGAGCGATGGTCGGCTGCTTGCCGGCGCGGAAGGCAGCGATCGTATTCTGCAGCGAGGCGTCGTAGGAGCCCTGGCTGGTGCAGACGACTTCGTAGTCGCCCTGGGACTCGTTGAAACGGTCGCACTGTTCCTGAACGCGCTTTGCGATGTCGCCCGAGTTACCGAACCAGAAATCAATCTTGGTCTTTTCGGCGGCGGCGGCAGGACCAGCAGCAAGGAAGGCTGTAGCGAGAAGGGCGCCTACGGCGCCGAGAAGCTTGGCTTGCATGAGAACCCTCGAAAAATAGGACGCGCCCCCTCTTGAGCGCACGCCCTATTAACTGGTTCAATTTGCGGTAACCAATGAAGTTTCTATGACATGAATAGAGTAGAAAGTTTCTGTCACAAAATATTCATGTGCAAATTTTGTGAACTTTTCATCGAACATCGATGCCTTACGTTCCCACTATCCGCTGATGTGATCGCCTATATTCCATTTATATATGAAATATAGCTCGAATGGCGAAAGCTGCCGTGCCTATTCAATTCTATTGATAGCCATTATTATTAGGCCGATTTCAAAAATCTCTCGAATGCTCGACCGGAAACAACCTGCTGTCAGGAGAATTCGACCTCGGAAATAGCTTTGCACAGCTGTGCGTTGAGCCGCAAAGAAACGACATATGATATTCGTTTTGCGACATTTTTACCATTTTGCCTATTTATTGGGCGCTTCCGGTATCGGTGAACCGCGTATCCAAGTCCCTGCGTCTGCCAGTTTCTCGCTGTCGCCTGACTGGGCCAGAAGCCAATCATCCTTCATGCGCTAGTTTTCCGGCCTCCAGAATGCGTTTTGCGAGTTTCAGATGCGGCAGATCGAGCATGCGCCCATCGATCTGGATGACGCCGGTGTCCGGCGAGATGGCGAAGGCAGCCACGACTTTTTCTGCCCAGGCGATCTCCGCCGCATCCGGTGTAAAGGCGTGGTTGATCGGTTCGACCTGGCTCGGATGGATCGCCATCATCCCCGAGAAACCATCGCGTCGGGCGCGAGCAGCATAGGCCGCGAGACCGTCGAGATCGCGGAAGTCGGGATAGACGGTCTCGATGGCAGGAACCGCTGCGGCGTGCGCGCCAAACAGCACCAGGGATCGGGCCAGCTCATAGGGCGCGGTATAACGTCCGTCTGCCTCGCGGGCGGTCGCAGCGCCGATCGTGGCAGGAAGATCTTCCGCGCCCCAGGTCAGCCCGAAGAGATGAGAGGCGACATCTCTGTAGCTGCCGATCTCGAAGATGGCGGCCGGTGTCTCCGTCGCGATCGGCAGGATAGGGACAGCGGATGACAGGCGGCCTGCGAGCTGGCGTACCGAAGCTGCGCCTTCGGACTTCGGCAACATGATCGCGAAAGGATTGATATTGCCGAGCGCAACGAGATCGTCTTCACAGGCTGACGTAGTGAGGGGATTGATGCGAATAACAAGCGTCGCATCAGTTGCGCGGCGTGCGACGAAATCGTGTACGGCGTCTCGCGCCAACGGCTTATTCCGCGCGGAAACCGAATCTTCCAGATCGAGGATGAGGGCATCGACGCCGCAGGCGAGGGCCTTGTCAAAACGCTCCGGCCTGTCGCCGGGCACGAACAGCAGCGAGCGCAGCCTCATGACGGCTTCACCTGCAGCATGGCCGTGCGCAGGCACTGGCAGACGATCTCGTTTCGCTGGTTCAGCGTGATATGCTTGAACGTGACGATCCCGGCATCGGGTCGCGAGTTGGAGCGCCTGAGCTCCGTCACTTCGGTTTCCACACGAAGCGTATCACCAATGAAAACCGGCTTCGGCATCGTCACCTTGTCGTAGCCGAGATTGGCGACCAGCGTGCCGAGTGTCGTGTCACCGACTGAGAGGCCGACGGTGAGCGCGAAGGTGAAGGTGCCGTTGACCACGATGCGGCCGAATTCCGTACCCGCCGCATAATCGGCGTCGAGATGCAGTGGTTGCGGATTATGGGAGAGCGTCGTGAAGAGCAGGTTGTCGGTTTCCGTGACCGTGCGGCGGATCTCGTGGGCAACCCGGTCGCCGACCGTCCATTCGTCGAAGTAGCGGCCGGCCATCAGTGCTCTTCCTTCATGACGTTGACGACGAGCTGGTTTTCCGAGACCCGGGCGCCCACGGAGACTGGCAGCTTGCCGACCAGGCCGTCAAAGGGTGCGCGCAGCGTATGTTCCATCTTCATCGCCTCAACCGTCAGCAGCCTGTCGCCTTTGACAACGTGATCGCCCTCCGCGACATCGACGGAAATGACGAGGCCCGGCATTGGCGAAAGGATTGCGCCATCGCCGGCGCCCTGATGTGCTTCGATTTCACTGGCGACGGGAAGGCCGATCGGCCAGGCATTGCCGCCATCGAAGAGGACCACGGTATCGCCGGACCTGACGGCATTGGTGTCGAGACCCGGGCGGACATGCCCCCAATAGAGGTGGTCGCCGATGCGGACGCGCGTGCGGCTATCGCTTGCTCCTGATATGCGCAGGCCGGCGAGGGCCGACCAGGGATCGGTCCCTTCCTTTGCTGCCAAGGCCGTCGCCGCCCTGTCGATAGTCGTCTCGTCGGGCTCCTTCGGCAGCAGGGCCTCACCGTGACGGTCGAGAAAGCCCGTATCGAGTTTTGCCGCGCGAAAATCCGCGTCGGCGGCAATACGGGCAAGCAGGCCGGCATTGGATTTCACCGGCCAGATTTCGATGTTTTCGCAGGCCCTGGTGAGCCTGGCGAGGGCTGCGTCACGATTTGGGCCGTGAGCGATGATCTTGGCGATCATCGGATCGTAGAAGGCGGTGATCTCGTTGCCTTCCTCGACGCCGCTGTCGACCCGGACATTTTGGGGCAAGCGCAGATGATCCAGGCGGCCGATCGAGGGCAGATAGCCGGCAGCAGGGTTTTCGGCGTAAAGGCGAGCCTCGAAAGCCCAGCCGTTCATGAGGATATCATCTTGCCCCTTCGGCAGCGGCTCGCCGGCGGCGACCTTCAATTGCCAGAGTACCAGATCCTCACCGGTGATAGCTTCGGTGACAGGGTGTTCCACCTGCAGCCTCGTGTTCATCTCCATGAACCAGATACGGTCCGGGCGCAGGCCCTCCGAGGCATCGGCAATGAATTCGATGGTGCCGGCCCCGATATAGTTCACCGCCTTCGCAGCCCTGACCGCCGCCTCACAGATTGAGGCGCGGGTGGCGGCGTCGAGGCCGGGAGCGGGGGCCTCCTCGATCACCTTCTGGTGCCTGCGCTGCAGCGAGCAGTCGCGTTCGAAGAGGTGGACGCAATTGCCGAAACGGTCGGCGAAGACCTGCACCTCGATATGGCGCGGATTGGCGATATAGCGCTCGATCAGCACGCGGTCGTCGCCGAAGGACGAGGCCGCCTCGCGGCGGCAGGAGGCGAGCAGTTCGGCAAAGTCTTGCCTCTGATCGACACGGCGCATACCCTTGCCACCGCCGCCGGCGACAGCTTTGATGAGCACGGGATAGCCCGTCGCATCCGCCTCCGCAGCAAGCCTTTCTCCGCTCTGATCCGCTCCCATATAGCCAGGTGTGACCGGCACGCCGGCGGCCTGCATCAGTTGCTTGGCAGCATCCTTCAGCCCCATGGCACGGATCGCGGTAGGTGGCGCACCAACCCAGATAATGCCGGCATTCTCGACGGCTTCGGCAAACTCGGCATTTTCCGACAGGAAGCCGTAACCGGGATGGATTGCGGCCGCACTCGTCCTGTGGGCGGCCTCCAGAATACACTTCTGTGAAAGATAGCTCTCGCGAGCAGGCGCTGGGCCGATGGCAAGAGCCTCGTCTGCCTCTGCCACGAAGGGCAGGCCGGCATCGGCCTCTGAATAAACAGCAATGGTGCGGATGCCGAGGGCTTTCGCCGTGCGGATGATCCGACGAGCGATTTCACCCCTGTTGGCTATGAGCAAGCTTTCCATCATCGCGCCACCTCACATCCGGAAGACGCCGAAGCGCGGCCCTTTGGGGATCGGCGCGTTCAGGCAGGCGGAAAAGGCAAGGCCCAGCACATCGCGCGTCTGGCGCGGATCGATGATGCCGTCGTCCCAGAGGCGTGCGGTGGCGTAGTAGGGATTGCCCTCGGCCTCGTAACCGGCGCGGATCGGCGCCTTGAAAGCTTCTTCATCTTCCACCGGCCAGCTTTCGCCGCGCGCCTCTATCGCATCACGGCGGATGGTGGCAAGCACGGAGGCCGCCTGCTCGCCGCCCATCACGCTGATACGGCTATTCGGCCACGTGAAGAGAAAACGTGGGCGATAGGCGCGGCCGCACATGCCGTAATTACCGGCGCCGAAACTGCCGCCGATGATGACGGTGACCTTGGGTACGGTGGCAGTCGCGACCGCGGTGACGAGTTTTGCCCCGTCCTTGGCGATGCCGCCTGCCTCATAACGGCCGCCGACCATGAAGCCCGATATGTTCTGCAGGAACAGCAGTGGCACGCGGCGCTGGCAGGCAAGCTCGATGAAATGCGCGCCCTTCAACGCGCTTTCGGAAAACAGCACGCCGTTATTGGCGATGATGGCGACTGGCATGCCCCAGATACGGGCAAAACCGCAGACCAGTGTCGCGCCATAGAGCGGCTTGAATTCATGCAGCTCGGAGCCATCGACGATGCGGCCGATGACCTCCCGAACGTCATAGGGCGAGCGCACATCCTCCGGGATGATACCGCCCAGATCTTCCGGATCGAGTTTTGGCGGACGTGGCGCTTGAATGTCGATATCGACTGATTTCACGCTGTTGAGGCTGGCGACGATATCGCGCACGAGAAGCAATGCATGCTCGTCATTTTCGGCGACGTGATCGACGACACCGGAGCGGCGGCCATGGGTTTCGGCGCCGCCGAGCTCTTCGGCCGAGATGATCTCGCCGGTCGCGGCCTTCACCAGAGGTGGGCCGGCAAGGAAGATCGTACCCTGATTGCGAACGATGACTGTCTCGTCGGACATGGCAGGCACATAGGCGCCGCCCGCCGTGCAGCTTCCCATGACGCAGGCAATCTGCGGAATGCCTTCGGCCGACATCTGTGCCTGATTGTAGAAGATCGCCCCGAAATGATCGCGGTCGGGAAAGACCTCGGCCTGATGCGGGAGATTGGCGCCGCCGCTGTCGACAAGGTAGAGGCACGGCAGCCGGTTCTGCATGGCGATCTCCTGCGCCCGCAGATGTTTCTTCACCGTGACAGGGAAATAGGCACCACCCTTCACCGTCGCATCATTGGCGACGATCATCACCTCGCGGCCGGAAACGCGGCCTATGCCGGTAATGATGCCGGCACCCGGCGCCTCGTCATTATACATGCCGTTCGCCGCCAGCGTGCCGATCTCCAGGAAGGGGCTGGCGGCATCGAGCAGCAACTGGATGCGATCGCGCGGCAGGAGTTTACCTTTGCCGGTGTGGCGCTCGCGCGCTGCCTGCGAGCCACCTTCACGGGTCTTTGCTGAGCGGTCGTAGAGCGCGTCGATCAGTCCTTTATTGTTGATTGTGTTGGTCTTGAAGGTCTCGCTGTCGCGATCGATGTCAGAGGAAATCACCGTCATGATGCGATGAGCTCCCGGCCGATCAGATAGCGGCGGATCTCGTTGGTTCCGGCGCCGATATCGTAAAGCTTGGCATCGCGCAGGAAACGTTCGACCGGCCACTCCTTGGTATATCCGGCGCCGCCGAGCGCCTGGATCGCCTCCAGCGACACTTTCACGGCATTCTCGCTGGCAAAGAGGATCGCCGCCGCCGCATCCGTGCGGGTCGTGCGGCCACCATCGCAGGCGCGGGCGACGGAATAGACGTAGGCGCGCGATGAATTCAGCGCGACATACATATCGGCGATCTTGCCCTGCATCAGCTGGAAGTCGCCGATCGCCTTGCCGAACTGCTTGCGCTCCCGCACATAGGGCAGCACCACGTCGAGGCAGGCCTGCATGATACCAAGCGGACCGGCGGCGAGCACTGCACGCTCATAATCGAGGCCGGACATCAGGATCTTCACGCCGTCGCCTTCCCGGCCCATCAGTGCTTCTGCCGGCACCTCGCAATCCTGAAAGACCAATTCCGCCGTATCGCTACCGCGCATGCCGAGCTTGGAGAGCTTTTTTGAAACGCTGAAACCGGGTATCCCTTTCTCGATGATGAAAGCTGAAATACCTTTCGGTCCGGCGGCTGGATCGGTCTTTGCGTAGACGACGAGCACATCGGCATGCGGCGCATTGGTGATCCAGTACTTCGTCCCGTTAAGGAGGTAGCGATCACCCTTGCGTTCCGCCTTGAGCCGCATTGAAACGACATCCGAGCCGGAGCCGGCTTCGGACATGGCAAGCGAGCCGACATGTTCGCCGGAAACCAGCTTTGGCAAATAGCGTTGCTTCTGCTCCGGTGTGGCCCAGCGGCGGATCTGGTTGACGCAGAGATTGGAATGGGCGCCGTAGCTCAAGCCGACGGAGGCCGAAGCACGCGAGACTTCCTCCATGGCAACGACATGTTCGAGATAGCCGAGACCGGCACCGCCGAATTCTTCTTCCACGGTGATACCGTGCAGGCCGAGCGCACCCATCTGCGGCCAGAGCTGGCGTGGAAATGTGTTGCTTTCATCGATCTCCGCTGCGAGCGGAGCAATAGTATCGGCGGCAAATCGCGCCGTCGCCTCGCGGATCGCGTCCGCGGTTTCGCCCAGCGAAAAATCAAACATGGCATTCCTCCCGCTATAATATGTAGCGCGGGTTGCTGCCGCTTCAAAGCTCCCTCGAAGGAAGCCTATTCCCACGGCGCCGATTTCGCCTCATCGCGGCGGAAGGCGTCGGGGCTCTTGCCCATCCATTTCCGGAAGGCGCGAAAGAAGGCGCTGGGTTCGGAATAGCCGAGCTGCACGGCGATTTCGCCGATGGTCTTCGACGTGTTCAATAGCGCGTCGATGGCAAGGTCTCGGCGGATATCGTCCTTGATGCCGGCATAGCTTTGGCCCTCGTCATGCAGGCGATGGCGGAGCGTCGAGGATGGCAGGCGCATCTCGGCAGCGAGCGTCTGGAAGCTCGACCAGGCGGCGGGAGAGGTTTGCGAGAGACGACGGCGTACGGCAGCAGCAATGCCGGCATCATAGCGATAGCGCACGAGGATATTGGCGGGCGCGCCCCGCAGAAATTGCTTCAATGCCTGTTCGCTGCGCGAAATAGGCAGATCGAGCAGAGCGTTGTCGAAACCGAGCCGGCTGATCGGTTGCGAGAAACGCACCGGCGCACCGAAAAAGAGCCGGTAATCGGCGCCTTGGTTTGGCTCTTCGCATCGGAAATCGACAAGGCGGATCGGGATACGCCGGCCGACAAGCCAGCAGATGATGCCATGCAGGATGATCCAGTAGGTACGATAGGCGAAGGCCGAGCGCGGCTCGCCTGCGTCGCGAAGCTCAATCTGAGCCAGCCCGTCGCGGATAACGAGCGTACCACGCGGATCGTCCAGCACCACGTCGAGGAAACGCAAGGCCCGCCGCAGGGCATGGCCGAGCGTGGGCGCGTGCAGCACGCAATGACAGAGCAGGGTGAAGCTGCCGCTACGCATCGGTCGGGCGCCCATGCCGAAGAATTCGTCGTCGAGTTCGGCGGCGATCGCTAGCCACAATGCACCATAGGCCTCAGCTGAAACCGGTTGATCGATCCGCTGCGGCAGGCCGAGCTTGGTCAGAAGAGACGCCGTCGGCTTCCCAAGGCGGCGCAGGCTGTCGAGAGCTTCCTCGACGAAGCCCGGTGCGATCATGCGTCGCTCGATTTCGGCCATCGCTGCTTCACTCCGGCAAACCATATGGCAAAACTGGCCGAAATAATGGGGCAATTCTGTCATCGCTTGCAATAGGGCGAGGGAATAGAATCTCTGTTCAGGCGGACTCTGGAGGAGATGTCCGCCGAGCAGGGAGGAGCGATCCGTGCAAATCCGCGGCGCAAGTTTCATTGTTACCGGTGGCGGCTCAGGGCTCGGGGCGGCAACGGCACGCATGCTCGTCGAAGCCGGCGGGCGCGTGACGATTGCCGATCTCAATCTCGATGCAGGCGAGGCGATCGCTCGCGAACTGGGACAGGATGCGCGCTTCATCAAGGCCGACGTGACCGATGAAGAGGACGGTGCGGCGGTGATTGCCATGGCCGTGGATGCTTTCGGCCCGCTTCGCGGGCTTATCAACTGCGCCGGCGTGGCGCCGGCCGAGAAAGTGGTCGGCCGCGAGGGGCCGCACCGGCTGGAGAGCTTTGCCCGTACGATCGGCATCAATCTCATCGGCACTTTCAACATGATCCGGCTTGCCGCCGCCGCTATCCAGGCTGTGCAACCGGATGCGGAGGGCGAACGGGGCGTAATCGTCAATACGGCCTCGGCCGCCGCCTTCGACGGACAGATCGGTCAGGCAGCCTACGCCGCCTCCAAGGGCGGTGTCGCCGCGATGACGCTGCCGATCGCCCGCGAGCTTGCGCGTCACGGCATCCGCACCGTGTCGATCGCGCCCGGCATTTTCGAAACGCCGATGATGGCCGGCATGCCGGCGGAGGTGCGGGAAGTACTTGGCAAGAGCGTGCCTTTCCCACCGCGTCTCGGGCATCCGGCGGAATTTGCCGCGCTGGTGCGTCATATTCTTGAAAACAGCATGCTGAACGGCGAGGTCATCCGCCTCGACGGCGCATTGCGTATGGGCGCGCGATAAGCGCCTGGCCCGAAGGAGGAAACATGACCCTGCAGGATCCTATCGTCATCGTCGGTGCAGCCCGCACGCCGATCGGCAGTTTTCAGGGTGAGCTCAAGGATGCTGCGGCCCCTGAGCTCGGAGCAGCCGCAATTCGTGCGGCCCTGCAGCGCAGTGGCGTCGAGGCGGATGCAATCGAGGAGGTCGTTTTCGGTTGTGTACTGCCTGCCGGACAGGGCCAGGCGCCAGCTCGCCAGGCGGCGATCCATGCCGGCCTGCCCTTTGCGACAGGGGCAAGCACCGTCAACAAGATGTGCGGCTCCGGCATGAAGGCGGTCATGATCGCTCATGACCTGATTGCGGTGGGAAGCGCTTCCGTGGCGGTCGCGGGTGGCATGGAAAGCATGACCAATGCGCCCTATCTCCTTGATCGTGCCCGTGCCGGTTACAGGCTTGGTCATGGGCGGGTCGTGGATCATATGTTCCTCGACGGGCTGGAGGATGCATATGACAAGGGGCGCTTGATGGGCAGCTTCGCGGAGGATTGCGCCGAAGCCTATCAGTTCACACGTGAGGCGCAGGATGCCTATGCGGTCGCCTCGCTGACCCGGGCGCAGAAGGCGATTTCCGGAGGCTATTTTGACAGCGAAATCGTGCCCGTGACGGTGAAATCCGGCAAGGCCGAGCAGGTGGCAAGCCGTGACGAACAGCCGGGTAAGGCGAGGCCTGACAAGATCCCGACCCTGAAGCCGGCCTTTCGTGACGGCGGCACGGTGACTGCCGCCAATTCCAGTTCGATTTCCGATGGTGCGGCGGCGCTCGTTCTGATGCGGCGCTCGGAGGCGGATCGCCGCGACCTGAGGCCGCTTGCCACCATCCTCGGCCATGCCACGCATTCGCAGGCCCCCAATCTCTTCGCCACCGCGCCGATCGGCGCTTTGCAGAAGCTTTCCGATCGCACCGGTCTGCCGCTTTCCGATGTCGATCTCTTCGAAATCAACGAGGCCTTTGCCGTCGTTGCCATGGCGGCGATGCGCGACCTCGACCTGCTGCATGAGAAGGTCAATGTACATGGCGGCGCTTGCGCGCTTGGCCATCCGATCGGCGCGTCCGGAGCCCGTATTCTGGTGACGCTTCTGTCGGCGCTGGAGCGTTACGACCTGAAGCGCGGCATGGCCGCACTTTGCATCGGCGGTGGCGAGGCAACCGCCGTCGCCATCGAGCGGCACTAGGGGAGGGGGCCGATGATCCTTTCTGAACTTCAGCAGCAGATCCGCGATCTCGCGCGTGACTTCGCCCGCGAGCGGCTGGCGCCGGGCGCGGCCAAACGCGACCGGGAATCTCTTTTCCCGCGCGAAGAGTTGAAGGAGATGGGCGAACTCGGTCTGCTTGGCATGCTCGTGCCTGAGACCTACGGCGGATCGGATACCGGTGTCATCGCCTATGCCGCAGCCATTGAGGAGATCGCGGCCGGTGACGGGCCATGCTCGACCATCATGAGCGTGCACAGTTCGGTCGGCTGCGTGCCGATCCTGAAATTCGGCAATGAGGAGCAGCGCCAGCGCTTCCTGCCGAAACTTGCCAGCGGTGAATGGATCGGCGGCTTTGCCCTGACGGAGCCTCAGGCGGGTTCGGATGCCTCGAACCTGAAGACGCGGGCGCGGCGCGACGGCGACCATTATGTGCTCGATGGTTCAAAGCAATTCATCACCTCGGGCAAGAACGGCCAGGTCATCATCGTCTTTGCCGTCACTGATCCCGAGGCCGGCAAGAAGGGTATCACCGCCTTCATCGTGCCGACCGATACGCCGGGTTATGAGGTGATCCGGGTCGAGGAAAAGCTTGGCCTTCATTCCTCCGACACCTGCCAGATCGCCTTCACCGGCATGCGCATTCCGGCCGAGCTCAGGCTTGGTGAGGAGGGTGAGGGCTATCGTATCGCGCTTGCCAATCTCGAGGGCGGACGGATCGGAATTGCGGCGCAGGCCGTCGGCATGGCGCAAGCGTCCTTCGAGGCGGCGCGCGACTATGCCCGTGAGCGGACTGCCTTCGGCAAGCCGATCGTCGAACACCAAGCCATTGCCTTCCGGCTCGCCGACATGGCGACGCGGATCGAGGCGGCGCGCCAGCTCGTCTTCCATGCGGCCTCGCTAAGGGAGGCGGGACAGCCATGCCTGTCGGAGGCTTCCATGGCAAAGCTCTTTGCCTCTGAGATGGCCGAGCGTGTCTGCTCAGATGCGATCCAGATCCATGGCGGCTATGGTTACATAGCCGACTATCCGGTTGAGCGGATCTATCGCGATGTGCGCATCTGCCAGATCTATGAGGGAACAAGCGACGTGCAGCGCATGGTGATTGCCCGCAACCTATAACGATAAGGTCCGGCTTCTGGAGGAGAGGAGCGGGGCCGATAGAGGGAGGAAAAAGACCACATGGTGGAATCTGCTCGTTTGAGCCTGCATGTCCCCGAACCCGCCGTCCGCCCGGGCGGCCATCCCGATTTTTCCAATGTCAAGATCGCCAAGGCTGGGTCGGTGCCGAGGCCGGAGGTCGATGTCGCGTCTGAAGACATCCGTGAGCTTGCCTATTCGATCATCCGTGTGCTGAACCGCGACGGCGAGGCGGTCGGTCCCTGGGCAGGGTCTTTGACGGACGAGGAATTGCTGACCGGGCTTCGAAACATGATGAAGCTGCGCGCTTTCGATGCCCGCATGCTGATGGCGCAGCGTCAGGGCAAGACCTCCTTCTACATGCAGCATCTCGGTGAAGAGGCGGTCAGCTGCGCCTTCCGCAAGGCATTGCAGAAGGGAGACATGAATTTCCCGACCTATCGCCAGGCTGGCCTCTTGATCGCTGACGACTACCCGATGGTCGAGATGATGAACCAGATCTACTCGAACGAGAGTGATCCGCTGCGCGGGCGCCAGCTCCCCATCATGTATTCCTCCAAGGAGCACGGCTTCTTCACGATCTCGGGCAATCTCGCCACGCAATATGTGCAGGCGGTCGGCTGGGCCATGGCCTCGGCGATCAAGAATGACAGCCGCATTGCCGCGGCCTGGATTGGTGACGGCTCGACGGCGGAATCGGATTTCCATTCGGCCCTGGTCTTTGCTTCCACCTACAAGGCGCCTGTTATCCTCAACATCGTCAACAATCAGTGGGCGATCTCCACCTTCCAGGGTATTGCCCGCGGCGGCTCCGGCACATTTGCCGCCCGTGGCCTCGGCTTCGGCATTCCGGCGCTACGGGTCGATGGCAACGATTATCTCGCCGTCCATGCCGTTGCCCGCTGGGCGGCTGAGCGCGCCCGGCGCAATCTTGGCCCGACGCTGATCGAATATGTCACCTATCGCGTCGGCGCCCATTCGACCTCCGACGATCCGAGCGCCTATCGCCCGAAGACGGAATCGGAAGCCTGGCCGCTCGGCGATCCCGTCCTGCGGCTGAAGAAGCACTTGATCGTCAGGGGCGTTTGGTCAGAGGAGCGCCATACTCAGGCCGAAGCGGAGATCCTGGATGAGGTGATTGAGGCTCAACGTCAGGCCGAGGGGCACGGCACGCTGCATGACGGCGGCAAGCCCTCGGTGCGCGATATCTTCGAAGGCGTCTATGCCGAGATGCCGCCGCATATCCGCCGCCAGCGGCAGAAGGCGGGGTACTGACATGGCCCGGATGACGATGATCGAGGCCGTACGCAGCGCCATGGACGTCTCAATGGCGCGTGATGACAATGTCGTGGTTTTCGGCGAGGATGTCGGTTACTTCGGCGGCGTCTTCCGCTGCACGCAGGGCCTGCAGGCGAAATACGGCAAGACGCGCTGCTTCGACACGCCGATCAGCGAATCCGGCATTGTCGGCACGGCGATCGGCATGGCGGCCTATGGGCTGAAGCCCTGTGTCGAAATCCAGTTCGCCGATTATATGTATCCGGCTTACGACCAGCTGACGCAGGAGGCGGCGCGCATCCGCTACCGCTCAAACGGCGATTTCACCTGCCCGATCGTCGTGCGCATGCCGACCGGCGGCGGCATTTTCGGCGGCCAGACACACAGCCAGAGCCCGGAAGCGCTCTTCACCCATGTCTGCGGCCTGAAAGTGGTCGTGCCCTCCAATCCCTATGATGCCAAGGGCCTGTTGATCGCCGCGATCGAAGATCCCGACCCCGTCATGTTCCTGGAGCCGAAGCGGCTCTATAACGGACCTTTCGATGGCCATCACGAGCGGCCAGTGACGCCATGGTCGAAGCATGATCTTGGCGAGGTACCGGAGGGACATTTTACGATCCCGATCGGCAAGGCTGAGGTACGGCGCAAGGGCTCTGCTGTGACGGTCGTTGCCTACGGCACGATGGTACATGTGGCGCTTGCCGCCGCCGAGGATGCCGGCATCGATGCCGAGGTGATCGATCTCCGGAGCCTTTTGCCGCTCGACCTCGATACCATCGTCAAATCCGTCGCCAAGACCGGGCGCTGCGTCGTCGTGCATGAAGCAACCCTGACATCGGGTTTCGGTGCGGAGGTCGTTTCGCTGGTGCAGGAACATTGCTTCTATAATCTGGAAGCCGCGGTCGTGCGCGTAGCAGGCTGGGATACGCCCTATCCGCACGCGCAGGAGTGGGACTATTTCCCCGGACCCGGCCGCGTCGGACGCGCGCTTGCCGAAGTGATGGAGGCCTGAACCATGGGCGAATTCATCATCAAGATGCCCGATGTCGGCGAAGGTGTCGCCGAGGCAGAACTTGTCGAATGGCATGTGAAGACCGGCGATCCCGTGCGCGAGGACATGGTGATCGCCGCCGTCATGACCGACAAGGCCACCGTCGAAATTCCCTCGCCCGTCAGCGGCACGGTGACCTGGCTTGCCGGTGAGATCGGCGATCGAATTGCCGTCAGGGCGCCGCTGGTGCGCATCGAGACGACAAGCGGAGCCGGAGAGGCGGAACCCGAAACGGTTCCTCAGCCGCGGCCCGCCGAGCCCGTGAAAGCAGAAGCTCCGAAACCCGTTCCGAAGGCACCGGCGCCGGCAGCTCCGCCGACCGAAAAGCCACTCGCTGCGCCATCGGTACGGCTGTTTGCCCGCGAGAGCGGTGTAGATCTAAGGCAGGTGCAGGGCACAGGGCCGGCCGGCCGTATCCTGCGCGAAGATATCGATCAGTTCCTAAGCCAGGGGTTGGCGCCCGCTCCGGCGCGTACCGGCCTGGCAAAGAAGACGACGACCGAGGAGATCAAGCTCACCGGTCTTCGGCGCCGCATTGCCGAAAAGATGGTGCTTTCGACCTCACGCATTCCCCACATCACCTATGTGGAGGAGGTGGATATGACGGCGCTCGAGGAACTGCGCGCCACAATGAATGCCGACCGCAAGGCCGAGCATCCCAAGCTGACGGTGTTGCCCTTCCTGATGCGGGCGCTCGTCAAGGCGATTTCCGATCAGCCCGATGTCAACGCCACCTTCGATGATGATGCCGGCATCATCACGCGCCATAGCGCCGTGCATATCGGCATTGCCACGCAGACGCCGGCGGGGCTCACCGTGCCCGTGGTGCGGCATGCCGAAGCGCGCGGCATCTTCGATTGCGCAGTCGAAATGAGCCGGCTGGCGGAAGCGGCGCGTTCTGGTACCGCAACACGTGACGAACTGTCAGGCTCGACCATCACCATCAGTTCGCTCGGGGCTCTCGGCGGCATCGTTTCCACGCCCGTCATCAATCACCCGGAAGTGGCGATCATCGGCGTCAACAAGATCGCGATACGGCCGGTCTGGGACGGTGCGCAATTCGTGCCGCGCAAGATGATGAACCTCTCCTCCAGCTTCGATCACCGCATCATCGACGGCTGGGACGCGGCAACCTTCGTGCAGCGCATCCGCACGCTGCTCGAAACGCCAGCGCTCATTTTCATCGAAGGCTGAGCCATGAAAGAGATTGTCTGCAAGCTCCTTGTCATCGGTGCAGGTCCCGGCGGCTATGTCTGCGCCATCCGTGCCGGCCAGCTCGGCATCGACACTGTCATTGTCGAGGCCGGTAAGCCGGGTGGTACCTGCCTGACGGTCGGCTGCATTCCCTCCAAGGCGCTGATTCATGCCGCAGAGGAATTTGACGCCACGCAGAAAATGTTTACGGGCAAGAATCCGATGGGCATCCGCGTCGAAGGCGCCTCGATCGATCTGGCAAAAACAATCACCTGGAAGGACGGTATCGTCGGCCGGCTGACGAGCGGCGTCTCCGGCTTGTTGCAGAACGCGCGCGTGAAGATCGTCCACGGCCGCGCTCATTTCCGCGATGGCAAGACGGTCGAGGTAGAGACGGAAACCGGCCAGCAGATCATTCGTGCCGAGACCGTCGTCATCGCCACCGGCTCCGATCCGGTTGAACTCCCGAACCTGCCTTTTGGTGGCCGCGTTATTTCTTCGACCGAGGCGTTGTCGTTGGGCGAATTGCCGAAAAATCTCGTCGTGGTCGGCGGCGGCTATATCGGGCTGGAACTCGGGACAGCATTCGCGAAGATGGGATCGCAGGTGACGGTGGTCGAGGCAACGCAGCAGGTGCTGCCGCAATATGATGCCGATCTCGTTCGGCCTGTCATGCGCAAGATGACCGAGCGCGGCATCCGCGTCTTGACCGGCGCGAAGGCGATCGGCCTTTCCGATGCTGGTGATGGACTTGTCGTCGAAACGCCTGACGGCCGGCAACAGGCGCTTGCCGCAGACCGTATTCTGGTGACTGTCGGCCGTCGTCCGAGAACGGCGGGCTCAGGCCTCGAAGAGCTTGATCTCGACCGCGCCGGTCCGTTCCTCAGGATCGACGATCGCTGCCGCACGTCCATGCGCGGCATCTATGCCATCGGTGATGTTACCGGCGAGCCTATGCTCGCGCATCGGGCCATGGCGCAGGGGGAAATGGTGGCGGAGATCGTTGCCGGAAAGAAACGCGCCTGGGACAAGCGCTGCATTCCGGCGATCTGTTTTACCGATCCGGAAATCGTCAGCGCCGGTCTGTCCCCGTCAGAAGCACGCGCCCAGGGTTATGATATCAGGACCGGCCAGTTTCCCTTTAGCGCCAATGGGCGGGCGATGACCATGCTCTCGGAGGAGGGATTCGTGCGGGTGGTGGCGCGGGCCGACACCAATCTGGTCCTCGGCCTGCAGGCGGTGGGCGCTGGGGTTTCCGAACTCTCGGCCGCCTTCGCGCTTTCCATCGAAATGGGCGCGCGGCTGGAAGATATCGCCGGCACGATCCATGCTCATCCGACGCGCAGCGAAGCGGTCATGGAAGCGGCACTGAAAGCCCTGGGGAACGCTCTTCACATTTGAGCCGCTCGCCGCCTGCTGATAGTGGAGGCTACTCTGCGTCAGGTTCCGCGCCGGTCGAGCGCCGTTCGATGAGTTCTCCCGAAAGGCGGATGGTCGTGGCTGCCCGCAGCAGCGCCGATGTATCTCCCTCGATCATTTCGACGACGACGCGCACGATTTCATCGACCGGCTGGCGGAAAGTGGTGAGGTTGTAGTGTGGCCAGCCTGCCATCGGGATGTCGTCGAAGCCCGCAACGAGGATATCGTCGGGCACGCGGCAGCCTGCCTCCTCCTTGAGGGCATCGATGCCGCCGATTGCAAGAATGTCGTTGGCAAAGAAGATAGCATCGGTGCTTTTCCCGGCGGCAATTTCAAGCGCGGCCTTGCGGCCGGCATGGTAGCTGTATTCCTGGCCCTCGATCTGGACGCTCAGCGTCATGCCAAGTTCCGCAATCCGCGTGACGAAGCCGCTCTGGCGTTCGCGGTTAGTGGTCGTGTGGCTGAGACCGGCGACATAAGCGACCCTTCGGGCGCCCTGCCGATGGAAATGATCGGCGATGGCGCGGGCACCCTCGACATTGTTGCAGGCGACACAGCTGAGGTTCGTGTCTTCGATGACGCGGTTGATCAGGATGGCCGGCCTGCCTTCCGTTGCCCAGCTCAGCGTCGAGCCTGACAAGATCGTCGCAGAAATGACGATGACAGCGTCCACGTTGTATCGGCGCAGTGCCGAAAGCTGCTCTTCGAGGTTCGATCCCTTGGTGATGTTAAAGAGAAGGCTCTGCAGGCCGATGCGTTGCAGCGAGCGCGAGAGTTTTTCGATCAGGCCCGGATAGAAGGGATTCTGCATGTCGGAGACGACGATGCCGATAATGTTCGTGCGGCTCTTCGAGAGCATGCTGGCGATCGCATTCGGTTGATAGTCGACTTCTGCGGCATATTTCAGGATCCGCTCGCGCAGATCGGCTGCGATGCTTGCGCCTGGTGTAAAGGCACGCGATACAGCCGACTGGCTGACGCCAAGCATGCGCGCAAGTTCGCGGGCCGTAATCGGCTTTCGGCTGAACGCTTCGCCGGACGGTTCTCCCTGCAAGGACGGCGATCCCTGTTTGCGCATGATCCATTTCCCCGGTTGCCACTACCTTTCCTACACTTTTTGCATTCGGATGCAACAATTTCAACTGCTGCTTATACGCAGTCGCTAAGTCGTCCATTGATAGTTCTTCCAACTCTCGAATCCAGGCGCCCGAGTGCGCTGCCGCATCCAAGAGCCGACGAAATAAGGAAGTATCCGATTTTTGTATGCTCGATATCCAGCAGTGAGCATTTTTGCAGATTCCGGCATAAAACCTGTTCCAATTTCAATTCAATCGCCTTGTTGCATACGGATGCAAATTGGAAGATGCTTTCCTCAACAACAACACCGGCGCTGAAAACGTCCGTTCTCCGAGGGAATGCCAGTGGGTACGATCATCAAGTCCGTCGAAGCTTTTCAGGTGAAATGGGAGCCCAATGAGCCGCCGGGTCGCCGCACGGCTCTCGTGCGCGTGACGACCGAAGATGGCATCGTCGGCCACGGCGAAGCCTCGCCGATGATGGGCGGCGAGCACTCGCTCGGCGTCGTCAGAGATTTCGCAGCCTCGCTCGTCGGTGCGGATGCGCTCGACCAGTCGGTCCTCTACGATCGGCTGCTGCATAAATATGTAAAGCTCGGCCCGGAAGGCGCCGTCACCGGCGCGCTTGCCGCCCTCGACATTGCCCTCTGGGACATCAAGGGCAAGCACTTCAACCAGCCAGTCTACAAGCTGCTCGGCGGCGCCTGGCGTACGGAACTGCCCTTCTATTCCTCGGTTGGCAACAATGCCGGCCGCACTGTCGATGAAACCGTTCGCGTGGTCGAGCAGCGCTGGAAGGCCGAAAAGCCGGCTGCCATAAAGATCCGCTGGGACGGCGACCGCACGCGTCAGGACTATGATATTCCAGGTGACATCGCCAAGGCAAAGGCCGTGCGCAAGCTGGTGGGCGACGATTTCCCGCTCGCCTTCGATGCCAACAACCAATATTCCGTCGGCGGCGCCATCCGGGTCGGCCGCGCGCTCGAAGAGCTCGGCTATGTCTGGTTCGAGGAACCGGTCCAGCACTATAACGTGCGCGCCATGGGCGAGGTTGCCCAGCGTCTCGACATCACGGTTTCGGCTGCCGAACAGTCCTATACCACCCAGGCTGTCGTCGACATGATCAATGCAGGCGTGCGCATGGTGCAGCCCGATATCATCAAGATGGGCGGCATTACCGGCCTCATGCAGTGTGCCGCGATCTGCTTTGCGCATGGCGTCGAGCTCGTTCCGCATCAGACCCAGCCGACCATCGCCCATGTGGCGAACCTGCATGTGCTTGCGACGCTGATGCACAATACCAAGCCCGCCGAATTCTCCGATCCGTCGACTCGCATGCATGTCGGCTTTGCCAATCCGCCGATCCCGGAAGACGGCAAGTTCAAGGTTCCGTCCGGTCCGGGCCTCGGCCTGATCGTTGAAGATGCCGAGCTCGACAAGCGGCGAAGCTGAATATTCTGACAAGTGGGAGGAAATGACATGAACCTGAGAAGACGCCAGTTTCTGGAACTGACCGCGGCCACGGCTGCGATGAGCATGCTTGGATCCGCCATTGCGCGTGCAGCAAGCGATCCCGACACCATCCGCATCGGCATTGCCGCCAGCGGTCCCCGCAGCAGCGATCCGAACTATACGACGCAGGGCGGCGACAACTGGGCGACCGAGCAGATGTACGAACAGCTCGTGCGCCCCGATGACGGCACCTTCGCCACGACGCCGGACCAGTATCGGCCAACGCTCGCCACCGAGTGGTCCGCTTCGTCAGATGCCAAGACCTGGACCTTCAAGCTCCGTCAGGGCGTGCAGTTCCACAAGGGTTTTGGTGAAATGACGGCGGAAGACGTCGTCTTCTCGTTCAAGCGCGCCATGGCCGACGGCACGAACAAGCCGATCCTGTCGAATGTCGCCAATGTCGTCGCGAACGGCCCTTATGAGGTCGTCATCACGCTGAAGAATTCAGACGTGAACCTGCTCGGCACGACAATCTTCCTCAACAACACTTCGATTGTCTCCAAGAAGGCCTATGACCAGATCGGCGCGGACAAGTTCAAGACCGATGCCGTCGGCACCGGCCCCTACGAACTTACCCGCTTCGACAATCAGTGGGGCACAGCGCTGAAGCGCCATGAAACCTATTGGGGTGAAAAGGCGAAAATCGCCAAGGTCGAATCCGTCTATATCGCCGATACGACGGCCCGCACGCTCGCGCTGCTCTCTGGCGACGTCGACATGATCGAGGCCGTCCGCGCGCCGGGCTGGGTCGATTCCATGCTACAGCGCGACCCGACGCTGCAGTTCGACATGACGTCGCCGGGTTCGTTCAACACGCTGCATATCAACCTGAAGCGCAAGCCGTTCGACAATATCAAGGTGCGCCAGGCGATCATGTACGCCGTCGACCGCCATGCGGTCGGCAATGCGTTGAAGCCGATGGGCGGCTTTACGGCCGGCCTGCAGCCCGACGTCTTCCCCGGCGGCTTCAAGACCGAAGACCTGCCGAAGGAGCTTCAGTACAATTACGATCCGGACAAGGCCAAGGCGCTGCTTGCCGAAGCCGGTTTCCCCGATGGTTTCGACTTCGACAGCAATGTCAGCCAGCGCGAGGACTATGCCTCCATCATGCTGATCGTGCAGGAGCAGCTGCGTTCCGTCGGCATGCGCATGAACCTGCATATCGGCGATCACACCGCCTATCATGCTGACAATCAGCACGACAAGAATACGCTGGCCCTGCATTCGTCCAGCTATCCGCCGATCCCGACGCAGCTCTACATCCAGCAGCTGTCGACCAAGGCGGAAGTCAAGCCGGATGGATCTGGTGGTATCAACTACAGCCATTACGGCGTGGTCATGCCTGGTATCGACGACCTGCTCGCCAAGGCACTGCAGGCGACCGACTACAAGGCCTATGTCGATTACTGCAAGCAGATCGAACTTCAGGTCCTGCGCGACCTGCCGTTGATCGGTATGTCGACGCTCTCCTTCACGGTTGCCCGCAATGCACGCCTCGACCTCGGCTACAAGGTGCAGAGCGGCTATGCGCGCTGGCGCTTCCACCACGCGACCAAGAAGGCCTGATCTCCAGGTCGCGATGAATGCGAGTGAATGAACATGGCTAGATATTTTCTCCTCCGGCTGGCGGATGCCATTCCGACAATCTGGCTGGTGCTCACGCTCGTGTTTATCGCGATGCGGATCCTGCCGGGTGATCCGGCGATTGCGGCTCTGGGAGACATGGCTCTCCCGGAGCAGCTCGCCGCCTTCCGCCACAAGATGGGGCTCGATGTGCCGCTGTGGCAGCAGTACATCAACTTCCTGATCGGCGTGCTTAGCCTCGATTTCGGCCAGTCGTACATGAATGGCGAGCCGGTGCTGCGCCTGATCGTCGCCAATCTGCCTTACACGATCGAGCTGACGGTCGCGGCGATGATCATCGGCGTCGGTGCCGGTGTGCCTTTCGGCGTGCTAGCTGCGACCCATCGCGACCGGCTGCCGGATTCCGGCATGCGTCTCTTTTCGCTGCTTGGCTATGCCATTCCGGACTTCTATCTCGGCGCGCTGCTCCTGATCGGATTTGCGCTGAACCTCGGCTGGTTCCCGATCAATGGCGGCGGCGATGGTTTCGCGGATCGCATGTACCATATCGTGCTACCGGCGCTGACGCTTGCACTCGTCAAAGCCGCCTTCATCGGCCGGCTGTCGCGGACCGCACTTCTGGAAACGCTCGGTAAGGATTATGTCCGCACCGCCCGTGCCAAAGGTGCCCGTGAACCGCGTGTCATCTATCGCCACGGTCTGCGCAATGCGTTGCTGCCGCTTTCGACCGGCATGGGGCTCAGCCTGCTTGCCACGCTGTCAGGGTCGGTCGCCGTCGAGCTGGTCTTCAACAGGCCGGGCCTCGGACGTCTGCTCATCCAAGCGATCAACGAGCGTGACTACGGCATCATCCAGGGTGGCGTCGTTGTCTTTGCGCTCCTCGTCCTTCTCATCAATCTGGTGATGGATCTTCTCTACATCGTCATCGATCCAAGAATCCGGGTGAAATAATGAGCATCATCACGCAAACGCCGGGATCCCCCTTGCAGGCCTTTGAGCAGCCTTCGCTGGCGCCTGCGCCCGGCCTCCTGTCGCTTCTGTCCCGAACGCTGCTCCGGCGGCCCTCGACGCTTTTCGCGTTGGCAATCGCGCTCGTCTTCTTCGTGATTGCGGTCTTTGCACCGCTGCTTGCGCCCTATGATCCGCTGGCCCAAAGCATCCTCTCGATCAACAAGATGCCATCGGCCGCTCATTGGCTCGGCACCGACCAGTTCGGGCGCGACGTTCTCTCGCGCATGATCCACGGGTCGCGCAACTCGCTGCTGTTTGGCCTGATTTCGCCTGTGCTTGCGGCGCTGGTCGGCACCGCGCTTGGCGTGACCGCCGGTTATTTCGGCGGGCTGATCGATCGCGTCATCAGCCGCTTCATCGACCTGCTGCTCGCCTTCCCGGAACTGCTGCTCGCAATCATCATCGCAGCCGTGCTCGGCGGCGCCTTCTGGAATATCATTGCCGTCATCACCGTTGCCTTCATTCCGGGTTTTGCCCGTGTGGCCCGCGCCTCGACACTGTCCGTCAAGCAGGAGCCCTATGTGGAAGCAGCGATCGCCGTGGGCGTGCGTACGCCCGTCATCATCTTCCGCCATATCATCCCGAATATCGCGGCGCCTATCGTCGTGCTAATGACGCTCTGGGTCGCCTCCGCCATCCGTCTCGAAGCCTCGTTGAGCTTCCTCGGCATCGGCACTCGTGCTCCCAATCCGAGCTGGGGCAACATCATCCGCGATGGCCTCAACAACCTCTTCGGCTCGCCCTGGCCGATCATTGCCGCCGGCTTTGCCATCACCTGCGTAGTGCTCTCCTTCAACCTGATCGGCGATGCCGTGCGCGACATGCTGGACCCGGAGACGAGCCAATGACGTCTAAACCACAGACACCATTGCTCAAGGTTGACGGCCTCACCGTCGAATTCGGCCCGAAGGATTCTCCGATCCGCGTTGTGAACGGCGTCTCGTTCGAGATCGAGGCCGGCGGTTCGGTCGGCATCGTCGGCGAATCCGGTTCCGGCAAGTCGATCACGTCGCTGGCGATTATGCGGCTGATCCCCAATCCGCCTGGCCGCATCGCGCAAGGGCGCATCGAGCTTGAAGGCGTCAACCTTCTTGATCTGCCGAAGACGAAGCTGCCCGAGATCCGCGGCCGGGACATCGCGATGATCTTTCAGGAGCCGATGAGCTCGCTGAACCCGGTCATGACGATCGGCGACCAGATCGGCGAGGCGATCAAGCTGCATGAGAAGATGAACCGCGGAGAGCGCCGCGCCCGCATCATCGAACTCCTGAAGCTTGTCGGCATCCCCAATCCGGAAGGGCGTCTCGATGCCTATCCGCACCAGTTTTCGGGCGGTATGCGCCAGCGGGTGATGATCGCGATGGCAGTTGCCTGCAATCCGAAGCTTTTGATCGCCGATGAGCCGACGACGGCACTTGATGTGACCATCCAGGCCCAGGTGCTCGACCTGATGGCGAAGGTGCGCAAGACGCTGAACACGGCCGTGCTGCTGATCTCGCACGATCTCGGTGTCATCGCCGAGGTCTGCGATCGTGTCATCGTCATGTATGCCGGCCACGTGGTCGAGGATGCGGATGTCCGCTCGATCTTCAGTAACCCGAGCCATCCCTATACGCGCGGCCTGCTGCAATCGATCCCAAGGCTCGATGACGATCAGAAGCGGCTCTACCAGATCCCGGGTTCCGTACCGCTCGCCGGCACGGTGAAGCAGGGCTGTCCCTTCTATAGCCGTTGCAGCGACCGGACCGACAGGTGCGCGGCCGAAATGCCGCCCATGTTCACCGTTTCAGAACGTCATAAGGCGGCCTGCTGGGTGGCCGCCGGAGCAACAGCATGACAGAGATGAGCAGCGTCGACGACTTGTTGACAGTCCGCAACCTCGGCAAGACCTTTTCCGATGCAGGCGGCCTTTCCTTTACGAGTTCCTCGGGGGGCGTTCGCGCCGTGGACGGCGCATCCTTTTCCGTCAAGCCGGGCGAGACATTGGCGCTCGTCGGTGAATCCGGCTGTGGCAAGTCCACGCTCGGGCGCCTTCTGCTGCGGCTGATCCAGCCGACTGATGGTGAAGTGCTCTTCGGAGGACGCGATATCACCGCTCTCAGCGCGGCCGAAATGCGCATGATGCGCGCCAAGATGCAGATGGTCTTTCAGGACCCCTACGGCTCGCTCAGCCCGCGCCGTTCGATCGCCCAGATCATTTCCGAGCCTCTCGAAGTCTTCGGACTGGTGAAATCGTCACGCGAACGGCGCGACCGCGTGGCGGAACTGCTGACGCAGGTGGGTCTGTCGCCGAGCTTCATGGACCGCTATCCGCGCCAGTTCTCCGGCGGCCAGCGCCAGCGCATCGGCATTGCCCGAGCCATATCGGTCAATCCGCAATTCATCGTCGCTGACGAGCCGGTTTCCGCGCTCGATGTCTCCGTGCAGGCACAGATCGTCAATCTGCTGCAGGATCTGCAGGCGGAGCGGAAGTTTTCCTATCTCTTCATTGCCCACGATCTTGCTGTCGTCCGGCATATCGCAGACCGTGTGGCGGTGATGTATCTCGGCAGGATCGTCGAGATCGGACCGAAAAAGTCCGTCTATTCCATGCCGCAGCATCCCTATACGCAGGCGCTGCTGTCGGCAGCACCCGAGCCCGATCCCGATCGCAAGGCAAACCGTATCGTACTGCAGGGCGACGTTCCAAGCCCCTCCCGCGTCCCGCCGGGCTGCAGCTTCCATACGCGCTGTCCGATCGCAAAAGACATCTGCAAGGTCGATCGGCCGGTGCTGCGCGAAGTCTCGCCGAACCAGTTCTCAGCCTGCCATTTTGCCGCGCCCAATCCGCTGTCGCAGGCCGGCTGAAGCTATCGGTCTTCAGTGCACCAGGCCTGCCGGTACATCTTCGATCGCTCCCTCGACGGGCAGGTTTATGCCGCTCTCGGTGAGATCCTGCAACAGCGCGCCAAGCGCGAGATCGAGGCAATAGACGGAGAACTCGGCATTGAGTTCCCAGGCGTTCTGACGGGCGTAGGAAACGAGCCGCGCGAGCGAGGCGATGTCGCGCAGTCGCTGATCCTTCTCGATGGTGCCGAGTTCGATAATGTCTTCCGTTGCCATTCTCACTGAGCTCCCCAGATGTGTTGGAAGGAGTTCTAGCGGATGCGGTCGAGGAAAGCGCGTGACACGGGCGTGACACCAGTTTGGATGGCGTATCGGGAGGCGGCAACTCAGTTGAGCGAGGCCGACAGAGCTAGAAGCCTGCCTTTCGCAGAGCCTCGCGATACTGTTCCTTCTGCCACGCCTCTTTGAAGGGCACGAGCGTCAGCCATCTATCGAGGTCGAAATCGGGATTGGTTTCGCGTGCCCTGCGCATGTAGAGGCGGGCCTTTTTCACGTCGCCGAGCATCGCCCAGCAGGCGGCTGCAAGCCGGTCGGCCGGCGTGCGATCATCCATTCTGCTGATCGCATCCAGCGCTTCCCTATAGCGGAAGAGGGCAAAATTCGCGCCGGCCTCGGTCCAGAGATAATCGGCGGGGCTCAGCGGATTGAGCGCGATCGCCCGCTCGATCTTGGCGAGCCCATCGGCCGGGCGCGAGGCATGCACCAGTGTATCGGCAAAGCTTGCGATGCCGTCGGCATAATGCGGGCTCAGTTCTTCCGCAATCTTCAGCGCCATCACGCTTTCATCGAGTTCGTTCAGATAGAGTTTGGCGACTCCGAGCTGGCGGAAGCCGGAGGCCAGCGACGGATCGGCGACGATCGCCCGGTTTGCATAGTCTTCCGAAAGGCGGATCAGCTCTCCATCGCCGCGAGCCGTCAGCAGCCATTCCATCAGGAAGGTGTGCGCAAGGCCGGCGAGCGCCGGTGAGAAATGCGCGCTGTGTTGGACGGCGTCGCGGAACGCCTTCCGGGCGCGCCGGATGTCCGGCAGGGAAAGCCGCTTCATGTCCCGCAAGCCTAGAAGATAGCTGTGATAGGCGGCCGGATTGTTGTCGAAAGTTCCGCGCACGGTCTCATTCTGGCGGATCCGGCCAGAAAGCTCCTTGGCGATGCGCCGCGCGATTTCCCGCCGGTCGGTAATCAGGTCGTATTTTTCGAGGCTGAAGCGCTCGGCCCAAATAACCTCGTCATTGGTGGTATAGACGAGCTGGACGAACAGCGACGGCGATGTGCTGCCCGCTGTCAACCGCGTGTCGAGCACGTAGGAGATCGAATGGCGCAGGATCATGCCCGACCGGTCGGCATGGCGTGCGATCTGTGCGGCGGTATGGGGTGCGACGACCGAGACGCTATTCAGGGCGCAAAGGCCGATGGTCACGTCCTCGATCAGCGCCTCTGAAAGTATCGGCGCAAGACCGGCCTCACCGGGTTCGACCGGCGGCAACAGGGCGAGGCGGGGCAAAGGCGCAGCTTTCAGAATGATACCGCTTTCCATCGCCGGCGCGGCGGCCACGGCTGGTGCCCTGCTGGCATCGAAAATCTTGCGCACTTCCTTCAGGGCCTGCAGATCGAGGCCGATATCCAGCGAGTGCTGGAGATCGCGGCTGCGGCTCTCGAAAAGCTGCCTGGCGTTTTCCAGATGCCCTTCGGCCTCATAGGCTTGCAGCAGAATATGGCGGATGTTTTCGTCATCGGGGGCATTGCGGAAGATCCTGAGCGCGGCCTCCTTGATGAGGCCGATATCGGCCCGCGAGTGCGCTTCCGACAGCGCTCGCTTCAGCGCGTCGACGAGGATTGCCATATGCCGGTTGCGCTCGCTGGATATCCATTCTCGTATGCTGACGCTTTGATCTGCGAGTTCGGCGAGGAAATCCGGTTGCAACAGGGATACGAGCCTTCGCAGCACATCGAGCGGATCGGCCGAGGACAGGGTCTCAAGTTCAGAGCGGTCAGCGACGAAGGCCTCCCTTCTGATCCGTACACCCGTCGCAGTAAAGACCAGCAGCTCCACGCCGAGTTCTGCCTGCCGCGCCTGGACACGCGAGATCATCTTGCGCAGATTCGCCATGATATCGGGATTGCCAGCGCTGTCCCACAGGAAGCGGGCGAGTGTGCCGCGCGAACATTCGCTGTCAGGTCTGTCGAGCAGATAGCAAAGCGTCAACAAACCCTTTTCAGGGAAGGATACAGGCTCTCCCGCCGCGTTCAGCAGCCGCAATGTACCGAATGACTCGAGCCTGAAGGACATAGGACGGTATCGTCCGCGTTTACTCTGTGCGAGATTCCGGCTCGTCCATTCTCAGCGCATTCAGCGGAATGTCGCTGCTGTCGGCCTGCGCCATCGCCTTGACGAGCGAGATGATCGTCTCGCGAATGCGCCGGTCCTCGATCTTCACGAAGGCCCTGTTAAGGACGAGACCTTCCTTCGACCGCAGAAATTCTGTGACCGGATCGGCAGGGGCAGACAAATTGAGGCCGGCAAGGCTCGGCGCTTCCGAATCGTCCTGCTCGAAAAAGAAGGCTGGCGAGGTGCGTAGCACTTCGGCGATCTTCTGCAGGCGGCTTGCGCCGATGCGGTTGATGCCCTTTTCATATTTCTGCACTTGCTGGAAGGTAACGCCGATCTGTTCGGCAAGCCGCTCCTGGCTCATGCCGAGAAGCTGTCTGCGCCTGCGCATACGCATGCCGACATAGGTATCAATCGCGTTCGGTGTCTTGACGTTCATGGCCTACCTTCTGTCTCTCTCGCATTTCAGTCCATTGACTTGTAGACGGCATCGCGCCGCTTTTCTACGATTTGTTTTTGATATCATAGGAAGGCTGATCTTGACCGGCACTGCTTTCTCCGACCCTTCGATGATCGGGCTGTCTTGTTGTCTATTCCGGTTTTGCCACGCGCATCCTGGAATGCGATGGTCGGGCGTTCTTTTGGAGATCAATTTTCATCTAAATTGGTAGAAAATTGGTATTCCATTCCGCGCTCGGATCACGCGAAACCGCTATCACCTCTCCTGAACAACTCGAATGTCAAATGAGGGAACGCAATGCTTTCGAAATCCTTCGCCGGCCTCTTTGCCGGCGCGATCCTCGCCGCCTTCGTGGGCGCACCGGCACAGGCCGATGCCGTAAAGATCGGCAGCAAGAATTTCACCGAACAGTTCGTCGTCGCCGAGATCTACGCGCAGGCGCTTGAAAAGGCCGGCGTCGAAGTCGAGCGCCACCTCAACCTCGGTGCCACGCTTGTTGCCCATACGGCGCTGACGAACGGCGATATCGATCTCTATCCGGAATATACCGGCACGGCGCTTGCCGCCGTCGTCAAGGGTGACCTGTCGGGCTCTGCCGACAAGATCTATTCCGACGTCAAGGATTATTACGAGAAGAACCTCAAGCTGACGCTTCTGCAGCCGACGCAGATCAACAACGGCTATGCGATCATCACGCTTCCGGAAACCGCCGAGAAGTACAAGCTGAAGACGCTGAGCGACCTCGCTCCGGTCTCCAAGAACTTGACCTTTGGCGCTGAGGGCGGCTTTGGCGAGCGCAAGGATGGCTTGCCGGGGCTGAAGCAGACCTACGGTATCGAGTTTAAGGAATTCAAGATCTTCGCCAAACTCGGCATCCGCTATAGTGCGCTGACGAGCAAGGATCTCGACGTTTCCTACGGCTTTGCGACCGACTGGCAGATCTCCGACAACAAGCTGGTCGTGCTCGACGACGACAAGCATCTCTTCCCGCCCTATTACCTCGTGCCGGTCGTGCGCCAGGATGCACTCGCCAAGAACCCGAAAATCACCGAGGTTCTGAACAAGATCAGCCCGCTCCTCAGCAACGAGACCATGCGCGAGCTGAACGCCAAGGTCGATCGCGATAAGGAAGAGCCGGCAGACGTCGCCGCGGAATTCCTGAAGGCCAAGGGCATCTGATCGAGAGCGACGCGCAAGTTTCGCTTTCCCTGAAGAAAAAATGCGGCGAAGCTTGCAGCTTCGCCGCTTTGTCGTGATCGTGCAGACAGGATTTCTCGCGTTTGAACTGGGCACCCAAGCATATTCCGGAAATCGCGCTTGCCGTCTGGCAGCATCTGGTGCTGTCGATTTCGTCCGTGCTCATCGGCCTTGCGATCGCGCTCG
>UCCS01000132.1 GCA_900470965.1 Hyphomicrobiales bacterium
CAGCCTCGATCGTCTCTTCCGGGATGCCGCGCAATGCGGCCGAGAGGATGACCATGGCAAAGCCGGTCTGGATCCAGATCAGGATCACCATCAGGAAGAAGTTGTTCCAGAAAGGAACGGAGATCCAGACCTGCGGCGTGCCGCCGAAAGTCTGCACGATGGCGTTCAGGAGGCCGATCTGCACATCGTTGCCGCCGCGATACTCATAGATGAACTTCCAGATGACGGAAGCGCCGACGAAGGAGATCGCCATCGGCATGAAGACGATACTCTTGGCGATATTGCCCCACCAGATGCGGTCGGTCATGACGGCGATGACGAGGCCGAAGAAGGTGCAGGCAGCGGGCACGACGGCGAGCCAGAGGATGTTGTTGAAGATCGACTGACGGAATTCGCGGTCGTTCAAGGCCCACAAGTAATTCGTCGCGCCGACGAACTCGTTGCCCGACCGGTCGTAGAAGGACAGGATGAAAGTCGCGACGACAGGATAGACGAGATAGACGATCAGCAGGAAAAGTGCTGGGAAAAGAAACAGCCAGGGGCGGATCATCGCGCGCCGATTCAGATTGCGCGAGGCCTGACGGATATCACCGTCCCGCACCGGCAAGGCGAGATCGAGGATCTTGTTCGAAAAAAAGAAATAGGCCGAGCACGCGAAAACGGCAACGACCACGACGCCCAAAGCGGACACTATCTGCGACAGCATTTCGTCCCTCCCCTGCTTCCCTGTCTTATTCTGAAGGGTTAACGCCGGATATCGTCAATAGAGCTGATGTGTTTGACCACAGGATCCGGCTCCACCGGGCTCCCCCTCTGGAACCCGGCCGCTCATTCCGGTGATGCCGCCGGTTACCCGGCGGCATGAATTGTCAGGAGATTACTTGATGCCGTCCCAGGCGCTCTGGATTTCGGCTGCAGCGTCCTGAGCGGACTTGCCACCGACGAAGTCGACCATGCCGGTCCAGAAGGCGCCGGCGCCAATCTTGCCGGGCATCAGGTCCGAACCGTCAAACCTGAAGGTGGTGGCCGAGGTCAGGATCTCGCCTTCCTTCTTCATCTGTTCGTTGGCGTAAGCATCAACGTTGACGCCCTTGTATGGGGTCAGGAAGCTCGACTGTGCCATCCAGAGCTCATGAGCAACCGGCGTCTTCAGGAAGTCGACGAAAGCGCGGGCCGTCGGAGAATCCTTGGCGATGGTAACGAGCGTGCCTGCACCGAGAACCGGCTTGCCGAGATCGGCATGTGCGGCATAGGTCGGCATGTAGAAGAAGTCTGCATCAGTGCCAAGCTTCGTGCCTTCAGGAAAGAAGGACGGGATGAACGAAGCCTGGTGGTGCAGGTAGCACTTCGGCGGAACGGCGAAGAGGCCCTTCGGGCTGTCGCGGAAGTCGGTCGAAGCAACGGCTGCAACACCGCCATCGACATACTTTTCGTTCTTGGCGAACTTGCCGAATTCATCGATCGCAGCAACGACGGCCGGATCGGTGAACTTCACTTCATTGGTGGTCCACTTGTCGTAGACGTCAGGCTTCTGCGTGCGCAGCATGATATCCTCGACCCAGTCGGTCGCCGGCCAGCCGGTCGCGCCGCCAGAACCCAGACCAATGCACCAGGGAACGCCGCCATCCTTGACGATCTGGTCGGTCAGAGCATGCAGCTCTTCCATCGTTGTCGGGACCTTGTAGCCGGCTTCCTGGAAGTTTTCCGGCACGTACCAGACCAGCGACTTCACGTCGGCCTTGTAGGGGAATGCATAGAAGGCTTCCTTGCCATCCTTGCCCTTGTAGGTGCCGTAGCCGACCCAGCTGTCGCCGGCGCCGTAATTGTCCTTGACCCACTTGGACGTGTCGTCACCGAGCGGCGTCAGATAGCCCTTGCCGGCGAGATCGGCCAGCAGGCCCGGCTGCGGCAGGATGGCGATATTCGGCGGGGAGCCTGCCTGTGTATCGATGACGATCTGCTGTTCGTAGTTTTCAGAGGAGGAATACTTGGCGTCGATGCCGGTGGCCTCGACAAAGTAGGCGAGAATGCTCTGGAAGAAGGCTTCGTCTTCGCCGCGCCAGGGGCCGAAGATCGTCAGCTGCTGACCCTTCAGGTCGGCATGGGCAGCCTTGAAGTCATCGTAGCTCTTCCAGTTGAACTTGGAATCCTGGCCGGGCGGGAATTTCAGATCCGCGGCCGACGCAGCGCCGGCGAAAAGCGCCGCAACTGCAACACCCATCAAGAATGACTTTTTCATGTGATCAACCTCCCATCACAATCCGATAGCGCAGAATTTCATTCAAAGGAAATCTCAAAGCGCTTTGACAACGCAACTCATTCACTTTCAGCAGAATGAAGTCAAGCCATTTCGCGAAAACAGCGGGAATAGCGCCGCTTTATCGCGTTGCAGCAAGGCTCAATGGGGAATATGGAGCGATTTTTCTTGAGTCAAGCGCAGCAGATGCTACATATTTGAAAGCGCTTTGGAAGCCATTGGGAGGCGGCGGCCACTATTTGACGGCCACAGGGCAGGCCGGGAGGAAGCATAGCAGGTGAATCTCAAACAGCTATCGGAATTGCTGGGGCTTTCGCAGACAACTGTGAGCCGCGCGCTTAACGGCTATCCCGAGGTCAACGAGGATACCCGGGAACGCGTGCTCCGGGCAGTCAAGGAAACCGGATACCGGCCGAACAAGGCGGCCCAGCGGCTTGCGACCGGCAAGGCCGGTTCGATTGGCCTCGTCATGCCGACGGCACCCGGCCATCAGTCGGATGTGCATTTCGGCGAATTCCTGACCGGCCTCGGCGAGGAAGCGGTGCGCCACGACTTTCACTTCGTCATCATGCCGGCGGACCCGGATGATGAGGTCGCAGCGCTGCGGCGCCTCGCGATCAGCGGCAATGTGGATGCGCTCTTCGTGGCCTATATGCGCGGCCACGACCCGCGGCTGGCCATGCTGAAATCGCTTTCCATGCCCTTCGTGGTGCATGGGCGCTCCTTTGGTTCAGAGCCGGACTATCCCTATCTCGACATCGACAACGAGGCGGCTTTTTACGATGCGGCGAGGCTTCTCCTGCAGCTCGGCCATACGCGCTTTGCGCTGATGAACGGGCCGGCGCATCTCGACTTCGCCATTCGCCGCAGGAACGGCCTCATTGCCGCACTCGGCGAACGCGGGCTGGAGCTTGCGGAGGACTGCATGAGCCATACGGTCATGACGGATGAGGAAGGACTGATCGCCATGGAGCGCTTCCTGCAGCTTCCGGATCGGCCAACCGCTATTTTATGCTCCAGCACGGTGCTTGCGCTCGGCGCAATCCGGGCCGTCAATCAAGCCGGGCTGAAACTCGGCGAGGAAATATCGCTGATCGCCCATGACGATGTGCTGCCGCTCTTGA
>UCCS01000133.1 GCA_900470965.1 Hyphomicrobiales bacterium
CTGTCGCAAAAACCGGCGCTGCCCCCTGCAGCGCCGGTTTTTGCGACAGCAGGGACAAGATGGCGACGGCAAAACCCACCCATTCCTTCAAGACGCCCTGCGAGCAGTGTCCGTTGCGACCATTGCCGCATTTCCGAGAGTTCAGCCGCGACGAGCTGGAATTCGTGTCGAAATTCAAAAGGGGCGAACTGGCCGTCGATGCCGGTGCGACCATTGTGGTCGAAGGTGCCCACAGCGCCCATCTCTTTACGGTGCTCTCCGGTTGGGGCTTCCGATACAAGATGCTGGAGGATGGCCGCCGGCAGATCCTGAACTACATCATGCCGGGCGACCTGATCGGCCTGCAGGGCACGATCATGGGCGAGATGCAGCATTCGGTGGAGGCCCTGTCGCCGGTAACGCTCTGCGTCTTCGAGCGCGACAAGCTGATGACCCTTTATAATAAGCACCCTTCCCTTGCCTTTGATATTACCTGGATCGCGGCGCAGGAGGAGCGCATTCTCGACGAACACCTGTTGAGCATCGGCCGTCGTACGGCACTCGAAAGAGCCGCCTATCTCATCGCCTTCCTGTTTGAACGCGCAAGGAAGCTCAACCTTTTCAACGGCCGCAATGTCATCCCGATCACGCAGCAGCATATTGCCGACACACTTGGTCTTTCGATCGTTCACACCAACAAGACCCTGAAAAAGCTTGCAGGACGCAACCTGATCCGTTGGCAGGAGCGCGGCTGCGACGTGCTGGACGGGGAGGGGCTGATGCAGATGGCCGGCTGGGAAGGACTGCGCGAAGGAAAGCGCCCTTTCATCTAAAGCATGTCGCGCAAAACTGTGCAGCGGTTTTGCGACAACGACATGCGCCAAACAATAACTTAAAGCGTTGCGAGCGGATCTGAAAGATCGCGACACGCTTTAGAATCTCTCCCGGTCGGATTGGTCAACCTTGATGTCTTTTTTAAATGCAAATTGGCGTCAGGGAAACTAGAGTCACGTCATCTTTCCTCCGACTTTCGTTTTTATCGACCGGAGACAAAAATGTGGCTATTCAGTTATGGTGGGCAACCACCGTCAACGGTCCAGGCGGGGTACCGACGGAATGATGTTTGCAAAAAGGCCGAAGCGCTGCAATGTTTGCGCTTCACGAGGGGCATGGAGATCATGAACGCAAGAACCCGTGTTCTGGTCCTGGAAGACAGTCTGATCATCGCGATGGAGGCGGAGGACATCTTGCGCCTCGTTGGTGCTGATACTATCGATATTGCCAATAGCGTCGATCAGGCCAGGGACGCAATCCAGGTCGCGGATTACGATTTCGCGCTTCTCGACGTGAATCTGGGAGAGGCGATGAGCTTCGATTTCGCGCGCGATCTGTCGCTGGCCAATATTCCGTTCGGCTTTGTCAGCGGCTATTCCGATACGCAGGATTTCCCGACAGACCTTCAGGATGTGCCCCTTCTCGTCAAGCCTTTCGACGAGAATGCGATGCGTGACTTCCTCCAGAAGCTTTTCCCGACGCCGGCGGAATGACATAGTTCGAGCCGTGGTTTAAAATGAATCGGCAGGCTGAAGGACGGTTTTCCGATGCAATGGCAGGACCAGGCGATCATTCTTGGCGTCAAGCGCCACGGCGAGACGAGTGTCATCGCCGAGGTGATGACGCGTGAGCGCGGCCGTCATCTCGGGCTCGTTCGCTCCGGCCGTTCGCGCACCATGCAGCCGGTGCTGCAGCCCGGCAATGAGGTGGAAGTCACCTGGCGTGCCCGGCTGGATGAACATCTCGGTGAATTCCGCCTCGAACCGATAAAGCTGCGCGCCGCACGGCTGATGGAGACGGCGACCGCCGTCTACGGCGTGCAGGCCATGGGCGCCCTTCTGCGCCTGCTGCCGGAGCGCGATCCGCATCCGCATCTCTTCGAGGCTTTGGAAGTCATCCTCGATCATCTCCACAATCCCACCGATGCCGGTGAGCTTTTCGTACGCTTCGAGCTTGCGGTGCTGAACGACCTCGGTTTCGGGCTCGATCTTACCGAATGTGCGGCGACTGGGACTCGCGCCGATCTCGCCTATGTCTCGCCGAAATCCGGCCGTGCCGTGAGCCGTGGTGCCGGAGAGCCTTGGGCTGACAAGATGCTGCTTTTGCCGGCATTCCTGAGTGTGCAGGAAAACCATGCGGCCGATTTCGAAAGCCTCACGGCGGCATTCCGTCTGACTGGATTCTTTCTGCATCGCCATGTCTATGAACCGCGTGGTCTGGAGGCTTCGGCAGCGCGTGAAGGTTTCGTTCAAGCGGCACTCAAAGCGCTGAATCCGGCTGCGCGGACGCTTTTTCGGCCGGATGAACTTTCTGCCTGAACGGCTTTTCATCCCTGCAAAGCGGTCTTCAGTTTTGGCGGTTTACCCCCATGCGCCGCACCCCTATCTCTCCGGCAACGGAAAGTCTCTAAGCGCTCAAGGAGGAAGCCATGCTGACCAGGCCCGATACATCGACCACTATCACGCTCTGGAACGGGCAGGAGGTTCCCCGCCTCGGCATGGGCTGCTGGGCGATCGGCGGTCCGTTCTTCGCGGGCGAGACGCCGCTCGGCTGGGGCGAGGTGGACGACAATGAATCCATCGCCGCGATCAACCGTGCGATCGACCTTGGCATTCGCTTTTTCGATACGGCCTCGAATTACGGCGCCGGCCATTCGGAAGAGGTTCTGGGACAGGCGATCGGCAATCGCGCCGACATCGTCATCGCCACCAAGTTCGGCTTTGCCACCAATCCGGAGACGAAGCAGGCGACCGGTGCCTTTGCCGATCCGGCCTTCATCCGCCAGTCCGTCGAGACGTCGCTTCGCCGGCTGAAGCGGGAGCGCCTCGACCTCCTGCAATTCCACCTCAACGACTTTCCGCTGGATCAGTCCGACGAGGTCTTCGATACGCTGCAGGCCCTGCGGGCGGAGGGCAAGATCGATGCCTTCGGCTGGAGCACGGATTTCCCCGATCGCGCCACGCGCCATGCCCGCCGCCCCGGCTTCGTCTCGATCCAGCATACGATGAACGTCTTCGAGCCCGTGCCCCAGATGATCGATGTCGTCGAGAAGAACGGCCTCATCTCCATCAATCGCGGTCCGCTGGCCATGGGCCTGCTGACAGGCAAGTTCACGCCGGACAAGGCCGTGGGCGCCAAGGACGTGCGCGGCGCAGCACTCGAATGGATGGTCTATTTCAAGGATGGGCGTATCGCGCCGGAATTTGCAGCAAGGCTCGATGCCGTACGCAGCCTGCTCACGTCTGATGGACGCACGCTGACGCAGGGCGCGCTCGCCTGGCTCTGGGCGCGCTCGCTGCGCACCCTGCCCATTCCCGGTTTCCGGACCGTGGCCCAGGTCGAGGAAAATGCCGGCGCACTGGAAAAGGGTTCATTGCCGGCCGATGTGATGGCGGAGATCGACGCGGCACTGGCCCGCGTCTGAGACCGGGTTCAGGCTCGGGCACGAACCTTGAAGGTCCAGCCTTCCGGCCGCGCATCGATGATCTTCACCTCGTCGCCGATCGCGACCCTGCCGGTACCGCGCGGGGTCACGTTCCAGCCGAAAAGCGGACCAGGCACGCGCCGGTCTCCCGACATGCGGATGCGGCCCATGGCGGGCATGGGGTTCGCCACCTCGCGTGAACCCGTCAACTGGTCCTGTGTCGTCATGATGCAGCGGGCGCAGGGCTTGACGAGATCGAAACGGATGCCGGCGATCTCGATCGCAGCCCAGCGGTCTTCGGCCCAGGCCTCGTCCGTGTCGATGACGATATTCGGCCGGAAGCGCTCCATTCCGACGTCGCCTTCGGCATGGGCCGAGAGATCGGCGTTGAGCGCCTTCAGCGATCCCGTCGTCGTCACCAGGATCTGGTAACCGTCGGCAAAGGTCACCGGCGTGTTTTCGCCCGCCCATTCGGCATTTGCCGTTCGTCTGGCAGCGCCGTCGAAGAAGACCAGCTTTACCTCGCGGCCGAGCCATTCCGAAAGCCTGACGTTGCTGTCATCATCGGCAACAGCAGCGTTGACGACCGATTTCCAGACCGTGACATCGAGCCGCCGGTCCGGATGCGGCGGCGGTACGGCGATATCAGGTTTACCCTGCATCCGCAGCCGGAAGGCGCCGGCCTCGGGCCGTACGTCGATGCGGGCCAGGGCCGGGAGCTCGCGTTGGGTGATGAAATGTCCGTCCGCGTCCGTCACCATGGCGCGCCGGTCGCCGGGCAGGCCATAGGCATCGATCTCGGTAGAGGGCAGGGCGATGCCGCGGGCGCTCTTGAGCGGGTAGATGAAGAGATCGCTGACACGCATCATAGGCTCCTAGATTTCATCCATAAATGCCGCGAGGAAGTCGCGCAGGCTCCTGTCGCGGGCTGCGGCCAGTTCGCGGCCGGTCCGGGTCTGGAAACCATCCGCCAGTTTGAACAGCTTCGTCTGGAAATGGTCAATCGCATAACGCTTGTCATCGAGCGGCCGGTCCTCGGAAGCCGGATCGAAAGGATCGTAGAGGCCCGATCCGAGCCGACCTGCAATATAGAAACAGCGCGCCGCGCCGACCATGCCGATGGCATCCAGCCGGTCGGCATCCTGCAGGATTTTCGCCTCCAGCGTTTCCGGCGGCACGTTCGCCGAGAAGCTGTGCGCGGTCACCGCATGGGCGACATCAGCGATATCCTCATCGCCCCATCCAAGCTCTTTCAATATCCGCGACGCTTTTTCTGCGGCGAGTGCCGATGCCTGGGCGCGCAGCGGCGAATTCTTCTCGACGGCGACGCAATCATGCAGCAGAACGGCAGCGGCCAGCACGTGGCCCTTGCCGCCTTCTGCGGCGTGGAGGCGCATGGCATTACGGAAGACACGCAGGATATGGGCGAGGTCGTGGGACCCGTCGTCACCCTCGGTCGCATGTGGAATGAGCTCCACAGCCAGAGACTCGTGGGGAGAGAAGGCTTCGGCCTTGAACATCGTCGTCACCGGTTTTCAAAGGGTTCGTATACCGTCGATAACGGCTTGGCCGGCGAGTCGCAACGTGCGGAGATCAGCGCCGGAATTTGGCGAACGGCGTAATGCCATTCGCCTTTGGCGGCATGGACAGCATGCGGGTCGCATCGCCGAACGGTTTTGGGGCGCTGATATAATAGCCCTGGATCTCGTCACACGCTTCGCGTTCGAGCAGCGCCATCTGCTCTGCGGTTTCCACGCCCTCCACGGTCACCCGCATGCCAAGCGCATCGCCAAGCAGGGTGATCGCACGCATGATCGCATGTGCTTCCCTGTTCTCGGCGATGTCGTTCACGAAGGACTTGTCGATCTTGATCTTGTCGAACGGGAAGCTCGAGAGGTAGCTCAGCGACGAATAGCCGGTCCCGAAATCGTCCATGGAGATGCGGATGCCGCGTTCCCTGAGCGCATGCAGGATCGGCATTACCTCATCACGATTTTCCATCAGCACGCTTTCGGTGATCTCCAGTTCGAGACGCGAAGGAGAAAGTTCTGCGGCAGCAAGCGCCTCGCCGACATCCTTCGGCAGGTCGCTGCTGCTGAACTGGATAGCCGAGACATTGACGGCAATCTTGATATCCTCGGGCCATTGCACTGCATCGTTGCAGGCGCGGCGTAAAACCCAGCGGCCGATATCGACCACGAGGCCGACCTCTTCGGCAAGCGGAATGAAATCCATCGGCGAGACCCGGCCGCGCACCGGATGATTCCAGCGGATCAGCGCCTCGAAGCCGCAGATGCGATGCTGCGTCAGGTCGTAGAGCGGCTGGTAGTGAAGTTCGAATTCCTCGTTGTGCACGGCGGCCCGCAGATCGGCCTCCAGCGCGTGGCGAGCCTGCATCTTCTCGTCCATCTCGACGGTGAAGAAGCGCTCGTGCCGGCGTCCGTCCGCTTTGGCGTGGGAGAGTGCCATCGCCGCATTGCGCAGCAGCTTGTCGGTCTCGACAGCATCGTCAGGGGCAATCGAAATACCCATGGAAACACTGAGTTCCACCTGCTTGTCGCTGCGGAAGAAGGGTTCGCTGAGCTCACGGCGGATCTGATCGGCGAGTGCTGTGATGTTCCACGGCTGCTGGCGGTGCGTCTGCAGGATCGCGAATTCGTCCGAGCCGAGACGGGCAAGAATGTTTTCCGAGCCGGCCGAGGCGCGGATGCGCTCTGCGACCTGCTGCAGGATATTGTCGCCGGCTGAAACACCCATCGTATTGTTGATCGACTTGAACCGGTCGAGATTGAGATGCACGAGCGCGATCTGCTCGTCTTCCTTGCGCTCGGCAAGGGCCGCATCGAGCTGCTCGCGGAAGCGAATGCGGTTCGGCAGACCGGTCAGCGGATCGTGATGGGCGAGATAGGTAATGCGCTCGGCGGCCCTGCGGTCTTCGGTAATGTCGGCATGGATGGCGATATTGCTGCCGTCGGCAAGGATGGTAACGACGCTCTGGATGATGCGGCCGTCATCCATCAGCCATTCGCGCCGGCGGATGCGTCCTGCCTTCGAGGAAGCTCCCTGGCCTTCCTTCCTGCTGCGTGTCCTGGCACCGGCTTGCTCAGTGCCACGCGTCTGGTGCATCAGGTCGGCAATCGTGGTGCCGGGCGTGACATCGCCGTCGCTAAAACCGAAGAGTTGGCGGAAGCGCAGGTTGGAAAGGGTCAGCCGCTGGTCCGCATCGAACACGCTGAGGCCGAGCGGCAGGTTGTTCAGGACGATTTCGAAGAGCTTGCGCTGTTCCGCAAGGGCCTGCGTGGTGGAATTGATCGTTTTCTGCAGTTCGCGGTTTTCGATGAGCAGCGTCCCGGCGCTGCGCTCGATTTCATCATATTCGCTTTCATGGCTGCGATAGGTCGCGATGACGAGCTCCATCAGATGCTCTGCATCGATCGATCCGTCCTCATCGACGGCCTGCGTGCACTGTTGCCAGAAAAGCGTCTCAGCTTTCATGCGCACGAGTCCCCTCGCGGGACGATTGCGATGGAAGCATGGCAAAAGGCGAAGGCGTCTTCGACTGGCAAAGGTGCCATATCGAGCCGGGCATGAAAAAGACCTCTCTAAAATGAATGCAAGAATCATTTTTTGTAAGCAGCAGGTGGCCATTTCCGGCAACTCGCAAGCGGCATCTTCTACCGGGCCGATTAATAATCGGTTGCAACTCGCCGGCCATTATAGCTAGCCGGCAATTTGTGTGTATCTCGCAAACTACTGAAATACCGAGGAAACCTGGTTTTTCGAGGCAATTGGAAAGTGCCGCGGAAATGGGTCGTTACACTTTGTCAACTATGGTTAATCGAGTGTTAACAGCTTGTTGACCGAAGCCGCAAATCAGTTTAGTCAACAATCCAGTCCTTGATATTTCCCACCCGCGTATTGCGTACAGACTCTCACCGGAAGAAGCGGTGAACGGAGGTTTGTATGACTGTTATTTCATCAGTTCCAGACATCTCTTATGCATATTTGGCAACGCTCTCGCGGCTTGATGCCAATGGTGACGGGGTCTTGAGCCGCACGGAACGTGCGGCAGATGAGAAGCCCGGCATCATCAGAGAGTTTCTCGAAGATGATGATGGCGATAATACGCAGCCGAAATATCCGAGCAGCCTCGTCGCGCTCATGATGGAATACAGCGACAACGGCTCGGCAACCGGCACGGCCGTTCCCTATGCGCTGCAGCAGGTTGCTCCTGATGCTGATGACCAGGCGATGCTCTATCGCAATACCTACGGCGAGTTCGATCTCGGTATCGCCGCCTGAGCCTCAGTCGTAGGCTGCAGAAGTCGAGCCGGCCTCGTGGCCGGCTTTTTCTTGCCTTTTATGCAGGCAGGAACACCTTCCCTCGTGAGGCGTTGGGACACAGTCCCCGAAACGGAAGGAAACCTGATGAAAATCATATGCACCATCGCTGCCCTCGGGCTGCTTGCGGCGGCGTCCCAAGGCTTTGCCCAGGACAAGCAGACGGCGACGGCAAATTTTATCGGCCCTGACGGCAAGGAGGCCGGCCGCGCCACACTGACCGCTGCGGCCAATGGTGGTGTCTTCATCGAGGCGGAAATCTCCGGCCTGCCCGTCAACAAATGGGTCGCCTTCCATATTCATGAGACCGGCCGCTGCGATGCCGCAACCCATCACGAATCGGCCGGCGGTCATTTCAATCCGACCAAGGCCGAGCATGGTTTCCTGGCCACCAAGGGACCGCATGCCGGCGATATGCCGAACCAATATGTCGGTCAGGACGGCATCCTGCGTGCACAGGTCTTCGACACCATGATCTCGCTCGACGGCAAGGAGGATGGTGTGCGTGGCCGCGCGCTGATGGTGCATTCCGATTCCGATGATTATCGAACCCAGCCTTCGGGCGGCGCCGGCGACAGGATCGCCTGCGGCGTGATCAAGTAGGTTATGGCTGCGTTTGCGCGGACGTCTTCGGCGTCCTCTTGCGGGCCGAAACCCTGACCTCCGCTTCCTCGGGTGCCGGTTCGGGAACGGGAGCGTTCGAAACCTCCGCCGGAGCGTCGCCAACCTCGCCCCTTTTGTCAAAGGCAAGCTTGACGCGCTTGATCATGTCGCGACTCAGGCCCCACCAGTCGCCGGTCGATGCCCAGTAGCGCAACGTCACGCTGACCGCACTGTCGCTGAGACTATCGATGAAGACGCTCGGCACCGGCGTCTTGAGTACGCGCTTATCGGCGGTTGCAAGCTTCATCAGCGTCTCCATGGCGAGATCGAGATCGTCCTGATGCGTAATGTTGATCTTCACTTCGTTCTGCCGCGTCGGCTGGCGGCTGTAATTGGTGATCGGCGTGTTCCAGAGCGTTGAATTGGGCGCCAGCCGGTAGAGACCGTCTCCGGTTCTAAGCTCGGTGGCAAACAGGCCGATCTCAAGAACCGTTCCCGAGACACTGCTCGTCTCAATATATTCCCCGACGCGGAACGGGCGCAGCACGAGTAGCATGATGCCCGCAGCGATATTCTGCAACGTGCCCTGCAGCGCCAGACCGACGGCAAGGCCGGCGGCGCCGAGTGTGGCGATAATCGATGCCGTCTGCACGCCGAACTGCCCGAGAACGGTGACGAAGACCAGCACCAGCAGCGCATAGCGCACCACATTGGTGAAGAAACGGGCGAGCGTCTCGTCGATGCCGCGCATGCGCGAGATGCCCTCATAGGCCCAGCGGCTGATGAGGCTCGCCGTCACCCAGCCAACGATGAGCAGGATGATCGCCCCGAGGATGGAAAAGGAATATTGTACGGCAAGCGCGCTCGCCTGATCGAGCGCTGAGCGGGTTGCGATGATAAGGTCGGTGGCCTGCTGTTCCATCACGTACTCCTCGAATGCCTCGTCGGGGGCTAGATGGAGCAGGGGTGAGGAGCGTCAACAGTTTGAATCGCCCCTGACAGTCAACACGAAGGGCGCGTTGCCGTCGGCGTCTGCACCGCGGCCGATGGCTCTCACGGCATCGACGAGCCGGCCGCGCCGGTCAAGCAGCGCATCGCCGATTTCGACAATCCGAGCATTCGGCGTTGCATAGGGCGAGGCGGTTCGCAGCCGCCGGGCAAGCGCCATATCCTCCTGCTCGGGCGCGAGCGAGAGAGCCGCTATCAGCGCCGCGGCAGGCGAGCGCGACACGCCCATCCAGCAATGGACGAGCAGCGGTGCTTCCTGCTGCCAGCCGGCGGCAAAATCGATGATCGCCCGCACATGCTTTTCGTCGGGCGCCACTAGATCGCCCGTGCCCTTGAAGGCAATATCGTTCATGTTGAGCAGCAGATGCCGGTCGGCCTTGATGACACCCGGCCGGTGAAAGGCCTGCTCCTTCGCCATCAGGCTGATCATCTCGCGCGCCTTGTGCCGCACGGCCATTTCGGCGATGCGCGCCAGTGGGGAAACCACGATCACGGTCACGACGCGATGCCCCGCTCCGCCTCGATCTCAGCGAAACGCTCGCAGAAGAGCCGCTGCGCTTCGAGCGCCGGGACGGGATCGATCGAGAGCATATCCCGGGTGATGCCGCGCGGCTGACCGAAGAATTTTTGCGCCTCCGCAGGCGTGAAGCCGGCAAGGACAGTTGCCTCGAAATAGGCCGCGATCGTATCGGCCTTCTTGATCTTGTCCTTGAGCTCGCGGGAGGGGTGCGGCGGCAGGCCGAAACGCAGATGAACGGCCGCCTCCAGCCGCTTCTCGACGGTCTTGTATCCTCCCCCGACGACGGCCTTGAAGGGCGAGATCATGTCGCCGATCACATATTCGGGCGCGTCATGCAGCAGCGCCATCAGGCAATCGCCGGGTGTGGCCTCATTGAAATGCCGGAAGATGGATTCGACGACAAGGCAATGCTGCGCAACGGAAAAGGCATGGTCACCCGACGTCTGGCCGTTCCAGCGGGCGACGCGTGCAAGTCCGTGGGCGATATCGCTCAATTCGACGTCGAGCGGCGAGGGATCGAGCAGATCGAGCCGCCGGCCGGACAGCATGCGTTGCCAGGCACGTGGAGCCTTCGCAGTCGTCACGCGCTGGCCTCGTCTGAGGAAGTCGGGAAGCTGAGCCCGGACCAGGCGGGCAGGCTGAGCGTCACGGAAACATCGCCGGCAAGCAGCGGCGTGCCGGATGCCATGGCTTCGCCTGCGCGGTCTATGCGCACGATCGCCAATCCGCTCGCCCCCTCGACGGAACCGAGCATGCCGACCGGCTTGCCATTGGCGGTTATTTCGGTGCCGCTTGCAGGCAGCGCAGTCCCGGCCGAAACGGTCACGACACGGCGTCGTGCCGTGCCGCGATGCTGCATGCGGGACACTACTTCCTGGCCGACATAGCAGCCCTTCTTGAAGGAGAGGCCGCCGTTGAAATCCATCAGCACATCATGCGGAAAAGCGTCCTGAAGCGCATAATCAGGTCCTGATGTGACGATGCCATTCTCGATGCGCAACGCATCGTAGAGCGCCGCATCATCGCTGCCATGATGACCGGCACGACGCAGAACGGTAACATCAGCCTTGGCAAAGCGACTGTCCTTGACGCCTTTTTCGGCATCCTCGCCCCAGGAAACGGTAACACCATCTTCGGCACCTGGCGTCAGCGTCACCGGCGCGCGCAGGCGATACATGGTCAGCCGCTTCAGCAGCGCTTCTCGCTGGGCCGCATCCGTTTCGATGATGAAGCCGTCGCCCTCGCGCCAGATGACGAAGTCGAACAGGATCTTGCCCTGCGGCGTCAGCAATGCGCCCGGCCGCGCCTCGTTCGCACCGAGCGAGACGATGTCTGTGGTGATCAGATTCTGCAGGAAGGATTCCGCTTCCACGCCGCCGACGGCAATGAGCGAGCGGTCTTTCAGGAATACGGCTGGCATGGCGAAACCTGTCGCGTTGGTGATCGCTCAGAGGTAAGTCTTTGAAGCGGATGGTGCAAGCGCTCTACAGCATCGGCCCGAAAATCGGAATCGATTTTCGAAAAGCCTGATGCGTAGATTCAAGGAGTTGGTGCGTCCGAATGGACGCACGGCGCTCCAGCGTCAGTCGCCGGCTGTGAAAAACTTCCATTTGCCATCCGGCGCAATGCCGACGCGATAGAAATTATAGCCGCCGAATTCCTGCATGTCGGAGAGATCGCCTGCCGTGACGATGCGCAGGAGTTCCACGCGTTCCGGCGGTGTCAGCGATTTCAGGTCTTTCTCGGCAAAATAGGGCCAGACATACATTTCCTCGGGCGTGCCCTGACCGACATGCACGAAACCAGTCGAGATGACGTCGAGCATGATCGCGAGGATCTCGTCGCCATCAGGATCGCCGGAGAGATCCTTCAACGTGCCGATCGGATCATCCGTGGGTTCGCCGACCGTCACCTGGGTCTGATCGGCACCGGTCCCCATCAGTGGGCGCAGGCGTTCGAGATCGCCTGAGGCGGCTGCCTCGACGATCTGTTCGCGCATCTTGCGCACCGGTTCGGGCGCCTTGCTGATGTCGTAGATCACTTCGACGGGTTTGGAATCTTCGGATGCGCCTGGCGTCTTGTCGACGCTCTGGCCGCTCTCTTTGTTAACGAGCGGATCGGGTTGGGGAATGCCTGACGAACCGTTCTGCGGTGGAGCGGGCTGCTGTGGGCTCTGCTGCGCCGTGGCAGGCGCATCGGGCTGGCCCGGGATCTTCTGAAGTTCCGAAAGCGCGTAGGCGGAAGAAGCGGACAGCATGCTGCCTGCGGCGAGGCCGACGGCAAGCAGGACCGGCGCGAGCGAAATTCGCGAGGAAATATCTTTACCGGTACGCATGAGACTCTCTGTATTGCCCCTATTGCAGGGTCCTGTTGGTGGAAAACTCACCTGCCAGCATGCGGTCGCGCAACGAGTCCAGCAAGGCCTCGGCACTGTTTTCTCCATGCAGTCTGATCGTCTCGCGCAACGCATGAGCAATCGCAGCATCGGCAATGATTTCAGGCTCAATGCCATCGGCCATGCCGTCAGCCCAAGCCTCGTTCTGGTATTCCAGAGCCGCCTGCATCTTTTCGTGGACGATCATGTCGTCGATGTCGTTGAGGCTTGGTTCCATTATCTTTTCCTCAGAACTTCTCATGTCTTACCGCTACGTTAACAACACTAACAGCCTTTTCCCAAAACGACACGGCCGCATGCGAAATCAGGTTAATTAAACGTTAATTTCCAAAGCGCGAAGTAATTTCTGTGGCAAGTGTTGCACCTTCGTTACGGTAGCGCTCTTCTGCCACGATGGCCGCCTGCGTGCAATCCGTGTAAACAGAGGCGAATGCTCGGTATCCGCGATTGAAGGCTGCGGTCAGTTTTTCCTTGCGCTGCGGCTCCCCATTCGTTTCGGAATCAAGCAGTTGCTGCATGTCGGCCCGCCATTCGTCCGCCCCCGGCGCCTTGCAGAGCGTGCGCAGATAATGCACCGAGCCCAGAACCTCAGCCAGCCGCGCCAGCTTGTCGTCATAGGGTACGGTCGCAACCTGCGGCACTATCTCCTCCACCGGCGGAGGCGCATTCTTACTGCCCTGCGCCCCACCTTGCGCCATTGTGGGACCGGCCCAGACGAGGCCGCCAAAGACGAGAGATGACAAAACAACGCGTCGAACGGGAATCATGCTCCCAGTTGATACAGGGAGCATGACAGGAACAAGGCGGATGCGGCAATTTCCACTTCTATTCTAGCGAGGGCCTCATTCACCGACCGCCAACCGCTCCGCGCATTCGAGCACGCTCTGTGGCACCGGCATGCGCCGGATCTCTTCCACGCTGTACCATCCGATCGCTGCCGCATCGTCGGCGGCTTCAGCCACCAGGTGGCGGTCCGCCTCGACGCGGAAGACGGAGAGGAAGAAATGGCTGCTGATGCTGCCATCGGGTGCATGCGTCTTCAGGTCATAGGTGGAGAACAGGCGCGGATTTCGTGCCTGAATGCCGGTCTCCTCGAGGCATTCGCGCAGTGCGGTTTCCTCGGGCGTCTCGCCGGGTTCGCCGCGTCCACCGGGAAAGGCATACATATCGGCCGAAGGCGGGTTTCGCCTGAGCACGAGAAGGAACCGGCCATCACGTTCAAGGATGGCGGAAGAGGCGGGTTTGGCTTGGGAGGTCATTGCTTCGCACGCTTTGCTGTGATGGCGCCTTATCCCACGGGCGGCTCACCTTGCGCAACTGTCGGCATTGCGTGGAATATGGCTCCATGATTCCTGCGAGACGCCCGTGACCTACCTGATCTATGCCCTTGCCGCCCTCTTCGAAATTGCCGGCTGCTTCGCCTTCTGGGCCTGGCTGCGGCTGGCAAAGCCCGTCTGGTGGCTGGCGCCCGGCATGGTGTCGCTGGCGCTCTTTGCCTGGCTGCTGACGCTGGTGCCGAGCGAGGCGGCCGGGCGCACTTTCGCGGCCTATGGCGGCATTTACATCGTCGCCTCACTGCTGTGGCTATGGCTGGCGGAAAACCGCGTTCCCGACCGCTGGGACATCGGCGGCGCGATGGTCTGCCTCGCAGGGACGGCGATCATCCTCTTTGCACCGCGCAGTTAGAACAATTCCGCAAAAGATGTGCAGCGTCTCCCATTCGGAATTGCTTGAGGGCAAACCGTCTTGACCGATGTCGGGCACGATGCAAAGACATCCCCATGTGCGGACGTTTTGCCCTGACAGAAGTGGTCAAGGATATCGCCGAAGCTTTCAGTCTCGCTGAGCTGGAGGGCTTTCCGGCGCGTTACAATATTGCGCCGACGCAGCCGATCCTCGTCGTCATCGCGGGCGAGAGGCAGGAACCGGGCAGCAACCTGCCGGATCGCCGCGCTTTGCTGGTGCGTTGGGGTTTCACGCCGGGCTGGGTCAAGGATCCCAAGGAATTTCCGCTGCTGATCAATGCGCGCTCGGAGACCGCAATCGGCAAAGCCTCCTTCCGCGCCGCCATGCGCCATCGCCGCATCCTCATCCCGGCCTCCGGTTTCTATGAATGGCATCGCCCTTCGAAGGAAAGCGGCGAGAAGGCACAGGCCTATTGGATCCGGCCGCGCCGCGGCGGCGTTATCGCCTTTGCCGGCCTCATGGAGACATGGTCCTCGGCCGATGGTTCGGAGGTCGATACCGGCGCCATCCTGACGACCAAGGCCAACAGTGCGATCTCCTCGATCCACGATCGCATGCCCGTCGTCATCAAGCCTGAGGATTTTTCCCGCTGGCTGGACTGCAAGACGCAGGAGCCGCGTGAGGTCGCCGACCTGATGCAGCCGGTCCAGGAGGATTTCTTCGAGGCGATCCCGGTCTCCGACAAGGTCAACAAGGTCGCCAATATGGGGCCGGATCTGCAGGATCCAGTGCCGCTCGAAAAGGTGCCGAAGCAGCCGCAGAAAAAGACATCTGACGACGGCCAGCTCAGCTTCTTTTGAAACCCGAACCCACCATCCTGTTGAATGGAAAACCCGGTGATCTCTGCCAGCCGGTTTTGGCCAAGGGGCGCGTCTCTTGCAGCTCATTTTTGCCAGACCCACCGCATGGCAGGTTCTGGATGTCCGTATCCGGCATCGTCATGAGCCTGCTGTCAATCAGCCTGCTCGTGCGCTTCGTAGCACCCGCTTAGGCGAGTTTCTTGACCGGTGCCGGCTTTGCCATCATCGAGGCCGCAGCCACGGCCTTGAGGCCGAGCGGGCGGTAGTTGGTCGCGAGATCCGGCTTGGCTGCCTGCTGCTGTTCCGACTTCTTCGAGGTCACGATACTCTCCTTACGTGTTTCTCTAGAATTTTATCTGTCTTGTTCTTTTGTCTTTAATAGCGACAAAAGCGAGGCACCGCCTATCAGGAAATGTAAACACAGACCATAATTCGCGAGGCTTAACCGAAGCCTGCGTTCGTTAATACTTACTTAATAAAGTAGATGCTCAGATGTGGCGACCGATGTCGTCCTCGCCGATACCGGGTTCCTCGATGGTCAGCGTGCCATATTTGCGCTTCCACTTTCGCGCGCCGAAGGGCAGCGAAATGAGGTAGGCGCAGACGGTGAAGACCATCACTTCCCAGGTAAAGCTCATCAGCAGCGCGACGTAGATCACCACACCGAGCATGGCTGGCAGCACGAGATCACGCCGCATCCGGCTTTCGGATTTACCGGACCAGACAGGCAGACGGCTGATGAGCAGGAAGGCGATGAGGACCGTGTAGCCCGAGGAGAGAAAGGCGAAGGTCCGGTCGGTGGTGAGGCCGAGGAAGCCGAGATAGACAGGCAGAAGCACCAGCATCGCGCCGGCCGGGGCCGGCACGCCGACGAAATATTCCGATTGCCAGGGCGCGCGGTTCTCGCGCTCCGACATCACGTTGAAGCGCGCCAGTCTGAGGCCGGCGGCGATCGTGTAGATGAGCGCCGCGATCCAGCCCAGCGAACGCGCCGCGTCAAGTGCATAGACATAGACCACGAGGGCAGGGGCGACGCCGAAATTGACGATGTCGGCAAGCGAATCCATCTGCGCGCCGAATTTCGACGTAGCCTTCATCAGCCGCGCCACGCGGCCGTCGATGCCGTCGAGGAAAGCGGCGACGAGCACCATGGCGACAGCCAGCTCATAGCGGCCCTCGAAGGCAAGCCGGATGCCGGTCAGACCGGCGCAGATGGCAAGGATGGTGATGAGGTTCGGAACGACGAGCCGGATCGGAATCTCGCGCAGGCGCGGCCCGCGGGCCGAATCGTCGTTCGGGCCGTTCGGTTCGAAGGGCGGAAAGGGTGTTTCCATATCGCGCTCTCCTGAAAATTAGCTGCGGCGGCTGATGACCGGACCCTTAGTCGAGGCGAATTCGGCGATAACAGTCTCGCCGGCAACCGCCGTCTGACCGAGCGAGACGCGCGGCGCGGCACCCGCCGGCAGGAAGACATCGAGGCGCGAACCGAAGCGAATGAGGCCGAAACGCTCGCCGGCATCGAGAGGTTCGTTGGCATGCGAGAAGCAGAGGATACGCCGTGCCACGAGGCCGGCGATCTGCACCACGCCGATCTGGCCGTGGTGGGTCTGGATCACGAGGCCGTTGCGCTCATTCTCTTCACTCGCCTTGTCGAGCTCGGCATTCACGAAGGTGCCGGGGCGGTAATTGATGCTGACGATGCGGCCGCGCATCGGCGCGCGGTTCACATGGCAGTTGAAGACGTTCATGAAGACGGAGATGCGCAGCATCGGTTCGTTGCCGAGGTTCAGCTCGGCGGGCGGCGTGACCATCTGGATCGAGGAAACCTTGCCGTCGGCCGGCGAAATGACGAGATCGTCGTCCTGCGGCGTGACGCGTTCGGGATCACGGAAGAAATAGGCGCACCAGAGCGTCAGGATGAGGCCGATCCAGAAGAGTGGCTTGAAGATCCAGCCCAATACGAGCGACGCGACGAAGAAGGCAGCGACGAAGGGGTAACCCTCCTTGTGCACCGGAACGATCGTGTTGCGAACCGTATCGAACAAGCTCATGAATGCCGGTCTCCTGTCGTTTTTCGTATCCGCTGGTTACAGAAAAACGACCTGAGGAGCAATGGCGCGGATCTCAGGCCGCCTCCGACGCGTCGGTTCTAAACAACAAAACCAACGATCTTGCCGTTTACGGCGCTAGCTCGCCGGCGCCAGCCGGTTGACGATGCCGAGCTCGTCGCTCTCGCGAACCTGCTTGAGATGCTCTTCGGCCTGCGTCGCTTCGCGCTGGCGGTTCCACATCGAGGCATAGAGGCCGTTCTGTTCGAGAAGAGCCGCATGCGTGCCGCGCTCGGCAATCTCGCCGCTCTTCAACACGATGATCTCGTCGGCACCAATCACGGTAGACAAGCGGTGGGCGATGACCAGCGTCGTACGGTTCTTGGAAACGACATCGAGTGCCGTCTGGATTTCCCGCTCCGTCGTCGTGTCGAGCGCCGAGGTCGCCTCGTCGAGGATCAGGATCGGCGGGGCCTTCAGGATGGTGCGGGCGATCGCCACGCGCTGCTTTTCACCGCCTGAAAGCTTCAGCCCGCGTTCGCCGACCTTGGTTTCGAACCCCTCCGGCAGCATTTCGATGAAATGCCCGATCTGGGCGATTTCAGCGGCCTGCTTCACCTCGGCTTCGCTGGCCGAAGGGCGGCCGTAGCGGATGTTGTAGGCGATGGTGTCGTTGAACAGAACCGTATCCTGCGGCACCATGCCGATCACCGAGCGCAGGCTCTTCTGAGTGATCGTGCGGATATCCTGCCCGTCGACGGTGATGGAACCGCTCTGGATATCGTAGAAGCGATAGAGCAGGCGCGACAGTGTCGATTTGCCGGCACCCGAGGGGCCGACGACGGCAACTGTTTTGCCCGCCGGCACCTCGAAGGAAATGCCCTTCAGGATCGGCCGGGCCGCATCATAGGCGAAATGCACGTCCTTGAAGGAGATGGCGCCCTGGGCGATGGCAAGATCCTTCGCGTCAGGCGCGTCCAGCACCTCGGCCTTCACTTCCAGAAGATCGAACATCTGCTCGATATCGATCAGCCCCTGGCGGATTTCGCGATAGACGAAACCGATGAAGTTCAGCGGCACGGAAAGCTGCAGCAGCATGGAATTGACGAAAACGAAATCGCCGATCGTATGTTCGCCGCTCTGCACCGACCAGGCCGAGAGGACGAGCATGATCGTCGTGCCGATGCCGAAGATCACGCCCTGGCCGAAGTTCAGCCAGCCGAGCGAGGTCCAGACGTCGGTTGCCGCCTTCTCATAACGCTCCATCGACTTGTCGAAGCGCTTGGCCTCCATCTCTTCATTGCCGAAATATTTGACGGTCTCGAAATTGAGGAGCGAGTCGATTGCCTTGGTATTGGCGTCCGTATCGCTGTCGTTCATCGCCCTACGGATCGAGATGCGCCAGTCGGAAGCGCGGATCGTGAACCAGATATAGGCCCAGACGGTGAAGGCCGTGACGGCGAGATAGGAGAAGCCGTAACCCCACCAGAAGATCGCCGCCGTCAGCAGGAATTCGATGACCGTCGGGATCGAGTTCAGGATCGTGAATCGCACGATCGTTTCGATGCCCTTGGTGCCGCGCTCGATGATGCGCGAAAGCCCACCCGTCTTGCGCTCCAGATGGAAGCGCAGGGAAAGCTCATGCATATGCACGAAGGTGCGGTAGGCAAGCTGGCGCACCGCATATTGGCCGACGCTGGCAAAGAGCGAGTCTCTGAGCTGGTTGAGGGCGAGCTGGATGAGGCGCGTCAGGTTATAGGCGATGACGAGGGCGGTGGCGCCGATCAGCAGCGGCGGCAGCGTGCCCTGCAGGTCCATCCTGCCGTTCAGCGCATCGGTGGACCACTTGAAGAAATAGGGCACCAGCAGCAGGACGAACTTCGAGATCAGCAGGTAGACCGAGGCCCATACGACCCGCATCCTGAGATCCGGCCTATCCTTCGGCCACATATAGGGCCAGAGATTGTAGAGCGTTCCCAACAGGTTGGAGTCTGAAACTGTCTTGCCGTTTGCCATGCTTTTCTCCAGCCCGGCGGGCCGCTATCGCCGCGGCTTGTCGCCGCTCCCGCGAGATATGCCACCGGCTGGCGGATTACAACATTGACAGGGATTTTATAGGCGAGGTGTTGCGCGCCGGCCCTAACGAAAACGGCGGCCGATGGGCCGCCGTTTTTTGATTTAGAGATGCCCGCCCGAGAGCCGCTTGCGGTGCAGCTCCTCGGCATTCGGAAGGGCATCCTTCGGCAGGCCGAAGACCTGGCCCGGACGGATGCGGTCCGGATTGAGGATCTTGTCCTCATTGGCGATGTAGATCGTCGTATAGCGCACACCAAGGCCATAGGTACGCCGGGAGATCTGCCAGAGCGTATCGCCACGGCGAATGATGACCGCGTTGTTGTTTGCCGTCAGCGGCGCCTGCTCGATCGTCTTCGGTTGGCTGGCGTCCGATACCTCGTTTGAGGGCATCGGCGCGACATTGGCACCGGGAACCGTCAGTTCGGCGATGATCGAGCCGAGCTTGTCGAGTGCCGCGCCGACCGACTTGGCATCCTTCGGCAGGCTCTGCAGCACTGTCAGCGCACTCGCCGCAACCTGTGAGGCGGAAGCCGATGCCTGCTTGAAGGCGTCGGTCGCATCGATGCCCGGACGGAAGTCGACGAGAGAGCGCAGCGCGAACTCGGTGGCCGAGCGGGCTGCCGCAAGCTGCTCGGCACCCGGCACCTTGCCGTCGGCGAACAGGCCCTTCAGCAGGCCGAAGGCTTTCGTCGCATCGCCCTTGAGCTTGCCGAGCTGGCCCTCATCGAGCGGCACCGTCGCCGGATTGACATGGGCATTACTGCCGGACTGCGCGGCAACCGTTACCTGATCGCCTTCAGGACGGTTGAAATTGACGGTCGCGCGGATGACGACCTTGCCCGTGCCATCGACGACATCGACACGGATCTTGTGATCGCCGACCGGGAGGTCCATCGCGCCGCTGATGACGAAGTGACCATCCGGCTCCGCCGTATCCTGGCCGATCAGCGCATCATCGGCGTAACCGATAACCTTGGCATTGGCGCGCGCCGTGCCGGCCACGAAGATCTTGTTGCCTTCGATCTCCACGGCAGTGATCACCACATCGGCAACAGCCTCGGTGCCCTGCTGAGTACCAGGAAGAGCAGGTGCCGTTTTGCCCGCATCACCAGATGTCACGGGCATATTCGGCGTCTGCATCGCGACCTGGTCGTTCGGAGCACCATTATTGGGGGCAGGCTGCGAGCTGTCGGCAGCCGGCGGCTGGGCGTTGGCGATCTCAGCCTTCGGCGCCGTGATGATGCGGCTCGCCGTGCCCGGCTTGGAAACCATGGCGAGCAACTCGCTGCCGCTGCCATCCTTCGGCACGGAAACGGTTGCAACTTCTTCAGACAGCGTGGTCTTGCCATCCTTGCCGGTTACTTTCAGCACGAGCTGATGGTCGCCGGCTGGAAGCGGATTGTCGAGAACGGCCGCAAAATCGCCGGTGCCGTCGACATCGGTTGTTACGACCACCTTGTCGCCGTCGAGCACTTCCAGCTTGCCATGCGGCTCAGCCGAGCCGGCAATGACGGTCGAACCATCCGGCTCGACACGCAGCACGTCGAAAGCTGGGATCTTCGGGCCGGTGTTGGCAGCGGTATCGGCTGTGGGAGCAGTCTGGTTATTGGCTGCGGCCGGTTGGCCGGTTGGCTCCGGCGCACCGGTCAGCGCGGCTTCGGCCCGTGCGAGGGCGGCCAATGCGTCGGCAGCATTTTCAGGGAGATTGCGGATGATGTCGCGCGCCTTGCCCGCACCGTCCTTGGCCTTGGAGACGAGGCTTGCGGTGGTAGTATCGAGACCTTCAGGGGCAGCGAAATCGACGATCGTGGTCAGCGTATTCACGGCGGCAGTCTTTGCGCCTGCCAGCGCATCGGCAGCAGGCACCTTACCGTCCGCAAACAGCGCCTTCAGGCCGGAGAGAGACCGCACGGCATCGGCGGTGAGGCTGCCGACCTTCTGGGCGGCTTCTGTGGCATCCGCGGCAGCGGAGCGGGAAGTCTTAGACGCTTCGTTAACCGTGTTGTTGACCTCGGTGCCGGCCTGGTTGATGGCGTCACCAACCTTCGCCACATCAGAGCCGAGCCGGGGCATGACGAAAAACACCATCAGTATGATTGCGATTACGAGCACTGCGAGGGCCAGCAAGCCGGCACGGTTTTTCATCATTGCGTCTCCAAAGGCGGCAAATTGCCGTAGTATTCAGAAATTGCTAGCGATTCCCGTTGCTTTGCACAAGCATTCAAAGCAAATAGGCAAGCTCTGGAAGCCGCTTTTCAGTCAATTTTCTTGACTGCATTGAAATGGAATAGTTGTTTTTCCCTTATGACCGAACAATCTGTACCGATTCGATCCATTTGCGTTTACTGCGGCTCTCGGCCGGGACGCGATCCTTCCCATATGGCTGCCGGCCGCGCGCTCGGAAAAGAGATCGCGGAATATGGCCTTCGCCTCATCTACGGCGGTGGCACTAAGGGCATCATGGGTGCTGTGGCCAGCGGGACCCTATCCAACGGCGGTCAGGTGACGGGCATCATTCCCGAGTTCCTGATCGACATGGAGGCGACTCGCCATTCGCTCGGCCAACTCAACGAGCTTATTGTAACCCCTGACATGCATGCGCGCAAACACACGATGTTCGAGCGCTCGGATGCCTTCGTGGCCTTGCCGGGCGGTATCGGCACGCTGGAAGAGATCGTCGAGATCATGACCTGGGCGCAGCTCGGCCGTCACGAAAAGCCGATGGTCTTCGCCAACATCAACGGCTTCTGGGATCCGATGATGGAGCTTCTGCGCCACATGACGGGCGAGGGCTTCCTGCACACTGCCCATCGCGTGCAGCCGCTGGTCATCGACGAGATATCGGGCATCATTCCGGCCATCATGGCGCAGGCGGCAGAGCTTGCCGCCGACCGTGACGGCGAGGATGACGTGATCTCGAAGATGTAAGTCGCCGAAGCAATTCCAGCAAAAGTGCGCAGCGGTTTTGCTGGAATTACATGCAGACAGGCGCAGGTCTAACGTCCGCGCGTCGTCCTCAACATAGACCAGCTGTAGAAGAACAGGCCGGCCCAGATCAGCGGGAAGGCGATCATGCGCGCCGTATCCAGTTCTTCTCCGAAACCGAAAACGGCAATCAGAAAGATCATGGTCGGCGCGATATACTGCATGATGCCGATGGTCGAAAGCTTCAGCAGTTTGGCGCCATTGGCATAGATCATCAGCGGTACGGCGGTGATCAGTCCGCAGCCAAGCAGCAGGGCGGTATCGCTAAGGCTCGTGCGGTACAGATGCCCTTCGCCGCTGACGAATTCGAGGTAGAGGATATAGAGCAGTGCTGGCAGGCTGAGGATCAGCACTTCCAGGAAGAAGCCCTGGTTCGGCCCGAGCGGCAACGTCTTGCGAAACAGCGCATAGAAGCCCCAGCTGATCGCCAGCGTCAGCGCCACCCAGGGAATGCCGCCGCTATCGAAGGCGAGCACGACGACCGCAAGGCCGGCAAGGCAGATCGCCGCGATCTGCATCGGCTGCAGCTTTTCCTTGAGCAGCACGGCGCCGAGGAAGATGCTGAAGAGCGGATTGATGAAATAGCCCATGGCGGCATCGAGCGAATGGCCGGCGCCGATCGCCCAGACATAGGTGCCCCAGTTCACGGTGATCAGCGCCGCGGTCATCATTGCCATGGCGAGCATGCGCGGTGAACGCAGCGCAATGGCGATATCCTGGGTGCGCCCCAGCACCAGAAGCACGATGCCGGCGAGCGGCAGCGACCAGATGATACGGTGGGCGATGACTTCGGCAGGCGAAATATGCGCCAGAGCCTTCATATAGATCGGCAGGAAGCCCCACAGAAGATAGGCCGTCAGCGCGAAGGCAAAGCCGCGTGGACTGTCTTCGTTCTTGATGAGGGGGGCGCTTGCATCGGCAGACATCGGGTGTTTCCATCTTTGTTCTGTTTCTGATCCGGATTAGCTTAAGCGGCGTGAATAGGCCAATTCATTTCAGTGAATGGATCCGCATGCGCCTGGCAACGCGGGAGGCAAGCATGGACGAAACGGAACTGGCGATTTGCCGGCAAGCCTATGCCACTCAAATGCTGGCGAAGATGGGTATCGTGGGCGACGAGCGGCTGCGACAGGCCTTTGCCACAGTGCCACGTGAGGATTTCCTGGACCCGCCGCCATGGCGCATGGCAAACGGGACCGGCTATCAGGATATGCCGTCGACCGATCCCGTCATACTCTATCAGGATGTTCTGATTGCGCTGCAGGAGGGAAGGCAGGTCAACAACGGCAGCCCCTCGCTTCATGCGCTCGGCCTCCACTGGCTGGCACCTCAACCCGGCGATACAGCCTGTCACATCGGCGTCGGCGGTGGTTATTACACCGCCATGCTGTCGCATCTGGTGGGCAGCGGCGGCCATGTCGCGGCGATCGAATATGACCGGGATCTCGCCGCCCGCGCCATTGCCAACCTGGCTCCATATGGCAATGTCGAGGTTGTCTGCGGCAACGGCCTGGAATGGCCGCAGTCGCCGGCCGACGCGATCTACGTCAATTTCGGGGTCCACAGGCCGGCCGAAGCCTGGATCGACAATCTCGCCATCGGCGGCAGGCTGATCTTTCCGCTCTGCGCTCCCTCGCGGGATGGCAACGACAATTTGCGGCCACGCAGCGCGCGCGGCGGCTTCTTCCTGATCCAGCGCACGCCCGAACACTATCGCGCCCGTTATTTGAGCCCTACCGTCTTCGTCTGGGGCCATGGCGCGACCGGCACGATAGAGACCTACAGGGTGCTGGACTCCACTTTTCGGCAGGGCGGCATGGGAAAGGTCACGAGGCTGCGCTGGAAAGAGCCGAAGCAGGAGGACGAATGGTATTCGGAGGAGGACTGGGGCCTCCTATAGGGCACTTTCGTTTTTCTTCGAAACACGGAAATGCCCTATCTCTTTTATTCTCACGCAATTCCGGACGCAAAACCGCTGCACACTTTTGCTGGAATTGCTTTAGCTCACTCGGCCGCGATCTTGCCGGCAAGCTGCCGGTTCTTCATCAGCTTGTAGATGACCGAATCCATCAGCGCCTGGAACGAGGCGTCGATGATGTTTTCGGACACGCCGACGGTCCACCAGCGCACGCCGCTGGAATCGGTGGATTCGATCAGAACGCGGGTGATGGCCTCGGTGCCGCCATTGAGGATACGCACCTTGAAATCGGCGAGCACAAGATCGTCGATCTCATGCTGATACTTGCCGAAATCCTTGCGCAGCGCGAGGTCGAGCGCATTGACCGGTCCTTCCGCTTCCGCAACCGACATCAGCGTCTGGCCGTCGATGGCGATCTTCACGACGGCTTCGGAGACGATCTTGATGCGGCCGTGGGAATCGAAGCGCCGTTCGATCATCACCCGGAAGCCGTCGATCGTGAAGAAATCCGGAATGGTGCCCATGGTACGGCGCGCCAGAAGCTCGAAGCTCGCATCGGCCCCCTCATAGGCATAGCCGGATGCCTCGCGCTCCTTGACGATGGAGATCAACAGATCGAGCTTCGGATCGTCCTTGGCCACATCGATGCCGCGCCGCCTCAGCGCATTGATGAAGTTTGCCTTGCCGCCCTGATCCGAGACCATGACCTTGCGGAAATTACCGACACTTTCCGGCGGCACGTGCTCGTAAGTGCGCGGGTCCTTCAGCAGCGCCGAGGCGTGGATGCCGGCCTTGGTAGCGAAGGCAGAGGCGCCGACATAGGGCATCTGATGATCCGGCGAGCGGTTCAGCAGCTCGTCGAAGGCATGCGACAGGCGGGTGAGATTGGTCAGCCGCTCCGCATCGATCGCCGTTTCGAAACGCGTGTTGTAGGCGCTCTTCAGCGCCAGCGTCGGGATCAGCGTCACCAGATTGGCATTGCCGCAGCGCTCGCCGACGCCGTTCAGTGTGCCCTGGATCTGGCGTACGCCCGCCTCGACGGCGGCGAGCGAATTGGCGACCGCCTGGCCGGTATCGTTATGCGCATGGATACCGAGACAGTGCCCCGGCACGCCGAAGGCAATCACGGCCTCCACGATGGCGCGCACTTCCGGCGGCTGCGTGCCGCCATTGGTGTCGCAGAGCACCACCCAGCGCGCGCCGTTCTCATGCGCCGTCCTTGCGCAGGCGAGCGCATATTCCGGATTGGCCTTGTAGCCGTCGAAGAAATGCTCGCAGTCGACCAGTGCCTCCTTGCCGGCGGCAACAGCGGCTTTCACGCTTTCGGCGATGCATTCGAGGTTTTCCTCATTGGTGCAGCCAAGCGCCACTTGCACGTGGTAATCCCAGCTCTTGGCGACGAAACAGATGGCGTCGCTGCGCGCCTGCAGCAGGCCGGCAATACCCGGATCGTTGGAGGCGGAAACACCGGGGCGTTTCGTCATGCCGAAGGCGACGAAAGAGGCCTGGTTCGTGCGCTTCTCAGCGAAGAAGGCAGTATCGGTCGGGTTTGCGCCCGGATAACCGCCCTCGACATAGTCGAGCCCGAACTCGTCCAGCATGCTTGCAATCGCAATCTTGTCCTCGACGGAAAAGTCGATGCCGGGCGTCTGCTGTCCGTCCCGGAGCGTCGTATCGAAGAGGTAGATTCTTTCGCGTGTCATGGGTGTTTCCTGTCGCCGCTTGCGGCCTTTATTGTTTTCCTGCGAATCGGTCCGTCGCCCGGATCAGCTGGTCGAGAATACCGGGCTCCGAAAAGGCATGGCCCGCACCTTCGATCAGGTGGAATTCGGCCTTCGGCCATGCCTTGTGCAGCAGCCAGGCATACTTGGCCGGGCAGGGCATGTCGTAACGCCCGTGAACGATGACGCCAGGGATATCCTTCAGCTTATAGGCATCGCGCAGCAATTGGCCTTCATCCATCCATCCGGCATGGACGAAAAAGTGGTTCTCGATGCGCGCAAAGGCATAGGCGAACTCGGCTTCCTCGAACTTGCCGCTGGTCGATTTCTCCGGCAGCAGCGTGATCGTCTCGCCTTCCCAGATGCTCCAGGCCTGCGCTGCCTTCAGCGCAATGGCCCGGTCCGGACCGGTAAGCCGACGGTTATAGGCGAGCATCATCTCATGGCGTTCTTCAGGCGGGATGGGTGCGACAAAGCGCTCCCACTTGTCAGGGAACATTTCGGAGACGCCGAACTGATAGTACCAGTCGAGTTCCGCCCGCGTCAGCGTATAGATGCCGCGCACGACGAGTTCGGAGACCCGTTCCGGATGTTTCTCGGCATAGGCAAGCGCCAGCGTCGAACCCCAGGAACCGCCGAAGACCTGCCATTTGTCGACGCCGGCCATCTCGCGCAGCCGCTCGATATCGGCAACGAGATGCCAGGTCGTGTTGGCTTCGAGGCTCGCATACGGGGTCGACTTACCGCAGCCGCGCTGGTCAAACAGGAGGACGTCATAAAGCTTCGGATCGAACACGCGGCGATGCGCGGGCGAAATGCCGCCGCCCGGACCGCCATGCAGGAAGACCGCCGGCTTGGCGCCCGGCATGCCGCAGCGCTCCCAATAGATCACGTGGCCATCGCCGACATCGAGATTGCCGGAAGCATAGGGTTCGATCTCAGGATAAAGCGTGCGCAGCACTTCGGTCATATCTTCACGCCTTTCGCCGGCCAGACGGCGGTATCATGGTCGGGATGCTGGAAGGAGATGATCGCCTCCTGCCGGGAATAGAAATCAGGGTCCTTATGAACCGGCGCGTCGAAGATCGTCTCGACCCAGGGCAGGCGGGCATCATAATTGACCTGGATCTGTGGGGCGAGGTCGCTCCGGTCGTCGAAGGTGCCGATCGCAAGCTCCAACCCGCCTGGATGACGATATGTCATCGGCGTACCGCAATCCCGGCAGAAGCCGCGCTCGATATTGACCGAAGACTGGAAATAGGTGGGTTCGCCGCGTGTCCACTCCATGCCTTCCTCCGGCGCCGTCACCAGCGCTGAAAAGAAGCCGCCGAACTGCTTCTGGCACATGCGGCAATGGCAGATGGACGGGCGTCCGAGCTTTCCTGTGATGCGGAAGCGCACGGCGCCGCATTGGCAGCCGCCTGTTCTTGTCGTCTCGGTCATGGATGAGCTCCGGGTGGCCAGTGGGATGTATCGTGGTCGGGATGCTGGTGATTGCTCGCCGCGATCCTGTCCTCGCGATCGGTTGTTTCCGGTTCCGGTTCGACAGGCAAGCCATCGAACGCATGAAACCAGACCATTTTGCTGTCGAGATTGGATTGCATGACGGGCTTTACAGCCTGCGGATCATCCAGCGAGCCGAGCGCGATGGTGATGGAGTCAGCATCGGGAATATCATAGAAAAGCGGCGTGCCGCAGTCGCCGCAAAAGCCGCGCCGCACGAGACCGGAGGAGTGGAACCATTTCGGCTCGCCGCGCGTCAACTCGAAATCGACCCGCATCACCCCTGCAAGCGGCAGGAAATAATTGCCGGCGGCCTTCTGGCACATGCGGCAGTGGCAGATATGCGGATAGTTGAGTTCGCCGCTCGCCCTGTAACGAACCGCGCCGCACTGGCATCCGCCGGTCAGTCCCATCTTTGCCGTCAAGCGTGATCCTCCGACGGCCAGACCGGCGTATCATGGTCTGGATGCTGGTAGGAGACGATCTGGTGAAGGAAAGAGTCCGCCTCGAGATCGTCCTCGCTTGGTGCTCCCGGCAGTTCATGCAGGTGGTCGACGAAGCCGATCTTGGCCTCTACGCCCCATTGCATGCTCGGCGGAAAAGCCGAGGGATCGTCAAACGCGCCAGCCGCAACCGCCATACCGTCAGGCGCTTCATAAGTCAGCGGCGTGCCGCAATCACCACAGAAACCGCGGTTGACGAAATTCGAGGACCGGAAGGTCTTCCGCCGCCCCCTGGTCCACTCGAATTCCATCTTCCGTACGGACACCAGCGGCGCATAATAGGCGCCGAACGCCTTCTGGCACATGCGGCAATGACAGATGGAAGCGTGATGAGGGGTGCCGCGCGCCCGGAAACGGACGGCTCCGCATTGGCATCCGCCGGTATAGGTGTTCATTTCTTCACCTCCCACGTCGTCACCCGCTCGCCTGTTTCGGCATTCTTGCCATCCTTGAGCTGGATACCCTCGGCGGCGAGGGTGTCGCGGATCTTGTCGGCCTCCGCGAAATTCTTCGCCTTCAAGAGCTCCAGCCGCGCCTTGACCCGTGCATCGATTTCCGCGGCCACCGCCTCGTCGATCTCGGTCTTCTTCGGCAGCACGCCGAGCAGGGTGGCACTGGCGGCGAAGACGGCAGGGTCTCCAGATTGGGCGAGCGCATGCAGCGCCTGCACTGCCGCGACCGTATTGAGGTCGTCGGCGAGCGCATTCAGCACGGTCTCATCCGGCTTGGCATCGCCGGGTTCGGCCGCCGGCCATTTGGCCAGCAGCCGCTCGGCTTCCTCCAGCCGCTTCACCGAGAAGTCGATCGGTTCGCGATAGTGCGTCATCAGCATCGCAAGACGCAGCACTTCGCCCGGCCACTGGCGGCCGGCGAATGTTTCCGTGTGCAGCAACTCGTAGATGGTGACGAAATTGCCTTCGGATTTCGACATCTTGCGGCCTTCGACCTGCAGGAAGCCGTTATGCATCCAGACATTCGCCATCACGTCCGTGCCATGGGCGCAACGCGACTGGGCGATCTCGTTTTCATGATGCGGGAAGATCAGGTCCAGACCGCCGCCATGGATATCGAAGACGTCGCCGAGATAGCGCCCGCTCATGGCCGAGCACTCGATATGCCAGCCCGGGCGGCCTCGACCCCACGGGCTTTCCCAGCCGGGCTCGTTCTCGTCGGACAGTTTCCAGAGCACGAAGTCGCCGGGGCTCTTCTTGTGAGCATCAACGGCGACGCGGGCGCCCGCCTGTTGTTCATCGAGATTACGCTTCGAAAGCTGGCCGTAGTCGGCCATCGATTTGGTGTCGAACAGTACTTCACCTGATGCCTGATAGGCATGGCCGCGCGCAATCAGCCGCTCGATGATCGCGATCATCTCAGCGATATTGTCGGTGGCGCGCGGCTGCACCGTCGGCTCGAGCGAGCCGAGCGCCAGGGCATCGTCAAGAAACTGCCTCTCGGTCTTTTCCGTGACCGCCCGGATCGCCGCATTCAGCGGCAGGCCCGGATAGTCGCGCAGCGCCCGCGCGTTGATCTTGTCGTCAACATCGGTGATGTTGCGGGCATAAGTGACGTGGCTTTCGCCATAGACATGCCGCAACAGGCGGAACAGCACGTCGAAGACGATGACCGGTCGCGCATTGCCGATATGGGCGTAATCATAGACCGTCGGGCCGCACACATACATGCGGACGTTTTCGGCATCGATCGGCTTGAAGACCGATTTCTCCCGCGTCAGCGTATTGTACAGCTTCAGTTCCGGCGTGCCGCCCATTTCACTCTCCTAAAATGCACATGCAGAAAAAATACCACCACCGGCAGGCCGGGGCGTTTCGCATCTTGGAAATTTGGGAGACGAAAACGGCCAGGCCAGCTTTGGGCTAGCGAATAATCTTCCGGCAAATAATGCAGGTAACCGTTTTCATGACGCGTTTTATGGCGTGGGATCGAGGTTTGGTCAAGAGGGCGAGCAACGATCCCGCGGGCAACCGGAGCTATCCATCTCGTGAATCGATGGCAGCGATGGACATCCAGTAAAGGAGGCGTGTTTGCTTTAAGATTTTCGGTCATTTTCAAGACGCAAATCTTGCATAGCCAATTGCGAAACCGGTGAAAATAGGGGGATTGGGTGAGGAGAGCGGCACGATGGACAATAGGAGCGACCGCAATTCTGACAATCGCGTCCGCCGCGTATTTCGCCTATGATTTCGGTATGCTTCGCTTCAACAATCCGTCTCTAAGCCGCTATCCGATCCAGGGTATCGATGTCAGCCACCATCAAGGCGATATCGATTGGAAGACTGTCGCGTCGCAGGCGAATGTCCGTTTTGCGATCATGAAGGCGACCGAAGGCGGAGATCACCGGGATTCCAAATTTGCCGAGAATTGGCAGCGTGCCGGGGATGCCGGACTGGTAAGGGGTGCGTATCATTTCTTCACCTTCTGTCGCCCGGGCAAGGATCAGGCGCAGAATGTCCTGGCGACGGTGTCAAAGGAGCCGGGGACTCTACCCATTGCAGTCGATCTGGAGTTTGTCGGCAACTGCAACAAGATTCCAACGATCGAGGAAATGGCTGCCGAGGTGAACGCGTTCTCCGTCGAGTTGAAAGGCACCTTTCCCGAGAAGCCCATTTTTTACGTTACTCAGGAGTTCTTTGATCAATATCTGAAAGGCAATGAATCACGGTTCCCCGACCATTACCTGTGGCTTCGAAGCGTCTTCAAGGAACCTAGGCAGGAAGAATGCAGTCACTGGTCAATCTGGCAATTCGCCGATAACGGCACCTTGGACGGTATCCAGGGACCAGTCGATCTTAACGCGTTGTGCGCGTCGGAGACCGGTTTCGCTCATCTGTTCGCGATTGCTGCAGCGAATTGAAGCGTCCGGCTATTCCGGCGGCTGGTAATCCACCAGCTTGTTCTCGCGCACGATGAATAGCTTACCGGTCTCCGTCACGCCGGGGCCGAGCAGGGGAAGGATCGCTTTCGCCACCTCGGAAGGATGCGGCAGGCTCATCGGGTCTTCACCCGGAACCGCCTGCGCGCGCATGGCGGTGCGCGTGGCACCCGGATCGACGCTGGTGATGCGCAGCGGCGTCGATTGCGTCTCGCCAGCCCAGGTGCGCGCCAATGCTTCGACAGCGGCCTTGGAGGCGGAATAGGCGCTCCAGAAGGGCCGGCATTTATGGGCGGCGCCCGAGGACATGATGACGGCGCGGCCGGCATCCGAGCGGGTCAACAGCGGATCGACCGAGCGGATGAGACGCCAGGTGGCATTCACGTTGATGTTCATGACCTTCTCGAAGACCTTCGCCTCGATATGGCCGATCGGCGAGATGACGCCGAGCACGCCGGCATTGGCGACGAGAATGTCGAGCTTGCCCCAGCGCTCGAAGATCGAGCCGCCGAGGCGGTCGATCGCTTCCATGTCGGCGAGATCGAAGGGAACCAGCGTCGCGGAACCGCCCACGGCCTTGATGGCATCGTCGAGCTCTTCCAGGCCGCCAACGGTGCGGGCGCAGGCAATCACATGCGCACCGGCCTTGGCGAGTTCGAGTGCCGTGAAATAGCCGATGCCGCGCGATGCGCCTGTGACCAGCGCGATCTTGCCTTCAAGATTGATGTTCATCTGCCCCGGTTCCCGATGCGCTTGAAAAGGTAAGGGGCGCAATAGGCGCCCCAGATAGGAAAGTCAAAGCGGAAGCGGCTCAGCCGTTGCTGGCAAGCATGGAAATCTTGTTGCCCATGGACTCGCCGTTCTTGTCGAGCAGGCGGGTCGGATAGTCACCGGTGAAATAATGGTCGGTGAACTGCGGGCGAGCATTGTTGCGGTCTTCGCCGCCGACGGCGCGATAGAGGCCGTTGATCGACAGGAAGGCCAGCGAATCCGCGCCGATATATTTGGCCATGGCTTCGACATCGGCATACTGGTTTGCCAAGAGCTTGTCGGCGTCAGGCGTATCGATGCCGTAGAAATCCGGGAAGAAGATCATCGGGCTCGCAACGCGGATATGCACTTCCTTGGCGCCGGCTTCACGGATCATCTGCACGATCTTCAGCGAGGTCGTACCGCGCACGATGGAATCGTCCACCAGTACCACGCGCTTGCCTTCGATCATCGCCCGGTTGGCGGAATGCTTCAGCTTCACGCCGAAAGCGCGGATCTGCTGCGTCGGCTCGATGAACGTGCGGCCGACATAGTGGTTACGGATGATGCCGTATTCGAAGGGAATGCCGCTTGCCTGCGCATAGCCGAGCGCTGCGGGCGTGCCGCCGTCGGGAACAGGCACGATCACGTCGGCATCGACAGGTGATTCCTTGGCAAGGTTCATGCCCATGTTCTTGCGCGTCGTGTAGACGTTGCGACCGCCGACGACCGAATCCGGACGGGCGAAATAGACATATTCAAACAGGCAGAGGCGTTCCGGCTGCGGCTTGCTGGGCTTGCGCGCATCGATGCTGATCGAACCGTCGGGCTGGATTTCGCAGATGACGACTTCGCCATTCTCCACGTCGCGGATGAACTTGGCGCCGATGATGTCGAGAGCGCAGGTTTCCGAGCAGAAGATCGGCTTGCCATCGAGTTCGCCCATGACCAGCGGGCGGATGCCGGTGGGGTCGCGCGCGGCAATCAGCTTCGTGCGCGTCATGGCGAGCATCGAATAGCCGCCTTCCATCTGGCGGATGGCGTCGATGAAGCGATCAGTTGTGGAAGTGTGGCGGGAGCGGGCGATGAGATGGAGGACGACTTCGGTATCGGATGTCGACTGACAGATGGCGCCGGTTGCGATGATCTGGCGGCGCAGCGTCAGGCCGTTGGTGAAGTTGCCGTTATGGGCAATGGCGATGCCGCCTTCTTCCAGCTCGGCAAAGAGCGGCTGCACGTTGCGCATCGCCACTTCGCCTGTTGTCGAATAGCGCGTATGACCGATCGACATGCTGCCGGGCAGGCGGGCGAGCGTCATCGGGTTGGTATAATGGTCGCCGACCAGGCCCATATGGCGTTCCTGATGGAAGCGCTTGCCGTCGAAGGAGACGATACCGGCTGCTTCCTGCCCGCGATGCTGAAGCGCATGCAGGCCGAGCGCCGTCAGCGCTGCCGCATCAGGATGTCCCAGAATTCCGAAAACGCCGCATTCCTCATGCAGCGTATCTCCGTCGAGCGGATCGTCAATCGGGAAGGAATGGGACTGGTTCATTTCTGCGGGCCTCTGCTCTCACAAGAATGGATCGGCTTTTCCAGTAGCATGATACCGGAAAAAATGCTGCTTTCCGATAAGTTCATGCTGAATAACACCTGCCTCAAAGCCTGTTCACCGGCTCTGAAACGGCTGAGGCCCGGCAGAGCGAAATGCCCGGCCGGACCTTTGATCTTACGTCCCGCTCAAATGGCAATTGCCAGGCCGCGGGTCAAGCTAGTGAACACTGCGTCAATTCGATGGCTGCTGTGCGCCATTGTTAGGCGCGGGTGCTGCGTCTTCTGCCGGAGCCTGATCGTTGGCCGGCGCATTTTCTTCCGTCGTGCGCGCGCCACCAAGCTTCTCGGTGATGCTCTTCTGGATCATCTGCGCGAATTCATCCGGCAGCACTGCCTGCAGGCGAACGACGAGAGAATCCAGGAACGGCTTCGATTTGGCATTATTGACCCAGGACGGGCGATGATCGGCATCGACCAGCCAGTTCCAGAAAGCAACGGCGACGACGAGCAGAAGTATGCCGCGCGCAGCACCGAAGAGGAAGCCCAAAGTGCGGTCGAGCGCGCCGATGCGGCTGTCGATGATGAAATCGGCGACCTTCATCGTAATGAAGGAGATGACGATCAGCGCGATGAGGAAGACGACGGCAGCCGAACCAACGATCGCGATGCGGTCATCATCCGTGTACCGCTTCGCATAAGGCACGAGATAGGGGTAGAGGTAGTAGGCGGCAGCGGCTGAGCCGCCCCAACTCGCGATCGAAAGGACTTCGCGCGAAAAGCCGCGGACCATTGCCAGAACGGCGGAGAAGAGCACGACGCCGATGACAATACCGTCGAAAATCGTAATGGGCATATAAATTCCACTCCAGACTGCCGCCTTGCGGGCCGCGTCGCGCCTTGTTTGGCTGATCCTATAGCATTCCCGCTATCGGTGATGAAGGATCAAACGTCTTCTTCCACACGCTGCAACGCCCCTTTCGACCCTGCAATGCGCGCGACCAGATCCGGCAGGCTCTCGATCTCGCTCCAGCGGCCGTTACCCTTCGGCAGATCGACGGAACCGGACGGTAGCAGGGCTGCCGAGAACCCCAGCTTTTCGGCTTCTTTAAGGCGCTGAGCGGTTTGCGCAACAGGCCGGACGGCGCCCGACAGGCTGACTTCGCCGAAATAGACGCAATCGGCCGGAAGGGCAATACCGGCAAGCGAGGAAACGAGGGCCGATGCGACCGCAAGATCGGCCGCCGGCTCGCTGATGCGAAAGCCGCCGGCAATGTTGAGATAGACGTCATGCTGGCCGAGCCGAACGCCGCAATGGGCCTCCAGAACCGCAAGGATCATCGACAGGCGGGCAGAGTCCCAGCCGACGACCGCGCGCCGCGGCGTGCCGAGCGAAGTGGGGGCGACCAGCGCCTGCACTTCGACGAGTACGGGCCGCGTGCCTTCCATGCCGGCAAAGACTGCAGCACCCGGCGATTTCGAATTGCGCTCGCCGAGAAAGAGTTCGGATGGGTTGGCGACCTCGCGCAGGCCCTTGTCCGACATTTCGAAAACGCCGATCTCGTCGGTCGGTCCGAAGCGGTTCTTCACGGTGCGCAGGATGCGATAGTGATGTCCGCGGTCGCCCTCGAAATAGAGCACGGCATCGACCATATGCTCGACGACACGCGGGCCGGCGATCTGCCCATCCTTGGTCACATGGCCGACGAGCACCATGGCCGCACCCGTCTGCTTGGCAAAGCGGATCATCGACTGCACGCCGGTACGCACTTGGGTGACTGTGCCCGGCGCAGATTCGGCAAGCTCGCTCCAGAGCGTCTGGATGGAATCGATGATGACGAGATCAGGGCGTTTGCCCTCCGCCAGCGTGGCAAGAATGTCCTCGACATTGGTTTCCGCCGCCAGCAACACATCCGTATCGGCGGCATGGAGCCGCTGTGCGCGCAGCCGCACCTGCGCCACCGCCTCTTCGCCGGAGACGTAGATGATCCGGTGCCCGCGACGCGAAAGCGCCGCAGCTCCCTGCATCAGCAGCGTCGACTTGCCGACGCC
>UCCS01000239.1 GCA_900470965.1 Hyphomicrobiales bacterium
GTTGACGATCTGCGAGGAGCGCTCGTCCATGGCTTCGGCGAACTGCTGGCCGGTGCGGCTCAGCAGTTCCGAGGACTTGGTGGCTTCGCCATCCATGCCTTCGGCAGCTTCGGCAACGGCGTTGCGCAGGCTGGCAGCAAGACCGGCTGCCTTGCCTTCGATCGTGCGGTTGACGGCATCGAGACCGACGGTCAGAGCGCGGTCCATGGTGGAGAGACGCTCTTCGATGCGCGCGGTGCCGCGATCCATCATGTCACTCAGGGCCGAGGTCCGGCCGTCGATCGACTGGGCCATGTTCGCACTGCCGCTGTCGAGTGTTTCGGCAAGATGTGCCCGGCGGCTGTCGAGAGCCTGGGTGAGATTGGCGCTGTGGCTGTCGAGAGCATGCGTGAGGTTGGCGCTGCTGTTGTCGAGGGCCTGGGTGAGGTTGGCGCTGCCGGCATGCAGCGCATCCGTCAGGCTGGCGGCGCGGCCGTCGAAAGCTTCCGTCAGGCTGGCGGTGCGGCTGTCGAGTGCCTGGGTCAGGTTTGCGGCGCTGTTGCCGAGCGTTGCGGCGATGCGCTGGGCTGTGTCGTCGCCGATCGAACCCAGACGGGAGATACTGTCATCCAACAGGCCGGAGAGATGGCTGCCTGCAGCATCGACCTTGTCGGCCACGCCGCCGACACCATCGGCAATACGAGCCTCGATGGCGGCAAGGCTGGCTTCGACGCGGGTGCCGGTCTCCGTGAAGCGGCCCGTGAGGTTGTCGACGGAGTGGTCGAGATGGCCGGAGAAATCGGCGGCCGAACGCGAGATCGTGTTGGCGGCTTCCTGGAAGCGACCGGCAATCTGGCCGGCACCTTCGCGCATGCGATCCTCAAGCGACTGTGCACTCTTATCGATCGCAGTGCGGATCGCGGCCTCGCGATCTTCCAGCGACATTTCGAGCATGCCGATGCTCGTCGCAACCGACGTGCCGATCGAGGTCGCCTGTTCGGAGAGCGTGTCGTTGATGAGGTTGTGAGCCTCGGTCAGCGTCAGCGTGATGGCATTGGTGCGGTCGTCAAGCGTGGTGCGGATGCGGTCATGCGCGGCGGCGAGCCCGCCTTCGACGTTGCTTGCGGCATCGTTGGCAAGGGCGGCCATACGNNTGCTGGGCGTCGGTAAGGCCATCTTCAATGCGGCCCGTCATGCTGCCGATGATGCCTTCCATGCGGGCACTGCCGGCATCGAGGGCTTCGGACAGAGTGGAGGTGTGCTCGGCGAGCGCGGTTTCCAGACGTGCCTGATTATCCGTATAGGCGGCGCGGATCGCTTCCGTGCGGTCGGCAAAGGCGCCGGCAACACGCTCTTCGGCATTAGCAACGGTATCCATAATGGAGTTGCTGCGGTTTTCGAGCGCGGATTCGAAGCGGCTCTGGCCATCGTCGAGCGAAATGGCGAGCGCCATGGTCTTTTCGTCAAGCGTATCG
>UCCS01000072.1 GCA_900470965.1 Hyphomicrobiales bacterium
ATGAATGATTTGGCGGCGCTCCCGCCTGCCGGCTGCGGTGTTCGCGCCGCCAAATCATTCATAGGCAGCGCCGGATATCTCATTGAGCAGCCGCCCAGCACTTGACGCCGGCCTTCTTCAGGGCCTTGCAGGCGTTGACCGCATCACGCTGGCCATCGAAGCCGCCGAAACGTGCGCGGTAGATTTGATCGCCGTCATTGGCATAGGCGACGGCGAAGGGCTTGGCGGAGCTCAGCGCCTTGCCGCCCTTGGCCTTGGCGTTTGCCAGGAGGTCCATCGCCATTTCACGACTGGAGGAAACGCCGATCTGGACGACCCAGCCGGATGGCTGTGGCACTTCCTTGGCGGCAACTTCCTTTGCCGGGGCAACCTTGGTGGAGGCTGTCGTCAACTCGTCGACGGAAGTGTCGCCCTGTTCCGGCGGTATATAGGCAGGTGCCGGCGTCGGCACGGCGACGGAAGCCTGTTCCTGCTGCTGCTGCTTGATCGGCACGGTCTTGACCCTGGTCGGAGACGGCATCGGCTGCGTCAGCAAGGGATTGTCTGTCTTGGGTGCGGCGGTTTCCGCATAGGCAACTTCGGTGCTTGCCGTCTGGTAACGGCTGTCCGGAAGCGGACCCTTGTGGGGCAGGCCGAGATCGGCAGCGGCTGCCGTGAGCGGCGGCTGATTGGCCGTGATCGTTTTCTTTTCAGCCACCTGGGCAACCTTGGCAGGGGAAACCGGAGCAGGTGTTTCGATCATCTCGGGCATCGGCTTCGACTGGGCGACAAGCGCGCCGCCGCTGCTGGAAGCCTTCGGCATGTAGGTCGCGAGCAGATTGCGCATCTGCGAGTCGCGGGCAGGGGTGGATGCACCGCCGAGAACCACGCCGACGATCGACTTGCCATCCGCCTGTAAGGAACTGACCAGATTGAAGCCGGCGGCGCGGGTGTAACCGGTCTTGATGCCATCGACGCCACGCACGGAGCCGACGAGACGGTTATGGCTGCGGATCACGCGGTTGCCGAACTTGAAGGCGCGGGTGTTGAAATAGCCGTAATATTGCGGGAAATGCTGGCGAAGGGCGATGCCGAGGCGGGCCTGATCGCGGGCCGTCGTCATCTGCGCGGTATTCGGCAGGCCGTTGGCATTGCGATAGGTCGTGCGCGTCATGCCGAGCGCATGGGCCTTGGCTGTCATCATCTGGGCGAAACGATCTTCCGAACCGCCGAGCATTTCGCCGAGGGCGGTCGCAGCATCATTGGCAGACAGCGTCACAAGGCCGAGGATACCCTGTTCGACGGTGATCGTGCCGCCGGCGCGCACACCAAGCTTGGTCGGCGCCTGGGCGGCGGCGTGAGCGGAGAAGGGGACGGGCGTATCGAGGCGGATGCGACCCTGCTCGAGCGCCTCGAATGTCATGTAGAGCGTCATCATCTTCGTGAGCGACGCCGGATATTGCAGACGGTCGGCATTCTCGCTGTAGAGAACATTCCCCGTCCGGGCATCGACGACGATACCGGCATATTTCGGATTTGCAGCTTCCGCTTCGGCATTGACCGAGTCGACCGCGACGATCGCGATAGCCATCGAAAGGATCGTCAGCACCTTTGCGAGGAAACCGGCAGACCGCGGCGATGATACGGAGGAAATTGACCTTGACACTATTCCACTCTTCGCTTGCATTTTGGATATTCGGCGGGTCACGCGCCCCCTACTGCGTAACCGGCTGTCTTGGAAAACTACCGGTTCAGCGTTACCAATCCGTTTATGATGAATCGTTTCTTCAGACATTTGCGGGGATTTTAGCGGAGTGTTGCAGACCGGCTCACAAGCCGGCTTTCCACAAAAGTCCTGATCGCGGCATCAATATGGTCCCAGTCGGCCAAACGACGGCTCGAGAACCGGTAGAGCACACTTAAATCCTTGCCGACCTTGATATCGCGCTGGCAATCGCCGCTGGTTGCCATTTCCGCAGACGAGGGCAGGACGCAGCGCACGACGTAATCGGCGCTTCCTTCGCGCGGCGCGGTCAGCAGCACCTCGCCGTTGTAGCCGGCATCGGCTCGCAGGCGGTGCAGCGTCAGGCCATGGGCAAAGGTTTCCGAGGCACCATCCATCAGGTGCGAATAGATCGGCTCCAGCCGGCCCGACATGTCCCGCGACATCGTGCCTTGGGTGATCTGCAGGAAAATCAGGCCTGACGATTGGGCAACGTCGTCGAAACGCTGGCGCGTTTCCTTGCTGTAGCCCTGCATTTCCGGCCAGGTGAGATAGAGATCGACCCGTTCGGCCGTGCCGTCATGACGTTCGCTGGGGAAGCGAATCGTGTTGGCAGGCAGGCCGACCGTGTCGAGGCCGATGGTGAGCGTGATCCCGGCATTGCTTTCAGTATTGCCCGCAAGCGAGATGTGACGGCCGAACCAGCGGCCGGCAACGCTGATCGCAACCGTCAGCAGCGCCAAGACCGCAATCGTCGCCGTGACGCGAACCAGGAAGCGGGTCGAAAGAAGGGGCTGCTCACCAGGGTGGCCCACGGCGGAATTGCTCATCGTCGTCCTCGGATATCGGGCCGCCGTAAGAAAAACGCGAGTCGTCGGTGCCGGTGAAGAATCTCCTGATGAGGATGGAGCGGCGGGAGTTAATGGGCCGTTAACTCAACCAAAAGGAGGTGCCACAAAAGAAGCGAGCCGTTCCCGGGACAGCGGGAACGGCTCTGGGCGCCGGTCGGGACGGGGATGCGGGGACTGACCGGGGCCGGTATGCCTGTTACTTCACGCTACCGACAGCGACGGCGCGGCCGTCCTGCAGCTTCGTCCAGCGGGCCGGATCATCGGCGGACTGGCGCTTCAGGTAGGTGTATTCGGTATCCGACCACAGCAGCACCTTGTTGCGCATATTGTCGAGAATGAAGTCGCCGTGATCCGTACGCACGGTCAGCACCGCATGGCCCTCGCCATTCGGCTGCAGCACGACAGTCATCAGCGTATCTGATGGAGAGAAGCCGGCATCGATCAGCATCTTGCGCTTCAGCAGCGCGAAATCCTCGCAGTCGCCGACAGTGCGCGGATAGGCCCAGCGCTCCTCGACACCATAGATCTCCATGTCCGTCATCGGTTGGATGGTCGAGTTGACGGTGTAGTTGACCTTGAGGATCTCCTTCCAGCGATCCTCGGTCAGGATCGCCGGGCCGGCATCGCCGCCGGCATAAGCGCATTCACTCGGATTGGCCTGACAGAATTCATAGTGCCCGATCGGCGGGCTCGCATTGCCTGCAAGTGTCATGCTGGCGGGTGATGCCTGTCCTGCGCCCGCCATTGCCACCGTTACGCTAACGGCCAGAAGGCCGCTCTTCAGTAGATTTCGAATTGACATTATCGTCTCCCCGTTATGAGGACGACAATGACACGGACGTTTTTATCTCACGCAAAATTACGCAATCAAATTAATGGCTTAGTTGATTCAAAAGCGCATCGAACTTGATTCAAATCCACATCGAATACGCTTAAAATTAAAAGCGCATTCGTCTCGAATTCGATTAAAATTGAAGGATTGGGAAAAAGGCTTTCGGGCGGGAAATGGCCGAAAAACGGACAGGCTGTTAACGATTTTCGATAAGCCGGATAAATTTCTGCAACAAGCTGCAGTGGGGATGGCGGCCGGCGGAGATCCGATTGAAGCGTACAAACAGGCGGAATCGCCGTGCAGAAAGCCGATTTCGCCTTACGTCCCGATTTTCCGCCGTAAAAATAATTTCGTCAGAGATCGCGGAATCTGTTCGTCGCAGCGACGATTGCGGCGGCAATATCCGCATTTGCAGTCGAATGGGCCGCCTTTGGCAGCACGATGAACTCGGCGCCCGGCCATGCGCGGGCAAGTTCCCAGGCGGTGACAAGCGGTGCTTCTATGTCGAAGCGTCCGTGGATGAGAAAGCCGGGGATGCCGGCGAGGCGATCGGCATTCTTCAGTAGAATGCCGTCTTCGAGCCACGCGCCCTCGCGGAAATAGTGGGTGATGATGCGGGCGCGCGTCAGAAGGTAGCGCGGATCGGACCAGCGCCCGGGCAGACCGGCGGGATCGGCAAGAAGGATTGTCGCCGCTTCCCATTCATGCCAGTCGCGCGCCGCTTTCAGCCGTACCTGCTCTTCGGGATCGTTGAGGAGTTGATGATAGGCGCTCACCCTGTCGATGCCACGGAGCTCCGGTGGCAGCGCCTTGCCGAAACGGTGCCATTCCTCGGGAAAGAGCGGCGCCATGCCGCGATAGAGCCAGTCGATTTCGGAACGCCGTGTCGTGGTGACTCCTGCGATAACTATGCCGCTGACATGATCCGGATGGGATTGCGCATAGGCGAGCGCCAGCGTCGAACCCCAGGAATTGCCGAAGATGATCCACTTTTTCACGCTAAAGAGGCTGCGCAGCCTCTCTATATCCTCGATGAGATGAGCGGTCGTGTTGCGGGAGAGGTCGGTCGCGGCGTCGGCGGCATTCGGCAGGCTGCGCCCGCAATTGCGCTGATCGAAGAGGATGATGCGGTACACGGATGGGTCGAAATAGCGGCGTGCAGCGGTGGAAAAGCCGGAGCCTGGTCCGCCGTGCAGGACAAGCGCCGGCTTGCCTGCCGGATTGCCGCAGGCCTCCCAATAGATCAGGTTGCCGTCGCCTGTATCGAGCAGGCCGTGTTCATAGGGTTCGATTTCCGGAAACAGGACCGACATGACCGTGCCGCTTGTTGAGGTGCGCTGTATCCTTCAAGTCTGTGACGGATAAATGACAAGAGTGGCGGCATTCTATGGCATCTGCCACACGGGATGCAGGAGATTATTCAACCCAACACTGAAATTGTCAGTCCTATCCCGTGTAGTACAGGCCCGAAAACCGGGCGCAAAACCGCTGATCATTTTTGCTGGAATTGGTTTCTTGTTTTACGCAATTCCGGGCGCAACACCGCGGCCCACTTTTGCTGGAATTGCTTTAGAGAAATTCGCGCAACGTCTCGCGCGACTGGACCGACAGGAACTCGATCGCAACACCCTCCGAGAAGTGGCGAACGACGCGGCCGCGCATGTTGCCGAGGCGAACAGGCGTGCCGAGCGGCGGACGCACTTCGCAATCGACGGCGGCGCCCGAGAGCGAAAGGTCCATGATGCGGCAGGTGTAGCGCGTGCCGTCTTCGAGCGTGAGGTCGGTCTTGGTCTCGCGCGGGGTCAGACGATCATGACGGCGATCTTCCGGCAGGCCGAGCTCGTGTTTGTTGGCAAGCCAGGTGAGCTGGGCCGCGAGCTTCTCGCGCTTGCGCTCGGTGGCGTTGATCGACATGGTGAAGCCGCGCATATCGACGGTCTGTACATGACCTTCGACGCGGCCGAGATGGTCGATGTAGGCGACGATGCGTTCATTGGCGCGTGGGCGGCCGGCGCAGGTGACATACATGTCGCCGGGCGACATATCGATCACCACGCACTCGAATTCCTCGTAGTTCGCAAGCATCAGCCGGCCCTGCATATTGATGGGCACGCGCTGGAACACTCCCTGTTCTGGGCGCGGCGCAGGCCGGTGCGTCTGAGCGGGCTGGAACGAGTGCATCAAAGGGCTTCTTTATGAAATCGCTGAGCCCAATCCTTACCTGCAATCCCTTAACAGAAGGTTGTGGAACGAGCCGCCGCATAACCCTAAAGTACTATGGGCGGCGACCCAAAATGCGACAGTCAGCGAGCGGCTGCCCCATGCAGGAAATGCGACATGGCACGCAGCATGGCGCGGCCGAACGTGGCCTGTTTTTCGGTGGCGACCTCGACAGGGCGACGCGGTTCGGCCCCAGCCGTGCGGCCGAACTTGTCGTGCAGCAGCCGGCTGCGATCGAGGGCGAGAAGCTCCAGCGGCACGATCTCCAGCCAGCTTGCAGCGGCGGCAGGCGCGATGGCGCCAAGCAGCCGGTCGCAGCCACCTTCGGGCGAACGCAGCGGCATCATGATGATCTCAAAGGCCGCATGATGGCCGGCGGTGCTGTAGCCCGTCGCGTTGAAAAGCGTTGGAATGGCGTGAGCCATGACGCCCTGTGCCGTCTTTTCGATATCCTCGTGCTGGCCGTTAGCCCAAAGGGCGGAGAAACGCTCGCCGCGCAGATCGCGGCCAAAGAGATCGCAGATCTTGGTGCCGGCGAGGCGGAAGCGGATATGCCGGTCTGCCGCCGTCTCCAAGATGAAGAGGCTCGACAGGAGATGAGGGATCGCGCCGGGCTCGATCTGCGATTTCAGCGGTGCATCCCGCCCGCCGCGCAGTGCATTCCAGTAGTCGAATATGTCGATCGTGATCTGAAGGCGCATGGCAGTGTCTCATTTCGGTTCATTGGGGCGCGGTTTTCGCCCCTTCACCTTCTACCTTGCGGATTTCATGCCAAATCCGGCGAGTTAAGGTTAAGAAAGGGTTTCGCTTGAGTGCCGGGACCTGTCATGAGACCGTCTCTCCATCACTTCGAACAGTGAAGTTCTGCACAGGACTGCCAGGGGGAGGGGCATCCTTCGGGGAACCCAGGCGAGCCGTCCGGCCAGTTCCGGACGGCTTTTTTTTTGAAGCTGGCTCCTGTATGGCTGTGACCTCCAACGAGGCGAGATGAGCATGAACGAACAGACGTCCGGGCCTGATCAGGCTTTCCAGCCTATGCAGCCCGAACCGCCGGCCAGGCCGCCACGCCAGCCGGTTTTCAATCTTCCGCCTGCGCTGTTTGCCACGCTCCTGCTTCTGATCCTGATCTACGCCGGGCAGTCGCTACTGTCTCCCGACGGGCTTTCCTGGTTCCTGTTCAACTTCGGCTTCATTCCGCTGCGCTATGCCGTTTCGCTTGCAGAGCAGGGCCCGCAGCTCTACTGGACGCCGGTCACCTATTCGCTGCTGCACGGAAGCATCGAGCATATCGTCTTCAACGGCCTGTGGCTGATGGCCTTCGGCGCGCCAGTCGTGCGCCGCATCGGCGCGTTCCGCTTCATCGTCTTCTGGATTCTTTCCTCTGTCGCCTCGGCGGCCCTGCATGCGGCCCTGAACTGGGGCAGCGAAGGGCTGCTGATCGGTGCATCGGGTGTGGTCTCGGGTCTCATGGGCGCGGCCTGCCGCTTTGCCTTCCCCTCCGGGCGGCAGATGGTCCGCCCCGCGCACCTCAATCCGCGACTGTCGGTGCTGCAGGCGATGCAGAGCCGCACGGTGATCATCTTCACGCTGTTATGGCTGGTCGGCAACGCGCTGATCGCCGTCGGCATCCCGCTCGTCGGCGACGGCAGCCAGGAGATTGCCTGGGATGCGCATATCGGCGGTTTCGTCTTCGGCTTCTTCCTTTTCGCGCTCTTCGACCGGAAACTGCCTGAAGAACCCGTGCCCCATCCTGACGACGAGTTGCAATCCTGACCCAAGCAGTGCACCATTGATCAATCCGCGATGGGAGGAGAAACCGCCGCGGAGCCTGTGTTCCCGACAAGTGTTTCACTTTCGCCATGGGAGGTACAAATGGCCAGTTCCGTCAAGGCAATACTCGATCTGAAGGGTCGTGACGTCGTCACCACCGGGCCGAACACCACGGTTGCGGAAGCGGCTTCGATTCTGAGCAAGAAGAAGATCGGCGCGATCGTCGTCGTCGGCATGGAAAACAAGATTTCCGGCATGTTCACTGAGCGCGATCTCGTGCATGTCATCGCCAAGTCCGGCAAGGACGGGCTCGATCAGACGCTTTCTTCCGTCATGACCTCGAAGGTCCTCCGCTGCAACGAGCAGACCTCGGTCAACGAGCTTATGCAGCTGATGACCAGCAAGCGTTTCCGCCACGTTCCCGTGGAAGCCAACGGCAAGCTTGCCGGCATCATTTCGATCGGTGACGTCGTGAAGTCGCGCATCGCCGAGGTCGAGCGAGAAGCCGAAGAGATCAAGGCTTATATTGCAAGCTGAGTGACTCTTTATTCTACGCAATTCCGAACGCAAAACCGCGACGCACTTTTGCTGGAATTGCTTGGGCGTCAGGGGTGCCTGGCGTAGAGTTCCTGCATACGCTGCAGCTCGGGCAGCCTTGCCCGGGCTTCCTCATAGCCACGTTCGATGGCTTCCCCCGCCCGATGGAATTCCGACAGGCCGATGTCCGACAGGCGCGGCTGCAGTGAGATATCGGGCGGATCGCCGGCAAGGCGCGCTCGCGCGATACGGTCCTGAATGATGTTGAAGGCCTGCACCATGACGCCGGTCATGCCCATCCTGGCGGCATAGGGCGCATCCCTCTGCTGCTGCACTTCGGCAGGCGAGAGGCTGGCATTGTGGCGAACGACGGCGGAACGGCCGTAGAGATCATAGTTGAGGTTGACGGCGACGACGAGCGGCTGCTCGTAGCTTCGGCAGACGGAAACCGGCACGGGATTGACGAGCGCGCCATCGACCAATGTGCGGTTATTGCTGCGCACCGGCTCGAAAATGCCGGGCAGGGCGTAGGATGCGCGGATCGCCGTGATCAGCGAACCATTGGCGATCCAGACTTCGTGCCCGGTGTTGACCTCGGCCGCGACGGCGACAAAGGGCCGGTCGAGATCCTCGATCGTCAGTCCTTCCAGATGTTCTTGCATGCGTTTGGTCAGCCGCATGCCACCGAAGAGGCCGGAGCCGCCGATCGTCAGGTCGAGCAGGCTTGCGATGCGGCGCATAGTGAGCGAACGAGCGAAACCTTCCAGCTCATCCAGCTTGCCGGCGAGATAGCAGCCTCCGACGAGCGCGCCGATCGAGGTGCCGGCGATCATGCCGATCTCGATGTGAGCCTCATCGAGCGCACGCAGCACGCCGATATGCGCCCAGCCTCGAGCGGCGCCGCCGCCAAGCGCCAGGGCAAGCTTTGCTTTCTTTTCGGGAACGGCGAGCACAGGAGAAACGGGCGTATCGTCGCGCACCGCCAAGCCGGAACCGCCCCCATCGGAGCTTTGACGATTCATACTCCAGCCCAACATGGCGTTCCTTCCTCCCGGCAGAACACTGGGTTCCTATTAACCGCCCCGAACCCTTTCCAAATTGTATATAGAGACGACCGGCGTCGCAATAAGGAGCAGGTGGCTGGGATATTTGGCCTATTTTCCGTAGATGTCCTTGGGATCGAAATGCAGGTCGTCATCGACGATGGTCAGCATGGGCTTTCCATCTTCCAGGGTGACGGTGCGGTAGAAGCAGGAGCGGCGGCCCGTGTGACAGGTCGCGTCATGGCCGGCGACCTCGACCTTCAGCCAGATGGCGTCCTGATCGCAGTCGGTGCGGATCTCCTTGACGGTCTGGAGATTGCCCGAGGTCTCGCCCTTCTTCCAGAGCTTGCCGCGCGAGCGGCTGAAATAGTGGGCGAAGCCGGTCTGGATGGTTAGCGCCAGGGCCTGCGCATTCATATGGGCGACCATCAGCAGTTCGCCATCACCGGCATCGGTGACAATGGCCGTGATCAGACCGCGATCGTCGAAGCGCGGCGTGAAATCGCCAGCGTCCTCCAGCTCGGATTTATCGTCCGACGGCTGATTGAAAATCAGTTCACTCATCGCGGCCCTCCTGAGGGAGCTGATCTCAGCGGCCCCTTACCATTGTCATGAATCGGACCTGATCGGCCGGTTCAGTCTTGAACGTTCCAGTAAAGGTTGTCGTCAATGTGGTCGAACCCTGCTTCTGAACGCCGCGCATGGCCATGCACATATGTTCGGCCTCGATCATGACGGCGACACCGCGCGGGCGCAACGTTTCATCGATGGCCTTGGCGATCTGCGAGGTCATCGTTTCCTGCGTCTGCAGGCGGCGGCCGTAGATTTCGACGACGCGGGCGATCTTGGACAGGCCGAGAACGCGTCCGTCCGGCATATAGGCGACATGCGCCTTGCCGATGATCGGCACCATGTGATGTTCGCAGTGAGAGAAGAAGGGAATGTCCTTCACCAGCACCATGTCGTCATAACCGGCAACCTCCTCGAAGGTCCGGCCGAGCACGTCTTCCGGGCTCATTTCGTAGCCGGCGAAGAGCTCGCGATAAGACTTGGCGACGCGGGCAGGCGTATCCAGCAGGCCCTCACGCGACGGATCGTCGCCAGCCCAGCGCAGCAGGACACGAACGGCGTCCTCTGCCTCCTGCTGGGAGGGGCGATCGGATTCACGGGCGGTCTGCGGAAAGTTCTTGACGATGGCGTCCATATTCAATGGTCTCCTGGTCCGCAACGCGGACCTTATTCGGACTAGCCACTGGTACCCCAAGCGGGAATTCTTGCACCTTTGGCAGGCTCCGGGGCTTTCCAGGCTCGCTTTCTCGAACCCTTCCGGCACGGTTTCCCAATCAAACTTATCCAGGCCCATTGCATTTCAATGGCCCTCGAACGACATACATATAGGAAGACGACCCTGGTATGTAAGTATGCTGTCGTTTGACTGTGTGTTTTTTGTTTACATGACAATCACATAGGAATTAGCGTCGCTTTTAGGCGTTTTTGGAGCCAAATCCGTCATGGATGACATCTATAACAGCAAAATCCTCGAATTTGCCGGCAATATTCCTCTGACCGGCACGCTTGACGATGCGGATGCGAGCGCCCAGGCGCATTCCAGGCTCTGCGGCTCGAAAGTGCGCATCTGGCTGAAAATGGATGGCGATAGGATCAGCGCCTTTTCGCATGACGTGAGGGCCTGCGCCCTCGGCCAGGCCTCCTCCTCGATCATGGCCCGCCATGTTGTTGGCGCGACATCAGGCGAAGTGCGCAAGGCACGCGAGGATATGCTCGCCATGCTGAAAGCGGATGGCGAGGGGCCGGATGGACGGTTCGCCGACATGCGCTATCTCCTTCCCGTGCGTGATTACAAGGCGCGTCATGCCTCCACCATGCTGACCTTCGACGCCGTCGTCGATGCCATCGGCCAGATAGAGGCAAAGCGCGCTGAAACCGTCGAGGCGTAAGCTATGTGCGAATTCTGTTTGCTGCGCGAAGAAGAGGAAGACGAGGGCGGTGCCGCCGCGCCGAAGCCTCGCGCCCGACCGCTGCAGCGATTTTCGCGCAATTACCAAGGCCCGTTCCGCAAGACGCCTGACCGGCTTTTCGGCATGGGTCTCATTCGCCTCTATCAGCTGACGCTCTCCGGCTTCGTCGGCAATTCCTGCCGGCATATCCCGACCTGCTCCGAATATGGCTATGAGGCCGTCGCCCGCCATGGGCTCTGGGCCGGCGGCTGGATGACGCTCTTCCGCGTCGGCCGGTGCGGTCCGGGCGGCACAAGTGGGCTCGATCCGGTACCTGACAACCTCGAATCCCGTTTCCGCTGGTTTACGCCGTGGCGCTATTTCGCGCTTGGGCGGAAGGAGGCATAGGGTGTGTACCTTCATCGCACTTCTGCACAGCATCGTCCTGACATCTGAGCGGCGCGTGATCATGGAGGATCTGCGAAAGCTTGCCGAAGAGCTGGGCTATCGTGAACCGCGCACACTGGTCTCCACCGGCAACCTCGTGTTCGAGGCCGATGAAATGCGGCCGCATGAAGTCGAAGAGCAGTTGGAGGAGGCTTTTGAAGAAAAATTCGGCAAACATGTCGATATCATCGTGCGCAGCGACTGCACCTGGATGGCGCTCTGCAGCGCCAATCCCTTCAAGGACGGCGTTGGCGACCAGGTGATCGTGCGCGTCAACCGGTTGCCGATCGACCCGGACAAGGTGGAAGCGCTGAAGCCGCTTCTGTCGGAGGGGCAGCGGATGGAGCTGGTCGGCTGCGATCTTTGGATCGATTTCCACGGCAAGCCCAGCCAATCGCAGCTGCTATCGGCGCTCACGACCAAGCGCATGGGTGTCGGAACGATGCGCAACTGGAACACCGTGCGTGGCCTTTTTGAAATGGTCCTGTAGGCTCGCTTCTCCTTTACTCAGACACCAAATATCAGTATCAGGCGGCAGCGGCATTCCCGGTGGATGACGCTTCCGTTTCAACCACCCGCATTCGTTGGCGGGACTGGACAAGGAGAATTTGAATGTCCCAATCCGTTTCCCTGACATTTCCCGATGGTTCGGTGCGCAGCTTCCCGGCTGGCGCGACCGGCAAGGATGTTGCCGAATCCATTTCCAAGTCGCTCGCCAAGAGCGCTGTCGCGATTGCGATCGACGGCACCGTGCAAGACCTTTCCGATGCCGTCACCGACGGCAAGATCGAGATCATCACGCGCAAGGATGGCCGCGCGCTGGAACTCATCCGGCATGATGCCGCACACGTGATGGCAGAAGCCGTACAGGAACTGTGGCCTGGCACGCAGGTGACGATCGGCCCCGTGATCGAGAACGGCTTCTATTACGACTTTGCCAAGAACGAGCCTTTCACGCCCGACGATCTGCCCAAGATCGAAAAGAAGATGAAGGAGATCATTGCCCGCAATGCGCCCTTCACCAAGCAGATCTGGTCGCGCGAGAAGGCCAAGGAAGTTTTTGCCGCAAAGGGCGAACAGTACAAGGTCGAGCTCGTCGATGCGATTCCCGAAGGGCAGGATCTGAAGATCTACAATCAGGGCGAATGGTTCGACCTTTGCCGTGGCCCGCACATGGCCTCCACCGGCCAGGTCGGCACCGCCTTCAAGCTGATGAAGGTTGCCGGCGCCTATTGGCGCGGCGACAGCAACAACGCCATGCTCTCGCGTATCTACGGCACGGCATGGGCTGACCAGGCCGATCTCGACAATTACTTGCATATGCTGGCGGAAGCCGAAAAGCGCGACCACCGCAAGCTCGGCCGCGAAATGGACCTGTTCCATTTCCAGGAAGAAGGCCCGGGCGTCGTCTTCTGGCATGGCAAGGGCTGGCGCATCTTCCAGTCGCTCGTCTCCTACATGCGTCGTCGGCTCGCCGTCGACTATCAAGAGGTCAACGCGCCGCAGGTGCTCGACACCGCACTCTGGGAAACCTCGGGTCACTGGGGCTGGTATCAGGAAAACATGTTCGCCGTGAAATCGGCCCATGCCATGACGCATCCCGAAGACAAGGAAGCGGATAACCGCGTCTTTGCGCTGAAGCCGATGAACTGCCCCGGTCACGTGCAGATCTTCAAGCATGGCCTGAAATCCTATCGCGAGCTGCCGATCCGTCTCGCCGAATTCGGCCTTGTGCATCGCTACGAGCCCTCGGGCGCACTGCACGGGCTGATGCGCGTGCGCGGCTTCACGCAGGACGACGCGCACATCTTCTGCACCGACGAGCAGATGGCAGCCGAATGCTTGAAGATCAACGACCTGATCCTCTCGGTTTATGAAGACTTCGGCTTCAAGGAAATCGTTGTGAAGCTCTCCACCCGTCCGGACAAGCGCGTCGGCACCGATGCGCTCTGGGATCGGGCGGAAGCCGTCATGACCGATGTGCTGAAGACGATCGAGGCGCAGTCCGAGGGACGCATCAAGACCGGCATCCTGCCGGGCGAGGGCGCTTTCTACGGGCCGAAGTTCGAATATACGCTGAAGGACGCGATCGGCCGCGAATGGCAGTGCGGCACGACGCAGGTCGACTTCAACCTGCCGGAACGCTTCGGCGCCTTCTACATCGACAGCAATTCGGAAAAGACCCAACCCGTGATGATCCATCGCGCCATCTGCGGCTCGATGGAGCGCTTCCTCGGCATCCTGATCGAGAACTTCGCCGGCCATCTGCCGCTGTGGGTTTCGCCGCTGCAGGTCGTCGTCGCGACGATCACCTCGGAAGCTGACGGCTACGGCCAGGAAGTGGCCGAGGCGCTGCGCGACGCCGGACTGCATGTCGAGACCGACTTCCGTAACGAGAAGATCAATTACAAGATCCGCGAACATTCCGTTACGAAAGTTCCCGTCATCATCGTCTGCGGCAAGAAGGAAGCCGAGGAGCGCACGGTCAATATCCGCCGCCTCGGCAGCCAGGAGCAGACATCGATGTCGCTGGATTCGGCGATCGAAAGCCTTGCCCTGGAGGCAACACCGCCCGATATCCGTCGTAAGCTCGAGGCAAAGAAGGCCAAGGCAGCCTGAAAATTGCCTTTTGGATAATGGCAGCGCCCGGCATTGATCTGCTCGGCGCTGTCAGAAATCTGACATGCAACAGTAATATAGCCGCCAAAAAACAGGGGACGGGTTTCATCCCGGCAGGCATTCGAGTGCGCTTCAAAGAGCTTTCCTACGCGAACGAACGAGATCCGCGCTTCAAGCGCTGGCTCATCCGCTCCATCGAGGGCCTTTCCGGCCGTGACCGCTATGTACGGCTCTACGACATCTGGCGCTCCGACATTGTCGGCAAAAGCGACCGCGTCTTCGGCAAGATGCTCGATCTCATCGATGTCGAGATCAATGTGAAGGGCAGCTGGCCGCTCGAGCCGGTGCCGGACGAGCCGATCGTCATCGTCGCCAACCATCCCTTCGGCATAGGCGACGGTATTGCGGTGCTGGCGCTAGCCGAGCAGATTGGTCGTCCGTTCCGGGTACTGATCCACAATGATCTCCTGAAGGTGCCGGAAATGGCGCCTTATTCGCTGCCGATCTCCTTCGAGGAGACCAAGGAAGCGATGGCGATGAACATGAAGAGCCGGCACGAGGCAGTTCGCCTGCTGAAGGAAGGCACGACGATCGTGATTTTTCCGGCTGGCGGCGTGGCCACCGCCAAGAAGGGCTTCGGCCGCGCCGAAGACCTGCCGTGGAAGATGTTCCCGGCCAAGCTCATCCAGGCGACCCGCGCCAGCGTGCTGCCGATCTATTTCGAGGGCCAGAACGGCCGGCTCTTCCATATCGCCAGCAGGGTTTCGATGACGCTGCGCCTGTCGCTGCTCATCCGCGAATTCCGCCGTCTTTCAGGCAGCACGATCACCGCGCATGTGGGTAGGGTACTGTCCTGGGAAGAACTCAGCAGCGGCAGCGACCGCAAGGATCTGCTCGCCCGTCTCTTTGACGCCGTCTTCTCGATGGCGCCGAAGAAGAAGGCCTTCCTCAAGCGCGCAAGCTGAACATTTCCGGAGATTTCGGACGCGGCGTCAGTCGAGGCTGGCGCCGTCGCCGCTTTGCAGATCTTCATAGGACGGCAAGGGCGGCTGCGGCGGGATCTCGCCGCCCGGCTGGGGCACACCCTTCGGCCCGGCCGCGGCCTGTCCTGGCGGCACGGCTGTGGCGGCCGGAGCAATCGGCTGCTGGGCCTGCTGGTTCTTCATCAGCACTTCGACATCGGTATTGACGCCGGCAGCGACGGTGAAGTCACGCTGATAGATCTTGTCCTTGTTGCGGGCGACCGCCGTGTATTCACCTTCCGCCAGGACCATGGCCGGAAAGGCGCTCACACTTTCGCCGACGCTGTCGCCGGCCGCTGTCAGGATCGACCAGGCGGTATCGGCAATCGCTTCGCCGCCGGTTTCCGAGACCAGCTTGAAATTGATCTGTGCCGCCCTGTGCTGGATCGTCGCTTCGGTGAGCTTGCCAGCCTCCACCTGGATGTCGGCACGGATGGTCGCGTTGACATTGCCGTATTCGGAGACGACGTGATAGGTGCCGGCGTTGAGGCGCACGACCGTATTCGGCGGCACGTCGGCCATGACAAGGCCGCGCTCGCCGTCGTCGCGGACTTCCGCGGAATAGATCGAAAAGCTCAGCTGGTTGGGCCGAATGCGGACATCGGAGCCGGAGACGGCGTTGAGCAGCAGCCCGCCGGCATCGAGAACCATCACCTGCTTGTCGACTGCGCCTTCATCCGACACCGTCAGCTTCTTGGTGACGCCGGCGCGGCCGAAGGAAACGTTGACGAAATAATCGCCGGCAGCAAGCTGGAACGCTGCGGTGCCACCACGGGAGCTGGCGATGAGCGGCAGCTTGCCGTCATTTCCAGCGACGGGACTGAATACATACCAGGAAAGCCCGTCTTCGACAGGCGCGCCATCGGCCGTGAGTTTGGCTTCCAGCGAGACGTCGCGCAGATGCACGCCTTCCTGCGCCGTGCCTGGCGCGATGAACGCGTTGAGCTTCGGCATTTTCGGCGTCGATTCGAGCTGCTTGAACTCCTTGAAGGCGTCCTGGGCGGCGGCGCCAAACGGCGTCAGCAACATCAGGGCAACAGCAAGGCCGATCCGTGCAAAAGGCAAAATGCCAAACATCCTGTTCGTGAACCGATTGACTTCTGAAATCGCAGAGTCCACTTCAAGACCAATGCCATGGCAAATTCAAGACCTGTGGCCAGCCTCTGCATACAAATGAGAGTTTCTCCCGCATGAAATCCGACATCAAGCTGATCGATTATCTCGCCGTGCGCCGCTCCATCCCTGCGTTCCAGATGTGCGAACCGGGACCGGCAAGGGACGAGATCGAGGAAATCCTGCGCCTTGCATCGCGCGTTCCCGATCACGGCAAGCTCGCCCCCTGGCGCTTCATCGTCTATCGCGGCGAAGAGCGCGTGCGGCTGGGCGAAGAACTGCTGAAGCTGGCGCTCGAAGCAAAACCCGATCTCTCTGAGGAAATGATCCTGGTGGAACGCGCACGCTTTACCCGTGCGCCTGTCGTCGTCGGCATCGTCAGTAAGGCCGGTCCGCATTTCAAGATCCCGGAATGGGAACAGATCATGTCGGCGGGCGCGCTGTGCCTCAACGTCATCCTGGCTGCCAATGCGCATGGTTATGTCGCCAACTGGCTGACGGAATGGTTCGCCTTCGACGAGCGCGCCTATCCGCTGCTCGGCGTCCAGCCGGGCGAAAAGGTTGCCGGTTTCATCCATATCGGCTCAACCACCTTCCCACCCGTCGAGCGTCCACGCCCTGAGCTGACCGAGACGGTCACCTGGCTCGGCGGCGAAGACTGATGTTCTACACGACGGACACCAACCGGCACGGGTTGGCGCATGATCCCTTCAAGGCGATCGTCGCGCCACGGCCGATCGGCTGGATCGGCAGCAAGGGCAGGGACGGGTCGATCAATCTCGCGCCCTATTCCTTCTTCAATGCGGTCGCCGACAAGCCGAAGCTGGTGATGTTCTCATCGAGCGGGCACAAGCATAGCCAGAAAAACGCCAGGGAGACCGGCGTCTTCACCTGCAATTTCGTTAGCCGCAACCTCGCGGAGAAGATGAACCTGACCTCGGCCGCCTTGCCCTACGGCACCAACGAGTTTGAATTCGCCGGGCTGACCCCAAAGCAGGCAGAGCTCATCGATGCGCCCTATGTGACAGAGGCCTTCGCCGTGCTGGAATGCAAGGTGACCGAGATCATTGAGCCGAAGACGCTGTCCGGCGAAGCATCCGAGAATGTCTTCGTTTTCGGAGAGGTCGTCGGCATCCATATCGATGAGGCGATCGTCAGAGATGGCCGGTTCGATGTGGCGCTGGCGCGGCCGATCGCACGCATGGGCTACATGGACTATTGCGAAGGCAGCGAGGTCTTCGAAATGTTCAGGCCGAAGGTCTGACCTCGGCACAAGGCTTGAACAAAGCCTAATAAATATGGTGAACCAATCATAAACTTTTTCCGGCTATCGTCCTTGTCTTGAATAAGACGCGAAGGAATCGCGTTCAGTGCTGGGGCGTTGTCGTGATCATTGAAGCATTTCTTCGTTGGGTCGAAACGGCCAAGACGGCTGACAGGGCGGCCGCTGCAAATGCTCTGGGACGCGTCTATCTCAAATCGGAAATGTCGGACGAGCGGCGCGACGCTGCTGAAAAGGCGATGACCTACCTGCTCGACGATCCGTCGCCGCGTGTGCGGCTTGCGCTCGCCGAAGCAATCGCCTGGGCGCCGCATGCGCCGCGCAACATCGTTCTCTCGCTTGCCGAAGACCAGCCGGAGATCGCCTGCCATGCGGTGACCTGCTCGCCGGTCCTGACCGATGCCGATCTCGTCGATCTCGCAGCACGCGGCAGCGGTGCAACGCGCATGCTGATTGCGGCACGCGCCCATCTGACCCGCCCCGTTTCGGCGGCACTTGCCGAAGTCGGCGACGAGGACGAAATTCTCTGCCTGCTCGAAAATGACGGCGCGGCGATTTCCGCCCAATCCCTGAAGCGGATTGCCGAACGACTCGGTGATGTCAGCGACATCAGAAACCTGCTTCTCGACCGCATCGATTTGCCGGCCGATGCCCGCCAGCTTCTGACGCAGCATGTCAGCAATGCGCTGGTCGGCCTGCCGCTGGCGCAGGCGGCAATCGGCCTGCAGAGGCTGCAGCGCATCAGCCGCGAGGCGACGGAAGCGGCGATCGTTTCCATCGCCGGCGATATCGCGCCGATCGAAGTGCCAGATCTCGTCGAACATCTTCGCCTGAACGACCGGCTGACGCCTTCCTTCCTTATGCACGCGCTCTGCTGCGGCAAGGTGGAATTCTTCGCCTGCGCCATCGTCAACCTGTCAGGTTGCAGCGACCGGCGCGTGCGGGCAATCCTTGCCACGGGCCGCATGCATGCCGTGCGCGCGCTCTATGAATCGGCGGGCCTGCCGCGCGATATCAGCATCATTTTCGTGGAAGCGACATTCCTGTGGCGCGAGGCTTCGCGCAACACCTCGGCCTCGCTGCTCGGCAGCATCTGCGGGCGCTTGCTCCAGAAATTCCACAGCCGGGTCGGGCAGCATGACGCGGTCGGCGAGTTACTCGATATGGTCGAGAAGCTTCATGTGGCCGAGCAGCGCCGGTCGGCCCGTGTTTATGCCTCGCTTGCAGCGGCCTAGTCGGTAAACCGGGCCGCAGCCCAGGAATAGCTTGCAGAGACGAAGTGCAGCGGTTTCGCCAGGCTGTTCTTCACGTCCTGGCCGGAAGGCAAGTTGGCGCGCACACGCCCGGCAATAGTATCCACAAAATCGCCAAGGCCATCCCGTTGTTCGGCTACCTCGGGCGCTGCTGGCGCAGCGGGCGCCGGATTGGCCGGTTCGGTAGCGGCAAGCGACTTCGGCGCCTCGCAGACGGCAATGACGGTCGGATAGCTGGCATTGGCATAGGTCTTCAGCCGCTGTTCGGCCTCGGCATCGCAGGCGACGACGGTTTCCCAGTGTTTGTCGACCGTGGCGACGTAATTGCACTGGCTGACGGAATCGTCGCAACCGAGGATCGTCATGGCGATGAGGACGGCTTGCATATTTTGCCTCCATGGCTATTGAGCGTATCATCCCCTTCGAAAGCACAATTCCAACGGAATGAAGGCAGCGATATTAACTCCTTGTCATCAAGGGAAAAATCACGCGTTTCGCCGGAACAGGAGAGAGAAAATGTCCGTCACCATCGCTCTGGAACCGCCGCGCCAGGATGGCGTGATCCGCCTTCTTGATCTCTCCGACGCCTATGCGCAGTCGCTCTATCCGCCCGAGAGCAACCACCTCGTCGATATCTCCACGCTGGAAAAGCCATCCGTGAGCTTCTTCGTGGCGCGTAACGGCGGCGAGATCGTCGGCTGCTGTGCTTTGGTGGAGGCAGGTGACGGGACGGCCGAGATCAAGCGCATGTTCGTCGATCCCGAGGCGAGGGGCCTGAAGATCGCCAGCCGCCTGATGGACCGGCTGGAGGAGATCGGCAGGGAGAACGGTTTCGACGCAATCCGCCTGGAGACCGGTATCTATCAGCCGGAGGCGATCAGCCTTTACAGGAAATACGGATATCGCGAGATCGAGCCGTTCGGCTCCTATCAGCCGGATCCGCTCAGCCTCTTCATGGAAAAGCGGCTGGCCTAAGTCGGAAAGGCCCTAGCCTTCGGCAGCACGCTGCACCGGCGGCGCCTGCTCGTCGAGGATGATCTGCGGTCCCGCATCGGCGGCGCGGACTTCATGTATCCATTCGCGCCAGATCGCGACCAGCAGCGCCATCAGCACCGGGCCGATGAACAGGCCGAGGAAGCCCATCGTCTTCACGCCGCCGACGAGGCCGAAGAAGGTCGGCAGGAACGGCAGCTTGATCGGTCCGCCAACGAGCTTGGGGCGCAGTGTCTTGTCGACAATGAAGAGTTCGACCGTGCCCCAGACGAACAGACCGATACCGGCGACATGCGAGCCGCTGGCCAGCAGATAGACGGATACCAGGGTGAAGGAGAGCGGCGCTCCGCCCGGGATCAGCGCCATGACGCCGGTCAGCACGCCAAGGGTGACGGGCGAGGGTACGCCGGCAATCCAATAGGCAACGCCGAGCACGATGCCTTCGCCGATGGCAATCAGCGTCATGCCCATGACGGTCGAGCTGATGGTGGCAGGCACGACGCGGGAAATACGCTCCCAGCGGTTCGGCAGGATACGCTCGCCGAGCATGTCAATCTGCTTGGAGAAGGAGAAACCGTCGCGATAGACGAAGAAGAGCGCGATCAGCATGAAGAGCAGCGTCAGGAACAGGTGGAAGGCACCACCGCCGGCCGCTAGAATTGCGCGGTAGATATTGCCGATATTGGCACCGCTGACGGCCTGGATGAGCTCACCCATGGCCCCGGGGCTGCCGATATATTTCGTCCAAAGTTCGTCGAGGTAGGAACCGGCCAGAGGCAAGGCGACGATCCATTGGGGCGTTTCCGCCCCGAAGCGGTTGGCGTGGATCGCCCATGCGACCCAGGTGCGCACTTCACCGGTCGTATAGGCAACCGCAAGGCTGATCGGAATGACGAGGAAGGTGACGATGAGGATGATCGCGATCGTCGCGGCGATCGTCGTATTGCCACCGACGCGGGCAACCAGCTTGCGGTAAAGCGGCCAGCTCGCAAAGCCTATGACGAGGGCTGCGAGCACAGGCACCACGAAGCCATAGAAGAAATAGACGCCGGCTGCGGCAACAAGCACGAGCAGCCAGCGGGCAGCCGAAATGGAGGGTATCAGCGGCGTACGTATCGTCGCCGACGGCCCCAGCCATCGCGGCTCCGTATTGGTTTTCTGACGATCAAACACACCCACGCGCGCCTCTTTTTATTGTTGTCCTAGTTTATGGGCTATGAACCGGGCGGTTTCAAGGTCCGCCCGGACAAAGCGTATACAAAGCGTGGTTATCTGGTCCGTAAATCCTTGAGATATTATTGCGGGCGGCGGTTGATCTTGAAGGCGTAGAACTGAGTCTTCTGGCCGGTCGAGAAATTATTGTCCGCGCCGAGGATCAAAACGTCGGTCCCGTCCTTTGCCTTACCGATCGCCATGGCCTCGATATTATCAGGCGTCAGGCCGATGGCGCGCAGATCCAGCACCTGGCTCTTGCGAGCCGGGACGACGCGCTGGTCGTTCTTGGCAAGCGAAGCGATGCCGGAAACGTCGGTCGCGCCGTCGAGATCCATCATGAAGAGCTTGATGTTGTTGCCGAAGCCCTGGGCATAGCTGCGCTCGACGGCGAGGAGGCGACGATCGTCAAGGGCGATCATTTCCGACATGCCGCTGTCGTTGCCGCCGTCGGGCTTGGCGGCAGCCTGCGGGATCGGTGAGACCGGATAGACATATTGAGCCTTCGGCTCGCCGGTTGCGCCGTCATAGCGGATGATGCGTGAGAGACTGCCGGTTGTCAGACTGGGGTTCGGGCCGTCCTGGTAGAGGGCTGCCTCGACGCCGACGAAAACGTCACCGGATGGGGATACGGCAAGATCCTCGAAAGCGAGATTGTCGCGGATGCCGGTCGACTTGTCGGCGGTCGGTGCAAAACCGTCCGGCAGCTTGAACTCGCGCACGAAAGCACCGTCAGGCGAGGTGACGCGGACGAAGGGGGCGATCAGCGCCTTGGCGTCACCCTCGCTGCCCCAGTAGATGCCGTCCTTGCTGAAGCGGATGGATTCCGGATCGACGGTGCGGATAGCGAAAGGCTGGCCGTTCTTGTCCTGAAAGGTAACGTGCTTGACGATGGTGACGCCTTTGAGGCCTTCGGCGCTGACATCGATATCCAGATCGTAGAAGCGGGCCGGGGCCTTTTCGGAGCGGTCGTCGCTGATGGCGATGTAATGGCCGGTCGCAGCATCGAAATCGAGGCCGGAAATGCCGCCGAATTCGACGCCGTTTTCCATCTGGCCGGTCGGGATGACGAATTCACCGAGATAGGAAAGGGAGATCGCTGCCGCGCAATCGCCGAACGGGCAGGCGGTCTCGACGGTCGCGCCAATATCGGTCGCGTAAACGGAAGCGGCGCTGGACAGAAGAACGAAAGCGGCAGTCGCAAGAAAACGCTTGGTCATGGCAAATATCCGGCAAAGGGTTGAAACAGAACGGCCGGCGCTGCGTGGACCTCGCTGGAGGACAGAGCGCCGGCCGTTCTATTGCGCCGGTAATTTGACGGACTCGTAACGGTTCTTCGTCAGTTCGATGAATTCGCTACAACTTAAATATCCAGATCCTCTGCGAAGGCCGCACGCTCCTGGATGAAGCGGAAACGGGCTTCGGCCTTGGTTCCCATCAGGTCGTCGACAGCGTTACGCGTGCCCTCGAAATCCACCTCGTCGATCAGCACCCGCAGAAGCGTGCGCTTGGACGGATCCATCGTGGTTTCCTTGAGCTGGGCGGGCAGCATTTCGCCGAGACCTTTGAAGCGGCTGATCTCGATCTTGGCCTTGCCCTTGAATTCCGTCTCCATCAGCTCGGCACGATGCTCGTCGTCGCGGGCATAGGCGGATTTTGCCCCTTGCGTGATCTTGTAGAGCGGCGGCACGGCCAGGAAGAGGTGGCCGCCGCGCACCAGCTCAGGCATCTCCTGATAGAAGAAGGTAATCAGCAGCGAGGCGATATGCGCACCGTCGACGTCGGCATCGGTCATGACGATGATGCGTTCGTAGCGAAGGTCCTCTTCGCGGTATTTCGAGCGCGTGCCGCAGCCGAGCGCCTGGACGAGATCGGATATCTGCTGGTTGGCTGAGAGCTTCTCGCGGCCGGCGCTGGCGACGTTGAGGATCTTGCCGCGCAGCGGCAGGATCGCCTGGTTGGCGCGGTTGCGCGCCTGCTTGGCGGAACCACCTGCCGAGTCACCCTCGACCAGGAAGAGTTCGGCGCCTTCGGCGGTGTTCTGCGAGCAGTCGGCGAGTTTGCCGGGCAGGCGCAGCTTGCGCACTGCTGTCTTGCGGTTGACTTCCTTCTCCTTGCGGCGGCGCAGGCGCTCTTCGGCGCGCTCGATCACCCAGTCGAGAAGCTTCTCGGCCTCGTTCGGATTGTCGGCGAGATAATGGTCGAAGGGGTCGCGCAGCGCATTTTCGACAAGGCGCTGGGCTTCGACGCTCGCGAGACGATCCTTGGTCTGGCCGACGAATTCCGGCTCGCGGATGAAGACCGAGAGCATGCCGACTGCCGAGATCATCACGTCATCGGTGGTGATCTGTGCGGCACGCTTGTTCTGCGTCAGCTCGGCATAGCTCTTCAGGCCCTTGGTCATCGCAATGCGAAGACCGGCCTCATGCGTGCCGCCTTCGGGCGTCGGGATGGTGTTGCAGTAGGAATGGACTTGTGGATCGCCGCCATACCAGGTGATCGCCCATTCCAGTGCACCGTGGCCGGCTACTTTCTCGGTCTTGCCGGCGAAGATCTCGCGGGTGACCGTGAATTCCTTGCCCATCGTTGCCTGCAGGTAATCCTTGAGGCCGCCGGGGAAGTGGAAGACGGCCTTGTCGGGCAGATCCGATCCCTCAGGCAGCACTCCCGGCTCGCAGCTCCAGCGGATCTCGACGCCGCCGAAGAGATAGGCCTTGGAGCGGGCCATGCGGAACACACGCGCCGCATCGAACTTCGCATGATCACCGAAAATCTGCGGGTCGGGATGAAAGCGAACCTTGGTGCCGCGACGGTTGTGCACATCGCCCAGCTCTTCGAGCCCGCCCTGCGGCACCCCGCGCGAGAAGCGCTGGCGATAGAGCTTGCGGTTACGGGCGACCTCGACTTCGAGATGATCCGACAGAGCGTTGACGACAGAGACGCCGACGCCGTGCAGACCGCCCGAGGTCTCATAGGCCTTGCCGTCGAATTTGCCGCCGGCATGCAGCTTGGTCATGATGACTTCGAGCGTCGATTTGCCGGGAACCTGCGGATGGTTCTCTACTGGAATGCCGCGGCCGTTGTCGGTGACCGTCAGATAGCCCTGGGTATCCAGATGGACATCGATGAAATCGGCATGGCCGGCCACCGCTTCGTCCATCGAGTTGTCGATGACTTCGGCGAAGAGGTGGTGCAGCGCCTTTTCGTCGGTGCCGCCGATATACATGCCGGGGCGCATGCGAACCGGTTCCAGGCCTTCCAGAACGCGGATCGAGGATGCACCGTAATCATCGCCGTTCGACGTCGCCGGGGCGGGGCGAGGGGCTGCCGGTGCCGCTGCAGCGGGCCGTTCGGCTGGCGCGGCAGGCTTTGCAGCCTCCTCCTGCTTCTGTGACAGGGGCATTCCGGAAAAGAGGTCGTTGCTGTCTTCCATGGAACCGTTCAGATCTTATTCTCGTGAAGGGCCGCCGTTGGCCCACAATAGTCACAGTCCGCATCGCGTTTGCGAATCAGGGGGATTCTGACAGAAAGCGCCCCGATACGCGACGCGCCCCGGATTTGCGGAGCTTTTCAAGATGTGATTTGCGTTGCTGGACGCCGAATGGCAAGTCGCGGCAGCTCTCTGGGAACCATCCGCATGCCGATGTCCACAAGTCATTGCACCATAATTACCGCAATTGCGGCCTTTTTCCTGTCCGCGGCCATCACAACCGCCACAGCCGATGCGCTGCCGCCCTACAAGGACGATCTGTTTTCAACGCAGAAAGTGCTGCAGACGGGTGATGACGGCGCCTTCGATGTGATCGATTACGACGAGATGCGCGACATCAACGGGCGCGACCAGATCCCGCAAAAGCGGGTGCAGCAGAAATATGTCTCGCTCGGCGTGAAGAAGCTGCAGGCAGATGAAACGCTGTCACTCGACGGCGTCAGGCTCGATGTCACCAGGGTGGGACCGACTCAGAATGCCGCCTTCACGGTCATCTTCATCCACGGCCGCGACGGCGACCGGCGGCTCGGCGCCAACGATTATTCGTTCGGCGGCAATTTCAACCGGCTGAAGAATCTTACGGCCGGCAATGGCGGCGTCTATTATTCGCCGACGGTCAGGACCTTCAACGCCAATGGCGTTGCAGCCATTGCCGGGCTGATCCGCTATGCGAGCGTGCAATCGCCCGGCCGGCCGGTCATTCTGAGCTGCGCCTCCATGGGCAGCCAGATCTGCTGGGGCATCACGCGCGATGCCGAAAGCGTCAAGCGATTGAAGGGCATGCTGATCATGAGCGGGGTCTCTGATCCGGATTTTGCGAAGAGCCCGTTCTACAAGGCAAAGCTGCCGCTGTGGTTTGCCCATGGCAGCCGCGACCCCGTCTATGCGGCAACCGAGCAGCAGGCGCTGTTCGAAAAGCTCGACAAGGCGAAGTACCCGACGCATTTCACGCTCTTCCAGAATGGCAATCATGGCACGCCGATCCGCATGATCGACTGGCGAAAGGTGTTGAACTGGATTCTGGCGTCCTGAACGGGCGGATTTCACGCCGCGCAGCGCTTTCAAACGATCATATTCCCCCAACGTTACGCGTGGCGCTTTCCTTTACCGCAAGCTTTTGCTAAGGCCGCCCGATATGCGGATTTTGGGAGGAGCAGCATGACACCTGACGTACGCCCGCTCGTGGCGGGGAACTGGAAGATGAACGGCACGCGTGCCTCATTGGACCAGATCAAGGCGATTGCCCAAGGCGTCAGCTCCCCCTTGTCGGAAAAAGTTGAAGCCCTGATCTGCCCGCCGGCCACACTGCTTTACGTGGCGACGGCGCTCGCCACCGACAGCCCGCTCGCGATCGGCGGCCAGGACTGCCATCAGGCGCAATCCGGGGCGCATACCGGCGACATTTCGGCCGAAATGATTGCCGATTGCTACGGCACCTATGTGATCGTCGGCCATTCGGAAAGGCGAATCGACCATGCCGAGACCGATCATATGGTGCGGGCCAAGGCGCAGGCCGCCTATCAGGCTGATCTCACCGCAATCGTCTGCATCGGCGAGACCGGCGACGAGCGTGACGCCTATCAGACGCTCGATATCCTCAAGCGCCAGCTTTCCGGCTCGTTGCCCGAGGAGGCGACGGCCGAAAATACCGTCATCGCTTATGAACCCGTCTGGGCGATCGGCACGGGACTGACGCCGACGGCAAAGGATGTGGAAATCGTCCATGCCTTCATCCGCGACGAACTCGTCCTGCGCTTCGGCGACGAGGGCAAGGGTATGCGCATTCTCTATGGGGGTTCGGTCAAGCCCGCAAATGCCCGCGAGCTGCTCGCCGTCGACAATGTCGATGGTGCGCTGATCGGCGGGGCGAGCTTGAAAGCCACGGACTTCCTCGCCATCTACGGCACATATGAAGCGCTGCTTGCCTGAGGCGATTGTATATTCCTGGCCGAAGGGCTTGGAATAGCTCAAGACCTCATGTAAAGAGCCGCCAGATTTTTACTTTATGTCCGTCCTCAGACGGGCAGGACTGGACCCATGCAGACCGTATTGATTGTCATCCATCTCATGATCGTGCTCGCGCTCGTTGGCGTCGTGCTCATCCAGCGCTCCGAAGGCGGCGGCCTCGGCATCGGCGGCGGATCGGGCTTCATGTCGGCCCGCGGCACGGCCAATGCGCTGACGCGCACGACGGCGATCCTGGCGACGCTGTTTTTCCTCACCTCGCTCGGCCTCGGCATCCTGACCCGTTACGAAAGCCGTCCGACGGATATTCTCAACCGCATTCCGGCAACGAGCGGGCAGGGCAACGGCATTCTCGATTCGCTCGGCGGCGCCAATGCGCCGGCAGCGGCTCCGGCTCAGCCGACTGACAATAGCGGCATTCCGAACGGCGGCGCTGCCGCTCCGGCACCGGCTGCCCCTGCAGCTTCGGCACCAGCAACCCCGGCTCCGGCTGCGAGCGCCCCTGCGGCGACTGCTCCGGCAGCTCCGACGACGACGGCTCCGGCTCAGCCTGAGGCACCGGCCGCGACTGCGCCGGCACAGCCTTCCGGCGTCCCTACGGGACAATAAGCCGGTCCTGAAAATAAACCGCCGGCAGGCCCTCGGGTCTGCCGGTTTTCTTTTGTTCAGATTCCTGCGCCATGCACCAAAAGTTCTGGAAAAGAATTTTTGGGCTGGTGGAATCGTTTTTGAAAAGGTATCCGGTGACTCCCATGGCGCGATACGTATTCATCACTGGCGGCGTGGTTTCTTCCCTCGGAAAAGGAATTGCGGCCGCGGCTCTCGGAGCGTTGTTGCAGGCCCGTGGTTATCGGGTGCGGCTTCGCAAACTTGACCCCTATCTGAACGTGGATCCGGGCACTATGAGCCCGACCCAGCACGGCGAAGTCTTCGTCACTGATGACGGCGCTGAAACCGACCTCGATCTCGGCCACTACGAGCGCTTTACAGGGCGCTCGGCGACCAAGACCGATAACATCACCACCGGCCGTATCTACAAGAACATCATCGACAAGGAACGCCGCGGCGACTATCTCGGCGCGACCGTTCAGGTCATTCCGCACGTCACCAACGAGATCAAGGATTTCGTCACCGAAGGCAATGACGACTACGACTTCGTCATCTGCGAGATCGGCGGCACGGTCGGCGACATCGAGGCGATGCCCTTCATGGAAGCGATCCGCCAGCTCGGCAACGACCTGCCGCGCGGCACGGCTGTTTACGTCCACCTGACGCTGATGCCGTATATTCCGGCAGCCGGCGAGTTGAAGACCAAGCCGACGCAGCATTCCGTCAAGGAACTGCAGGCGCTCGGTATTCATCCCGACATCCTGCTGGTTCGCGCCGACCGGGAAATCCCGGAAGCTGAACGCCGCAAGCTGTCGCTGTTCTGCAACGTGCGTCCCTCCGCCGTCATCCAGGCGCTCGACGTCGCCAATATTTACGACGTGCCGATGGCCTATCACAAGGAAGGCCTGGACGACGAAGTGCTCGCGGCCTTCGGCATCGAACCGGCTCCGAAGCCGCGCCTCGACCAGTGGGAAGAGGTCTGCAACCGCATCCGCACGCCGGAAGGCGAGGTAACGATTGCGATCGTCGGCAAGTACACCGGCCTCAAGGACGCCTACAAGTCGCTGATCGAGGCACTGCATCACGGTGGCATCGCCAATCGCGTCAAGGTCAAGCTCGAATGGATCGAGTCGGAAGTCTTCGAAAAGGAAGATCCGGCTCCCTATCTCGAAAAGGTCCATGGCATCCTGGTGCCCGGCGGCTTCGGCGAGCGCGGTTCGGAAGGCAAGATCCATGCGGCGCGTTTTGCCCGCGAGCGCAAGGTGCCGTATTTCGGCATCTGCTTCGGCATGCAGATGGCCGTCATTGAGGCTGCCCGCAACCTCGCCGATGTCCCGAACGCTTCCTCGACCGAATTCGGACCGACGCCGGAGCCGGTCGTTGGTCTGATGACCGAGTGGGTTAAGGGCAACGAGCTGCAGAAGCGTAACGCTGCCGGCGATCTCGGCGGCACGATGCGCCTCGGCGCCTACAAGGCGTCCCTGAAGAAGGGCACCAAGATTTCGGATATCTACGGCTCGACCGATATTTCCGAGCGTCACCGCCACCGCTATGAAGTCAATATCGACTACAAGGACCGGCTGGAAAATTGCGGCCTGGTCTTCTCCGGCATGTCGCCTGACGGCGTGTTGCCGGAGACGGTCGAATATCCTGACCATCCCTGGTTCATCGGCGTTCAGTACCATCCGGAACTGAAGTCCCGCCCGCTCGACCCGCATCCGCTCTTTGCAAGCTTCATCGAAGCTGCGACGGAACAGAGCCGGTTGGTTTAAAATTCGGCCGCTCCCTCAGAAACGAGGGAGCGGCTTTTTCTTTTCGTCACGCCGCTTCCGGCAACGGCCCGACATAGACCGAGCGCGGGCGGATGAGGCGACCTTCCAGTGCCTGTTCGCGGGCATGGGCAATCCAGCCGACGGTGCGGCCGATGGCGAATACGCCAGTGAAGGCGTCGCGGGGGAAGCCGAGGCTTTCCAAGAGCAGCGCGGTATAGAACTCCACATTCACGTCCAGCGGCCGGTCGGGCTTGCGTTCCCTGAGGATTGCGAGCGCTGCCTGCTCCACGGCTTCGGCAAGTGCGATTCTGATGGCATTGACCTGGCCTGCGGCAACGAGCGGCTTCAGCGCATTTTTCAGGGCGTCCGCACGTGGGTCGCGCACGCGATAGACGCGGTGGCCGAAGCCCATCAGCCGCTCACCGCGATCGAGCGCGGAACGCAGCCAGGGGCCGGCATTGGCCTCGCTTCCGATCCCATCAAGCATATCGAGCACCGGTCCCGGCGCGCCGCCATGCAGCGGCCCCTTCAGCGCGCTGATCGCCGCCAGCGCCGAGGAGGTAAGGCCGGCGCGCGTGGAGGCGATGACACGCGATGCGAAGGTCGAGGCGTTCAGGCCGTGATCCGAGATCGTCACGAGATAGGTGTCGAGGGCTGCGGTTTGCTCGGCGCTCGGCACCGCGCCTGAGAGCATGCGCAGGATGTCCGTCGACTGTGAGAGGCCCGCATCGGGCTTTAGCGGCTTTTCGCCTCGCTGCAGGCGCAGAACCGCCGGCAGGAAGACGGCGGGTGCGGCAAGCAGACGGAGCACGGTATCTATATCCTCGCCGTCAGGTAGGCGGGCAACAAGAGCACGCATAACATCGACCGGCGGCAGCTTTAGCAGGCGAGTATCGGCAGTCTTGACTTCGGCGAAAACTTCCATGCGCGCCTGGCCGAGCCGGCGGCGCAATTCGCTTGCGTCAAGATGCGGCTCGATCAGGCCGTCCAGCAGCAGGGCAGCAACATCCTCATAGGCGCTGCTTCCTGCCAGATGATCCAGCGATACGCCGCGGATGATCAGCCGGCCGGCTTCGCCGTCGACATCCGAGAGCTGGGTTTCAGCGGCGATGACATCTTCCAAACCATTTTTCATAGGTCTTCTCCTTTACCGGATGAAAGATCGGCTCTAGTTTAGTTGACGTCAATCTTGACGTAATTGATCAATGTGAGGCTGACATGAGCTGGCTGACAGCGGAGGAAGCGTTAGCCGAACTCGGCACCAAGCCGCAGACACTTTATGCCAATGTCAGCCGCGGGCGGATCCGCGCCAAGGCCGACCCCGCCGATCCACGCCGCAGCCTCTATCAGGAAAGCGATGTCAAGCGGCTTGCCGAGCGGCATGCCGGCAGGCGCAAGAGCGAGACGGTCGCCGCCGAAGCGATCAGCTGGGGCGATCCGGTACTGACATCGTCAATCTCGACCATCGCCGCAGGACGATTGCTCTATCGGGGGCAGGATGCAGCGGAGCTTTCAGCCTATGCGACGCTGGAGGAGACGGCGCTGATACTGTGGAATGCAGAGAGTTTTGCCTGCGTACCGGCCTCTGCCCTGGAGACGGCGCCGCCGTCCATTCAAGCCGTGCTGCTGGCGCTGGCGGGACGGGTGAGCGCCGATCTGCCGTCTCTCGGACGTGCACGCGCTGCCTTGCAGATGGAAGCATGCAGCGTGCTTTCAACCGTCGCCGATGCGCTGGCGCCGGGATCGACGGATCATCCGCTGCATCACCGTCTTGCTGCATGCTGGGGCAGGCCGGAGGCTGCCGATTGCCTCAGGCGGGCGCTTGTCATGCTCGCCGATCATGAGCTCAATGCCTCTACTTTCGCCGTCCGCGTCACGGTTTCGACGGGGCCAGCACTTTCTGCCGCCGTGCTCTCGGGTCTCGCAACGCTGACCGGACCATTGCATGGTTCGGCATGGCGAAGCGTCGATGCCCTTGCCAAGGCAGCATCCGGCGCTGGGGCGGAGCATGCGATCCGCCACCTGCTGCTACGGGGAGGTAAGCCTGTCGCCTTCGGGCACCCGCTTTACCCCGATGGCGATGTGCGGGCGGGCGTGCTGCTCTCCTCTTTCGACGTGCCGCCGGTCTTTCGCGATGTGCAGCTGGCCGGCGAAGAAATGGTGGGCGAGAAGGTCAATGTCGATTTCGCGCTTACCGCCATGACCGCAGCCTTCGACCTGCCTGAGGAGGCACCGATCATCATCTTCGCGCTGGCGCGCACCGCCGGCTGGCTGGCGCATGCAATGGAGCAGATCGAAAGCGGCCATCTGATCCGCCCGCGTGCCCGCTATGTCGGGCCTTCGCCAGCCGACGCATGAGTTGAGCGACGCGCGCTCTGAATGGCTTGCGCAATTTCACGTTTTTGCATAGGGAAACCGGCGAATTCAGCTAGTATGGGCCGGCCGGCGCATTCGCGAATGTACTGGCGAGTCACGAGGGGCGGATCATGAAAGCCATGTCAGCAATCTCCCGCAGCCTGTTTTCCGCTGTGCTGATCATCAGCCTGCTGCCTGATGGCACAGCTTATGCCCAGTCTGCCGGCTGCGCGATTTCGCGTGCGGCAAACGGCAACCAGATTTTCCGTTGTCCTGGTGGCGTCAACATCACCGCTGAGCGTGGCGCATCCTTCAAGCTCACCGACCGCAATCGCGATGGCAGTCCGGATTCGCTTGCATTGCGCAGCAAGGCTGCTCTCGTCGACGTCGACAGCAGCCAGCACCGCGGCGGCTTCCAGGTGGTGACGCCGCAGGCGATCGCCGCCGTTCGCGGCACGCAATGGGCCGTCGATGTCAAAGGCGGCACGACCTCCGTACTGGTCACACGCGGGCGCGTTGGCGTACGGCGTCCGGCAGGTGCGGCTGTCGTGCTTGGACCGGGCGAGGGTGTGGACGTAACGCGCGGAACCGCTACGCTCACCGTCCGCACGTGGCCCGCGCCCCGCGTCGCGGCCCTTCTTTCACGCCTCGGTCAATAAGTCGTCTCATGAACCGTCGGCTTCAGACTGTGATCGCGTTGCTGCTCGCCGGTCTGTGGGGCGCTATGCTCGGCTATTTCCATCTGCAGTCGGACTCCGGCCTCATGGAGCGCATGGAGGCCACGCTAGCCGATCTGCGCAGCACGATCGTCGGCGTCCGCGCGCCGCCCGATATCGTTTCCATTATCGCTATCGATGATCGTACCGCCGCAGCACATGGCTATCCGCTCAAGCGGGAGAGGCTTGCGCAGCTCGTCACGTCCATCGGCGCGTTGAAACCAAAGGCCTTGGCTCTCGATATATTGCTTGTCGATCCCGACACGGAGGAGGGGGATGCGGCGCTTGCAACGGCTATCAAGGCGACGCCCAGCATCATCGCCGGCGCTGCGACTTTCCCACAGAGTCTCCAATCAGTGACAGCGAATGCGGAGGATCCGCTTGCCGCGATCCCTGAAGCGCATCAGCTTCTGCTGCCGCAACCCCGCTTCGCAGAGGCTGCAGCGCTCGGCATCGTCAATGTGGCGACGGACCAGAGCGGCGTGCCGCGATTCATTCCGCTGTTTTCTCGCGCCGCCGACCGGTTGGATGCAGCCTTTCCGTTGCGCGTCGCTTCGGTTGCGCTCGGTGTCGAACCATTGATCGAAAGCGATGGCATCCGGCTTGGCGCCCGCCGCATTCCAACGGACACGGGCCAGCGCCTGCCGCTGACCTTCTATGGTCCTGCAGGCAGCATCCGCACCTTCAGCGCTGCCGATGCGTTCGATGGGAAGCTGCCGGCGGATGCCATCACCGACAAGGTGGTGGTGATCGGTGCGACCGTGACCGGCGGCGGCGATGTCTTTCCGACCCCGTTCGATCCAATCCTGCCGGGTGTCGAAGTGATGTCGACCGCGATCACGCATCTGATAGCCGGCGACGGCATGGTGCGTGATAGCAGGACACGGCAGGCGGATGCCGGCATTGCGATGGCCTTGCCTATTCTTCTGGTCGCCCTGATCGCATGGCGCCGCAGCGCCCTCGGCTTCGTCATCATCGGCCTGACGGTCATTGTCTGGGCGATGCTCAACCTTGCTGCCTTCGCGAACGGCTATTGGCTGAGTGCTGCATTGCCGATTGCGGCCGCCCTGCCACCCGCAGTTATTTTCGGGGCTGCAGAACTCTGGCGCGACCGCAGCCGTGCGCGGCACTTCGCCGATCAGTCCGAGCGGCTGCAGCGCATCGAGGCGCCGGGCCTCGGCGAATGGCTGGCGCGTGACCCGGCTTTCCTGGCCGAGCCGGTGCGCCAGAATGCCTCTATCGTCTTCATCGACCTCTCGGGCTTCACCGGCCTCAGCGAGGCAGTCGGACCGGCCGCAGTGCGGGAGATTCTCAGCAGCTTCTTCGAACTGATCGACGAGGAAGTGCAGCTGCTTGGCGGGGCGATCACCAGCTTCATGGGCGATGGAGCCATGATCCTCTTCGGGCTGCCCGAACCAACGGCGGACGATGCAGCCCGGGCAGCAGCCTGCGCCGTGCGGCTTGCCGACCACACACGCAGCTTCCTTGCAGGCCATCCGGAGCTTCGCCGCAGGAAGATAGGCTTCAAGCTCGGTGCCCATTGCGGCCCGATCGTCGCCTCACGGCTCGGCAGCGGCGATCGGCAGCAGATCACCGCGACAGGCGATACCGTTAATGTCGCACAGCGGCTCATGGAAGTGGCGGCAAGCCGAGGGGCAGAGCTTGCACTCAGCGCCAACCTGCTCAACGCTGCGGGTCCGGAGGCCGTTCCATCGCAGGCAGGGCAGTTGACCGGACCGTTCGAGACGAGGATTCGCGGACGCTCCGGCAGCATCGCCATCTACACATGGCGTGGCGAGACACTTTGACATTCGCAGCCGGAGCGAGTAGGAACGGCCCAACTCTTCGGCCGGACGATTCCGGCTACGACGCGTTATGCGTCTGACAGCTCCGAAAGATCGAACACATGACTGACTATAACGGCGTCTCTCCGGCGATCGCCAAGGCGTTGCAGAAGCGCGGCTATACCGAGCTCACCCCTGTCCAGAAGGCGATGCTCGATCCGGCGCTCGCAGCGTCGGACGCACTCGTTTCCGCACAAACCGGCTCAGGCAAGACCGTTGCATTCGGGTTAGCACTCTCACCAACGCTTCTGGGAAGCGCGGAGCGGTTTGGCCCCGCCGCCGCTCCCGTTGCCCTTGTGATCGCGCCGACGCGCGAACTGGCGCTGCAGGTGAAGCGCGAGCTGGAATGGCTTTATGAAATGACCGGCGCCGTGATTGTCAGTTGCGTCGGCGGCATGGATATCCGCAGCGAGCGCCGCGCGCTGGAGCGTGGCGCCCATATCGTCGTCGGCACGCCGGGGCGCCTCTGCGACCACATCCGCCGCAATGCGCTGGATATGAGCGAGTTGAAGGCCGCAGTGCTGGACGAGGCGGACGAGATGCTCGATCTCGGCTTCCGCGAAGATCTGGAATTCATCCTTGACGCGGCGCCAGACGAGCGGCGTACGCTGATGTTTTCCGCCACCGTTCCCGCAGCCATCGCCAAGCTGGCGAAGAGCTATCAGCGTGATGCCGTGCGCATCAGCACGCAGGCGGAAGAAAAGCAGCATATCGATATCGAGTATCGCGCGCTTGCAGTCTCGCCGAGTGACCGCGAAAACGCGATCATCAACGTGCTGCGCTACTACGAAGCGCGCAATGCGATCGTTTTCTGTTCGACGCGTGCTGCCGTCAATCATCTCACGGCACGGTTCCACAACCGCAATTTCCACGTTGTGGCGCTGTCGGGCGAACTGACGCAGAACGAACGCAGCCACGCGCTGCAGGCAATGCGTGACGGGCGGGCTCGCGTCTGCATCGCAACCGACGTTGCTGCACGCGGCATCGACCTGCCAGGCCTCGACCTCGTTGTTCATGCCGATCTGCCGACCAATCCGGAAACGCTGCTTCACCGCAGCGGCCGCACGGGCCGTGCGGGTCGCAAAGGTGTCAGCGCTCTGATCGTGCCACTCAACGTTCGCCGCAAGGCCGAACGCCTGCTCGACAATGCCGGCATCGCCGCCACCTGGGCACGGCCACCTTCGGTGGAAGAAGTGACCGAGCGCGATGACGAGCGGCTGCTGGCCGACCCGATCTTCGCCGACAAACCGCAGGAAGAAGAGCAGGGGCTGGTGCAGAAGCTGATCGCCAGCCATGGCGCCGAGACGCTTGCTGCCGCTTTCGTGCGTCTGTACCGCGCCAACCAATCGGCGCCGGAAGACCTGATCGAAGTTTCGGTGCAGGACGATCGTGCCCGCAAGCGCCGCGACAATGGCGAGGCACGCGAATTCGCGCCGGCGCAGAAAGGCCCCCGCGATGATTTCGGCCCCAGCGTCTGGTTCTCAGTCTCCGTCGGCCGCAAGCAGAATGCCGAGCCGCGCTGGCTGATCCCGATGCTCTGCCGCGCCGGCAACGTGACCAAGCGGGAGATCGGCGCGATCAAGATGCAGCCGGATGAGACCTTCGTGGAAATCGCCGCTGACAGCGCTGAGAGCTTTCTCGGCGCCCTCGGCCCGAACAAGACGATGGAGCGCGGCATCCGGGTGGTGAAGCTGAACGGTACGCCCGATTTCAGCAAGCAGGCCAAGCCCGCCTACGCCAAGAAGCCGTTCGAAGACCGCGGCGAAGACCGTTTCCGCAGCGACAAGCCGAAGGGCAAGTTCGGGACGGACAGGCCCGTCGGCGCCGGGCGTCAGGACGACAAACCCTGGACGAAGAAAGGCCCGAAGCCGAAATTCGAAGGCGCCAAATTCGAGGGCGGCAAGAACAGGTCCGAAGGTGCAAAATTCGACGGTCCCAAGTTCGATGGCCCCAAGTTCGATGGTGGCAAGGGCAAATTCACCAAGAAGAAGGACCGCTGAGGCGGGTCGCCGGCCGCACCAGTAAGGTGATGCGGCCGGCAGGCTGCAGCGGTCTCAGATCTTGTCGCTTTGACCGGCTGCTGCGAGGATGAGATTGGCGACGGCGAGCGGCTGCGAGATCAGCGAAACGTGGCTGGCGTCGAGTTCGATCGTCGTTGCGTTCATACGCTTTGCCATGAAGCGTTCGAGATCCGGATTGATGGTGCGGTCGTTTTTCGAGACCGCGTACCAGGATGGCTTCGAGCGCCAGGCAGCGACGGTCGTCTTGGCGTTGAACAGCGTATCGGAAATGCGGCCCTGCACGGCATAAAGTGCCTTGGCGCGAGCAACCGGCAGATCGCCGGCGAAATCCCTGACGAAAGCTTCTTCACTCAACTGGGCATAACCGCCGTTGTGAACGAGGCCTGCACTTGCAGGCGGCGTCGGATACTGCTTGGCGAGCGCGGTGTAATCCTCGCCGGCGTCAGGGGCGCGGGCAGCGATATAGACGAGCGCAGTTACTTTGGGATCAACGCCAGCCTCGGTGACGAGCATGCCGGAATAGGAATGGCCGACGAGTACGGTCGGGCCGTCCATCAGCGCTAGGATGCGCTTGGTCGCCTCGACGTCATCGGCAAATGAGGTGAGGGGGTTCTGCACGGCCATCACATTCAGGCCGGCAGCCTGGAGATGAGGGATGACGTCCAGCCAGCAGGATGCATCGGCATAGGCGCCGTGGACGAGAACGACATTCTTCGCCTTGACAATATCGGCGGCCCGGCCGGCGGCCGGAAACATGCTGAGTGCGGCCCCTGCAACGAGCGCGGCCGAAAATGAGCGTCTGGTGATCGGTTGCATAACGTGTCCTCCGGCTTGTAGGAAATCTGGGGCGATGCCCTTCGGGATCGCTGAAAAAAAAGTTAGCCCGAGACGTGGGCTTCCATAACTATACAAAGGTCCAGCGAGGTATTATGCCATCCAACGGGGCCTGATAGCCTGTCGCAACGAGGGCAATCGACCAGATGAGACCGGCTTCAGCAGATGATCGTCTCGACCTGACGGCCTTCATCGAAGCGAACCTGCCGCTTGCGAGTGTTCCTTCCATCCCTGACGTAAGATTGCATATGGCGACTCCGAGGAGCGGCCTCTATCGCCTTGCAATGGCTGACGATTCCGATCTGATGCCGCCTTACTGGGCCTATCCCTGGGCGGGCGGCGCGGTGCTTGCGCGCTATCTTTTCGACCATTCCGAAGAGGTGGCCGGCAAACGTGTCGTCGACCTCGGCACCGGCTCCGGCCTCGTCGCCATCGCAGCGATGAAATGCGGTGCAGCCCATGTGCTCGCCATCGATATCGATGCGAAAGCGATCGCTGCGGCGCAGTTGAATGCCAATGCCAATGATGTCGTGATCGATACGCGACTCGGCGACATCATCGAGGATGCCCCGCCTGTCGCCGACATAATCCTGGCCGGCGATATCTTCTATGACGAGGCCTTGGTGGAACGTGTTTTGCCTTTCCTTGAACGTTGCCGCACGGCCGGTCTCGATGTGCTCATCGGCGATCCGGGCAGGGCGCCTCTTCCGACGAACTCCCTGCTGCAGATTGCGGACTATGCTGTGCCGGATTTTGGCGGAGCTAAGGGCAACTCGACCGCCAGTAGCGCGGTTTTCCGATTGAGGTGAAAAGAGGCGAATGCCTCTGATCAAGCTACGTGGCGACACTTTGGCCTTGCACCAAAATAGATGACATGTCATCTATTGCTATCTCATCGATATTCCTATGACCGACGATAAGATCACAACCTCATTCGGGAGCCTCGTCTCCCAGACCGCGCGCTACTGGCGCCGGGTCGCGAACCTGCGCCTGCAGCCCTTCGGACTGACCGAAGCGACATGGCTGCCGCTGCTGCGCATCGCCCGTTCACCGACAGCAATGCACCAGAAAGAACTGGCCGCCTCGCTCTCGCTCGACAATTCATCTGTCGTGCGCCTGATCGACAATTTGGAGAAAGCCGGACTCGTCGAGCGGCGGGAAGGCGAGGACAGGCGGGCCAAGGAGATTCTGCTGACAGAGGAGGGCAGGAAGACCGTGGAGGAGGTAGAGCGCGTGGCGCAAGGTATCCGCGAGGAGGCGCTTGCTCGTCTCCCGCGCGAGGACATCGAAACCACATGGCGCGTGCTCGATCACATCAGCGACGTGCTTGCCCGACAGCTCGAGGAGCCTGAACAGTGAATTCGCGTCCCGGCCCGATGACCGAAGCCCGACCGCTTGGTGTGAAGCTTCACATACCGATCTGGCTGCTCGGCTTGATCACCTTCAGCGGCACGCTTGCCATGCATATTTTCGTGCCCGCTTTGCCGGCGGCGGCAACTGATCTCGGTGCATCGATCGGCGAAATGCAACTGACCGTCAGCCTCTACATATTCGGTCTTGCCGTCGGCCAGCTTATCTACGGGCCGCTTTCGGACCGTTACGGGCGGCGGCCGGTACTGATGAGCGGGCTTGTGCTCTATACAATTGCCGGCGTTGCGGCGCTGGTTTCACCCGGCGTGCATGCGCTGATCGCAGCAAGGCTCTTTCAGGCCTTCGGCGGCTGCGCCGGTCTCGTGATTGCACGCGCCATCGTGCGCGACATGTCCAGTCCCGATGAAACGGCGAAGCGGCTTGCGATCATGAACCTGATGGTCACGGTCGGGCCGGGGCTTGCACCGATCGTCGGCGGCGCTCTTGCCGCCACGCTTGGCTGGCGCTCGATCTTCGTGGCGCTCTGCGTTCTCGGCATCGTCAACCTCCTGCTGACGTGGCGCAAGGTACCGGAAACCGGCACGCGCAATGTCGAGACCTCGGTGAAATCGCTGAGCCGCGATTATCTCGGCCTGCTCGCGTCGCGCTCCTTCGTCGGCTACGCCATCGGCGGCGGCTGCGCGACGACCTCCATGTATGCTTTCACGGCATCTGCGCCCTTCATCGTCATCAACGAGCTCGGCCGTCCGGCAACCGAAGTCGGCATTTGTCTTGCGCTGCTGATCTTCGGCTACTGGATCGGCAGCATGATCGCCACACGGCTGATCGGCCGGTTTGCGATGAAGCGGCTGATGGTGATGTCCAACCTCGTCAGCATCGCGGCCGCGCTCGTCTTCTTCGGCTTTGCCGCTACCCACCATCTGACGCTGCTGCCGATGATGGCCTCGATCATGGTCTATACGGTCGGGGCGGGTGTAGCTTCGCCCAACGCGCTGACGCTCGCCGTCAGCGTCAATCCAAAGGTCACCGGTTCGGCTTCCGGCCTTTATGGCTTCACGCAGATGGCTGTTGGGGCCGTCTGCAGCGCACTTTCCGGCATCGGCGGCGATCCCGGTCTTGCGGCTGCTACCGTCATTCTAGGCGCAAGCGTACTGGCGCAGCTCTGCTTCTGGATCGCGGTGACTTCAGGAAATATCAGGCGAGGAGATCTGGCCGCAGAAGCATGACCGGGCAGGTGGTTCCTGCCGGCAATTCCGGCGCATGCGGCGGGGGGATGATCAGGCAGTCCGAATGAGCGAAAGCCTTCATCATCGACGAATCCTGCTTGTCGAAGGGTTCGACCAGCCATCCGCCGGCGGCAGATTTCGAAAGCTTCGCGCGCACGTAATCCTGGCGGTGATCATTGGCGCGCAGCGTCGCGGCGGCTTCCACCGTTATCTCCCGTTGGACAGCCGGCAGCGAGGCGAGCTTGCGGATCAGCGGCTCAAGGAAAAGCAGCGAGCAAACGAGGCTCGAGACCGGATTGCCGGGCAA